>JBJMGK010000272.1:0-39937 GCA_045807925.1 Bryobacteraceae bacterium | reverse complement strand
TCTCCACCAACGCAAATCGCGCGGACGGCTGTTTCCGCAGGCGCTTCCGCCAGAGGTAAAACGTCTGCTCTGTGATGCCATGCGTCTCGCAAAACTGCTTCACCGGCAGCTCGCTGCGTTCCTGCTGCGCAATCTGCTCACGCCAATAATCTATTCGCGATGTCGCTCGTTGCTCTGTTGTGGTCTCTTTCATCTCGACCACTATGCAGCCTTGCATCACCATTCACAACAGGTGTTGACGAGCCGCTTACGAACGTCTGTGCCAAGAACCTTTGGGACCTGAGCGAAGCAGCCCGCCGTTCCCTCAAGCGCATGTGCCGCCGACCGCGACTGATCACCGCCTTCTGGAAGCAGGCCTCTTTATTTGATTGATCCGCTATATTATGCGAGAGTCAGTAGTCTATTCGCCCGAAGTTCATTGGAACGGTCTCACGGACGGCCGCTGGAAGTATCTGTTCCACGCGAGGGATGGGGCGGAACAACTGTTCCACTTGGAGCAAGACCCGTATGAGCTCAACGAGCTCTCGGGCAACACAACGTATACGGCCGAGTTACAGCAATGGCGTGCTCGTCTGACGCAGCATTTAGAAGAACGCGGCGCTCCCTTCGTGGTCGGAGGGCGACTGGGGTTGCGACCGGAACCGCAGCTCTACTCGCCCAACTATCCGCGCTAGGCTCAAGGGCGGCTTCTGCCGCGCGCCCGAAAATCGTTCAGTTCAGCCAGCATACTTTGGACGCGTCCGGGAAATTTCGCCGCCACGTTTTGCTGTTCTCCCGGATCGCTTGCCAGGTTGTACAGTTGTGGATCGGGCTTGTTCCCCAGTTCCGTATTCGTGTCCTTGTTGATCGCGGCTTTGGAACTGCCTTCGATCAGTTTCCAGTCTCCATCAATCAGGGCGAGCACGGTCGCATGCTCCGCCAGGGATTGACGACCCTTGCTGCTCTTGCCCAGCAATGCGGGGAGAACGTTCAGACTATCCGGCGCTTGCTCTCGTGCGATCGTCTGGCCGGTCAGCGCTGCCATTGTCGAGAGTAAATCGACCTGGCCCACCAGCGCATTCGAAATCGCATCCGGCTTGATATGGCCCGGCCATTGCGCCATAAAGGGAACGCGTGTACCGCCGTCGAAGTTGCTGTACTTCCCTCCGCGATAGGTTCCGGCCGGTTTGTGAGTTCCGAGCTTTTCCACCGCCTCGTCCTGATACCCGTCGTCGACGACCGGGCCGTTGTCGCTCGAGAACAGAACGAGCGTGTTGTCCCGCAGACCATTTCGATCGAGCGCGGCCAGCACCTGACCGACGGACCAATCGAGTTCTGCAATCGCATCGCCGCGCGGCCCCATGCTCGTCCTATTCCGGAATCGCGGATTGGGCAGGCGAGGTACGTGGATGTCGTGGGTGGCGTAGTAAAGAAAGAAAGGTCTGCTTTTGTTATCCTCGATAAATTTGGTGGCACGAGTCGAGAGCGTATCGACAATGTTTTCGTCCACCCACAACGCAGACTTCCCGCCTTTCATGTACCCGATCCGGCTCACGCCATCGACGATCGCCATATCGTGACCATGACTCGGTTTCATCTTCAGGAGTTCGGGATGATCGCGTCCGGTGGGCTCACCAGGGAATGGTTGTTTGTAACTGATCTGGATAGGATCAGCCGGGTCGGCATTCACCACCCGATGATTCTCGACGAACACGCAAGGGACGCGGTCGGGAGTAGCTGGATGATGAAGGAGTAATCGAAGCCAACCTCCAGCGGACCGGGTTTGATCTCGCCGTTCCAATGGATATCGCCGGTACCCAGACCAAGATGCCACTTGCCCACGACACCGGTTCGATATCCGGCCTCTCTGAGCATCCCCGGAATCGTCAGTTGCTGGCGATCGATAATCAATCCCGCATCGCCTGGAAGAATGGCCGTTCCCGGCTTACGCCAGGCATACTGGCCCGTCATGAGTGCATACCGTGGGTGTGCAGGTTGCGGACGGTGCATGAGCATTGGTGAACCGCAAGCCACCGCCCGCAATGGAGTCGATATTCGGGGTTCGAACCGCGGTAGCGCCGTAACAGCTGAGATCGCCATAACCCACATCGTCGGCATAGATCAGCACAATATTGGGCCGACTCTCTGCAGCAGGTGAAACTCGAGACGAGTTTTCCGCAACAAGGGCTATCCCGATATTGCCCAGCAGACGCCGGCGGGAGAGGTTCTCACGCATTGAACAATTTTACGTATTTGGCTTGCCTTCCGCTGAACGCGAGGACATGAAAGCCCGTCGGGTGATGCACGCACCCGTTTCCAAAGCCAAGTGGAGCGTACGAACTGGACTCGGTTCATGGCAAGGGCAGGGAAGGGCAGCACATTTTCCCAGTTGCCCACGGCTGGAGACGATCTCTACACATAGACGGAAACGCGACCAAAGCAGCCAGACCGGGCAGATTGGAGAGTTGGCGACAAAGGACAGCCCCGATCATTGGATCACAATTCTTACTTAGCTCTTCCTCTCTTTCAGCCACGCTAGTACTGAGCTTGCCAGGCATATCTCCTAAAGCCTATAGGACTTGAAGGGGTATCCCGTCCGTGATAGCTTTCGATGCGGAGGTTCGATATTTTATCGATGACTTTTCTTAGAGTACTAGGCTCTCTCGTTCTCGCGCTGCCGATGACGATGTTCGCTCAATCCGATGTCACCTATACATCGGCTCAGGACGGCAACTTCGCCGTTAACTACGCGTCCAACCTGGAACGCGGTGATGGTGTCGTCAATGTCACCAACACTGGCGCTTCCGCTGGCACCCGCGTACCCCTTGTAGGCCGGAACTCTTATGGGGATATTTGCGTTAATGCTTACGTGTACGCTCCCGACCAGGAACTGGCTGCCTGCTGTACCTGCAAGGTTACGCCAAATTCTCTGCACTCCTGGCCGGTTTATTTCGGTTCCAACTCTCTCTTGGCAAACCAACGCAATCAAAATATTCTGGATGCGCTGAGGGGTGGTCTTAACGGTAATTTGTCGGTCGTGATCAAGCTGTACGCGACCGTTGCGAGCGGCATCAGTGGGAACGATCCGAACTCGTCCACTTGCCCCAACCCGGGCAATGTGGTCAGCACGATTGGCCGCGCAACAACCGGCATGGTTGCTTGGGCGACCCACTCGCATCCCACCAATACGACGGCAGTAGCGATTACCGAAACTCCGTTCGTTAACTCCACGCTGAGCACCGGTGAATACGGCAAGCTTATCGCCGACTGCAACAATCTGCAGGGCGGCGGAAGCACCCGTCTCTGCCCCGGTTGCCAGTATGGTGGTTTGGACGCATCGCTTAATACCGCGGTGCAGTAACGGAAAGTACCGGTTTGGTAGTATCCGCCGGATACCGAGAGCGATTCTGGGTATCCGGCGTTTTTTGCGTTTATAGTGGGTTTTGTTTTATGCATGTTGAAAGGAATTTGTTTTTCATGACGCGACCAGCCATCTCCATGTCCCTGGCCCCGCTCTTATTGAGTGTGCTGTCCTATGCTGCTCCGGCGGCGAGTAATGATTCTCCTGGTCCAGAGACCGTCATCGCCGATGTCAATGGTGCGAAGATCACTCTGGGTCAGTTTGAACAGGAGCGCGCACACAATCTGTTCCAGGCGCGCGATGGTTACTATAACCTCGAGAAGAAGATCCTGGACGACTACATCGACAACATGGTCTTGGAGCAGGAGGCGAAAAAGGAAGGCCTCACGGTTGACCAGTTGCTTGATAAACATGTGAGGAGCACGCTTCCGAAAGATCCGAGCGAAGAGTCGCTTCACGTTTACTATGAGGGAGTCGATTCGAAAGAGTCGTACGAGGCGCTTCGGGAAAAGATTCTGAATCGGATTCGAACGGTTCGCTTCGACAAGGCGAAGGCTGCTTATATGCAGACGCTGAAGGCTAAAGCCAATGTGGTCGTAAGCGTGCCTCAACCTCGGGCGGAGATCGCGCTGACGAACACGCCCGTACTCGGGGATAAGAATGCCCCGGTGATGTTGATTGAATACGCCGACTACGAGTGCCCTTATTGCCAGCAAGTAGCTCCTGCGCTGTTTAAGCTCGAAAACGAGTACAAAGGCAAAGTGGCGTTCGCGTTCAAAGATACTCCCCTCCCCATGCACCCGCATGCGCAGAAAGCAGCGGAGGCGGCCCGGTGTGCTGGAGTGCAAGGAAAGTACTGGGATTTCCATCATGAGCTGTTTGCGAGTAAAAAACTCGACTTACCTGATCTGAGGTCGGATGCGCAGAAGTTGAATCTTGATAAGGCGGCGTTTAACAGCTGTCTTGATTCGGGTTCGCAAGCCGCCGTTATCAAAACGCAAAGCGACGAGGCTGCGCAACTCGGGCTGCAGGGAACTCCGAGCTTCTTTATCAATGGTCGTTTCATGAGTGGTGCGGCTTCCTATGAGCAGCTGAAAGACGCTATCGAGCAGGAGCTTGCTACTTCCTCAAAACAAGAGCTGAAGCAAACTGCCAAACGCTAGTTTCAGGTCGTCGTAGTTTCCGCAGCTATTTACCTGCAGGCCGAACCAAACTCGCTAGGATCTGGTCCTCGAACCGAGATGCAATCTGAGATGATGGCGCTCGCTTCCGTAGTTCGGATTCGAGGGACGCGCGACCTCCGAGGATTGATTCGGCCACTCCTCCGTACCTCAAGGCAACCTCGTCGTCGTAGGCCACACAAGGGCGATGCGGAGGCGGGTTGCCATTGGCTGACTGCAAACGTCCTGAGTGCCTCGTGCGATTCCGCGACAATTTGAACATGCTCTTACAGACGTCACGTACTGCCAAGCGTCCCATCGTGCGCGAGCATCGCCGAGGTATCGAGATAGAATTATCGTTTCAGCGGAGCTTGGCCTCGTCTCGAAATCGCTGATAAGAGGATTGCTTGACGCGGTTTATCGTCCGCTGTATTTTTGCATCTACCGCTGCCACGGTGTTGAGCGCGCAATACGCGAATGTCTCAATTGGCAAGCCAATTCGATACAACGACTTCCTTTACGGGATGCTTGGTCAACCAGCCTTGGGTTACCACGATTTGGGAGACACGCACGCCTGCGCCTGGTTGAACAATGGCAACGAACTCTGTACATATAACGACGGCTTCTATCCCATAACTGCGTCCGCGGTTCCAAAGCTTTCCAATGTTGGCCTGGACGTGATGTACTCCGGAGATATTACGACGCTTACGTCGGCGAATCCTCTGAGTGATTTCGGCACCGCAACGGAGGTTAACACGAATGGCTGGAGGGACTCTCGCACCTGGAAGTCCAGCGGGATCGCACCTTATAACGGCTGCGTCTATCTAACCGTACAGAGACAGGAAGGATACGATACAACACCGGACGGGGCCGGTCTACTCGGGACCGTGGACAACGGATTCCGGAACGGATCATCGGCGATCATCAAGTCCTGTGATCAGGGCGCCACCTGGGTGAATCCCTGGAATTCAGCAGCGTCACCGCTGGGTAATGCACCAACCGGGGGGCATCATCTATGGCCGGTAGGCATTCGCTGGATTGCCTCGCATTTCTATTCGGTCGGCCAGTACGTACTCGATAGGCACGGACATAATCAAATCGCCAACAATAGCGGAACGACCGGTTCAACGGCACCCGCCTGGGCCTCAGCTGGAGGCACAACGGTAGACGGAACGATCACATGGACGGACGCCGGACCTGCAATTGCCGGATTCGTTCCCGTTACATATTGCCAGGACAATACGATTTCGTGTCCGGCTAGCGGAGCCGACAACTTCACGTCCGGACCCTATATCTATCTAACGGCTATGGGCGCCGGCGATACCGGAGCCGGGTCTTACACCGACTACTATCTGGCACGAGTTTTGAAATCGGATCTTCCGTTGCTAGACGTTACTAAGTACCAATACTGGACAGGCACGCCGGGCGGTAATATCACGGCTTCGGCAAACTGGTCTGCCTCGATGGTGAACGCGAAGCCCATCATCTTCGTGACGGGAATGCGTTCTCAGGTTTATTATCTTGCCGGCCTTAATGAATATCTACTGGTCCATGATGGGGAGATGGGCAACTTTGAGTTCTGGCTCTCCTCATCTCTAACCGGTAATTGGGTCAAGACCTATACTGCACCAGCTCAACAGGATTTCGCGGAATTTCCTACGGTCAACATGTCTACCCTCTCGACGACGCTCACCAGTCCCAAACAGGTTCAGTTTCGCCTGGAATATGGCGGAAGCGCATCGTCTGGGCAGAATGCGCAAACCACTCAGGTGCGCTATTCGAGTTCATGGGAGTGGGTGACAATGACAGCCACAAGCGTGCCGAGTCAGAGCCAATCAGCGTCTTCATTTCGCGACACGCTTGCAAGCACCGGACCGGGATTGATTGTGGACTATGCGTTTCTGCCGGAACTGGGATCTTCCGTCACAGACTACAGCGGCAACGGACACAATGGGCTAGTGGACTCGAGTGTTGCAAGCGCCAGGATTGCGACGCCATACTCGACATCCGGGGTCTGGTTGAACCCGCAGAATCCTGGGAACAACTCGATCACGGGACAATACAGCGTCTCCGTTCCGACGGGAGTCACCGGCCCTTTCACGTTGTACATCGTCTATCGGAAGCTTCAAACCCCGATCAACAATGAATGTCTCGTTATCGGATCACAAATCTCGATCTGTCGTAATGCACAGAATATTGACGATTGGCTCATTACCGTGAATGGAAGAACCACAAGGTGGTCTGATGAATCCACCTATGCCGGCGCGTATTACTCGACTGGATATGACGGATCATGGAACATGTTTGTCATCGATTACGACGGGGCGAACGTGGGTACGTACAACAACTACTCGCTCTTCGCAGGTCCTCATCCGGTTATGCCTGCGTCCGGCACTCTGAGTGGGTCGAGCCTTACGCTTGGCGCCAATGGATTCTCTGGCGAGATTGCTCGTTTTGCACTCTACAGTCAGTCACACAATACGAGTCAGATCATGGCTACGGCCAATGCCATCATTTCCGGGCTCCGCCCTCGTGGTGTGGATCTCTCGGTGCCGCATAGCTCGGGAACCTATCCGTTAGACAATCAATTTGCCCCTGTCGGGGCTTGGTCTGTTCGGCGCGTGTTAACGTCCTATACCGGTCCTTCCATGAAGCTGCAAAACGTTACTAACAACAGTTTTTCGGATATCCCGTTTGACGGGCTAGGAAATCTTGATTCAAGCGCCATCGCCTCTTTTTGTGGATCAACACTCTCGAATTGCGCCTTATCGATCTGGTACGACCAGTCCGGCCATGACAACAGCCTGTATGTCAATTCCGTGGACGGCCACAACTCCAGGTTGACCACGTGCGGGTCGAATAGGCGATACTGCGTCTATTCCGATGGGTACACGTCCTATACGACGCGTCCCGATACGGGGGCGGCCGGCGGAATGGCCGACTTTTTCTTTTACTCGTTCACGGGTGGAGTGAACGCCGTCATGCAGGTGGATCAGACGAATTCGAGCGCGGCTATGAGGTTTGCCACTCTCGGCGACGGCGTGGCCGACGTGGACAACAACATCGCCACGGCCTGTTTTTTGCAAGGAAACGCACCAAATACGAACATGTCCTGGATTCGAGGGGGCACGTTCCCAGCCGGTATCTCTGTACCGAACAATACTTTGTTTTCGGCATTTTCCTGGTCTGCTTCGGGCAATATGCGCTTCGAACTCAACGGGTCTTGGATCGCGCCAACGGCGATTGATGGCGCTATCTCTTACCAAGCCCGGCTCCACGCATATCAGTTCGCGCTCGGCTATTCGTCGTTCCCTGGGGCGGCTGGAGCCTGGTCCGAAGTGGTCTTAACGGATAGCGGATTTTCTGGTGGTACTATCCGCGAATTGCAAGATTCGCAGCGGTCCTACTTCGGCATTCCTTAACCTGCAAACGGTATAGGTATCGCCGCGTTGGTTTGTTTGTTGTGCCAGTGGTAGATAGCCTCTGGTCTCGAAAACATAAATCCCAAAGCAGAATAGACGTTGAGTACACCAGTATTGCCAGCGGAAATGCTCGTACTCACGCGGTTTACTCCTCGTTCTTGCAAGGCGTGAAGAGTCGACGCGCACAAGCTGAATCCCAAGCCGCTTCTTTGAAATTCTTTGGAGATCGCCACTAACCGCAAATCCGTGGTGTCCCCGTCGATGACCACGTGGTAAAAGCCTTTTATCGAGTTGGACTCTCCCAAAACGAAGACCTTCTCTCGTTCCGAGTGGCTGGCGAGGGCCCTGCTAATCCAATGCCGATAACGCAGATCGGCGAGCTCACGCGGGAAGTGAGGATCTGCGTGATATCTCCCATGGAAAAACGATTCTGCCGCAATGGCCCCGATTCCTTCACAGTCCGCCGTTTCCGCTACTCGCAGCGGCGTACGGTCTCTCGGCAGTTTCGCGCGTTGCAAACCGTTCAGGGACGCCGAAAGTCCGAAGTCGACGAAGCGAAACTCCAGTTCAGGCAGAAACGATTTCCAGAACCGAGAGCCGGGCGGTACAGCGCACGAGCAGAGAGTCACCTCATTCTGAACCGTCCAGGATAAGAATCGTTCCGAAAGGACTCGACGCGAGGATTGGTCCAGCTCGTCAGTAGCCGTGCGATATACCCCAACCGGGGTGCCGAAGGTTTGGGTATCCCAGGGTAGTAAGCTAACCTTTCCGAGGAGCGGGTGTTCAGGGACTAGATCGTGATATTCAGCTGCATACCCGCTGCGAATGGGTTCCTTCATTCCGTTAGTCTGCACATCCAACCACTCGCATTCCGGTAAACTGAGCCCTAAAATCTGTCAAAAATGCTTTTGGTCGCCATTCGGTTCTCAACCCGCTCCGGTGGGTTCTCAGAGACGGTCCGGACGGCGTACGACGGACGGTTCATCGTGCGCATGTGCATGCGAGCCAGGTATTCGCCCATGATTCCGAGTGCGAATAATTGGGCTCCGGAGAAGATCGCAATCATAGATGATAAGAATGCGAAACCGGGCACCCGGCCTCCCTCCGTGAAGTATCGGAACAAAACGTAAACTAACACCACGAACCCCAGCAGCGTAAACCCGAATCCAAGCAAACTTGACAGTTGTAAGGGCACTGAGCTGAAACCGGTAGCCATGTTCAGTGCGTGGATTACCAACTTCCGGAGCGTATAGTTCGACTCACCTATAGTTCGGGCTCGATTTTCAACGGGTACCGAGGCAAAGCGCTGGGTAGCCCACGTTAGCAGCACGTCGATGGAGACGTAAGGACTGCTGTAGTTAGCGAATGCGTCGCGGAGGTTCGTACGAAAAACGCGAAATGCACTGATCTTACTAGCGGTTTCAGCACCCATTGCTTCTTGGAGGGTGAGCTTCGTCACGCGTGACGCAATATCGCGCAGAAATCCGTGACTCTCCCGTCTCGGCGTGCCGTACACCACATCATAGCCCTGCTCCAGCTTGGCCAAGAGAGAGAAAATTTCGGCAGGCGGATTTTGGAGATCGTCGTCGATTGTAGCTACGATCTCATAACGAGCTGCACGCAATCCGCATAATAGTGCGTTGTGCTGTCCGTAATTCCGCATCAAACCGATGCCGCGGATCCAGACGTGTTCCCGCGCGAGTTCGGAAACGACCCGCCAACTCTCATCACGACTTCCGTCGTCGACGAGGATCAGTTCAAAAGTTGTCCCGCCGAGGGCTTCCAGGAGTTCTGCCGCCAGCTGGCGAAGACTTCTCTCTGAATTGAAGACCGGCACTACAACTGAAATGGACATTTCGATGGGAGCTGTACGCAATCACAAACTCATGAAAGCTCTTCGGAAGCGCCAACTTCGACGCCCGCAGCTCTTGCCAATGACCTTCGTTCGCGGCTTGGCAACTCCGAAACCAGAAACCGCAGTCCCCACATCGCCACGATCCAGCTAAGCAGCTCCACCATTCGCATCAGTGACCGGGGAGTGACACGCATGTAGTATCCACCGTAGAAGTCCAGGTATGCGTCGAGACCGTTTTTAGGAAGAGGTACCGTGCTCCAGATGCGGTTATACATGAATACGATCAGGAGCACCGTGAGCATTTCCCAGTAAGGCACGCGCTCTTTGTCGAGGATAGCTATGAGAACAAGGATTTGGATCGGAGCACAGAACGTGATGTAAATGTCGATATTCGTGCCGCCATACATGGTCAGGGCGAAATGGCCGGCCATGTACAGGGCGAATATCACGCGGTATTGTCTCAGAGTCGTCCAGGCTGTTTTCCAACGCCGAACGTTCATCAGGAGAAGCACGGGAAGCCAACCGGACAAGTAGGCGAATACAATATTAAAATCGTGGCGGCGACTAAGTGGATAGGAGATCAGGCGCCGCAATGTGGAAGCTTGATTGATAGGGTCGATGTCCTGGAACGTCTGTTTCACGTGGATCAGAAATCGCGGAAGGACGAAACAGGAAAGAATGACCAACAGGGCCAGTGATAGAGGTTTCACCAGCTTGCGCCACTCAGCTACCCGGGTTCTAATCGTGAGCGCACCTGTCTGCGTTAGAAGCGGCAGCAGAGCGAATTCCTTAAAAAACAAGGCGATGCCAGACACAACAAGGCACAGGTAAAAGCGGTCCGTAATAAGCGCCCAGAATGCGAACAACAACAGCGGATAAGCGTAGATATCCACCATCGTGCCCGAGAACAGCGTCCACTTGGTCACAAAAAAGTAGAGCGAGAGGCTCAAACCTGAAAAGGCGGCAGCGTCGAAGCTTGCCCCGAACGACCTAGCGAAATAGAAGCAGCTGACAACAAACAGAATGCACATCAAAGCGTTGCATATACGAAACGTTGTTTCCGGGTCGCAATGGAGAACGTTAGCAATGAGGCCCACCAGCAACGGAGCACCGAGACGATAGGCGAACGGAGCAGCCAAATCTTTGTTCCCGATTACACCATGCGTCGCCATGTCGATGTAGTAGTGCATGTCCCACTCCGGCTGCATGTGGTTTGTGAGAAGCCAGATGATTCCAACAGAGCCTAGAGCAATGGCGAGAATGGCTCCAAACATGGCGACGGGGTTTTTCGTCAGTAAACGGATGTCGCTCACTACTCGATATTACCGAACGTTTTGTCCGCATTGCTTCGGCGAACTACCGTCTTGGTGATGCAACGTGGGGTACTGGCTTCTCCGGTGTACATCGGTTAGACTGACGGAGGGGAGGCGGTCAAAAGTCGACCTTTTTAAGCCGTCCTAAGCCAGAATAAGCCGCCGCGCCCTGCCTCTCCTGGTATGCAGGCGGGACGTTTGTGAAACGTCAGTCAAACCTGGGTCGCACGCCTGACGAGCGTAGTCGCTACAATCGGCCTTACAAAGAACCCGACACTCCGGCGGACGCCGCGCGTGGGCGGAGCCTGTTGATTTCCTCCTGAATCAGCTGTGCAGAGACGAGCTTGGGGATTTCAGCTGTAGGAAACCTGAGCTGAAAAGATTGCTCCAGGTTCAGAATGAGCCTTAGGTGACCTACCGAATCCCAATCCGCTATCGTTTTGCTGCTCGAATCTGGATTTACGTCCTCTCTGGCCACTCCGAATTCGTCCGAGATTGCCTGTACTAGCCGCGGATCAAGCATGCAAGCTCTCCGTTTTCATCTCGACGCTGATCCAATCGGGGATCGCGACCACGTTGCTGAGCAAAGACAGTCTCCATTTTGCTATTTCTTGATCCTCTTCGAGCCCGGTAAAGCCAAGCTCTTTATAAAGATTTGCCACAACCAGGTTCTTCTGCGTAGATCGATATTCGCCGATCAGACCGTGTGCTCCTCGATCCAACAACACTTGACATGCGTATCCCAGAAAGGCTTCTTCGACCCGTCGCCCAAGAGCACGGCAGCTCAAAAGGAAGGTGTCAATGATCCAAGTCTTCCGGCCGGCCTGCCTCAGGATCAAAACGCCGACGAGTCCGCTGTCGGAAAACCGGTCTCGCAATCGTAGCCATAAGACCATTGCCTCAGAAGAGCGTGCCAAGTCTCTGATCTCAGCTTCGGTGTAGCGGCGAGTTGTCAAATTGAACTGATTTGTTTTCTGCGTGAGTTGGGCAATGCGTGGGATCGAAACCTTATCGGCGAAGCCCAGTTCCACGTGCATCTCGAGCGAGCGGAGATAATCTTCCAAACTGCCGGTTGAAGACGCGAAGGCTTGACGCCTAACTTCCGAGTGGTACATAGCGGTCCGTTCGGCATCTTCCTGTGTGAGAGCGATGCGCAGGAGGTGTTCTGCGCCAAGTTCAAGGAGAGCGGTTTTGTAATCACTGACATCACTCGGCCAATCCGGTACCAGCACTTCTGGGAATGTTGATCGGATCAACTCTCGTTCAAAAGGATTGTCATCGATGAAAACGAGGCTGTCCAAACCGAGGTTCATCGCATGCGCAAGCGCCTGCAAGTTAGTGGCCTTGTCCTCCCAATTGATCCTGATCGCAGCAAAATGTCCTTCGCGCAGTCGCATTGAGGGATGACTGCGCAGAACCTCCATCGCGTCATCCTCATTGTTCTTGCTGCAGATCGCGAGCAGAACGCCCTTCCGTTCCAGGTTCGCCAGCTCTTGCTGAAACTCTGCGTAGGCCAAGCCTTGGCCCTCGGATCCGAGGACAATACCATCGATGCCGTCTTCCCCTACGATTCCGCCCCACAGTGTATTGTCAAGATCGAGTACGACGCATTTCTTTGTTTCGCCTTTCCACGCCCGCACCAATGCGGCTAGACTTCGCGCGACGTGTTTTGTGCCATCGGAACTGATCCGAGTCCGCGCGAGATACCACAAACGTGGATCGTACCATCGGCTGTAACCAATCTGTGCCGCCAGACTGGCAACGTCATGGCAAAGAACGTTCTCGCGTTCACACACAATGCGTGCGAGTTCGAGGTTGTAATGTGCGGCTAGATCGGACAGTCCCCAGCGCGAGTTGTACTCCAGCCCAGTCAGGGCATGTGTCGGAGGCAGGAAGATTGTGTTGAGCACGATGACCAGGTTCGGAGATCGGGTCTGCATTACATCGACCAAATGTTCCGTTTCTGCGGCAACCGCAAGAGCCCGTTCCCGACGAGCCGCTCTATCCAGAAGAAAAGGCTCGCGCAGGCAATCTCCGAACAGATCGTCACCCTCAAGATACAGAACCGCCAGTTCGGGACTTGCGCGGTATAAGGCCGAGTCTGGATTCGTAATCTCCTGCCGGTATTGGTCAAAGCCCGCTTCCCAGATGCTCACGTCCCATCCCGAGCCGCGCAGCTCCTTCTTCAGAGTGCTGCTCAGCAGCTGAGTCATAGAACTGGATAGCAACGCCAACGAAAGCGGTTTCCGCACATCAGTTCTCATGTTGCAGAAGCCTCGACAAATTCGATCAGGTTCAACTTGGGAAAGAATACAAAGGCAACTCGCCTGCCTTCGAATGCAACCGCAGGTACGATGCCGGTGGCGGCCACCCCACCTTTTTCGATTGCGCTTTGAACCGCTTGATCGATGTCTTCCACTTGGTAACAAAGGTGGTTCAAGCCGCCTCCCTTTCGAACGGCATTCTGCACCGGAGAATCCGGACCGTTCGGCTCAATCAGTTCTACAAGGTTGCCATGAGCATCCTTCCAAAACTGCAAACGCACTTTCTGGATCGGGTCCTCGAAAATCGCAGAGGCTGCCGTCAACCCGAGGAACGATACGTAGGCTTCTCCGTACTGGCACAAATCCTGCACTACGATTCCCACATGATGCAACCTCATGCCATTGCACCCGAAGCCATCTTTTCTGAGTGCCAGTGATAGATCACTTCCGGTTCCGAGAACCTGAACCCCAACATGGCGTACACGTTCATAACCGAGGTGTTCGCGGCCGAGATACTGGTGACAATTCGGTGCACGCCGAGTTTCCTCAATTCGTGCAAGGCGGAAACGTAAAGATCGAAGCCCACCATCGTTCCTTTCAATGACGGCGCTACTGCTGCCAGGCGTAAGTCCGAAGTTGTTCCCTCCACTGTCAGGTGATAGAAGCCTTCCACCGTACCCGGTGACCCCATGACATAGACCCGATTGATCTCGTTCTGGTCGCGGAGCGCCCGCCTCATCCAATCCCGATAACGGAGATCGGCAAGACTCGCTGGAAACAATGGGTCTGCATGATACCGTCCGTCACGGAATGACTGTAGAGCGATATCCTCCACTGCCTGCCAATCGTTCGGATCAGCAGGCCGTAGTAAGAACCGCGCGTCCGGAAGCGGCGCTCGACTGAGATTAGTTAAAATCGGACGCAATCCAAAGTCGATGAAGGAAAATCCCGCGTCGGCTAGATGCGCTCTCCAGAAGCGGCTCTTAGCGGGCACGACACAGGAACAGACCGCAACTTCGTGTTCGCGCACCCAGCTCGCAAATCGGACCATTGCGTCCTCAAACAAGGACTCCTCGAGCGGTTCCGCGCCAACCCTGTAGGTCGCCACCGGAAAACCAAACGTTTCGGTGTCCCACGGCAGCAGGGAAACCTGCCCTAAGCGCGGATCCTCGCTTGAGAGTTCTTCGAACGTCTGCTGATACCCGGTTCGAATCAGTGACACGCGAGGACTATACTAGCGAACCGTAAGCCCTGAGAGATACTACTTTGTACGCTCGAAAAGTACCTCCCAGCCGCCGACCAGGTGGTATCGATTGGGAGCAAAACGCCACGGCAGCTTAAGCAAGTGTGCAGCCATTGTCCGAAGCGGATCTTGCTGAAAAGTCGTTTCAACTGGCGAAGGATGAGAATGCCGAAGCTTTATCTGCGTCTCGTCCGCATACAAACGCCCCGGCAGTCCTTCCCAGAATTCCTTGCCCATGTCGTGAACATGGGCCGGGTAAGTAAAATCGAACGTAAGGCCGAGCCGATCAAAAATCCGGAGCACCGGTACGATGAACGGAGATCTGGCGTAAAGGCAGCCGCCCGGTCGTAAAGCGCGGAAGAGTGAACGGAACACGGGATTCGGCTCCGGAATATGTTCCATAACCGAACTCGCAATGGCTAGATCGTAAGAAGCCCCGACTGTTTCTTCAAGTGAGGAAAGTCGCCGGACCGTGATGGAGGGATCTTTTGGGTTTGTGGGATCCTGACTGAAATCGATCACATCGACGAAGATGGCAGATCTCACTCCACCCTTAACCGAAAGGAGTTTTTCGGCCAGAGCAACCGCCAGCGAGCCGTCGGCGCCGCCAAAATCAAGAATACGAAGCACCTCGCGATCCCAAAGATTGCCAGCGAGCCCTAAAATATGTCCCGCAAACTTAGCCGGGCTAAAGAACGTCACTTTCAGGTCCGTATCCTGACGGTAGTTCGCGTAGTATCCAGCCAACGTCTCTGGCTTTGGCATACGCGAGGCGGAAACGCCTTTGCATGTGGGGCAGTCCAGCAGCACAATGTCAGGGTCCCGTTGCAGCGTCAGCACGGCCCGGCGTTCGCCACCAAATCCACACAGCGGACAGGCGATTGTGGCATCGAGCAATTCGGAATCAGCGCAGTGAGCTCCAGCATGGTAAGCAGTCGATGTCACGCCGGCTTTCATCGTCCTTCCTCCGAGTCCCGGGCCGAGACGCGATAAAACAGGAACCGGGCTGGGGAAACGAACGTGCGCCGGGAGCTCGCGACGCCCGTGTTCTGGACGTACTTTCGGTGGAAATCACCGATACCGGACGTGGTGAATACTCTCCGCTGCGGTAGTACCCCGAACATGAATAAGACTATGCCACATCAGGGGATCAGAAGAAGGTTAAGCAGATGGGTTCGATGCTGATCTGGATGCAAACTTGCATCCAGATCAGCATCGAACCTTGGCGTCAGTACACGAACAATTCTGAGGCTCCGGAACTCACCCTCCATGCGGTGCCCCTTGACAGGACGCTCACATTAGGAAAGAATTCAGGAGCTAAGAGTCTAGCCACGTCGGTAGGGTATATATATGTCACGCATAAATGCTTTTCGCTTCTCGGGCGCCGCTGCAATCCTGCTTGCGCTCAGCTTGGGCGGTCCCATTGCCTGCTCAGGGCAGACATTTACAAACTACAGATTCATAGATGCCGATCCGTGGGTGACTTGGGACGGTAATCCCGGAGCTCGAACATATTATTATTCCGAGTCATGTGGATCGGGGACTCAAATCTGTGTTAGGTCGTCCACGACACTGACGGGAATTGCTCGTGCACTTAAGTCAGTAGTGTGGACGGCCCCACCCTGCACTCCGGTCTGTCAAGCCAATTCGCTCGAGATCTGGCGGCCTGAAATCGTTAAGCTAGGAAGCACTTGGTACATCTATTATTCCGCCAAATCGGATTTCAACACCGGCAGTCTTCGAAAACTGTTTGTTGTGAGATCCGAGGACGGCCCTATGGGCCCTTACTCCTCGCCGACGACCAGCGGTCCTGGATGGTCGAGTCCCATTGGTGCGATCTTAGACGGCAAGGATTTCGATGCCTACGATCCTAACGTTTTCTACGCTGCCGACGGAAAGTTGTACCTCGTCTACACGAACAGCGCACAGATTTCTATTCTTCCGCTAGCGGATCCGGTCACTACGGCAGCCGCCCAATCTACCCTCCTCACGCAACCCACTCAGTGGTGGGAAGCAAGATCGGGGCAGCCGGCCGTACAAGGACCGCAGGGAATAACCCTCTACGGGAACACATACATTACTTACACGGCGGGCCCCATGAATCTGAACAACAATTCTGCCGTCGGACTGCTTTACAACTCTAGTCATCAAGCCGGCAGCATTCTTGATCCGGCCTCGTGGTCGAAGCAGGGGCCTATCTTTGACTATCACGGCGGAATCGCCGGCGGCATTTATGGCCCGGGAGCGGTCGTGTTCGTTCCCTCACCGGACGGCACTGAGTGGTGGGCGCTGTATCACGGCGAAACGAACCAAAGTTGTGACCCCTTCATAACCAGCGGTTGCCGCCAGATCGCAATGCAGAAGATCTATTTCGACCAGACCAACGGTTATCCAATCTTGGGATATCCGATCAACCAAGGTGTGAACATAGACGTTCCTTCGGGTGAAAACGGATTTCATTGTTCTGCCGCTGCTCCGGGCAACTGCCAGCTCATTCCCTCCTGGAATGCCGCGTTCGGCGACGCAGCAGAAGGAAATACCGCGGACGGAATCGTTCTTGGATCCTGGACGGAGGGTAAGTACGGGGACCGTAGTACGCAGTCCAATATAACCCTGGGCGGCTACAATCAGATCTTCAGTCCCTGGAACCCGAACTTCAGCAGTTATGTCGCCGTAGCAGACATGAAGGTGAACACTCTAGGAATCTCCTTTGCTTCTCCTATGTATGGACTCCTGGTCTCTTACGTCGACGTTAACAACGGAGTCTCCGTGTGGATCGATGAGCAATCCAAGGTCGCGCGGTCGTTTGCTCGAGTCAATGGGGCATATGCGAGTTATGAAGCCTGTGCGCTTCCTTCCACCTTCAGCTACGGGTCGTGGAATACATTGTCAGTCGAAAAATCCGCACCTGCGGGCGCCTGCTCGATGGTGGATGGCAATCCTTCCTGCGAGAGCACCTACTTCATTTCAGTGAATGGTGTGCAACTTGCGGGTGCGTGCCAGGGCCGAACTTTCAAGATGCTGAACGGGTCTAATCTGGGCCTCGCGACCCAGGACGCCACGGCATCATGGCGGAATGTTCATCTCAGTGGCGACCTGAAGTAGTTAAGGCTCCTAAGTGGCAGCCGGAGCTTGGAGCGTCGACACCTCACCTCGGCAAGGGTTTCGGCAGATCCGGAGCCTGGAGGCAGACGACGGCTGATAAGCGGCCGGAGATGAAGGGGCGCCTGGAGTTCGGTCACAAACATCGTAACGAGGCATGTGGAGCAGATGCAAGCTTACCCATGCCTTTGGGTCGACGAAGCCGATATCGACCGCCTCGACCTCCGAACCTGCAGCATCATGCACCGAGCATTTTCTTGGAAGTGAGCTAACCTTCTGCGCAGCCTTGCTGAGGGACTCGAGCCTGATGTAGAGACGTACTCCCCTGTTCAAGCTCGATATTCCCGTAAACGGGTATCGATTTGAACGACATCGAACCTCTTAAATAAGCCGCAGTTCCAGTACTTGCAATTCCATCCGGGAAAGTGCTTTACCTTGACAGCATTACACTGCCCCGCCACACTCGGAATATTGCCGCGGGGTCATGTTGGCAGATAAAGCTTACCCCGATATGACCCGTTCTCGAGATCTCGTGAACGGACGGGATTCGCATCTGGAGTAACCATGTTTAGACAACCGAATAGGTTCCGCTCAAACCGCCAATTCTGTCTCGCCTTTGTGATCCTGCTAGCCCATCAATGCTTCGGTCAGGTGCGAATTGGGGCACGTGCCCGGCTCGCCGATGGAATTGATGAACGCAGGATGGTAAGACTCACCGGAAATACAAGACCAGAGGCAAATGCCGCGAACGACCGGGGAGCCGTGGACGGCTCGGTTCGGTTCGACCACATGCTGTTGCAGTTGCAACGGTCTCCGGAACAGCAGGAAAGCCTAGAGCAGCTGTTGCAGGAACTGAATGACCCGCAATCGCCTAATTTCCACAAGTGGCTTTCGTCTGCCGAATTCGGCAGTCGATTCGGGTTGGCTCAAGAAGATTTAAGCAAAGTGACTGATTGGCTTGAGGCTCAAGGTTTCACCGTAAATGGTGTTGCACCGAATCTCGTCGTTGATTTCTCTGGGACAGCTGAACAGGTACGCAGGACATTTCACACCCGTATTCACAAGCTCTCGGTTGCTGGGAAACACCATCTCGCTAATATGACCGATCCTGAAATTCCGGCTGCATTAGCACCGGCGGTGGCGGGTATTGTTTCACTAAACGACTTTATGCCGCGTCCGCTGCATCATTGGAGTGCGATTGCCGCCGATGCGCAGTACACGACCGCAGCCGGCACCTTCCCGATTGTTCCGTCTGATCTGAACACCATCTACAACTTCGGTCCGGCGTTCCAGGCTGGTTTCTCCGGGCAGGGACGAACCATTGCAGTGCTTGAGGATAGCAATATGTACAGTACTGGGGATTGGCTGGTGTTCCGCAAGGCTTTCGGATTAGCGCGGCCGTACCCGCTAGGCGCGCTGGTCACCACAAATCCTCGGCCGGGGCCTGGAGGGCAGGCATGCCTCGATCCCGGTGTTAACGCAAATTCTGTGGAATCGGCGATCGATGCTGAATGGGCCACAGCTGCTGCACCTAGCGCCACGATCATGGTTGCCGCATGCGAGAACACGTTTACCTTTGGCGTGTTCATCGCTCTCCAGAATTTACTGACAAATGGGGATCCGCTTCCAGACGTCGTGAGCATCAGTTTCGGAATGTCCGAAGCTTTTCTGGGTGCCGGACAGAATGCTTTTATTAATTCCCTCTACCAGATGGCCGTAGCGCAAGGCGTCTCTGTCGTCGTCGCGGCGGGCGATTCGGGCGCAGCCGACAATGATCGCGGCGGAGCTCCCGCTACAAGTGGCATTGCGGTGAACGGATTTGCCTCCACTCCTTACGACGTGGCTGTCGGAGGTACCGATTTCGGTGACAAATACCTCGGGACGACGGCAAATTACTGGAATGCGACGAATACTCCCACTTTTGGGTCTGCCAGGTCTTACATACCGGAGATTCCTTGGAACGCCAGCTGCGGCAGCGGCCTGCTCGCGTTCAGCAATGGTTTTTCGACAAGTTACGGAACGGGTGGATATTGCAATAACGGGGGGCCGGCCAGCGTACTGGCGGGCGGAGGAGGACCCAGCGCCTGTGCTTTTGGAATCGCCGGAGCAGGCGGCGTTGTTGGTAATACTTGTTCCGGCTACCCAAAGCCAGATTGGCAATCGGTGGTTGGCAACCCTGCGGACGGGGTCCGGGATCTTCCCGACGTTTCTATGTTTGCCTCCAATAATGTATGGGGTCACTACTACGTGGCCTGCTTCTCCGACACGCAATTTGGAGGAAGGTCTTGTCTGGGATCGCCGAACACCTGGAATGGTTTCGGAGGCACATCGCTCTCGGCTCCAGTGATGGCAGGAATTCAGGCCCTTGTGAATCAGAAGACCGGCAGCCGATGGGGAAATCCGAACCCCTCCTATTACGGCATCGCCCGGTCCGAGTTCGGTACGTCCGGCAACTCGGCTTGCGATTCCACAGGTACCGCTTCGGGCAATGAATGCACGTTCCACGACATCACCTTAGGAGACAACACGGTGGCGTGCACGGGCAGCAACAATTGCTTCTTCGGTTCCAGTCCTGCAGGCATCGGTGTTCTCTCTCTTTCTAGAACTGAGTTTCAGCCGGCTTTCCGTAGCAACGCGGGTTGGGACTTCCCAACAGGACTCGGAACCGTAAATGTATGGAATCTCTTGACTCGCTGGCCTAACAGCTCAAGTCCGGCTGTTCCGACTGAGCAGAATTGATCTCTTTATAAATCCAACCAATAGACATCCGGCATATGTATGCATAATCCATTTACTTCAGCAATCATGACGCTGCTACTACTTGGCGCGGCAAGCCCATCATTCTCCGCGAATATTGTTGCCAATCCGGGGTTTGAAACCGGCGATTTGTCGTCCTGGTCCGTGACCGGGGCTAATTCCTCCCCGGGAGAAAACGGCATATATTACGGCGTTGACGCAATGGATGCCCATTCGGGAACCTTTGGTGCCTATTTCGGAAGTTCCGGTGGCATGATGAATCTCACCCAGAGCCTCGCTACCTCACCCGGTTCAGCTTACACGATCAGCTTCTGGTTAGCCCAGACCGCTACGCCCTTCCCTTATGTGAATTCGTTTTCGGTAGCATTCGCTGGAGCAACCCTCGTGAGCCAGACTGCGCTTCCGGCCTCGAACTTCACGCAATACATCTTTTCCGGCACTGCCTCAGCCGCAACCAGTGCGCTTACCTTCAGCTTCAGGAATGACACCGGCTTTTTCTCTCTCGATGACATTTCTGTCGACGCGGGCAGCAATTCGGTTGCACCCGAGCCTGCGACGTTTCTGCTGTTGGCCCCAGGACTGCTCTCTCTTGCATTGTTCACGCAGCATCGGGGTAAAGCACGTTAATGTTTATTTCGAACACGTTTGCCAATACGGATTTGAGGCAATTACAGATCCATGGACTTCTATAACAGTACCCATTGTGACTATCTCTTAGTACTTTAATTGTAAGAAAACCCAGTACTTAGGTATTACACTTAAACCTTGTAGGAGTAGTCGATACGTGATACCTTTCCTTTCGGAGGTTCAACTCAAATCGATGAACTTAAAAGTACTAGGCTCTCTCGTTCTCGCGCTGCCGATGACGATATTCGCTCAAAACGATGTGTCCTTCACATCGGCTCAGGACGGCAACTACGCCGTTAACTACGCTTCCAACCTGGAGCGCGGTGACGGTGTCGTCAACGTCACCAACACTGGCGCTTCGGCCGGCACCAACGTACCGCTGGTAGGCCGGAACTCTTACGGCGACATCTGCGTTAATGCTTACGTGTACGCTCCCGACCAGGAATTGGCTGCCTGCTGTACCTGCAAGGTTACGCCAAATTCTCTGCACTCCTGGCCGGTTTATTTCGGCTCTCAGGCCCTCTTGGCAAATCAACACAATCAAAACATTCTTGATGCGCTGAGGGGTAGCCTCAACGGTAATATATCGGTCGTTATCAAGCTGTATGCGACCGTTGCCAACGGCATCAGTGGGAACGATCCGAACTCGTCCACTTGCCCCAACCCGGGCAATGTGATCAGCAACATCGGCCGTGCAACAACCGGCATGGTTGCTTGGGCGACTCACTCGCATCCCACCAATACTGCGGCTGTGGCGATTACCGAAACTGCGTTCGTTAACTCCACGCTGAGCACCGGTGAATTCGGTAAGCTTATCGCCGACTGCAACAACCTGCAGGGTGGCGGAAGCACCCGTCTCTGCCCTGGTTGCCAGTATGGTGGTTTGGACGCATCGCTTAATACCGCGGTGCAGTAACGGAAAGTACCGGTTTGGTAGTATCCGCCGGATACCGGGAGCGATTCTGGGTATCCGGCGTTTTGTTGTGTGTAGAGTGAGTTTTTTGTTTATGCATGTTGAAAGGAATTTGTTTTTCATGACGCGACCAGCCATCTCCATGTCCCTGGCCCCGCTCTTACTGAGTGTGCTGTCCTATGCTGCTCCGGCGGCGAGCAATGATTCTCCCGGTCCAGAGACCGTCATCGCCGATGTCAATGGCGCAAAGATCACTCTGGGGCAGTTTGAACAGGAGCGCGCACACAATCTGTTCCAGGCGCGCGATGGTTACTATAATCTCGAGAAGAAGATCCTGGACGACTACATCGACAACATGGTCCTGGAGCAGGAGGCGAAAAAGGAAGGCCTCACGGTTGACCAGTTGCTCGATAAACATGTGAGGAGCACGCTTCCGAAAGATCCGAGCGAAGAGTCGCTTCACGTTTACTATGAGGGAGTCGATTCGAAAGAGTCGTACGAGGCGCTTCGGGAAAAGATTCTGAATCGGATTCGAACGGTTCGCTTCGACAAGGCGAAGTCTGCTTATATGCAGACGCTGAAGGCTAAAGCCAATGTGGTCGTAAGCTTGCCTCAACCTCGCGCGGAGATCGCGCTGACGAACACGCCCGTACTCGGGGATAAGAATGCGCCGGTGATGTTGATTGAATACGCCGACTACGAGTGCCCTTATTGCCAGCAAGTAGCTCCTGCGCTGTTTAAGCTCGAAAACGAGTACAAAGGCAAAGTGGCGTTCGCGTTCAAAGATACTCCCCTCCCAATGCACCCGCATGCGCAGAAAGCAGCGGAGGCGGCCCGGTGTGCTGGAGTGCAAGGAAAGTACTGGGATTTCCATCATGAGCTGTTTGCGAGTAAAAAACTCGACTTACCTGATCTGAAGTCGGATGCGCAGAAGTTGAATCTTGATAAGGCGGCGTTTAACAGCTGCCTTGATTCGGGTTCGCAAGCCGCGGTTGTCAAAACGCAAAGCGACGAGGCTGCGCAACTCGGGCTGCAGGGAACTCCGAGCTTCTTTATCAATGGTCGTTTCATGAGTGGTGCGGCTTCCTATGAGCAGCTGAAAGACGCTATCGAGCAGGAGCTTGCTACTTCTTCGAAACAACAGCTAAAGCAAACGGCAAGCCGCTAGTTCCAGACTGCCTCAACCTCCGCAGTGGCGGCTGGCTTTGAGGCTGACGTAAACTTAGGTCAAATCCTACTGGCGCGCAAGTAGCGCGCCAGTAGCCACGTTTACGTGCTTTTATGAAGTGACGTACAGTCATCAAGGCCATTGCTTGAGATCAGCTGCTTTCCATAGTCCTACCCCTGTTATCTGCTTGGTTTTGTTGCTTTTGACTGCTTTAGTGTACGGTCAAACGCTTCATTTCGACTTCGTTAACTTCGACGATCCAACAGAAGTAACACAAAATCAACACGTTCGCAGTGGCATAACCGCGGATAGCCTCGCCTGGGCTATGACATCAACCGAAGCAGCCAACTGGATCCCGCTGACGAGAGTTTCTCACCTGGTGGACGGTGGGCTGTTCCGTCTGTGGGCAGGCGGGCATCATCTGGCCAACGTCTTTTATCACTGCCTCGCGACGCTCCTGCTGTTTTTATTCCTTTTTCAGGCAACCGGATCACGCTGGCCAACCGCATTTACCGCCGCAGTATTTGCGCTGCATCCGTTACATGTTGAGTCGGTCGCATGGGTGAGTGAACGTAAGGATGTACTCAGCGCAGTATTTTGGTTTCTAACCTGCTGGCTTTATACCCGGTATGCCCAGCGGCCGGGTACGGGACGTTACCTGCTCGTTTTCGGATCTCTCTGCCTCGGTCTCATGAGTAAGCCGATGGTCGTCTCTCTGCCTCTCGTGCTTCTTCTGCTGGATGTCTGGCCGCTTCGACGTTTGAATTTGTCTCTTACCCAAGGAAGCACGGTTCGTAAATCGGTCCTAAAGATGGCTCGAGAGAAGATTCCGTTTGCAATCGGCGCCATCGCTGCTTCTGCGGCCACCTACGTTGTCCAGAAACAAGGAGGGGCCATGGGAGATATCGATGCTGTGAGTCTCGGAATGAGGCTCCAAAACGCCCTAGTCTCTTACCTCGTTTATCTGGCTCAAAGTTTCTGGCCTTCATCGTTAGCTGTCTTCTACCCGTATCCGGAGACTTTTCCCGTTTGGGAGTTGTTGACTGCTGTGTTTCTGCTTGCTGCCCTCACCGTGCTTGTCTTTGCACGCGGATTGCGGTTCCCATACTTAATCACCGGTTGGTGCTGGTATCTGGTAACCCTGGTTCCGGTGATTGGCCTTGTGCAGGTGGGCGCGCAGGCTCATGCAGACCGATATATGTACGTGCCCATGGTCGGCATCCTTATCATGCTGGCGTGGAGCATCGAGGATGCCGTTGCCCGGCAGCCAAGGTTGCGAGTCTTCGCGACGGCGACCGCCGTTACGACTTGCGCGTGCCTCGGAATTGCGGCTGGTTTACAAGTGGCTTATTGGCGTACCAGCGAGTCTCTCTTTCGACACGCACTTCTTGTCACGCGGAACAACTACATGGCTCATACCAATCTCGGTAGCTACCTAGTTGAGTCGCACAGGCGTCTTCCAGAAGCGATAAATCACCTGAAACAGGCGGTGCAAATTCGACCCGAACTTGCCGAGGCCCATACAAGCCTTGGCGCGGCACTCTCGGAATTGGGCGAACTTCCGGAGGCGATTGCCGAACTTCGTACCGCAGTTACACTGGGGCCCGATTCTGCTCCTGCGCACAATGACCTCGGAAATACTTTGGCGAAAATGCCGGGCCATTCGGAAGAAGCGATTGCGGAATTTGAGAAAGCCCTGCAACTAAAACCTGACTATCCGGAAGCACACAACAACCTGGGGACCGCGCTTTCCAGATTGCCCGGAAAGCTTGCACAGGCTATCCGGGAATACCGAGCCGCTCTGAGCCGCAGGCCTGACTATCCGGAGGCGCACAACAACTTGGGGTTCGCTTTGCTTCGGGCCGAAGGAAACTTAGACGAAGCTGGACGCCAATGCCAAGCTGCAATCCAATTGAAACCAGATTACGCCGAGGCACACAACAACCTGGGTCTCGTCTTCTCACGAATTTCGGATCGCCGAGACAGTGCCGTCGCTGAGTTTCGGAAAGCGCTGCAACTGAGGCCTTCCTTCGCCGAGGCGCATTTCAACCTGGGAAGTCTATTACTGCAATCCGGCCACTTGCCAGAAGCAATGCACGAGTTCCAAGCGGCTCTGCGAGTCCGGCCAGACTATGGCAACGCACATTACGGTTTAGCTGTCGCATTGGAGAGGCAGGGCTCTCCAGGCGATGCCATTCCAGAGTATGAAGCCGCGCTAAAGATCCGCAACGACCCGCAGTTATACAGTCATGTAGCTCAGCTGAGGCAGTCCGCTAATCCCGCGGGCGGGAAGTGACGCAGTTCCAGTTCATTTCCCGCCGTCTTTGAAGAACCTCAGCCCTTCTTCCGGCGGTTCAAGGTCATAGGTGACTTTGACCCTGCTTGACGAAAGCTGCCGACCAGCTGGGAGCCTTTTAGAGAGCCTTCGAACATAGCTCCCCCTCCCGGAATATCGATCCTTACGAATTTGTCACTCTCATCGAATAGTACGTTCGCCGGCATCCCCCGGATAGCTTGTGCTGGGCTATCAACAGTACAGCTTGCACCCACTCGTATGTGAAAAACCATTATATATTTGCCGTTGTCGAGCGAACCTTCCCAGTCTCCATCGATCTTGGATTTTGCAAAAAGCGGGTTGCACAGAAGAAGCGCGAACCCGACGATGAGGACTAAAAGATTCCGTAAACGTGAGGAATTTTGCATTTTACTTACCCATTATCACCAGGACAAGGCTCCCTGCCGCAACGGGCCGAATTCGGTTTTCAGTGCGCGGGCAACCGTCGGCAGCCAGCAAGCGTGACCGCCACTGTTCGGGTTAAAGCCCCTGCGTGCTGGTTTCGTATCCGGGGCCCTCCGTGCCCCTAGTATGTGCGAGTCAAACAGAAGCATAGAGCGCTGACGCTGACTGATTTGCAGAGACTTTGAATCGGCGAATGGTCTCGATAACACGCTGCTGATCAGAATCGGTGAGACCACTGTACAGTGGCAATCTGACAAGCTGGTCGCTGACGCGCTCTGTCACTGGGCACTGCCCCTCGACGCCGCCGAACTGCCGCCCCATATCCGAAAG
Organism: Bryobacteraceae bacterium; assembly: GCA_045807925.1. Taxonomy (GTDB): domain Bacteria; phylum Acidobacteriota; class Terriglobia; order Bryobacterales; family Bryobacteraceae; genus Bog-105. Next base: position 13,703 of record JBJMGK010000272.1, on the reverse strand, counting down.
GTGAAGCGGAACGTAGTGAAAGACGCTAAGAATGTCGTGTTCCTTAAGGTGAGCGATGAAGTTCTGGCGTGTAGGAAGATCCGGGAGCAACAAGTAGAACATATGGTATGTCTGCTCGCAATGGGCGGGGACAAACGGCATATGAACTCCCTGGTCAGCGGCCCACTCGCCCAGGCCTTCCAGATACCGATTCCACAGCGAATGTCGCCTTGCCTGAATGGCCTCCCTGACTTCCAGCTGGGCGTAAAGAATCGCGGCCAAGATGTCGGACGGCAGATAGCTGGACCCGATATCTACCCACGTATATTTGTCCACCTGCCCGCGGAAAAACCGGCCCCGATTCGTTCCTTTCTCGCGCAGCACTTCCGCTCTCGCGATGTACTGAGGATCGTTGAGTAGAAGCGCTCCGCCCTCGCCACAGCTGAAATTCTTGGTTTCGTGAAAACTCTGGGTGGCCATGCAGCCGAAGCTTCCTAGATAGTGTCCTCGATACTTGCCAAAAAGGCCGTGAGCATTGTCTTCTATCACCGGGATCCCGAAACGATCAGCTATCTGGAGGATCCTGTTCATTTCGCAACCCACACCTGCGTAGTGGACGACGACGATCGCTTTAGTCGCCGGCGTAATGGCCTGTTCCAGCAGCGCTTCGTCAAAGTTGAGGGTATCGGGCCGGATGTCGATGAACACAGGTCTTGCACCCCGAAGCACGAACGCGTTGATGGTCGACACGAAAGTGAACGACGGAACAATCACTTCGTCGCCTGGCTTTACGTTCAGCAGCAAAGCCGTCATTTCCAGGGCGTGGGTACAGGAGGTTGTTAGAAGCGCTTTCGCAATGCCGAGTTCTCCTTCCAAAATCCGATGACACTTTTGCGTGAAATTGCCATCGCCGCATGTTTTCAACGACCGAAATGCTTGCTCAACATATCGCATTTCAGTGCCTACAATGCTCACACAATTAAACGGAACGGAGGACAAGTAAACTCCTAAGAATAGATTCGCTCTGTCTAATGCTTTATCCGAATCAGCTATTCTCAGGCTAGCCCAGAAAAGCTCACTTGAGGTAACTGCGGCGAGAGGAACCCTACGCTCGAGGTCTAGTACTAAATGCGTCTATTCAGAATGTTTCACTTTGGCCACCGCCAAACAACTCCCTCCGAAGCGCGGCCTTCGACCCGACGAAATCCTGGAGAGTTCGCGGGTTGTCAGCATACGAGTGAGCCAGGTTGTGAAAGCGTTCTTCGTTTCGTGATCTGATCGTACTGCGTTCGCGTCGCGAGACTTTTTCCAACCAAATCGGTATGGAAGGGTTCGGAATAGAAAGATCGGAAGCGGAAGAAAGCGGAAGAAATACGTGGCGAACTCCACCTCAAACCCAGATCTGACTAAGAGTTGCGAGAGGCCGTTCAAAGTGTAACGTCGCCAATGGCCCGCCTCGACGTCATCTTTAGACCAGAGCCCGCGAAAGGCTGGGACGGTTAAGTAGAGGCGGGCGCCGGGTGTCAGTAACCGTCTCAGATCCCGCAAGAATTCTCCGTCGTTCTCTACGTGTTCTAAGACGTCGAACATTCCGACAGCGGGAAGGCTGCCGGGGACGAACCCGGCATCGAATAGGGCCGACTGAACAACCTGGCTGATTCCGCGTTTAGCTGAATTAAGAACGCCTACCCGGCCAGGCTCGAGTAGAACCACCTCATAACCTGCCGTTTGTAAGGCACGAGACACATAGCCGTTTCCTCCCCCAACGTCAAAGAACGTCCCAGGCGGAGGAAATGAATTCACAGCGTGCAGGATGCACTCGTTGCGATGCCGGAACCAAAATGAACGTTCTTCGAGACTGAAACAGTCTTCGTTCCCGCCGGCCGGGTAAGAGATATTCGAACTGCTGCGGGCGGTCCAGATGCCGTCGCTTCCAAGCTCGATGTTTGTCGCAATTTCCCTTAAATCGATACCCATTCTGTAATTTCTGAGTATGCCAGAGCAAGCCAAAACCTCGCGAGGGCCGAGCTCAAATCAGGCCGAACATAAACCTCTGAAGGGTAGCGGGCTAATGGTGGAAGCACGACTCCGGGCAACATATCGCCCGGATTCTTAGGAAAGTTATCTATATTGCCCGATTTGCTAACAATACTGTAGTGTTGCTATCTCGACGGAAGTTTGCATACTGGCTCCCTCTCGGCCTTCTACTTGTGGCGTGCTCAGTCGCGCTAACGGCTTGGGCTTTTGTCGTGCCAATTTTCGAGTCGCCGGATGAACCACACCACTGGCTTTACACAGAGTACATACATTCGCACCTTGCCCTCCCGCCGTATAACAGCGAATACTTGGAAGCGCCGCAAGCACCCCTCTACTACTTGCTTCTTGCACCCCTTGCGGTTCATTCCGAGCGACCTCTCATCCTTCGAGATCCCGTTGACGAGAAAGGACTTGGGTTCAGCTTCGGGAATATGCCGCATCTGCAGATCGACGGGCCGTGTTTTCCGCATTTCTTCGTGAATTGTAGGGCGGACCTGCACCGTTACTGGCCGATTCGGCGGGTTCGTCTCGCGACCGGACTCCTGGCACTCGTGGCTGTGCTATTTACGGCTTTGGGTGTACTGGAACTAACAAGCAGTATGTCCAGCGCGATTGCTGCGGGAGCCCTGATGGGGTTCCTCCCGCAATTTACATTCAGGGGAGCCAGCGTCAACAACGATTCAGCCCTAGTCTGTTTCTCGGCCGTCGCTACATATTTCATGATTCGGATGATCATGCGAGGCTTTGAACGGGGCCCAGCAATATGGGGAGCAGTCGCTGTCGCCCTGGCGTTTCTCTCGAAGATCAACGCCGCGATCCTGGTGCCACCGTTCCTTGGATGCCTGCTGCTTAGTGCGCCAGACTGGCGAACGCGGTTTCGACGCTCCAGCTTGCTCCTGTTGTCAGGGCTTATCATCTTGCCCTGGATTCTGCGGAACAAAATCGTCTATGACGATTTCCTCGGAGCAAGCAAAATAGCTCAAACGGTTCCTCTGATGGTCAATCCGCGCCCGATTACCGATCCCTACTTTAGGACTACTTTCGTTGATCTCCTAGTCCGCTCATTCTTTGGATATTTCGGCTGGATGAACATCAGAATGCCGGGACCGATCTATAAGGGTTACGTTCTGCTGTTCGCGCTCGCGATCCTTGGCTCTGCAGGGGTGGCTGTGTCGCGTCGCGGGAAATACGGTAACTGCTTCATTCTGTTGTCGACCATCCCTCCGCTGAGCCTTGGTTTTCTTCTCTATCTAAACTTGACGTACCCTCAACCTCAGGGACGTCTACTGTACCCAAGCCTGAGCGCTGTTGTGGTGCTTGCCTGCTCTGGTCTAGCCGCTATGTCGCGTCTCAGAATGTATGTAGCCGCTTTGGTTGTTATCGGAAGCATGTCGGTAAATGCGTATGCACTCGCAAAGGTAATCTATCCGGCCTACTGGGCGGCTAAGCCCATGCACACCCAATCAGAGCCTACTATTCCAGGCAACTTGATGAATGAAGCGGTGCGGAAAACACTCATGCCCGGCGTTAGCTACGCTCAGTCCTTTGTTGCCGAGCATGCCGGTTTGTCTGGGGTTGAGATGAAGATAGCTACTCAGGGAGGAAGAAACCGATTTTCGGTTCAAGTTTCCGTTTCGAACGCAATAGCGAGTTTCCCGTTCGCCACGGTTGAGATTCCACTCGATACGCTCGCGAATCCCGATGCTTCTGCTCATATAGATTTTCGGCCGGTCAGCAATTCGGCTGGAAAAGAATATTTCCTGTCCATCTTCGTTTCGGCACTGCCTACCTCAGGACAGGTCGCGATTCCACTGACTCGGTCCGACGTTTATACAAAGGGTCAGTTCTTCGAGGACGGAAAACCGGTGAGCAAGGATGCCGATCTCCGCATCTCCTATACTCGGGCATGCTGGAGATGTCCGTGATCAGACCGCGCCTCTCTACTTACGCGGTGGCTGGTCCTCTGTCCATTGAGAAACCAGAGCACTGTCGAACTATAATGAGGCGTTATGCACCATGAGAAAGTTGTAAATTCGAAGGAGCACACGTGATAAACGGAAAGCGCATCGCCGTTGTCTTGCCCGCTTACAATGCCGAGATAACGCTGAATCAGACATTGGCAGAGTTGCCCGACACTGTCGATTTCCGGATACTCGTCGACGATCATAGTTCGGACGGTACCGCAGAACTCGCCAAGCGATTAGGCCTGTTGACGTTCGTTCACGATCGCAACTACGGCTACGGTCGGAACCAGCAGACCTGCTACCGCGAGGCACTGGAGGCGGGTGCAGATATTGTGGTCATGGTTCACCCTGACTACCAATACACGCCGCTGCTAGTCACGTCGATGGTCAGTATGATCGCCTACGACGTGTACGACGTTGTCCTCGGTTCCAGAATTATCGGAGGCGGCGCCCTCCGGGGTGGGATGCCGCTTTATAAATACGTATTCAATCGGTTTCTAACCGCTTTCGAGAACATTTTTCTAGGCGTAAAGCTTTCCGAGTATCACACCGGCTACCGAGCTTTCTCGCGGCAAGTGCTCGAAACACTTCCGATCGAAAAGAATTCCGACGACTTCGTGTTCGACAACGAGATGCTCGCCCAGGCGGTCATGTTCGATTTCCGTATCGGCGAGGTCTCGTGCCCGACTAAGTATTTCAAGGAAGCATCGTCCATCAGCTTCCGCCGAAGCGTCCGATATGGTCTCGGCGTTTTAGCCACTACGATGAAGTTCTTCTTCCATCGTATTGGCCTGATTCGCTGCCCCCTGTTTGAGGCTGGAGTTGTTGAACGGAAGAATGGTTACTATAAGCGATTCATTCCCGACGCGGGACACGTATGACACAGTCGGAGGCCGGTCATATCGGAGAACCGAACTTATTGGTCCAGTCCTCTGCTCGCTGGCGCTCATTGCCTCGATCGTAATCGCGAACCCATTCGTTGATAGCTCTTTCAACGACGATTGGTCCTATTCTGACACGGCGCTGAAATTGGCGCAAACCGGTCGCATTCACTACAACGGTTGGGGCAGCCCTACCATCCTGTTTCAAAGTGCTTGGGCCGCGTTGTTTATTCGCCTTTACGGCTTTTCGTTCGATTTGCTCCGGGTAATCGCCATACCCTTCTCAGTCGGGTTCGTCTGCCTCACGTATTTCTTGGGCCGTCGGTTGGGGTTGCATCGCGAATTCGCGGGATTCGCCGCCCTGACCGTCGGCGTGTCGCCACTGTTCGTTCCTCTCGCAGCTTCGTTTATGACGGAGCCCTATGCCTGCTTTTTTTCACTCCTTTGTATCTATGCTGCCGTTCACTCGGTAACGAGCAGGTCTGAGTCCTCGGCCGTGCGATGGCTTTGGGTTCTGACGATTTCGGGAATCCTGGGTGGCTCTGACCGGCAAACCGTATGGTTTCTGCCGTTGCTTATCCTGCCTTATCTGGCATGGCTGAGGCGATCGAATGTTCGCTTTCTCCTTCAATGCGTCGCCGCTTATGCTGCTTGTCTCGCCAGTCTGGGTTTTGTGTTGCTCCATTTCCACACTGGCTATGCGGTTTCTGACATGTCCCGGAAACAATGGTTGCTTGTTGCTTACGCTAACTCCCGAGACGGCATTCACTACATCGTCAGCGTTCTGCTCGTCACGGCACTGATGTGCCTGCCGGCGCTTGTCTGTATCACACCATTGTGTCGGCGGCTCGGTTCACGAACCGTTGGGGTCATCCTTGCACTTTGCCTCATTACATTTGATTACGTCCGCTCTGGCTTGGGTGATCTCCTAGGAGTAGCCCCGTTCTTAGGCAACATTCTCACCCTTCACGGCGTTCTCGACGAATTCACCGGTCTTGGTACCAGGCCCAAGGTGTTGCATATCTACGAACGGTATCCCATCACTTTCCTTCTGCTCTTCAGCATCGCAGTCTGGATTTACCTGCTCAAAACCCGATTCGCCCGACTCACCCTGCCACCGGCCATCGCGAGGATCTTTCTCATTTTCGCTGTTCCGTATATCTGCCTTCTGCTCCCGGGAGCAACTCTGGGATTCTGTTACGACCGATACGCCTTAATGCTGCTGCCCCTTGCGGCCGTTTGTGTGCTCCTTCCGCTTCAGGAGTTGCTGAATCGGATTCCCGTGGTAGGTTGGGCGGCCCTTATGGCTTTTGCTGGTTATGGCATCGCAACCACGCACGATTACGCACGCTACCTTCAGGCCCGCACTACCGCTGTCGAGTTGAGCCGGAAAAAGGGCATCTCCAGAATGCACATCTCCGCCGGAGTGGAACACGACGGCTGGACCCAAGTGCAAACTGCCAATAGAATCGGCCACGCGCTTTATGGCCTGAAAGTCGGAAGCTATAACAATCCGTGGTTCAGCTTTTTCGCTACAAGCGTGCGGCCTGACTACGTGACGTACTCCTCTCCTCGAGCGAAGATCCCGCCAGGCGCGGTCGTAACCGTTCCGTATTCTAATTGGCTACCTCCCTCTCATCAAGCAGTTTCGGTGCTGAAGCCAGCCACTATTCCCAAGCCGCTAGAATGACATCACTAACCAGCGCTGTTTTTCTTCAAGCGCTGTTTTGGACTGCCGAACGCGCTCGGACCTAGTACATTCGCGGGATAAGGGAACTACCCTGAATCGACGGCGGCGCTGAGGAAGCGGCTTCGTGCCGGGTCAGCTTCTCTTGTTACTGGCTGACGAGGTAGAGGTCCCACTGAAAGATCTTGCCGACTAGCATCAATTTCCTTCCGTCTTCCAGAAGCTGATCGCGCAGCCCGAAACCCAACAGTAAAAATTGGGAATGCGATCGGATGAATTGCTCGTACGACGCTTTCGGTACGTTTAGGGCGCGGTGTACCGCCTCGGTAGAAAGAGCGAAGTTGGTTTCATTCTTTACATCCGCGGGATCGACAACCAAAATCAAGCGCTGCTTTAACTTCGCGGGACCAAATAGATCAAGTCTCACATAATCATGCCAAACGGGTTCGACGATCGGAAGATCAGGCAAGCTGTCCAGAAGCGGAAGATTTGCAGGCGTGATACCTTCCGTGTTCTGTGTTGGCACGTCGACCGCACCCTTGACCGCTGGCCAAACGGCAAATATGATCAGAAAGAGCAGGAGAGCAGAGGAAAACGCCCGACTAGTGAAGTAGTAGATCATCACCGTAGTTGCAATCGCGGCCGCGATAATGAACATGAGGGAGTACCTATCCACATACGTGTGAGTAGCGACAGCCCCGATGATGAAACTGATTATCGGGACGAAGTAGAACGTAGCTATTGCCACGCACTCATGCTCGCGAAGCCCTACCGCGGGTTGTTGGTGATTCCGATCCCGGCCGATGAGCCACAACAAAGCGCACAGACCGGTGAGTATGACCAAAATCGGTGCAATGGCTAGAAGATAAGTCTGCCACAGATCGGCCGCGATTACTCCATGCCATGGACTTATGCGGTAAACAGCGGCCGCCGGCAGAAGCGGAACATAGCTAATCACTGCTGCTGCCGCTGCTGCAAACACAATCCAGATGGCAGGATCTATGCGATGACGTAACGAGCGCCATAGCTCACCAGCGACGAGCGGGATGAAGACCAGGCCACCCAGATAATGGCTCAGCAAAACGCCGGAGAGACATAGATAAAGGCCAATCAGCGCTCCCTTTCGTCTGGTTCGGTGTTCTGCCGCACGTTGCCAAAACACAAGGGCCCAGCCGGAAAAGCCGAGCACCAATGCATACGGTCGCGACTGAATCGCATATTGGAACGCGGGGATCAGCATCGGAATGAGGGAGGCGATCAGGGCCACGGCGGCCGGACCGCGTCTGCGCAAAAGTATAAAGATGCTGAGCATCATCGCACCGTAACCAAGGATGGCGGGCAAGCGAAAAGACAATGGAAACGCCAGCGGGAGGCGAAACGCGAAAAAGGCTAGGACTGGATGTAGTGGCGGGTCTAGTGCCGGAGGGAAGTTTTTGAGCGTCCACCAGAGTTTAGATAAACTGGCCAGTTGCACGTCTGAATAGGTCAAAAGTTCATCAATCTTCAACTCAGTTATGCGAGAGAAGAGAAATGCTCTGCCGATATAGGCCAGTAGAATCGCTCCCATAATCGGCGAGGGGTGGCGCTCAACGCACCGATCCAGAACCTCAAGGACAGCAGCAGCCTTGTGCTTCAGCCGAGACGTGGCGGTAACGGGATTATGCATAGATCGAATTTGTAGGACCGGTCCCGGGCGCTACACTTCAATCGTAAAGTAGCGCCGCCCTCTTTTTGAGCTGGGCTCGCCGGAGTACCGTTTAGGGCTGAAGTTGACAAGTGCCAGGAGTTCCGGGTGAAACGATCAAATTGCGCCCCTCATCGAGGAAGCTAAATCCGTTTCCTTTTAGCGTCGACCGAGGCGCATGAAAGCGATTGCGTTGTAGGTTTCGACCTGCGCACCGCTCCAGGGTAGATGCGGAGTTCCTTCGGGCAGGACTCGCTGCCAATTGGCGCTCTCAATCCCGTCGGGTACTCTGTCGACCATCACGAACTTGACGCCTTCTTTCCGGAAAAGATCGAATATATGCGCCTTCATCGGGGGCGGTGCTTCCCAGAAAGCGTTGATCTCCGTCTTGTCCGTCATATTCCAGCGGAATAGAAGGTCCTCCTGATGGTCGTAGCGCACCGGCACTTCCGCCACAATCTTCGCACCGTCGAGTCTGACCCACTCAGCGTTGATGGCTTCGCCGATCCATGCGATCCGGTCTCCAGGGCGCAGTCCAGCTTCCTTCATTCGGCGCGCGATCATTCCATTGACGTTTTCTTCCGACTCGCGCAAATGGAGAACGTCGTCCATGGTACGCCGCACGTCATGCCGCAGATTATTTGCAACAAAGACGGCCGCGACAACCAGGCTTACCAGCTGCAGCATCCGGTTCGCTCCAGTGCGCAAAGCTGCGTTGCGCAGCGAGATACTTGCGAGGATGCACATCCAGATCACCAGTAGACTCCCGGCCACATAACGGGGGTCGAGATACACCAACGTATACACCGTGATGTAAGCAATTGAAGGCAGGAGGAGGAACCAGTACGCCAGTATGCCGCGTGTGGAAAGCCAGCGGCGCCATCCAACGAAAAAGATGAGAATGAAGCCCGGACCAATAATAGGACATCGAATGAAGAGATAGACGGCTGCCTTCACACCTCTTCTAAACACGTACAGTTGGGGTCCGAGCTTCAGGCGTGGGGATATTCCTGAATACCAGTAGGACGGATCATACCAGGGCGGATAACTGCCTGGAACCGGCGAAGCAAAGGTGTACACGGCAGGATGATCGAAGATCTTGTGCGTAGGATGAACTGGTTTCCCGATGTCTCCGGGTTCTCCTTGCCAATGAACCAAGCGTGCCGCGCCATCTATCTCCCACCCGTAGTTCAACTTTCCGGCATCACCAAGAGTAAAGCGGCCCTTAGAGACTGCCAGAGCAGTGATGAATGGCGACACAACGATAACGGTCGCCGCCGTGCTTACCGCAAGCGGCTTAAGGAATGAGAACCGTCGAGTTCTCCGATAGATTGCAAGACCCGCAATCACCAGGTAGAAGGGGACAAAGACAGCAAAGGCCGCTCGCGCCAGATACTCGAGACCAAGCAGCAGCCCAAACCAGATGTAAGTGGAACGCCGTGCAGTTCCGGATTCGATGTTCAGAAGCAGTGCTGCGAGGAAGATGCCGATTGCGGTCCCTAACATATCTGGTGAGATATTGCCTAGGCCAATCAAGACGAGAGTGGCGATCAGGAAAACGGAGTATCCAGCGATTCTCAGCGTCCACTCCGACACGCCTGTATCACCGATGATCCGCTTTTGGGTATTGAGCAGGCCCGCAAGCACGTGTTCAAACCCGACAAGACATGCGACGTAAGCGACAAACTGCGTGAGGTGAAGCAGTCCGGTCTCCCAGTAAGGGGAAGGCTTTAGAACCACTATTCCAAACGCCAAAATCCACGAAAACAAAGGACTCCAGTAGCTGTTCAGAGCCGCATTCCAATTTCCTGCTACGTAATAACGTGCGATCTCGAGATAGGAAACACCGTCACTATAGATCCGGTGGCGGGTGTACCACGCCTGCACAAGTGCGGCACCGATCAGAAGGATCCAGCAGACTATCTTTAAATACTGTAGGTTCTTAGATTCTCGTGTGAGAACTGTATCAGAGTGCGGAGCAAGCCCGTGAGCTTCGCCCACGGTGGCCTCATTCGTGTGCAGCATTTTATCCAAATGAACGCTCATGCGGAACGAGTCCCGAACAGCGTCTCCCACTTACGTTAGCAGCCGGAGTAAAGGTCCATCCCAATCGATTGGCAGAGCCACGAACGATTTGAACGCATAGGATCTCCGCGCTTGTGTGTTGCGAACCTGAGTGTAAGAAGCCGTGCTCATATCGCCCCATATTTGCGGACTGCCGGTGGTGTTTAAGTGACCTGCAACATCGATGCCTGACGTTCCGCGAGGGCCGACACAGCGGATGCGTGCCGCCAGAGAGGTCAAAGTCGAAATCATTGCCGGTTCTCCAACTGCCAACAAGTCTGGCCCACCTAGTCGAGCCGCCTGACGTACACCACGTCCCCGGACTTCTCCATAACCGGAGAGTACTGCTGAGCCAAGGCTGCTTTGCGCTTCAATATGCCGGGGTCGTCCCACCCTTCGAAGTACTCTGGCTTAAAGGCATCGTTGAGGGGCTCGTTCGGCTTGGCAGGCGCAAAGAGCGGCAACACCGAGCGATGCTCGATCACGATGCGCGGCCGGTTCTGTTCCATATCGGATAAAAACATGGGCATCAGCGCCTGGTAGATCTTGCGGTTTGTATAGGCGCCTTCATGAAACCAACGTGTCCCAGGTCGCTGATCGAGATCAAACCACAGATCGTGATAGAAATAACCCCACGTCGTCACTCGGTCGCCTCTTCTGACATAAGAGCGGGCGAGCGCTACGGCTGGATCGACAGTTCGCGGATAACTCCAGGCTACGTGGCCAGCTATCGCTGTCTGAATAAGTAACACAAGTGTGAGACTCACTGCCAAAGCGACCGGCAATATTGGATTCAATCCCCGCTCACACAAAACAGATCCGGCGAGCATCGTTAAAAGCGCCAAAGGGGAGATCCACAACAAATAGTAGTGGTTCCAATAGTATCCGGACGTCGACGACATGATCATTTCGAGCGCGAGCCAGGCAACCACCCAAAACACCACACGTGTATGACGGCTCGGGCGTTGGGACAGGATCACTGTCGCACCACATGCCAAGGAGAAGTATAGAAGGGGCGAGGAAGCGAAAAGGATCAGCCCGTGCCAGAACGCGCCAACCCGAGCTGTTAGAGTAGTGCCGCCTGTATACGGAGCGGCCAGACGGAATACATACGTGAAATAGTCCGGCAGGACCCCTTGCATCGCTAACGGCGCCAACACGACGGCGTAGACCGCGGCCGCCGCGAATGCGAAATAGCAGAGCTGACGGATTCGATCGCCCCTTCGCGCTCCGAGCAATAGGTAAAGAAAATAGATGATAGAGATGCCGATGTTATTCGGACGGAGGCAAAACAACAGCGTCGCAATGGCGCCTTGTGCCAGCGCATGCCGTGCCAGCTGTTTGGCGTTCAGCAGGTCACGGGCGAAAAACACCGCAGCCAATGCGACAAGCGGTAAAGCGAAACTTTCCGTGTAATTAGGATGCGCCGCACACACAAGGAATGCTAATTGCGACCAGCAGCCTGCGACAATGAACAACTGCCACCCGACGTACTGTCTGAGCCCCCAATACAAGATGGCAAAGGTGAGTATTCCTGCTGCTAGGCAAAGGCTGAGAACGCCGCCGGGCGATCCATGTCCAAGCAGCAATCCTAGTGCGTTTAACCAGTACACAAGCGGCGGCTTGTTGTCCGCAATGTCGCGGTAAAGTACGTCGCCGTGTAGCAGGCGTTGGCCCATATGGAGAAATAATCCCGAATCCTCCACTTTGAAGGAGCGATAGTCGTGCAGACACCATGGAAGGTACGAACAGGCGATCACCACGAAGAAAAAGGCAAGGCAGAACACCCGTGTTTTGGATCCAGTAACCGTGTCGCTGCTGTTCGTCTTAAGAAGGTGTTCTTCCTGGTCTGTGATTTCCACGTTGCGGGTGCCCTTCGGTGATCTGGCGGCGGAACCATCGTCAAATTGCGTACCGCGCTCACGACATGCCAGTGCGAATAATTACAGATAACACAGCCGACTGGTTCCTTACCAGAAGATATCCCGTCGAAACTCTCCTTAGCTGCCAGTACGTTGGGGTGCATATCAATGATACCCGGGTTCCCGGTCTCTGGAATCCTGATCAGGATATAGGGTTGTCGCAGTGAATTGCCCATTCGCAATCAATCGGATCGGCTGCGAATGCAACGGCAATATGCGGCACTCAGTGCCGCCGCTAGCAGCCAGGAGAGTGAATTGCACCACTAGCCGACGTATGATACGGTGATCTCGAGATGAGTTCGTCCCTGCGTGAAAGCAAGGATTCGAAAGACCCGAATGTCCGGCGTTCTTCTCTGCAAGCCCGTAAGCAGGAACTGGTGCGAAACGCCATCTGGGATGCCGCGATCGACCTGTTCGCAGTTAAGGGGTTTGACGGGACCACCGTCGATGACATTGTTGAGGCGGCAGGAGTATCCCGGCGCTCATTCTTCCGTTACTTCTCTTCCAAGACCGATTTATTGACACAGCGGGGAACGGTGCGTTACGAGAATCTGCTCACCGAGGCCATTCAGAGTAGTCCGGCCAGTTACTCGGTTCCGGAAGTGCTGCGGCACACGGTCCTTCAGGTGGCGCAGAAATCGGTCGCCGAGCCGAGGACGCGCAAGATTATTGAGATTGCGAACAAGTATCCCAGTGCGCGACAAGCGCTGTCGCACGTCGCGGAAGTGCACCATCCGGTGCGGGAGGCTTTTGCGCGGCGCTTCAAGAAAGTCTCCAAAGAGAATTGGACGCCGGATCTCCTCGCCGGATTAACCTTATCCATGGTTAGCGCAACGATTCACATTTGGTTTGAGAACCCTGAGCAAAGTATTTCAACCGCCGTAGACCAGGTATTTGCGAGCCTCGTCGGCTTGGTTTGTGAGGACAGCAAGCCGAACGGGAAAAACCAGAGCGTACGGACTGCAATTCACCACAACTCAAGACGGAGCCGGTCATAGATCTCAACCGGCAGCACTGATTCCATAACAACGGCGAATTTAGACTTGTAGCAGCCAACGAACGAAGTCTCGGGAGAAAGGAGCCGAAATGCTGATTATAGGTTGTGATTATCACCCGAGCGTGCAGCAAATCGCATTTGTAGACACCGAGACAGGAGATTACGGCGAACACAGATTAAAGCACAGTGATGGAGAGGCGGAGAAGTTTTATCGCGATCTGAAGCTGAGCGGTGCAAGTGTGAGGGTTGGGCTGGAGGCCACGGGACATACTCGATGGTTCGAACGACTAACGAGGCTGCGCCTCAGACCGACGAGATGTATTTCGTGTAGCTACGGGCATCGCTGATAATCCGAGAGAAGGCTCCGGTCGACGATGGAGGACTGAAAGCAGTTCTCGGCAATGATTTAGGCCGCCGCAGCGGCAGTCGATCACGAAGGATCGGAGTCGTACCGGAGCCGAAAATGAGCGTATCACGAAGTATTGCTG
>JBJMGK010000271.1:0-8160 GCA_045807925.1 Bryobacteraceae bacterium | reverse complement strand
GCGAAGCTCCGCTGGCGCGTCGAGCGCGACTATCAGGAGATGAAGGGTGAGCTGGGTCTAGATCATTTCGAAGGCAGAACATGGCGCGGGTTTCATCATCACGCGACTCTCTGCATTGCCGCATACGGCTTCTTAGTGGCAGAGCGAAGTCGTTTTTCCCCCTCCGCACGTGCCGGCAAATTACAGCTACGCGCCCCGCAGTTGCCGCTTGACTTCAAACCCCGCGGTTCGCCGCGCTCGGGCAGAGCGGCATAATCCCGCTTCCATTACGACCCTCCGCATCCAGATCGCTCGCTTTCTCCTGGCCCAACTTCCTCACTGCCCATTCTGTTACGCGCTTCGTTTATACCACAGTAGTACTAGGGGACGCTCTCCCCAAGGTGAGAACAATTGGATTTACTGTTAGCGGCCACTTCAAATCTTAAGCAGCGCCATATTGGGGACTTCTGTGAATGGACTAAGCCGGAAAAGTTCTGAACTCATTTTTGCCGCTTGCTTATCGACCTGCGAAGGTCACCACAGTAGGTTGTTCTTCTGGAGAACCGGCCCGACATACGTTTTTCTATTATGAAAGCCCATTCCCACCAGTACTTGTCCCAAAGTGTTCGGCTTCAAAGAAAGTCCGATTGGCGAAAGGCAGAGTCACTTCCCGCGAGCCAATTGGTGTCGTGCGCCCCTTATTGGCGTTTTGGGGCGCCTTCGATTGCGTTCCGGATTTCATGTACAACCTCAAGAAGGGCCGTGTCTGGGTTCTTCCAAGTTGTGATAGCCTTACCGTCCCTCGGAAGCACTTGAATTTTGCTGATCGGACCGGCTTGCCAATCGGCTGGGCGGAGAATTATAGGCAACACCAGAGCTGTACCAGCGTCATGCCGTCGCAACGCTTCCATCATTTCTCGGGAATAACAGAATTCGGAAGCGAGAAATGAGGCGCTGACAAGTAGAATGACCACGTCCGCGTCATTCAGATTCGTTCGTATACTCTCCTCCCACTCGGATCCCGACATAATTGCCCCATCCGTCCAAATCTTGATTCCAATTGCTCGTTTCAGAGGCTCCAAATGCCGTTCCAGCTCCTGCTTCAGACGTATATCTCGATGAGAGTACGAAAGAAAGATTCGCGCTCCTGAACTTCCGCTGTTCCTCTCCGCGCTCGCACCCTTGTCAGGACGGGCCGATTTTGCCGGCTTAAGTCGATCCGATTCGGATTGACCCACGGTGCGAACCTTCGCAATCACACCCGGAGACGCCCGGGTTGCGGCTGGAATTCTGATCGGCGGAAGTCGGTTACGTTTTCCGAGCCGTCGAATTTGAGCTCTCAACTCGATGGCCGCCGGCTTGATCGACGCAACAAGATCTACCGATGTCTTAACGGTGAACTTGACAGTCACAAGCCGCTTCAAGAGGGAGATCATGTTCGACGGGGTAGCTCGTTCCAGCAGCAGCACGCATCGCGCCCCACCCATTGCACCGACAAAGAAGCCTATTTCAAGCATCAGCTCGGAAACAGCTCTCGGACGAGCCTGCTCGAAGTCGTCTCTCGTAAGCAGGATGATGCAGCAGTCGAAATCCGCGCCGACATCAGCAAACGCTTCCAGCGAGTTGAAATCGGTTTGCCGTTGATTTCGTACCTGCGCCCAAATTGCAGAATCAATGTTCTTCTCGAGATGCGCTTGGAGCGCATATACCTCCCGAAGGGCAGTGGGCGATGATACGAATAGTGCTTTGATCAGTGTTGATTGGATGGCCGTTACCCTGGTTCGACTAAAGAGAGTAGCAGAGAGGTCATCTTCAGAGGGAACTGTTGCCAGCTGTATTCGAGTCGGGACTCTCGGTCAAAGGACGAACTCAACGCATCGTGCTTGACTGCTCTGACCCGGGTCATTGTCTGGAAATTGTGGCATTCACTCTCATGGACAACGCCGTGGTAATCCGTCGGGTACAACTCCACATGAGACCCTAAGCCCGTTTCTGGACCGCTTACATGCCATTACAAGCTGAGTTTGAACCACAAGCTGTGACTGTGGCAGTTCACGCGCGCGCTATCATTGCAGCCATTTTTGCCTGCGAAGCGCTCCGCAATCGATTGCACATCGGCCTTTAGCTTGCGTTCGAGCGTGTCTTGCGAATCCCAGAAATGTGTCGGGATATCGAAGACGTCAAACGGTAGTGGTGTGCCTTCTTGTGCTGTGGTCAAGATGTCCTTCCCTAGCGCGTGAGCATAACCCAGCTCGTACTAGACGTTCGGGCGAGGTTCCGTCAAATCCGCGATGATAAAAGCCGTCCGGCCCATCGAACTGAGTATGCTTGGAACGAATCTCTGTCGAGCATCGAAGTGCTGGTCGACCTTGAATGCGCGGAAGCCGTGTGAACGTATTGTACGTGTCTTTGAGATGCCCCTTCTCAGCGAACGACATGATAACGAAGACTTCGGTCCGCGTGATCAACCGTTCCGCTAGAGATACGACCTCGTTCGTGAAGAAAGGCTGCTATTGCGTAGCCTATGGTTTCGAGGCTCGCTATTTCTACGAACTTACGGGCGTCGTCACCGAGGTTAACAAATCGGATACTCGTGAGCTACGTTGTTCACTTGTTAACAAGCAGCTACCAACCGGCTACTCTCAAGTGTCAGAGTTACGGATCCAAGTCGTCTGAAACAACCGGTCAGCTGTTCCATCGTTTTGTAATGGCACTCGACGGATATACAACAAACCTAATTGGTGTATGGCCATCAAGCAGCGGATTGCGGAGGTCACGAAAAGGTTAGCGCATTATCGTGAAGGTTCTCGTGCAGACCTAAGATTTGCACGCCCAAGCGGCGCCACTTATGCCAAAGACGTATTGGCCAAGGTGCCTCAGATAATTAAGGCACTTAGCCCAATTGAACGTGCAAGTGAACTGTCAATAAGCATCAACGTTTGTGATTTAAGACTTGGCTCGTGCGAGTCCTGTGGGCGCCACAGAGATTGTTTCTACATAGCGGCTCTATTGAACTCGGAGAGGGGTGGCGACATAAGGATATCAGCATTCCCTGATTTGATATATGCTCCGGATCGGTGAAGAACTGGAACTTAGATTGCTCTTGAGTATCGCGGGTTACTTCCCGGCGTCGGTGGGCCGCCACGCGAGAACTACTGACGCTTTGAGTTCAGCAATAGAGCCGATTATGTCGGAAAGAGCGGCGATCTGGAAACAAACCCGCCTATTTAGAAGACTTCAAAAGGGAGTGAATTAAGCGTTATGAGTAAGTGCTTTAATCAAGTTCGGACCTTAGGGTGCGCGGCCCTCGCGCTTGTGATCAGTACTGCGGCCGCTCACGCACAATCGAGTGGTTGCTTCAGCGTATCGGCCAGCGCGGGATGGGTAAACAAATCATTCACGCCGGTATCTGGATCGTTCACTGTGATCTTCAACGCCACACCGAGTGCAGCCGGAGCACAGATGGATACGGTCATGGCTTTGTCTAATACCCGCCAGACCAACTCAAGCGACTTCACTGGATCCGCCGTGATGGTCCGATTCAATGCTACAGGCAAAATCGACGCCCGCAACGGGGGCGTGTACCCGCCCTCCTCGTTTGCCTATACCGCCGGCATGTCTTACCGCTTCAGAATCGATGTGAACACGTCGAGCCACACGTACTCAGCTTACGTAACACCGCCGAGCGGCGTAGAGACGCCAATCGCCCTCAACTATGCATTTCGTACGGAGCAGGCTACCTTATCCACACTCAGTAATTTCAACGCCATCAGCGATCTGGCGGCATCCTCGACAATATGCGATTTCACCCTCGTTCCCGGACAAACCGGATCAGGCTGCAACGTTGCCTCGGCAGGCGCTAATTGGACAAATACGCCATTCACGCCGCAGAGCGGCAGCTTCACGGCCGTTTTCAATGCCACGCCGAGCAGCTCCGGGGCTCAAATGGACACTGTGATGGCGTTGTCTAACGCGCCCCAAAGCAACGCCAGCGACTTCACCGGCTCTGCAGCCCTGGTACGCTTCAACTCGTCTGGCACAATTGACGCGCGCAATGGCGGTATGTACCCGGTGTCATCGTACCAATACTCTGCAGGCGTGCCCTACCGTTTCCGGCTGGTTGTGAACGTGCCTCAGCATAGCTATTCGGTGTACGTGATGCCTTCAGGGGGAACGGAAACGGCCATCGCCGTCAATTACGCCTTTCGTACGGAGCAGTCATCGATCTCGGCTCTGAGCAATTTCAATGCGATCAGCGATCTGTCTGGGTCTGCAGTCGATTGCAATTTCATGGTTCTGCCGGGATCGCGCTACGACCAAACCATTCTTTCCGACCTCCCGGTCGGTCTATGGGACGTAACTGCAGCTGGCTTGAACGAGCCCGATATAAGCGGTCACGGAAACACCGGCACCTATAAGACGTACCAAGCCTCGACCGTGCTGCCCGGAGCGGCTACCATGCCAAACGGGGACCGAGCTGCAGATTTCAACGGCGTGAACCAGTACCTCACGGTTCCCTCGAACTCTTCCTTCTCCATTCCGACGACCAGCAATCTGACTTGGGAGGCTTGGATTCGGCCCGACGTTCTGGATTTCCCAAAGGGCGGAAACGGTTATGTCGACTTAATGGGTAAGTGTGCCGAATACTCGCCGACCTGTGAATGGGAGAGCCGCATGTACAACGCGACGATCAACAACCAGGGCCGCTGCGATCGATTGAGCGCTTACGCATTTAATCCTACGGCAAGCTACGGGTCTGGTGCTGATTGGCAGCCCGCATGTGGATTGATCCAGCCGAGTCAGTGGCTTCACGTTGTCGGCGAGTACACAACCCTGAGTCAGCCGGCTACATGTCCGAATACGTCCATGTTTCCTGGCTCCATCAATATCTGGGTGAATGGGGTTAAGTGGGATCAGTCCGCCCACGGTGACACGGGCTGCATGAGTCAGTACGGTGTGACTCCCGTCGCGAACACGAGTCCGCTGAATATTGGAACCATGGTGCCTAAGGAATTTTTGTTCAAAGGCGCGATAGGCAAGGTGGCCATCTACAACTACCTACTTAGCCCGGCGCAGATCAACCTTCATTTCACTGCCATGACCGGTCGCCAGTCGACCGGGAGTTGCGGCGCTACTTGCACGTTCTAGCAATCAACCGATTCGCTTGATGCAGGCGAGCTGCGAAATTCACATAAGTGGCAGGGTCGGGCGACCGACCGGTAAGTGCAGTTGGTACACCTTCACGCTAGCGCACACCGGTTCTGGTCGCTCGTCGAATTGCAGGGGCTGCAGGAACGGCGTGAGCATGCGGTCGGCTTTGTTTATGAATTGTTTTGGTGACGTGACCGGCTTCAAGCTGCGTCTCTGAAGTCCGCTTCGGGGTGAGCTCGAAGTTCGACAGCCCCAAGCCCGTTTCTGGATAGCCAAGACAGAAGCCTGCTAAAAGCGGCTGCTCTTCCCCGCCATCTGCTCTTCATGTGAAATAGACCGCACCCCGCCCCAAAGCAAGGGAGTGCGCACAACGTGCAGATGATGTCGGGCTCGTTTTGGTGGACCTGACGACGACAATCTTTGTGCGCGCGGAACCCGAGACGAAAAGGGAATTTGCTGGTCGGATGGCTACGCTACGTTCATGGACGAGACCAGGGGAGGCAATGCGGAGACGAGGACCCACACGATTGCGGATGAACTGCCGAACGGCATTGGTTGACACATCGCTTCTCGACTATTTCCGCGCGCATTTCTGTTTCATATTCTAGAGGTGTCTAGGGCATTTCGGCCCGATCATGAGATAGGCCGCCATATGAATTCGCTAAACAGATACGCGAAGGATGCTTGATGAGCGCAACGCAGCCGAAAATATTCTTAAGTTACAGCCATCGTGACCGCCAGTGGGCGGATCGGCTCCTGATCCACCTTCGCGGTATCGCAGACAACGTCGAGGTCTGGTCTGACACAGAAATTAAACCGGGCGAAAGCTGGGACCAAGAAATCGCGCGGGCCATCTCAGCCGCCGATGTTGCCATCCTGCTGGTCAGCGCCGACTACCTCGCTTCGGAATTTATAGCTAGCCAGGAATTGCCCAAGCTTCTGCAATCCTCTAGCCACGGGCGTACTTTGATTCTTCCGATAATGATCAGCCCGGCTTTCATTGAGGGCAGCCCTCTTTCTCACTTCCAGTTTTTGAACAGTCTGGACCGTCCGCTAAATACGCTGAGGCGGAGCGAACAAGATCGGGTCTTCGCGGAAGTCGCGCGAGTAATCCAACAGAGGCTCCCTAAGCTGGCCCGACCGGTCCGAGATGGTACGGAACCAACCGACCCAGCCACTCAGTTGGCACCGTTAGTGGACGAGATTGCTGCACGTGTCGTCCAACTCTTGACCTCAAATAAGATGATGCCGGCAGCCTCTGGAAACGCGCCGTCTTCGACATCTCTGCCGGAGAGCAACTTGGTTTTCGTGGTGATGTCGTTTTCCGATGATATGGAACCGATCTTCGAGGGCATTGTTGCAGCCGCGGCCAGCGTGGGCCTCAAAGCAAAACGGGTCAAGGATGTTTTGGGCGACTACCGCATCACAGACAGGATTATGGAAATGATCCTGTCGTCGCGGATGGTTATTGTCGATTTGACCCACGAGCGACCCAACGTATATTTCGAGCTGGGATATGCGCGGGCAAGTGGCAAAACGGTAATCACGATTGCACGTCGAGAAACCCAGATTCATTTCGACGTAAAGGACTGGACTTATATTCCGTATATCGACTCGAGAACTCTGGAGCGCGACCTACGGGAGCGGCTGGCGAATGAGTTGCAACGGTGACGATCGTTGCGTGATTGTCCAGTTGACGTGCCTGGGTGACTGGCGTGGACAAGATCAGAGATCCTTCGCGGTTGGCCGGAGACACACGCAAACTCGCTTTCAGGGATTCCAAGCCCGTTTCTGGACAACAATCCGGACCGAATGCTTCTGTGACGGGTTTGAACTGCAGCCGGAACCAGAACTGCTAATTAAGTATTCACCTATACGAATGGTGGCCTTCAGGCTAAGCAAAGCTGGCTAAGATTGCAGAGACCAACTACTTATCTGGTGCTAGGTCGATAAACGATGTCTATGCCGCTCGCATGTGCACGGCATCAGATTGAGCCAAAGACGTCTGCTTGAGGCGCATTCGACCGTTACCGCGCCACGCTGTAGCCTGTTCCGCGATATACTTCGCGTGAAATCGTATGGATCCGATCCGCATCTTTGTTGCGTCTCCCGGCGATGTCGGAACTGAGAGAGCTAGCCTCGCTCACGCAGTTGAAGACATCAATCTGACTATGGCGTCGCTCGCGCCGGAAAAGGGCGTGCAACTAGAGTTATTAAGGTGGGAAACTCACGTACATCCGGCGTTGGGCGGAGAACCACAATCGGTTATTGACAATCAGATTGGACTGTACGACATCCTGATTGGTGTTATTTGGAAGCGATTTGGAACTCCGACCGCCGACGCGTCCAGCGGCACCGAACATGAATTCAGGCTGGCGTACAGGGCATGGGAAAGAACTCGACGCCGTGAAATCATGTTCTATTTCTGCCAGTGTATTGCTCCGGATGAGTTGGACAGCGCGCTGGGAGTAAGTTGACTCATTGAATCACGCGGCAGGCTGCAGTTCAAGACTAAAGTCATGGCGGGCCTGAACAGGCGTGCGATAGTTCAGGCGTTGGAGAATCCATTGGTGGTTGTACCGGGTCCGGAACTCGATAAGCGCCGCGCGAAGCTCCTCGAGATCGCGAAAATGTCGGATCCAGAGTAACTGTTCTTTGAGCGTACGAAAGAAGCGCTCGATACATCCGTTTCCTTCTGGCTGCCGTACGAAAGCCGGAGAGGGCTCGATGCCCAGGAAGCGGATCTCGTTCCGAAAATCATCGCTCATGTAAACGCTGCCGTGATCATGACGTAACCGCAGGCCGGCGGCAATGCCGCCGGAAAAAGGTAAGCGGCTCGTCAACACCTGTTGTGAATGGTGATGCAAGGCTGCATAGTGGTCGAGATGAAAGAGACCACAACAGAGCAACGAGCGACATCGCGAATAGATTATTGGCGTGAGCAGATTGCGCAGCAGGAACGCAGCGAGATGCCTGTGAAGCATTTTTTAGAGACGCTTGTTATGAATTTGGTGTTGTTTTTTATGTGTG
>JBJMGK010000270.1:0-25623 GCA_045807925.1 Bryobacteraceae bacterium | reverse complement strand
CCGTTCGCAGGAATTCCGGAAATTTCTCGGCACCATCGAGGCCAACGTGCCCGCGGGGCTCGAGGTCCACATTGTGATGGACAATTACGGAACGCACAAGACAGCCATCATCCGAAACTGGTTCGCTAAAAGACCCCGTTTCCATGTCCATTTCACGCCCACTTACGGTTCCTGGCTGAATCTGGTCGAACGCTGGTTTGCTGAGATCACCAACAAGCGCATTCGCCGTGGTATCTTCCGCAGCCTCAAAGAACTGGAAAGCGCTATCCGGGAGTACATCGATGTTCACAACGAAGATCCCAAACCGTTCGTCTGGACCAGAACGGCAGACCAGATCCTCGCGAGTATTGCGCGTTTCGCTCAACGTACCAGCGTTGTTGGCCGATCAGCTTGATTTATGTCACGAATCAATGTGACAGGAGAGTAGGGAGACCGTTCAAATCCTTGGGGTTCGCCTTGTTGGTGTCAACGCCGAAAATGGACGGAAGCTGTTCATCACCGCGGTATTCCTCCTCGCCGTCTGGCTTATCAGCCGGGGTTTGCGGCTGGTCACGCGGCCTCTTACGGGTGATACGGCTAGCAAGCGGGTTCAGTTTTGGACGCGCCAGGTCATCCAGCTTGGGACTGCCATCCTCCAGACGATCGGCGTACTGTCCATTTGGTTCGATGATCCCGGGCGGCTCGCCACGTTCGTCGGTCTCTTCAGTGCCGGGCTGGCGTTCGCGCTACAGCGAGTCGTGACCGCCCTCGCCGCCTACTTTGTCCTCCTTCGGGGGAAGACGTTCAACGTGGGCGAAAGGATCAAAATGGGTGGAGTCCGAGGTGATGTGATTAGTCTCGGGTTCATTCAGACCACCATTATGGAGATGGGCGAGCCTCCTTCTGTTCAGGCCGAGGATCCCGGGATGTGGGTTCAGGCGCGGCAATACACCGGACGAGTCGTTACCGTGACCAACGACAAGATCTTTGAGAACCCGGTTTACAACTACTCGCGAGACTTTCCGTATATCTGGGAAGAGCTTCGACTCGGTGTTTACTACGACGCCGATAAGGGTCGTGCCGAACAGATTCTACTCGATGCTGCCCGCCGTCATACAAAACGCACCGCAGAACTAAGCGAGGACTGCTTGCAAGAAATGGAGCGACGATACGCTCTGAGTCGCTCGGATCTGGAGCCGCGAGTTTTCTGGCGATTGACGGACAATTGGATCGAGCTTTCGGTTCGGTTCATCACGGAAGATCACGGGATTCGATACATCAAAGACGCAATGAGCCGGGACATCGTGAAGGAGTTTGAAGCGGTAGGGCTGTCGGTCGCCTCAGGCACTTACGCCATCGTTGACTTCCCCGAAGTGAACGTCAGGATGCGATAGCGGGTGCACTTAATTTGTGTTTGCAGAGAGCCGGGCGGTGACTCCAGTGAGGCGAGGAGAACTACGATCTCCATGCGTTCGACCGAAGCATAATCGTGATTCAACTCCGATTCAGTTTGGGCCATACATGGGCCACAGTCTTGGATAGTATCCAACGTTTGTCTTCCTCCTTGAGGAATTTCATCTGATCGCGGACGACCGTGAGGCGTTGTGTGTACGTGGCGCGCTCTTTCGCGATCGGCCAATCAGTTCCCCACATCAGGCGATGCGCTCCAAACCTGTCATGAAGCCGTTTTGCAAGCTCCTGTGCGTCGAGCCAAGGGTAGTCTTGCTTCGATAACGACCACGTATGCGAGATCTTCACGAACACCTTGGGATAACGCGACAGCGCAAGCAGCGCATCAAGTTTTTCGGGTTGATCTACTGGGCAATCGGCGATGTGGTCGATCACGACTCTCAGATCGGAATGCCGTTCAATCAATGGATGCAGGTCCTGCATGCGCGTGATGGGAGCAAGTAGCGTCATGGGCACGCGAAGGTCTTCGCACCGGTGCCACAAGGGCCGCATCAGCGGCCCTCCGATCCAGTCTCCTGATGCATCTCCGGCCGGACTCAAGCGCACGCCTTGAAATCCTTGTTCGGTCAACTGCGAAAGACGGTCTGGGGCGGCTGGGTCGAGCGGATCCACACGACACACCCCAACGAACTTACCCGGGTAGCGCCGGAGCACATCGGCCAGGTAGGAATTGTCGTAACGGTAATGAATCACTTGGATGATGACGGTTTTGGCGATGCCGTTTTGGACCATGAGCCGGAGCAGCGTCTCGGGGCTGGCATCTTCCCCTGGCACCTTTGCACCAGGGGCGAAAGGGAATCTGCCGTTGTGCTCCCAAACATGGACGTGAGAGTCGTAAATCTCATAGCCCGGGATTAGCGCCGCGCTCGCCATCTGTAGGAACCGCCTTCTTGTCTCTCCGGACATAGAACGACTGTATTCCAGACGAAGCGGTTGAGGGGTGGGCGCTAAAATTCAGCTGTGACTCCGCTGTATGTACGCGTCCACGAAGCCGACAACGTAGCCATCATTGTCGATCCGGAAGGCGCCGAAGCTGGCCGGACAAGCCCATCGGGTCTCGTTCTGAAGGACCGCATCCCGCAGTCACACAAGGTTGCTCTCTACCCGATTGAGGCGGGTGCTCCCGTCATTCGTTATGGGCAGGTGATTGGTCATGCGAATCGCGCGCTAGACGCTGGAAGCTGGGTTCGGGAGGAGATGATCGACTTGCCGCCCGCTCCTCGTCTCGATGAACTTCCGCTGTCCACGGCTGTACCCGCTCCGCTGCCCGCGATCGACAACTGCACGTTTGAGGGGTATCGAAATCAGGACGGCAGTGCGGGAACGAAAAACATCCTGGGTATCACAACAACAGTCCAGTGCGTGGCGCCTACGGTCGACTTTGCTGTCCGAAGAATCAAATCCGAGCTCCTCCCGCGGTTTACGAATGTCGATGACGTGGTTGCGATCACACATGGATACGGTTGCGGCATCGCCATAGACGCGCCCGGTGCTACGGTTCCGATTGAGACGCTGAGGAATATCAGTCTTCATCCGAATATTGGTACGCAGCCGCTCATCGTCAGCCTGGGTTGCGAAAAGTTGCAACCCCAGCGCTTGTTTCGATCTGATTTGCCTATTCTCGAAGCCGCGAACATCATCCGATTGCAGGACCAGCTTGGATTCGCCGAAACTGTCAGCGCCATTCTGGAGGCGGCGGAGAAGAGACTCTCTTATCTGAACGAGAGACGGCGCGAGCCTTGTCCAGCGTCGCAGCTAGTGGTGGGCCTGCAATGTGGGGGCAGCGATGCGTTTTCGGGCGTCACGTGTAATCCCGCCGTCGGATACGCGGCCGACTTGCTGGTTCGCGCCGGCGCCACTGTGCTCTTTTCGGAAGTGACTGAAGTACGTGATGCGGTTCATTTGCTCACACCGCGGGCAGCTACTCGCGAGGTCGGCCAAGCATTGATCCGCGAGATGCGGTGGTACGACGAGTATCTTGCCCGAGGCGCGGCCGACCGTAGTGCGAATCCAACTCCAGGCAACAAACGGGGCGGTTTGGCGAACATTGTGGAAAAGGCACTGGGTTCGATCGCCAAGGCGGGAAGCACTGCTATCAACGCTGTCGCAACGCACGGCCAGAAGGTGACGCATCGAGGTCTGGTCTTCGCTGCTACTCCGGCAAGCGACTTCATCTGCGGGACCCAGCAGTTGGCGTCCATGAACGTTCACGTGTTTACGACTGGAGAAGGTAGTCCCTACGGGCTCGCGCTTGTTCCGGTGGTGAAAGTGTCATCGCGAACGGCGCTTGCGGAGAAATGGCACGATCTGATCGACATCGACGCCGGCCGAATCGCAACCGGGAAGGCGACGATCCAGGAGGTCGGCACGGAAATCTTCCACTACATACTCGACGTGGCAAGCGGAAGGAAACGGACTTGGGCTGATCGCTGGGGGTTGGGCAATGCGCTAATCCCGTTCAATCCTGGCCCGGTGACGTAGGCGCAGGGCGCGTCCGGGTTGGAACATCAAAGTCTCTACAATTTGTTGCGTCATAAACAGCGCGCGCGATTGCGCTAAACGGCGCAGTTCTTGCGCCGTTTAGCTCACGCGATCAGCCCTTGGCGACCTTTGTTGAATAACTTAGCTAGGCCACTCGAATGCGATGTAACGCGCAGGCGATTTCCATGCAAGCGACAGTTCAGCATTCTTGCCTTCGGCGGTGCTGCAGCAACGGCTCGGTGTTCCCGAGCCTTTCAGTATGGTTTGCGTTGCTGATTATGGCCGGCGCTCTCCTCAGCGCTCCGCGGCGGCTTGCGGCATCTGACGGCCGGGACTTCGCCGGAAGCTACCAACTGACCGATATTTTCGATCAGGGCGACACCTTCGTCGCGACCTTCACGACGCGCGTATTCAACTACAGCGACGCCGATGTCTCTGAAGCTACGGTGGTGCTCGATAGCCGGGTTGTGCCCGGCCAGACATACTGGTCGTTTTCCTCCGTCTCGATTGCCAATCGCTGGAGTGTGCGACTGCGCTGCGTAATCAAGATCCCGAAAGCCGAATACAACACCTGGCAGCAGGGCGCCCGGCCGAATCTGCATCTGGACACTGCCAATGATGATGGGACGTCGCTCCGCCGCACGGTGGAACTGACCCGGAATCTGAGCGGTGAGGAGAAATAAGATGCACAGAGGCATTCCCTCGCTAGTCCTGGCTGTGGCAGTCCTGGCCAGCGCGCAACCGAACACGATTTCCACTTATGCCGGAGGAGGACCCGTAAATGGCCCGGCGTTATCCGTTAACCTGGACTCCGCGCAAGGTATCGCCGCCACGGCCAATGGCGACGTGTACCTCGCGTCCTCTACCTTGCACGCCGTGTACAAGCTGTCGGGAGATTTCGTGATCCTGATCGCAGGTATCCCCGGCATTGGCGGCTACCGCGGCGATGACGGACGGGCCACCAGCGCCAGTCTGAACTCGCCCAGCAGCGTAGCGGTGGACGGCACTCGGAATGTCTATATTGCAGATAGCGGTAATAATCGTATCCGCAAGGTCTCGGCCGACACCGGCGTGATCACCACGGTGGCGGGCGACGGCAGTTCCGGCTACGGAGGCGATGGCGGACCGGCCACAAGCGCCAGTCTGTCCTATCTCTCCAGTGTGGCGGTGGACGGCAGTGGGAATATCTATATCGCGGATACCAGTAACAATCGAATCCGCAAGGTCTCGGCCGACACCGGCGTGATCACCACGGTGGCGGGCAACGGCAGCTACGGTGACAGCGGCGACGGCGGACCGGCCACAAGCGCTAGTCTGATTTATCCCCGCGGCGTGGCGGTGGACGGCAGTGGGAATATCTATATCGCAGTTAACGCGCTTTGCACCCGAGGAGGATGCTCCGGGTCAAATCGAATCCGCAAGGTGTCGGCCGACACCGGCGTGATCACCACGGTGGCAGGCAATGGCACCTACGGTTTCAACGGCGACGGCGGACCGGCCACAAGCGCCAGTTTGTCCTACGTTTACGGCGTAGCGGTGGACGGCAGTGGGAATATCTATATCGCGGATACCGGTAACAGTCGTATCCGCAAGGTCTCGGCCGGCACAGGCGTGATCACCACGGTGGCGGGCAAGGGTAGCTACGAGTACAGCGGCGATGGCGGACCGGCCACCAGCGCCAGTCTGTCCTATCTCTCCGGTGTGGCGGTGGACGGCAGTGGGAATATCTATATCGCGGATACCGGTAACGGTCGTATCCGTAAGGTGTCGGCCGACACCGGCGTAATCATCACGGTGGCGGGCAACGGCAGCTACGGTGACAGCGGCGACGGCGGCGACGGCGGACCGGCCACCATCGCTAGTCTGACGGATCCCTCCAGCGTGGCGGTGGACGGCAGTGGGAATATCTATATCGCGGATACCGGTAACGGTCGTATCCGTAAGGTGTCGGCCGACACCGGCGTAATCATCACGGTGGCGGGCAACGGCAGCTACGGTTACAGCGGCGACGGCGGACCGGCCACCAGCGCTAGTCTGATTTATCCCCGCGGCGTGGCGGTGGACGGCAGTGGGAATATCTATATCGCGGATACGGAAAACCATAGAATCCGCAAGGTCTCGGCCGGCACCGGCGTGATCATCACGGTGGCGGGCAACGGTAGCTACGATTACAGCGGCGAGGACGGACCGGCCACCAGCGCTAGCCTGAACTATCCTAAGGGCGTGGCTGTCGACGGCAGTGGGAATATCTATATCGCGGATACCGGTAACAGTCGTATCTGCAAAGTGTCTGCCACGACCGGCGTGATCATCACGGTGGCGGGGAATGGCAGTTCCGGTTACAGCGGCGACGGCGGACCGGCCACCAGCGCCAGTCTGTTCAATCCCCGCAGCGTGGCAGTGGACGGGAGCGGGAACATCTATATTGCGGAGTACGATGGTCAGCGCATCCGTAGGATCCCGGCCCACACCGGCGTAATCACCACAGTGGCGGGCGACGGCAGCTACGGCTTCAGCGGCGACAACGGACCGGCGACGGCTGCCTGGCTAGCCTCTCCTTCCGGCGTCGCTGTGGACAGCAGCGGAGTTTTCTATATTGCGGACACCGGTAATCGGCGCGTCCGTAAAATCGACGGTCGCATTTCGACGATCACGCTCCTGACCGCAAATACCGATCCGACTGAGACGCAGAACCTCGTTCTCACGGCTGCGATCACTCCAGGCGATGCTACCGGTTCCGTCGAGTTCTTTGATGACACGACCGCTCTCGGCAGCGTAGGGTTGTCATCCGGTACTGCCACATTTTCCGACCTGTCGCTGACGGCCGGAACGCACTCCCTTGTCGCTTACTACAGCGGCGACACGAATTACGCCATGAGCACGTCGGCGGCGATCTTGCAGGTAGTGTCGTCCCAGGAGATCGGCACGATCACGCTGACTTCCGACGGCAAGCCAACACAATCAGACGGGCAGACCGTTTACGTTTCGACCCTGAACAGTCCGGCCACGTTTACGGTTACGCTCACGCCCGCTGAGGCCAGCGGTACCGTGCAATTCTTCGATGGCCCGATGAGTCTCGGCGTGCAGCCGGTTTCCGGCGGTACTGCTGCTTTTACGACATCATCCCTGCCGGCCGGCAATCATAGAATTACGGCTGTCTACAGCGGCGATGGGTCTTTCATGTCCCGCTGGGCAGTCCTCCTAACGCAGCAGGTCCAGCAAACGGTATCTGGAAACAACGTGAATACCAGTTTCAGTTCGCATTGATAGCCAGCGTGGGATTGTCAGGGTCGGAGTCAGTCCGGCTGCACACGCTTCGGATGATTGGGGCGCGGCTCAAACGTGTCTGGCTATGACCTGGCATTCCGGGAAAATGTCACTATCCGGGATGTGAGGGCGTGATTGCGCGATTCGACGCAGTTCTTGCGCGGTTTCGCTCACGCGATCAGCCCTTGGCGACCTTTGTTGAATAACTTAGCTAGGCCACTCGAATGCGATGTCACGCGCAGGCGAATTCCCATGCAAGCAACAGTTCCATATTCTTGCCTTCGACGGTGCTGCAGCAGAGGCTCGGCGTTCCCGAGCCTTTCAGGGTGGTGCGCGTTGCTAATCGTTGCCGGCGTTCTCCTGAGCGCCCCCCGGCCGCTTGCTGCCGCTGATGGCCGGGACTTCGCCGGAAGCTATCAGCTAACCGATATTTTCGATCAGGGCGACACCTTGATCGCGACGTTCACGGCGCGCGTATTCAATTACAGCGATGCCGATGTCTCTGACGGGACGGTGGTGCTGGACAGCCGAATTGTGCCCGGCCAGTCGTACTGGTCGTTTCCCTCCGTCTCGGTTGTGAATCGCGGAAGTGTGCGACTGCGGTGCGTCATCAAGATCCCGCGAGCCGAATACAACACGTGGCAGCAGGGCGCCCGGCCGAATCTGCATGTGGACACTGCCAATGATGACGGGACGTCGCTCCGCCGCATGGTGGAACTGACCCGGAATCTGAGCGGCGAGGAGAAATAAGATGCGCACAGTCGCTTCCTCCCTGGTGCTGGCGCTGAATGTGGCAGCGTTGGCCGGCACGCAGCCGAGCACAATTTCCACTTATGCCGGCGGAGGACCTGTAAATAGTCTGGCGTTATCCATTAACGTGGCTCCGCAAGGTGTCGCCGCCACAGCCAATGGCGACGTGTACTTCGCGTCGTCGAATGCCGTGTACAAGCTGGCGGGAGATTTCGCGATCCTGATCGCAGGTACCCCCGGGGTTGGTGGCTTCAGCGGCGACGGCGGACCGGCCACCACAGCCAGTCTGTCCTACATCAATGGCGTGGCCGTTGACGGCAGTGGGAATATCTATATGGCGGATACGGGTAACGGTCGTATCCGCGAGGTGTTTGCCACGACAGGCGTGATCGCCACGGTGGCGGGCAACGGCAGTTCCGGCTACCGCGGCGACGGCGGACCGGCCACCAGCGCTAGCCTGTCTGGTGTCAACGGCTTGGCGGTGGATGGCAGTGGAAATATCTATATCGCGGATAACGGTAACGCTCGTATCCGCAAGGTCTCGGCCGACACAGGCGTGATCACTACTGTGGCGGGCAACGGCAACAGAGGGTCCAGCGGTGACGGCGGACCGGCCACCAGCGCCAGTCTGTTCTATCTCAACGGCGTGGCGGTGGACGGCAGTGGGAATATCTATATCGTGGATGACCAGCGTATCCGCATCTTCGATATCTATCGAATTCGCAAGGTCTCGGCCGACACCGGCGTGATTACCACGGTCGCGGGCGGCGGGTTCAGCGGTGACGGCGGACCGGCCACCAGCGCTAGCCTGTCTATTGTCACCGGCGTGGCGGTGGACGGCAGCGGGAACATCTATATTGTAAATAACAACCGAATCCGCAAGGTCTTGGCCACGACAGGCGTGATCACAACGGTGGCGGGCAACGAGAGCATCGGGTACAGCGGCGACGGCGGACCGGCCACCAGCGCCAGTCTGAACCCTCCCCTCGGCGTGGCAGTGGACGGCGGCGGGAATATCTATATAGCGGATACCGGGAATTATCGTATCCGCAAGGTCTCGGCCGATACAGGCGTGATCACCACGGTGGCGGGCAACGGCAGCTACGGTTACAGCGGCGACGGCGGACCGGCCACCAGCGCCAGTCTCTCTAATGTCTACAGCGTGGCGGTGGACGGCAGCGGGAACATCTATATTGCGGATACCTATAACCAGCGGATCCGCAAAGTCTCGGCCGACACCGGTGAGATCACCACTGTCGCGGGCAACGGCAGTTGCTGTTATAGCGGCGACGGCGGACCGGCCACAAGCGCCAGTCTGAACTATCCCAATGGGGTGGCGGTGGACGGCAGCGGCAATATCTATGTCGCGGATAACGGTAACTATCGTATCCGCAAGGTCTGGGCCGACACAGGCGTGATCACTACTGTAGCGGGCAGCGGCAACAGCGGCTTCAGCGGTGACGGCGGACCGGCCACCAGCGCTAGCCTGTCTATTGTCACCGGCGTGGCGGTGGACGGCAGCGGGAATCTCTATATAGCGGATACCGGGAATTATCGTATCCGCAAGGTCTCGGGCAGGACAGGCGTGATCACCACGGTGGCGGGCAACGAGAGCATCGGGTACAGCGGCGACGGCGGACCGGCCACCAGCGCCAGTCTGAACTATCCCAGCAGCGTAGCGGTGGACGGCAGCGGCAATATCTATGTCGCGGATAGCAATCGTATCCGCAAGGTCTCGGCCGACACAGGCGTAATCACCACGGCGGCGGGCAACGACAGCTACGGTTTCAGTGGCGACAACGGACCAGCCACGAGCGCCAGTCTGAACTATGCCGCTGGCGTCGCCGTGGACGATAGCGGGAATATCTATATCGCGGATCTCAATAGCAATCGTATCCGCAAGGTCTCGGCCGATACAGGCGTGATCATCACGGTGGCGGGCAGCGGTAGTTACGGCTTCAGTGGCGACAACGGACCAGCCACCGGCGCCAGGCTGGCCTCTCCTTCCGGCGTGGCCGTGGACAGCAGCGGAAACTTCTATATCTTGGATAACTATAACCAGCGCGTCCGTAAAGTCGACCACCGCATTTCGTCGACCACGCTCCTGACCGCCAATGCCAATCCGACTACAACGCAGAACCTCGTCCTTACGGTCACGATCAATCCGGGCGATGCTACCGGTTCCGTCCAGTTCTTTGATGGCACGACCACTCTCCCGAATGTTCAGTTGTCAGCCGGCACGGCCACACTTTCCGACCTGTCGCTGACGGCCGGAACGCACTCCCTTGCCGCTTACTACAGCGGCGACACGAATCACGCCATGAGCACGTCGGCGCCGCTGTTGCAGGTAGTGTCGTCCGGGATGCTCAGCGCGTTCACGCTGACTTCCGACGGCAAGCCCACACAATCAGACGGGCAGACCGTTTACGTTTCGACCCTGAACAGTCCGGCCACGTTTACGGTTGCGCTCACGCCCGCTGACGCCCGCGGTACCGTGCAATTCTTCGATGGCCCGATGAGCCTCGGCGTGCAGTCGGTTTCCGGCGGTACTGCTGTTTTTACGACATCATCCCTGCTGGCCGGCAATCATACAATTACGGCTGTCTACAGCGACGATGGGTCTTTTATGTCCCGCTGGGCAGCACCCCTAATTCAGCAGGTCCAGGAAACGCTATCGGGAAGAAACGTGAATACCAGCATCTCGATCAGCAGATGACCCTGTGCGTCAATTGCCCGAGATGTTTGGGAGCAGCACTTTGATATTGTTCAGTTCGTCCCGATTTCCTGATCAACGAAATGAACCGACGAACCTTCACGAAACTAGCGGCTGCTTCCATTCCCGCAGGGCTCGGCGCCGCTCCCGGCGTGCCTCCCACCTCCGGTCGTATGAAGCTGGGAACCCAGCATGGTTCGACGGATGAGATCCTGCGAACGATTGCTGCTCTTGGGGTAACGGATATATGCAGCAGTCTTCCCTCGGCTGCGTTCGACGAGAAATGGTCGGTTGAGGGACTAACGAAGCTGCGTCAACGAGTGGAATCTTTCGGTATTCGCCTCGATTCCGTGCCTCTGCCGCTGAGCTCCAGTTACATTACGAAATCAGAGAACCCGGACATCATGCTGGCGGGTCCTAATCGGGACCGACAGATCGATGACATCTGCAAAATGATCGAAAATTGTGCTCGCGCCGGTATCTTCGGCGTGAAGTACAACATGACCATCCTGGGGGTGGTGCGAACGGAGCGAACTCGGGGTCGCGGTGGTTCGAGCTACAGCACCTTCGATTACGCTGCCGCGAAACAAGATCCGCCCCTGACGGAAGCAGGCCCTGTCTCGAGCGACCAGATGTGGGAAAGAATCACCTATTTCCTGAAACGTGTGGTGCCCGTAGCTGAACAGAACAAGGTGAAACTAGCCTGCCATCCACACGATCCCGGCATGCCCGAAAAGGAGGGATTTCGTGGTGTCCACCGCGTCCTCGGCAGCGTTGCCGGACTTAAGCGGTTCATTTCGATCAATGAGAGTCCGTATCACGGCTTGAACTTCTGCCAAGGCACCGTGTCGGAGATGCTCGAAAACCCGGGAACTGAAATTTTCGATGTGATTCGCTACTTCGGATCGAGGAAGAAGATCTTCAATGTGCATTTCCGAAACATTCATGGACGCTTTCTAACATTCCAGGAGACCTTTCCGGATGCGGGCGATATCGACATGTTCAAAGCTCTGCTCGTGTACAAAGAGGTGGGCTACGATGGCATGCTCATGCCTGATCACGTGCCTGTAATCCAAGGGGATGCTGGCGGTCGCCAGGCATTTGCGTTCGCGTTCGGCTACATTCGCGGCTTAATGCAGGCCGCAGGTGTTTAGATCAAGAGACATGACTCCACGCCAGTTTGTATCAGGGCTCCGCGGTGTTTTCGGATTCCCGGTCACGCCATTCAAGAAAGATCTTTCGCTCGACCTCGCGGCGCTCGAGAAAAACGTTGACGATATGGCCCAGCATCCGTTTTGCGCACTTGTTGCGGCGGGCGGGACAGGCGAGTTGTACTCATTGACGCCGGACGAAGTAGAGCAGGTTGTGGCAACGACCGTCAAAGCCGTCAACGGTCGTATTCCGGTTGTGGCGGGCACTGGCTATAACTTCCCTTTGGGCCGCGACCTTGCGCGACGCGCTGAGCGTGCCGGCGCCGGGTGCATCCTGGCTCTTCCTCCTTACTACATTCAGGCCCCCGAAGAAGGTTTGTTTGCCTATTACGAAGCGATCGGAAACGCGACTGAACTTCCATTGATGGTCTACAGCCGTGATTGGGCTGTTTTCAGCCCCGAGATGGTGGGTCGTTTAGCCGACCGCGTACGGACGCTGGCGGGGTGGAAAGAAGGACAAGGCGACGTCCGCCGCTATGGGCGCATTATGCAGCACAATGGTGATCGTCTCGCCTGGTTTGGCGGTTTAGGCGACGATTGCGTGCCCGGCTACTTCGCCGTTGGGGTCCAGGCGTTCACGTCGAGTATTTCAAACATATCGCCCAAGCTTTCCCTGGCTTTGGCGGAAGCGGGGATGGCACGCGATTGGGATCGTCTCAATGACTTGATGCGGCTGTACGTCAATCCGCTGTACGCGCTCCGCGAACGTGCACGCGGCTACGAAGTGGCGCACATCAAAGAGGCGATGGAGATGCTGGGTATGCCCGCCGGCCCCGTTCGCCCGCCCCTAATGGCCAGCCGCCCGCGGGATCTTGAAGATCTGCGGCACATCGTAGAGCGTATTGGAGCTTTCAACGCTTCGTAACCGTTTCTTGGCAGTGTGAGCCAAAACCCATATTTTTGCCGCGTTATTCAGTGTGAAGGTTACCCGCGCTGGTGTTCTCTTTGTGTTAGCGCTTGCCATTGCAAGCATTGCTGGCACGCGTGCCCGATCGCCCCGGTTTACAGCGCCAGAGCAGCACTTGACGTTCGCGCAACTCACGGACGCTCATCTGTTCGATGAAGGTTGGGGAGAGCCCCCCGTGGCCGAGGCATATAGTCAGGCGGACAATTGGAAGGCTCTTCACTGGTCGATCGACCGCATCAACACGCTGGTTAGAGGCGGAAAGCAAATCGACTTCGTGGTGTACACGGGTGACTTGGGCTTGCAGAACGTTGCGTTTTCGGACTCCAAAACATGTCTTGTGAAACCCGCCCACGTTCAGCGGGAATTGCCGCCAACACCGCAAGAAGCCGCAACAAGTAAAGTCATCGCGGAACTGGACCGGTTGACCGTTCGGACAATCTTCTTTGTTTCGGGTAACAACGATCCCTTGGAGGAAGACGCGAGCGACGGCCGCTTCGACTGCTTCCTCCTTTCCTTACAAGAAAGGGCGCAAGCGCTCGACCGGCCCCTCCGAGTTCAGAAACTGGGCCCCGATCACTGCTTCGCGCTCAAGGGGTTCCATCTTCTTGGGCTAAATAGCGCGCGCTTCAAGAACGCAGCGAATTATCAAAAGGTGTGTGTGCCGCGGGCACAGGTCGGGATTCTTCAGCAGCTCCTCGATGCCTCGTGCCCGGAGAGCGAACTCGGAATCCTGATGGAGCAAGTGGCGTCAGGCGCCCCAACCCTGCTGTTCACTCATGTTCCGGACCTTAAGGACCCGTTTCGACAGCAGCCTGCCTGGGATCTCGATCGCCGTGTTCGCCGCGAATGGGAGGTCGAGGCGCGCAGGCCCAACGTGCTTGGAATTTTCGCAGGGAACTTCCACGATACGAGCCGGAGTCTTTACGGCTCAACTGCCGGCGTGAGGGCTCTGGCTGTTGATTCGCAAGTGGCTGGCAAGACATATCTCGCTCCGCCACTGGCAATCAAGGACCAGTTGGGCAGGAGTGCGGCTGCGCGGGGATTCTTGCTTGTAACGGCCAACCGGGCGGGCATCGGCAGCACGGAGGTCCAATGGTTTGGCGGCGCGCAATAGCAGAGCTACCAAGTGCAACCTGCCGGCATCTAATAATCGATGAGCCAACCCATCATTCGCACCTGCCCCGCTTGTAATACGAAAAATCGAGTGGCATTGAGCCATCTGGCTGACACGGGCCGATGCGGCTCCTGTAAAGCTGAGCTTCCCCCGCTGGCTTCGCCGATCAGCGCGGATGCCGCAACCTTCGACGGAATCGTCCGCGAGGCACGGGTCCCTGTGCTTGTCGATTTCTGGGCTTCCTGGTGTGGGCCGTGTCGAGCGGCTGCCCCGGAAGTGGAAGCGCTGGCGCGAGAGATGGCGGGTCGAGCGCTCGTGTTGAAAGTGGATACGGAAGCTGTTCCGGAACTGGCGGCCCGCTATCGCGTCCAGAGCATTCCAAACTTCGCGGTTTTCCGGGGCGGGCAGTTGGCATTCCAGCAGGCTGGGTTGGTGCCGCGAACTGAAATGCGGCGCTGGCTGGAGTCGGCTCAAGCCTCAGCTGCAAGCCGTTAAGCCTGACCGGGAATCTCCGTGGAGACGGCAGACTGAGGAAGTCGCCGGATTCTGAAACCAAGGGTGATCAGTAGGACACCAAACACGAATCCGTAGCTCGCAAGAACCCAAACCAGGAACACGGCTCCGCTCACCGGTGCGGCGATGAGTATCATGCCGAGCAGAATCGAGAGAACGCCGAGAAGGATCAGGATCCATTCCCCTTTCATGTGACGACGAAGGCGAATGGCGGCGGCAATTTCGAGAATGCCGGTGAAAATGGCCCAAACGGCAACGAAGGTGACGAATACCGCAGCCGCGCCCAGGGGAAAGACGATCGCGTAGAGTCCAAAGAGAATCCCGATCAACCCTTCAAGCAGGAATGCGCCCCAGCGACGGTGCCCGTGCACTGCTTTGATCGTGGACACAATGGCGAAAATGCCGTCGAAAAACGCATAAAAGCCGAAGATTGTGACCAGGACGGCTATCGTTATTCCGGGTACGGCGAAGGTAATAAGCGCAAACAGAATTGCGATCACTCCCCGCAAAACAAGGGCCCACCAATTACTTCGTAGTACAACCGGCATTTTGCGAATGTCCTCCGCTGCCCAGTTAATGTGATCTCCGCGATTTCAGCCCAGGAAAGGCATGATCATCTGGCCGGATAATTCGGGCGATGCACAAGGGCAGCGCCCCGGGAAGGTATCGATGGAAAAGAAACCGGCGTTGACTTAAGAGCCGGGCGCCGTTGCCGGAGTAGCCGCAACCGCAGGAGCTTGTTGGTCCTTTGGCTTTTCTTTCTTTTCTTTTGGTGGCGTGGTGGCTTTCACCGGGCTGATGATCACGTGCGCGTTACGCCCCTCAAGGCGCGGCTGGCCCTCAATGGTGCCTATTCCGGTTAAGTCTTCCGCGAAACGGAGCAGGAGCTTTCTTCCCAGGTCCGTATGTGCGATTTCTCGGCCCCGGAATTGAACGACCGCTTTGACGCGATTGCCCTCTTTCAAGAACCGGATCGCGTGTTCTTTCTTGAAGTCGTAGTCGTGATCATCCGTGTTCGGCCGGAACTTGAGCTCCTTCACCTGAATGACGTGCTGCTTCTTCTTAGCTTCGTGCTGCTTCTTTTTCTGCTCGTATTGCCACTGACCGTAGTCCATGGCTTTGGCCACAGGAGGTTCGGCAGTGGGAGCAATTAGAATCAGGTCGAGGCCCATCTCTTGGGCTCTTCGCACGGCCGCAGGTGTCGGCATGATCTCGGCAGATCCATCCGGGAATACCGCCCGGACTTCTCGTACGCGGATCGCCTCATTTACGTTTTCTCGAATTCTAGGCCGGCGGGGTTGGAAGCTTCTTGGTGGGTACATTATGCCGGGCGAACAAAGGCGCTGGTCAGCGCGGAAGGAGTATAGACAAATTTCAAATTCTAGTTTCCTCGTTACAGTTTACACGGAAATTCAACTTTCCGTTCCTAGAGTTTTGATACGAGACGCGTTTTCATCGGAATCGGGACCTCACGGAGCGTTTGAACTCTCGATTTTGCATATGTTAGCGTAAACTGAGTAGCAAGTCCGCGCCAAATCGGGGTGCGTTCGCGCCCTGCGATGTCCAGAATGCCCGCCCGTTCTTGCAAATTTTTCGAAGCTTAATAGATGGACGCCACGTTAAACGCCCTCGCCGATTTACTCCTGGAAGCGATCCCAACTGCCGTACTCTTCCTTTTTCTCGTCTACTACCTGAAGAAAGTCTTCTTCATTCCGGTCGCGAACATTCTGGAAGAGCGCCGGAAGGCGACCGAGGGCGTTCGCGAGCTGTCGCGACGGGCTTTTGAGGCCGCGGATAAGCGGAGTTCTGAATTCGAAACTGCGCTGCAACTGGCTCGTGCCGATTTAGGCCAGGCAAACGAAGCGTTGCGCCGGCATTGGGACCAGGAGGAAGCCGAAACGATTGCAAAAGCGCACTCTGAAGCTGCGGCCCGTATCGAAGCTGCGAAGCATCAAATCGAAGAAGACATCCGTCAGGCTGAGATGGAACTGCAGTCGGAAGTCGAGCCGCTGAGCGAGCAGATTGTTTCTTCTCTCTTGCGCCGGAGAGCCGCCTAGTGCCCCGAAAGTACTTTCGCCTGCTTTTCTTTGCTGCGCTGCTTTTCATTACCTGGCACCGCCCTTTGAACGCTCAGGAGGAAACGGAGAAGCAACTGAGGTCGGAGGCCGGAGAGAACGAGAACCCGGACGCCAAGTGGCATCTGATCAACACGGCGATATTTGCGATCGGGCTCGGGTGGGCGGTATGGAAGCTGGCGCCCGGCTTTTTTAACGCACGTTCCGCTGATATTCAGCGGGCCATTAAAGAGGCTACCGGGCTCAAGATGGAAGCAGACCTGCGGTATTCAGAGATCGACCGCAGAATGGCGACTCTGCCCGAGGAAGTGAGGCGGATGAGGGAACAATCCGCGATCGACATGGATCGCGAGCACCGCCGGCGTCAGGAAGAAACCGATCGAGAGGTGCGGCGGATAGACCAGGCCAGCGCCGCTGAGATTGAGGCCCTCAGGCAGGAGGCGATTCGCAGCGCCCGCCAACGGACCGCCCGACGTGCCCTGGAACTCGCGGAGGAGCGGCTTGCGTCACGGGTGTCAAGCTCTTCAAACGATGAGCTACTAAGCGATTTCATTCATCTCGTAGAGCGTGGAAAGAATTAGATGACCGGAGCTTTAGCAACGCACTACGCTCGAGCGCTTGCCGACGCTATTTTTGCGCCGGAATCCGACCTTTCTCCGCAGGACGCGGTGGAGCAGATGCGTTCGGTGGACTCGCTGATCTCAGGGTCGGCCGAGCTGAAAATGGCGCTACTATCGCCGGCCGTGAACAAGCGCCAGAAGTCCGCGGTCATCTCGAAACTGGCAGATGATCTTGGCCTCAGCCGGCTGGTCCGCAACTTCTTGCTCGTGATCGTCTCCCACCGGCGCGTTCACGAGATTTCTGGAATTCGACAGCAGTTCGAAGCCGTTGTTGATGAGCGTCTTGGCTGGATGCCTGCCGATATAACGTCTGCTCAGGAACTCAGTCCCGAGCAAAAACAGGAGATCGAACGGGCACTTGGCTCAAAGCTGGGTAAGTTCATCCGGCCGAATTATCGGGTCGACCCGGGCTTGCTTGCAGGTTTGCGGGCTCGAGTCGCCTCTAAAGAATATGACGCGTCGTTGCGCGGCAAGCTCGAGAGCATGCGCCAGCGCCTGGCCGCCGGACTGTAAAAAAGGAATCTAAGTATGGCTCAAATCAGAGCGGATGAAATATCTCGCGTACTTCTCGCGCAAATAGAAAACTTCGACAAAGTTGCAAACGTCTCGGAGACCGGGTCTGTCATCAGTGTTGGAGACGGAATTGCCCGACTCTACGGACTTGAAAACGTGATGGCGGGCGAATTGGTTGAATTTGGTCCGGAGACGGTCGGCATTGCCTTGAACCTCGAAGAGGATCAGGTTGGCGCCGTTCTGCTCGGCGACTACACCGGCGTAAAGGAAGGCGATCAGGTTAAGCGTACCGGCCGCATTATGTCCATTCCGGTGGGCGATGCCATGATCGGGCGCGTCGTGAATGCTCTCGGTCAGCCGATCGACGGCAAGGGGCCGATTGCGACCACTACCACAATCCCACTCGAACGGCTGGCGCCGGGTGTTGTCGATCGTCAGCCTGTCAAGCAGCCGTTGCAGACCGGAATTAAGGCCATCGATGCCATGGTGCCGATCGGTCGCGGTCAGCGCGAGCTGATCATCGGCGATCGCCAGACGGGTAAGACAACGGTAGCCCTCGACACCATCATCAACCAGAGGGGTCAGGACGTCATCTGCATCTACGTCGCCATCGGGCAGAAGCGATCCACGGTTGCACAGGTGGTCAGAGCACTGGAAGAGCACGGTGCGATGGCCTACTCCATTGTTGTTGCGGCCACGGCTTCAGATCCGGCGCCGATGCAGTACATCGCGCCTTACGCCGGTTGTTCGATTGGTGAGTTTTTCCGTGACAGCAGCCGCCATGCACTATGCATTTATGACGATCTGTCCAAGCATGCCGCTGCTTATCGAGAAATTTCCCTGCTGTTGAGGCGGCCGCCAGGGCGCGAGGCGTTCCCCGGCGATGTCTTCTACCTCCACAGCCGATTGCTGGAACGCGCGGCCAAACTTTCGGATGAAAAGGGCGGCGGATCGTTAACCGCACTCCCATTTATTGAAACGCAGGCCGGCGACGTTTCTGCCTACATTCCAACGAACGTCATTTCCATCACCGACGGCCAAATCTATCTCGAAGGCGATTTGTTCAACGCGAACATCCGTCCTGCCATTAACGTTGGTCTTTCGGTTAGTCGCGTCGGCGGCAACGCTCAGGTTAAAGCCATGAAGTCGGTGGCCGGCTCTTTGCGGCTTGACCTCGCACAGTATCGAGAGCTCGCGGCCTTCGCCCAGTTCGGTTCCGATCTTGATAAGGCTTCGCAACAGCAGCTGAATCGCGGTAAGCGCTGGGTGGAAGTGCTTAAGCAGGGCCAGTTCTCGCCGCTTCCGGTCGAGAAGCAGGTGGCCATCATCTTCGCGGGTGGAAACGGATATCTTGACGATATCCCGGTCGAGGATGTGCGGCGGTTTGAGGCCGAACTCTTCAAATATCTCGAGAACAGCAGACCGGACATCCTTCCCGGAATCCGCGACAAGAAGCAGATTGACGACGAATTGAAGGGCAAGTTGAACGACGCCTTGACGGCGTTCAAGGGCCAGTTCTCAAGCGGCCTCAAGCAATCGAAGCCGATCAGTTCCGACGCAAGCCGTAATGGGCAACCGGCTGGCCAGAGGCCTCAGGGCACTCCGAATTCACAAGTGGCCGGACAAGTCGATGAGGAAGCGCGGAAGGCTCAAAACAAGGCGTAGGGAATGCCGAGTTTAATCGACATTCGGCGCCGCATTCGTAGCGTCAAGAACACGCAGCAGATCACAAAGGCCATGAAAATGGTCTCTGCGGCCAAATTGCGTCGAGCTCAAGACCGCGCCGTGGCATCTCGGCCTTATGCCGACATGATGAGGCGCGTCCTCTCGAACGTAGCCGCCGCGGCAGCGGGTAATGAAGAAGCCAGCCGTCTTCCTCTTTTGCAGGTGAGGGACGAGAAGCGCATTCAGGTAATTGTGGTCAGCAGCGATCGCGGCCTGGCGGGTGCGTTCAACGCTAATCTCTTCCGGCGGACTCAGCGCTTTATCGACGAGCGCGGGGCTGGCTCAATGCAATTCGAAGTGGTGGGTCGCAAAGGCCGGGACTATTTCCGGCGTCGTGGCTACACGGTTTCCGGGGAGCACATTGGCATCATTGACCGCCCAAGTATCGAGCATGCTCGCGAGATCGCGAATAAGATGATCGATCTTTATAGCAATGCCGAAACGGACGCGGTCTACATTGCCGTGAATGAGTTTAAAAGTGCAATGGCGCCCAACATAGTGCTGCGTAAGATGCTTCCGGTGGAGATGCCGGAAGGTGGCGGCGAGCAGGTCGACTACATCTACGAGCAGCGGCCAGACGAGTTGTTGAGCGAGCTGCTTCCGCGCTATGTGGAGATGTCGATCTATCGTGCAATGCTCGAGTCGAACTCGGCCGAGCACGCGGCCCGCATGACAGCGATGGACACCGCGAGTTCGAACGCAGGCGACGTGATTCAGTCCCTGACGCTCAATTTAAATCGCGTGCGTCAGGCGGCAATCACTCGGGAAATTATCGAAATCGTGAGCGGAGCGGCCGCTCTGTAGGCCGGCCTTGAGGCCAGGCGGAGAGAGTTTTAGTTTGGAGCAAGTATGGCAACAGTTGGCGTAGCAGAAGGCCATGTGATTCAGGTGGCGGGACCCACCATTGAAATTCAATTCCCAGAAGGCCACGTCCCAAAGATCTTCAATGCGATCCAGGTGACGAGCGAAGGCTACGATGTCCCGGTGAAAATCGATATCATAGCCGAGGTAGCTCAGCACATCGGCGAGGGGCGCGTGCGCACGATTGCGATGGAGCCGACCGACGGTCTGGTCCGCGGCATGAAGGCTTACGACCTGGGCGCACCGATCACCATCCCGGTCGGGAAGCAGACGCTCGGCCGAGTTCTGAATGTTCTTGGTCAGCCAGTCGACAACATGGGACCGATTAACGCCGAGAAGAGCTTGCCGATTCATCGGCAAGCTCCGCTGTTCGACGAGCAGTCCACTCAGCTCGAGATGTTCGAAACCGGCATCAAGGTTGTCGACCTGCTAGAGCCATATGTGCGTGGCGGCAAAATCGGGCTGTTCGGCGGGGCCGGTGTCGGCAAAACCGTCATCATTCAGGAACTGATCAATAACATCGCCATGAAGCACGGCGGTGTTTCCGTATTCGCGGGCGTCGGCGAGCGGACTCGCGAGGGGAACGACCTTTGGCTCGAGATGCAGGAAGCGGGCATCGTCGATCCTTCGGACTACCACAAATCGAAGGTCGCGCTGGTCTATGGACAGATGACTGAGCCGCCCGGGGCCCGTCTGCGAGTGGGTCTCACTGGTCTGACGGTCGCTGAATATTTCCGCGACGAGGAAGGGCAGGACGTTCTGCTCTTCATCGACAACATTTTCCGGTTCACTCAGGCGGGTTCTGAAGTATCGGCGCTTCTCGGGCGCATGCCTTCGGCGGTTGGCTACCAGCCGAATCTTGCAACCGAAATGGGCGATCTGCAGGAGCGCATCACCTCTACGAAGCGCGGCTCCATTACGTCGGTCCAGGCCATCTACGTGCCGGCCGACGACTACACCGATCCGGCTCCGGCGACGACCTTCGCTCACCTGGACGCAACCACCAACCTGTCGCGAGCGATTTCGGAGCTCGGTATCTATCCGGCGGTGGATCCGCTGGCTTCTACCTCTCGTATTCTCGATCCGAACGTGGTCGGCGCGGAGCACTATGAAGTGGCTCAACGCGTAAAGCAGACGCTGCAACGCTACAAGGACCTGCAGGACATCATCGCGATTCTTGGTATCGACGAGTTGGGCGATGAAGACAAGCAGACCGTCGCGCGGGCCCGCCGTATTCAACGCTTCCTTTCGCAGCCATTCCATGTTGCCGAGCAGTTCACCGGCCGACCGGGCAAATACGTCAAGCTCGAAGATACGGTTCGCAGCTTTAAAGAGATCGTGGACGGAAAGCACGACAACCTACCTGAGCAGGCCTTCTACATGCAGGGCACCATCGAGGAAGTTCTCGAAGCTGCTGAGAAAATGAACCGCTAGTTTCGGGCATGGCAGATACTTTCCAACTCGAAGTTGCCACACCCGAACGTCTGCTCGTCGACGAACAGGTAACTGAAGCGGAGATTCCCGGGAAGGACGGCTACATGGGCATCCTTGCCGGGCACGCTCCTCTTCTCAGCGCTCTCGCGCCCGGATTGCTCACCTATGGCACTGGTGGAAGCAAACAGGTGCTAGTGGTGGATGGCGGATTCGTCGAAGTGTTCGAGAATCACGTTCGCGTTCTGGCCGACCACGCGGAGCCTGCCAGTGAGGTTCAGGCAGACGCTGCCCGCCGCCAGCTGGACGAAGCAAACAAGGCACTTCGAGAGGCCCAGGACGAGCAATCCTCAAACGCGGCACTGAACCAGCTTCAACAGGCTCAAGCCAGGCTGGACGCCGTGGGTAACCGAACTCACTAAATCAGTTAAGCCTCACCGCCAACTCCGGGTTTCTCTCCGCCGGATTGGTACATACTACGGGCCAAACTCCGGCCGAGCCATGGCCCGTAAAAAGTTTTTTCCTTTTGTCGATCCCGTAAACCTCGTTCGTCGTTTCAGTAGAGAGGACAACTCATGCAATATCTACTGCTCATCTACGAGAACGAGAATCGTTTTGCCCAAGGTTTCAATCCCGACGAGATGGCGGCGTACGGCGCTTTCGGACAGAAAAACGCAGCCGTCATTAAGGGCGGGAACGCGTTGCAGCCGACAACGACAGCGAAAACTGTCCGCTTGCGGAACGGCGAAGCGGTGGCTACGGACGGGCCCTTCGCGGAAACGAAAGAGCAACTCGGAGGATATTACCTGGTCGAAGCGAACAGCACGGACGAAGCCGCATCTCTTGCTGCGCAGATACCGGGGGCCCGCTATGGCTGCGTGGAAGTCCGGCCTGTTATGGTGTTTTCCTAGGCTCTCAGACGTCAGGACGGCGCCGGGGTTACGCTCCGACGCCTCTGCCAATACCAAGCGAGGACAAATCCCATGATTTCTGCCGAGACCGTCGTAACCCCTACTGCCCAACAAAAAGAGACCGCGGCGGCGTACCTTGCCGCAACCCGAGACGAGTTGACCGACGCACTCAAGAATCTTTCCCCTGCGCAGTGGTCCTTTCAACGTGCGCCAGACGAGTGGTCTGTGGCGGACGTCGTTGAGCACCTTGCGGTACTCGAGG
Organism: Bryobacteraceae bacterium; assembly: GCA_045807925.1. GTDB lineage: Bacteria > Acidobacteriota > Terriglobia > Bryobacterales > Bryobacteraceae > Bog-105. Next base: position 2,820 of record JBJMGK010000270.1, on the reverse strand, counting down.
GCCGGATCCATCTGGTGATCGCTCGCTTACCGGAGGCCGCGCCGGCCGAGCCGGACCGGAACGATATGGAAGTCGACGAGTTCATCATCCGGGCGGTTCCGCATCGAACGTCCCGTGTGCAAGCTTCCGAGGCCGTCCAGCCAAAAAGGCAGTGCACGCCTGCTGACGCTCTGCGGGAGTTTATGGCCAAACGCGCGGAGACCGTTCAATTGCTCGAGAGCGGACCGTATCTGCGAGGCCGCGTTCTCCCTCATCCGATCCTCGGTCCTTGGGATGGGTACCAATGGATTTTGGCAGCTGCCGCTCACACCGCTCGCCATCTGGATCAGATTCGAGAGATCAAGAGCTCCGAAGCATTTCCCAAATCCACGGTCGGCTCCGAAAGCTAGCCGGGTCGCTCCCATGCGCTACATGTTTTTGATCTACAGCCGTGAAGAGCCATCCATTACGAGCGAGGAGATGGCGCAGGTCGCGGCAAAGCATGCTTCAGTGCTCGAAGAGAGCTCCCGCCGCGGTCTGTTGAGAGCCGCAGACCCGCTGGCGCCCTCCACCACCGCGACGACAGTTCGCGTGGAAGACGGCAAGGTGTTAGTCACGGACGGTCCTTTCGCGGAAACGAAGGAACAGTTGGCCGGCTATTACATCCTCGATTGTCGAGACCTGGACGAAGCGGTGGAATGGGCAGCCAAGATTCCGACTTCCTGCCAGGGCGCTCCCGGATACGTGGAGATTCGTCCTCTTCGCGATATAGGAAAACTCAGCGGCATAAATGAACGAACCGAACGGGACCATTGAATCCACATTTCGCCGTGAGAGCGGACGCATCATTGCAAGCCTGATTCGTGTTTCGCAGTCGTTTGGCCTCGCTGAGGAGGCACTACAGGATGCATTTGCATCCGCTCTCATCGATTGGAGTGCGCAAGGCGTGCCCGACAATCCGGCGGCCTGGATCATGGCTGCAGCCCGCCGGAAGCTAATTGACTACGGCCGCCGGAATCGAACCCGCCGTGATAAGGAGGACGAACTTCGATACCAGATTGAGGCATCCCTTGCACAGCCACCAGCCGAGCTCGATGGCAACATGCCTCTCGCGGACGAAGACGACCGGCTCCGATTGATATTCACGTGCTGCCATCCTGCATTGAATATGGAGGCGCAGATTGCACTCACGTTGCGAACGCTGGGAGGGCTCTCAACCCTCGAAATCGCGAGGGCATTTCTCGTTGCGGAAGCTACTCTGGCACAGCGATTGGTTCGAGCAAAAAACAAGATCCAGCAGGCGCGAATTCCTTACGAAGTTCCACCCGCTGCTGCCTTGCCCGATCGGCTCGCCGCAGTGCAGGCGGTGCTGTATCTCATCTTCAACGAGGGTTATACCGCGACTTCGGGCGACAGCCTTATCCGCCGTGAGCTGTGCCGGGAGGGGATTCGGCTTGCCCGTACTCTTTGCGAATTGATGCCCCAAGTGCCCGAGAATCTCGGGTTGTTGGCATTGATGCTGCTTCATGACTCGCGCCGCGAGACGCGGGTGAGCGCGGAAGGTGAATTGGTGCCGCTCGACGTGCAGGATAGGTCCTTGTGGGATCACGGCCAGATTGCCGAAGGTTGTCGACTGGTGGAAGCAGCGCTTCGGCGGCACGTGGTCGGGCCGTATCAATTGCAAGCGGCAATCGCGGCTGTGCACGCCGGGGCGGCCACAGCAGCCGACACGGATTGGCAACAGATCGCTGCCCTGTACGGAGAACTTGCGAGGGTTCAGCCTTCCGCAACGGTGGCATTAAATCGGGCAGTTGCTATCGCGATGGGCGACGGCATCGAACAAGGGCTCGAACTGCTGGAGAGCCTGGGATCGTCCGGTGCGCTCCGTTCTTATCACCTGTTTCATGCCGCGCGTGCTGATCTGCTGCGTCGGCTCTCGCGAAAAGCCGAGGCCGTTGCGGCCTACCAGACAGCCCTTTCGTTAACCGCAAATGCCGTCGAACGGCGTTTTCTGCGCCGGCGAATCGCGGAATTGGATGCCTCTCAATGATCGGTCAATCTGGGACCCGTCTGAGAGGCCGGGGCGCATCAGCATGAATAAAAGCACCGCCAGAGCCGAGAATGCGATGAGTGATGCTGTGCGAGGCTCCGGGACTGCCGAAACGGCCACTGCGGTCAGTCCGTCGGCCTCGAATAGCCGAAAGCCGATATCATCGGTGATCGCTGCCGAGCCGAAAGGAAAATTAGGCTCCGTTGAGGCGCTTACGCTCTCGCTTATGGTCAATGCAAATGGAGTGCCGAGCTCGAACGGAGGGCTGAAATCATCGGGTTCTGCCCAGTTAGAAAAACTTGGTGGAACGAGCCAGGGCCGACAACTGAGCATGCTGCGGAAGCCATTGGCGACTCCTCGAAGCAGGTTGCCTGGATGATGCCCAGACGAACATCTGTCCCAGCCGCGCCGGTATGAATGGAAGCACTAAAGCTTGCAGGCGAGAAATGAAGCTCTAACAGGATGCGGAAAAATGAGGGCTGACGAGAGGAATTTCCTCTCTCGATGGCCTGTGCAGGGCTGTTTGGCTTAATTCGCGAGCGTTTCTGGGGGACTTTTGTTGTCCAAACGCCTATTTTTGGGCGTTTGGACACACTTCTCCCCCGATTTATGCGGAAGGAACTGGCGTGTAGACCAGATTCCGCATTCTGACGAGGTTGTAAGCAGCGGCCGCAAACGTGAACACCCATCCGACCTTGTGCACGCCGCGATGTCTGGTCTTACGCAGCATTCCGACGGTCTTCAGCCACCCGAATACTTCCTCGATGCGTTTCCGCTTGACCTGACTTACT
>JBJMGK010000269.1:0-13860 GCA_045807925.1 Bryobacteraceae bacterium | reverse complement strand
CTTCTCGGAATCCTGGATAAAGCCACGCTGACGCTGGGCGATTCCCGCCAAGTGGATTTTTCGAGAGCCCTGATTTTCATGACAAGCAATATCGGTGCGGCTGAGATGAGTTCCCTGGTCAATCCGAAGCTGGGCTTCCAGGTTCCCTCGGCGGATCACGACAATGGCGCTCCAAAACTGAAAGCTCGGCTTTCGCGCACCGGCTTAGAGGCAGCCCGTCGGAAGTTTACGCCGGAATTTCTCAATCGTCTAGACAGGATTGTGGTATTCAAGGCTCTAGGCAATGCGGAACTAAACAGAATCGTTGATATTGAGCTCGAATTCGTCCAGCAGCGCATCCAGAGTTCTGGTGTCAGCGAGCCTTTCTTTATCAATGTTACGGACGGTGCCCGCGAGTTCTTGCTGACTGAGGGCACTGATTTCAGATATGGTGCCCGCCCCCTGAAGCGCGCGATCGAACGCCTGCTCGTACAACCGCTATCCAATTTGATGGCGACGGGCCAGATTCACAGTTGCGATTGCATCCGCGTGACCCACACTGACGAGTCACCTTTCCTCACCTTCTTCCGGGAGGCAAATGGATCGGAAGAGTGGAAAGCTGATAGCGTGGCGGCGTAAGCCGTACACGAATGAGCGCAACGCAGAAAGCTACACAATGAGCTGCAGAATCGACCGAATTGTCAGCGCAGGAGACTTGGTGGTCTTGCGGGTGAGTGGGCGGATTAGCGCAGAGAATGTGGACACAATTAGGGAATTGCTCGGAAGCGAAAAGGCCGGAGTCATCATTGATCTCAAAGAGGTGACTCTCGTCGATCGCGATGCCGTGACGTTTCTTGCCCTCAGCGAAACCGCTGGGATCGAACTCAGGAACTGTCCGGCTTATGTACGTGAATGGGTCGATCGAGAGAGGGCTTAAGCTAGTCCTGATTTGTCGGACCTCTGGGGATGGGCAAGCGAGAGTATCGAAGATCTTATACGAATGCTAAACGGCGCTGGAAGAGAGCCCGAAAAGTTCGATCGCGCCCAGTATTTCGTCACAAACATTCACCTTAAAAAAGCACCAACCCAAAAGGCGTAGGCGCGATTACTCGAACTGTTCCAAAGCGGAAATCGCTAGTGAGATCGGATCGCGTGCAAGTGCCCAGAACGGTTCAGGTGAGGAGTAAAACGATGCTTATCTCGGATTTGATAGGATCCAGCCCGAAGTTCCGGGCCGTACTTGAAGACGTAGAAACGGTAGCGTCGGCGGATTGCGCTGTCCTCATAGGGGGCGAGACGGGCACAGGCAAGGAAGTAATCGCACAAGCGATTCACGAGGTCAGCCCCCGTCGGCAGCACCGGTTCGTGGCGATCAACTGTGCAGCGATTCCTGCCGCACTGCTAGAAAGCGAACTTTTCGGTCATGAGCGAGGCGCTTTCACCGGAGCGGTTGCTTCAAGAATGGGACGCTTTCAAACAGCTGATCGAGGTACGCTCTTTCTCGACGAAATTGGCGAATTGCCGCTTGAACTTCAGCCTAAGCTGTTGCGTGTGCTTCAAGAGAGGGAATTCGAACGACTCGGGAGTTCGCAAAGCACTCGAGTGGACGCGCGGATTGTGGCGGCAACCAATCAGGATCTCTGGACAATGGTTAAGCAACACAGGTTTCGCGCCGATCTCTATTACCGATTGAACGTTTTTCCGATCACGCTCCCACCGCTACGCGAACGAGAAGGCGATATCCCGTTGCTCGTAGCTCATTTCCTTCGAATTTTTGCCGAGCGCCAGCGTAAACCAATCGAACGCGTCCCTGACGATGTGATGAAAGCTCTTGAAACATACCATTGGCCGGGCAACATCCGGGAATTGCAGAACTTTATTGAGCGCTCGGTGATCCTGACGAAGGGTGTGGAGCTACGACCTCCTCTTGCGGCAATCACGAACCAGGAGATGCCGGACGGCAATGTCAGTACGCTGGCGGATGCAGATAGGGCGCACATCCTTGCGACCCTGCATAAAACCAACTGGATCGTCGGCGGGAGGCATGGTGCTGCCGCCAGACTCGGACTGAACAGGACAACGCTCATCGCTAAAATGCGAAAGCTCAGAATCTCGCGGGAAGCCGCTAGGCAGAATAGCGACCCATTTGATTCGTCTCGCAAAGCCCAGCAAAGTAGTTTCTCGATGACGGCATGAGATCCGAAGAAACCGCTAACCCGTTTTCTTTTCTGTCACTACGTGCGCAAGTTCTGTTGCATATGCGGGACTTTGATGATTCAATCCACCAGTCTGATTCGCGTTGCATTGCTTCTGAGCTCATTTCTTGGGCACACAGCGGCTGAATCCGAAAACCCGCCCTGGCAGTGACTCACGCTTATTGGATGTGAATGGCCGGGATTGGTTATTCTGACAAATTCTGTTATTGCCGTCATTCCCGAAGTTCATTGGTCCAGGTCCGAGCGAAGGGGCGCCCCCGCCCTACTGGCCGACTGCATCGTCGAGAGCGGCTTTGCTCGAGCGGTTTGAAGGGCGTAAAACTGGTTGGAGTCCGGCAGGACCGCGAACTCGCTGCCGGGTTCTTCAGACTATCGGGAGCCGAGAGCTTGTGTTCTTATTGCCTGGAGAATCTGTTCTGCTCTGCTCCAGTCGTCTTCCGATGATCCCAATGGATAGCCTCGCTGCACGCCGGCCCACTTCCGATACAACCCAAAAGACTTCCGATACAACCCAAAAGGTAGGGTCGAGGCCTGGCACGGTATTCCGAAGGTCAAGCCTACCTGTTGCTCCCCGTTTCCTCTGAGAGTGCCTCACTAGCCGAACCGTGAATCCGTTTCCAGCCCCCGGAACCAATCACCCTGCTCTTTGGCGATCAAAGTGCTGCGTGTTTATTGAGGGCGCAGCGAAAAGTCGCTGGGCAGCGAAACTGAGTCGAGTTGAACCTGAGGTGCGAAATGACTGACAAATGTTTGAAATGCGGACGGACGCAGTCTCAAATAACGTCCGACGCGAAGAGTCTCGGTTTACTGCGAGAGTTTCAGACGAACGTCTATACCTGCTGCCAGATCGTGGCGTGGGCCGATGAGCAATCGTCCGCCTGGTTTGAAGCGACACAGGAAGACAATAGGCCTGTCAACAGGATGACTAATACGACCGACTTTTACAGCAGCGAAATTGAAGGCGCACTGGTTCCTGTCCGGTTGCGCCGACGACAAGTGCCTTGGTACCGATAGTCCTGAATTTATTCGATAAGACCGGAGGTGATTGCCATGCGTGGAATTGAGGTCTATCTAGAAGCGCCAAGCCGGACCCAAGAGCTGCTCAATATCAAATGGACGCTCAAATCTGCCGGCTTTACCCTCGGGTCAACTTGGCACGAGACCTCAGGAATCACATCGGCTTTGCCGCTCAGCGAGCACTGGGACGCCAAGGGTGTCGAACAGTTACGAGCTTGTGATTTATTGGTTGTCATCTGCGGGAAGGACAGCAAAGCTGCTCCTAGAATGGCGATGATGGCGGGCCTTGCGCTTGCGCGCGGCTTGCAAGTAGTCTGGATCGGGCCTTCGTTTGAAGGTCTGGATGCTTTCAGTGCGGTCCGGAAATTCAATACAGCCGAAGATTACGAGAAAGAAATTCTTCGGCAGATGTATTCGGAGCCGGCTTCAAAGCGAGCGCGACGCGCTGCGTAACTGCCCCGTCGTGGTCACACTACGGCGTCGGGTAGTCCCAAAGATCAGGGCGGCAGCTTATCCTTGAGCGATGCATACATGGCATCGTGGAACAGTTTCAGCGCCGGATACGGCCGGAGGGCAACAGTGCGCTCCACAATCAACCCGCGCTCGTTGTCCACGATGACCTCCAAACTCTCGAACTTGTGACCATCCATAGCCTTCACCCAGCGCAAGAAGGTGGTGCGCTCATCAAGCTTAAGCTCGGCGGTATAGGTACCAGTTGTTGCGACCTCTCCGAGCTTCTTGTCAGCACGCCGAGCGAAAAACCAGCTGCCTTCAGGATCAATAAGCATAAGCGGTTGGGGTTGCCTCTATGCAGCGGAACTATGCGTTTGAGTTTTCTCGATTCTTGCGCATTGAATCACCACGCATCTCGATGCCGTGCCGTTGTGCATGAGCCGGTCGACGATACCATTAGCCAATGTCGGATCGCCGATTTGCTCTGCCAGCGCGAGCCCGGCAGTTGCGAGGTTAGGATCGTCGAGCCCACTTGGTGGCGATCCTAGCAGATCTCCCAAAGTCGGGACGCTCGGGTTTTGAAAACGGAGCCATGCCCAGTCGTACGATCACGAGAACATCAATGCGGCTGAGTCGCGCGAGTAAACTGCGCAGGCTTAGTGAGTTGGCGCGCCCGGCTGGAACGAGCGGCGCTCTGCTCTGGAGACTCATCTATCGCAGCGCGTTCTCTACCGCCCTGACAAGTGAGGGGTCTTCGGGTGGCACGGCCGGTTCGAAACGAGCCAGAACTTTCCCATTTCGGCCTATGAGGAACTTCGTAAAGTTCCACCGAATTTCTCCGCCCGTCGCCGGATTCTGGCGCTCGTCTGTCAGGTATTCGTAAAGCGGAAGACGCGGGTTCGCCCTGATGAATACTTTGGACATCATCGGGAACGTGACATCGTATTTGCGTCTACAGAACTGCTTGATCTCTGGATCTGAGCCGGGTTCCCCTTGTCCGAAGTCATCGGAGGGAATGCCAATCATTACAAACCCCTGGTCCTTATGCGCAAGGTAGAGCTTCTGAAGCCCGGAATATTGGGGAGTGTACCCGCACCGGCTTGCAACATTAACGATCATCAGGACCTTACGCTTGAAATCGTGCAGATGCATTCGCTGGTAGTCGATTGTAGTCAGGTCATAGTCATAGACTGAGGCAGCTGGGACGAGCTGAGGAATCAGAACGAGAACTATTGCGAACGAAAGAAAAGTTCTCCGCATGACAACCCGCGAGGAAAGTACTTGCAATACGCGCGACCTTGTACGACTTCCGAAAATCCCGTATCGCATAAGTTTTCGCGTCTTAGCTGCCGATTGTTCTCCATCCGGCGTTCGCAGGTTAGATGTCGGCGCAATCGATCGGTCGCAGGTTTCTGCAAAAGTGTTTGCGGGCTCTCCATCGCGGCGTCTTTGGTTGTTGTATTTGGTACTCTACTAACCTTCTCGACCAGTTCTGCGGACGAATCTCTCCTACATGCCCTCGCGACGAACGAGCGAAATGCTCGGTCAATCGCCGGCCCTGGTAGACCGCAAGTTCGAGAAGAACTCCAGCATCTCGCAGTCAATCTGGCCAAGGAGAATCGGATTTGGGGAAACGACCTACAGCATTGTCAACTTGAGCGGTTGGGGGGACATTCTAAAATGGAATGCTGACGTTTCGGGCAGTTAATTTGAAGCGTTAGTATCCATCAAGGCCGTCATTTACATTCTGTTCGACCTGCATGGCTCCGTTCAGTCGTGCCCGCGTGCCTTTCTTTAAGGTGGTTGTTCAGCTGTCGCGCCCAGGCGCTCGTCGGCGATAGCCGCTACTTGCGCTGGTTGGTTTCACCTTCAGGAATGGCTCTGAGGATCGGCTGTGAGCTGAGGCCAAAGAAATCGGAGAAGACTGAACAACTTGATGTGAGCCTCTGCCAGAAAAGACTCCAATTGGAGGCGTATTCGATCTCGCCGCACTTGGTTCTTCTTGCGCGGGACTGTCGGCCAGAGACGTTGCTCGGCATCGGGTACGAAGCTGAGAGTTAATTCCCCGGCGACTAACGCTTGACCAGACGTTCGGGCGTCAGGAAAGTCTGTCTTGCGCCCCTTTCGCCCGCGAACGCAGCTGGGAACAATTTCGCGGCCTACCGCATTACAACATGTTCTAGCGTTTTACCGCTTGGGATGATTGCGAAAGAGTCAACTGGACCTTGCTATGCCTGCGGCTGTACGTGAAATAAATGATGAGGCCGAGAGTCAACCAGGTACCAAAACCGATCCAGGCGGGCAAATCCAGCGATAACATCAGCGCCAAGCAAATTAGCATTCCCAGAATTGGAACCCCAGGTACCCACGGTGTGCGGAAAGGTCGCGGGATTTCCGGATGCCTGGCACGCATAATCCAGACGCCCAGGCAGACGATTGTGAACGCAAGCAGGGTGCCGAGACTCACAAGTTTAGCTAAGAACACGATGCTAAAAGAAGCGGCAAGGAAGGCCACAAAAATTCCGACCGCGATCGACGTGAGGTAAGGAGTACGGAAATGAGGATGAATTTTACCGACCCATTTCCACAGCAATCCATCGTGCGCCATGGTATACAGAACACGCGATTGGGCCAGCAGCATCACAAGCATTACAGATGCGAGCCCCGCTATCGCGCCTATGTCGATCAGGAAAACGCCCCACGCCGCTCCGATCTCCGCGGCGCCATCGGCCACGGGAGCTGGCGTGTTTAAAGTAGTGTACGGCTTCAAACCGGTTAACAGCGCGGATACAACAATGTAAAGAGTAGTGCAGATAATCAACGAGCCGAGAATTCCAAACGGCATATCTTTTTGCGGATTTCTCGACTCCTGCGCCGCCGTAGAAACCGCATCAAATCCAATGTAGGCGAAGAAGACGACGCCGGCGCCGCGCATGATGCCGGACCAGCCGAATTCACCATACCGGCCGAGATTCTTGGGAATGAAGGGATGCCAGTTGGCGGTCATATGTGACCAATGGCCAGAGGCATAACTTACCGCCAAACCGATAAAGATCAACACCACCGAAATCTTCACCATGACCGCTGCGCTGTTGAAGTTCGCCGATTCGCGCACGCCGATGACGAGAATAATTGTTATTAGGACGATGGCCGCCATCGCGAATATATCGACCTGAACCGGAATCGTCATACCAAAGAGCGAGATATGTCCCTTGGGTGTCGGATTGAAAGGAATGGCCACGCCGAAAAAACGCAAGAAGCCGGTGACGTAGCCGCTCCAGCCAACCGCGACCGTGGCAGCGCCAAACGCATATTCGAGTACAAGCGCCCACCCGATGATCCAGGCCACAATCTCTCCTAGAGTTGCGTACCCGTACGTGTACGCGCTCCCGGCAATGGGAATCATGGAGGCAAACTCGGCATAACAGAGGCCGGCGAACACACATCCGATACCGGCCACGACAAACGATAGAGTAATGGCGGGTCCCGCAAATTGCGCTGCCGCTGTGCCCGTCAGAACAAATATTCCCGCCCCGATAATTGCGCCGATTCCAAGGGTGATGAGATTTATGGGACCCAGTGAGCGGCGTAGCGAATGTTCGCCGGTATTCGATGCTTCGGCGATGATGCTGCTGAGCGGCTTCTTGGCCAAAAATTGACTTGCCATTGATTTCTCTACATTCGAGAATCTGCCAGGCACTTCCGCAATACTTCAGTGCTTCGCAAATAAGATCGGATCGGGAAGATCCGATCCCTACAATACTCGATTTGCAGTCAGCCCAGGAAACATGTCATGAATTGCTGCGTGATCATGTCAGCATCGGATGGCTGGTTGGCGGAGAGCGAATTTCGAAGGAACTTTGGCTCCTCAGGTAGGATTCGAACCTACAACCCAGCAGTTAACCATGGAGAGAGCGCCCGAGATAAGTTACTGAATCTAAAGCGCACGCATCGTCTCTAGATGATAGATAAGGGATCTCGCAACCTCAGATTGAGCGGTTTTCTTCACGCAGATACTCGATCACATTTTGCTGCCACTGATTCAGCGAGCCGGCTAGTATGATCGCAAGAAAACGAAAGGGATTCACGTTCCTTTCACTGTCTGGCGATTCTGTGATCCCGAAAGTTCAATCCAATGCGGTCGCGCTCCTGATTCGAGTTTTCGGGCCAGACGGGGTTTCCGAGTGCGGAAGTGACAGGTGTGAGGCGCAATTGCGATTCACATTTTAAGGGCTGTGTGCTGGCAATCCGGCGCGCGCAACTCATGGTGGCCGTGGGCGATGTCGGGACCGAATTGAGTCCGGCCGACGTTCAGGGTCTCGGTCGCGACATACGATCATCTGGATCGCGTTATGAACTCGGGCGAGTTGGTGCGCATTGACGGCGCCTGCGATGTCGACCACTATGCGGCGGACCTCGGCCGGACCGTGCCGGTCTCCGGACGCTTTGGGCCAGAGCAGCGCGAGATCTGGAACGTCTTTGTAGCCGCGTATAGAGAGGCGCCAAGTTCACTCGAGAAGGTGCGACAGTCAACCAGGTTTTGCGGCGTGGCGCACCGAACTGGTACGCCATGCGACGTCGGTCAGAACCGTGCTGGCAAAAGAAGCGATCGAACGATGGTCAAAACGGCAGAACCTGGATGCTTTTCTAGTGCACACGCTCAGCCCCAATCAAGGCGATGCCCTAGAGCCGTTCCGGGCCGGCACGGCCATCGCGCGTTTGAACCACAGGTATCGATCAATGGGCAAGCCTTTTTCCTTGAGGACAACTTCCTCGTCACGCGCACAGGCAACGGAGTTGCTATCACCGGGATTGCCGTATATCGCGGAAGAAATCGAGGCGGTTATGCAGAAACAAGGCCGGACGTAGAGGCCGTTGCGTACCCTGAGTCGTGGACGAAGGAGGATCGCCGAATCTGACGAGTCACCCCTTACATCCCATATGATCGGCCAACCGGAAAGTGGACATTGAAGCCTTAGATCCGCCCTTGTCAGAAGGTGTAGATCTATGTTGTCGTCTTCGGGCCAAGAGAAAAGCCGGGCACCGGTTCGCGGAACAGAATGCCCGGCGATGCGATCATTCGATGGGCTCGTCGCCAAGCTCGGAGTCAGCCGAGGCGGCGCCGCTCTGTCCCGCAGAGTGGTCTAGCGCCAGAATTGACGTCGCGTAGATTTCTGCCGTACGGACACTTCGGTCGGATTCGGTGGGCGTGTATTTGCGATACCGGAGTTCGCCTTCGACCTCCACATAAGCACCCTTCTGCAGTATGCCAGCCCAGTCGGCGAGTTTGTTCCAGCAGATCACGCGGTGCCACTCAGTGCGCGTCTTGTACTCCTCATGACCGTTCTCTCTCCAGCTCACGCTGGTCGCCAGCGAAAAGCGGGTATATGGAGTGCCATTGGGGGTGGAGCGGGTCTCGGCGTCCTGGCCAAGAAAACCAATGAGAGTGATGCGATTTTTGCAAAGCATATTTTGTCTTCCTTTCCTGCCCCGATCGGTTGGGGCGACCCGGAGCGAAGGGGGCCGCTCTCCAGCCAAGCGAAGCAGTTTTTCGGTGGGTCAGGAGCGCATTGTTTGTGCCGTTCCAAAAGGCGAAGCCAGCAATGTGCGAGGGAAACCGAAACCCGCATGGGCAGGAACTGCTGAGTGCCGGCGCCGAGCGCGGGAATTGCCCTGAAGCCAAGCCCAACCGGAAGGGTACTGAAAGGAGGACCCGGTTGCGGGTCTCGCGGAACCTCTCGATTGTTTGCTATCAAGGAGGCCGATTCTCCTCCTGCCCTTGTGCAGATCCATCCTCACTCCAGCAAGAGATGCTATGTTTCAGCGAAGAGCATGGACGGACTGAGCCGCACGTATGAAGCCCTGCTAGCGGGCACCTACGATTGTCTGGATCGCATTGTAGTCAACGCGTATTTCCGAATGGGCCACGATGCCGGCGGCTTTCGTGTCTGGTGGCGAAAACTCACCGGATCAGAAGACACGCTTGACAACGCCCACCTCATGCGCATGGCTGGTCGCTTCTCGCGCCGTTTGCGCGCCTGGGCTGCCGGGCGAGGGATTCCCGTCCGAGACTGCCGAGTCGGAGAAGCAAAGCATGAGATTGGTGAGGAATTCCTACGAACTACAGCCGTGCGGGAAGGCTTGTTTCTGATCTTGGTCAGCCGAGCCCCGGCGCCGGTCTGGGATGTTCATCCGAGTCGCCACATTACTCGCAAGAAGCCCGCTGTCTATGTGAATCATTACTCGTTTCACATTCTGGACTGCGATTGGGGTCACATCACCATTAAGGTGAGTGGGCACCCGCCCTTCCCAGCCCAGGTCATCCTGAATGGGCACGAGTACATGGACCGCCAAGCCAGAAAAGCGGGCATCTTGTTCACCAAGGAAGGAAACTGCTTCAGTCACATTTCGGATCTGACCGGCTTCGCCCGAATCGCAGAAACCTTGACCGATGAGTCGGCAACAGGGCGAATCGCGGCAGTGTGCCGCCGCTGGATCTACTCCACCTGCCTGGACAGTGCGCTCAACGCGCAGCAGCGCCAACAGAGTGGCTTCCACTACGAATACTCCGTGTATCAGTTCGAGTACAATCGCGACCTAATCTTCCGTCATGGCTGCGAAATGTCAGCAGTCCTCGAAGCTCTGGTGGACCGCAATCGCGTTCGGATGAACGTTCCACTGCTAAAGACAATTTTCGGTCGGAAGAACCGGCCCCATCTCAAGAAGCAGAAACGGCTCACAAGTTGGCAAGTCACGGTCGAGAGACCCAGCTACGATTTGACGATCTTCAAGGTGCACTGCGGAAAGCTGGCACTTAAGATCTATAGCAAGGGCGAACGTGTTTTGCGAACGGAGGCGATGGCACGCAATGTGGATGCGCTGAAATGCGGACGCTCCCTGGAGAGGTTGCCGAGAATGATCCAGGGCTTAAAACAGATCCTGGAGCGTTTCTTGGAGTCACTGTCCTGCATGGACCGATGCTTTGTGTCGGGGGTGCGGCTGAAAGATTTTCCGGAACCGTCGTTAGTGAGTGAAACGAGGGTTGCCGGTCTTGATTTCAATCGCACGCGCACGCTGCAGGTTGCGCGAGCAGTCCTCGCATTGTCAGTGATGCCGAAAGGCTTCACTGCCTCGCAGCTCGCTGAACATGTTCGGCGGCAAACGACCACCTCGCTCAAGCCGTATAGCTGCCGGCAAGCAGCCTACGATCTGTTGAAATTCCGCGGCAAAGACCTGGTCCGCTTGGCCGGCAAAAGCCGTCGCTATGAACCGACGTCGAACGGTTTAACTATGATCAGCGGATTCGTGGTGTTGCGGGAGCGAGTGTTGGAACCCTTGATCCGCAGCACAGTTCACCGTGGCGGCAATGCGCCAGTCGATCCCACATCCTCGGATCAGCGGTATCAGACTATGCGTGAACAGATGGAGGGAATCTTCCGCGACCTTGGGCTAGCAGCGTAAATCGGGATCGACAAGAATTTGTCTATGTGCTCGGTCTAACCGCGTAACGTCCACCGACCTTCTCAAAGAGGACTCAAAGCCCCTCACCCAATCGCGCCCGAACAGCGGCGCTGACGCGAGGTGAGGGTTGCAAGACGCAGTTGCACGGAGTGTGTCTCCGGGCAGAGTTAGCGGAGCCAGCTCAATGGCGAGTGCTGGCTCCGTTCTGAAGACGATGGCGCCGGAACTCGTCGTCTCGAAGCGGAAGCTTCGGGTGGCTGAGGCCTGCTGGCAGGTACGGCTCAGACGAGAGGAGGGTAACCAAAGCTTGGGATTCAGTTCTAGGCCATTCGTGTTGTGCGGCCTACCGGTCAAGAAGCCTCGTGTGGCAGATCTGCTGTATGAACGTCGTAATGGGAACTTCGTCCTGCAGATCACGGGGCACCCGAGCTTCGGGCTGCCTTGGGGACAGGATCGGCTCATCCTGATTTATCTGGCAACGCTTGCCGTTCAGCAGCGGAGCCAAACGATTCGCTTCCGGACTGCAAGCGAAATGTTGGACACCTTCTCACTGCACAAAGGCGGCCGAGAGTACCGGCGATTGGTATCTGCCTTCGAACGGATCTTTGGCGCTACGATTTTCTTCGGAACGGATTATGTGCTGCCGAAGGCGAAGGTGGTTCAGCGCACTCGCTTGAGTTTCTTCAGAGAAGCCCAGATTTGGTGCAGCCGTGATCCAAACCAGTGCCCGATTGACGATCAGTTTCAGAACACCGTCGTTTTGAGCGACGAGTTCTATCGCGAGATTTCATCGCATCCGATCCCGACGGATCTGGAGGCCGTCAAAGCGCTCTCAGACTCGCCGGCGGTTCTCGATCTGTTTATGTGGTTGTCCTATCGCTGCTTCGTCGCGAAAGGTGAAGAGATCATTCCGTTGTTTGGTCCGTTTGGGTTGTGCGCACAAATCGGCTCCGCCGAATACGCTCGTCCGCGGCGGTTCCGGGAGAATCTCGACAAGTGGCTCCATGCTGTCCGCCTCCTTTGGCCGAATTGCCCGGCCAAGATCAACGCTGACGGCCACAGCTTGCGAATTGCGAAAGCCACCGCCATCCTGCCGGAAGGGCGACACGATTAGCAAAATGCTGCGTAGGCGGCTTTACAAACTTCAGCGTCCAATTGCTCTGCTTTGCAGCCGGCGGTGGCTTTACTAAATACATCGCCGAGGATCACGATCTACAGTCAGGAGCAGGCCAGTTTCCGATAACCGGACTTTCCGAGGAGTGAGCAGAACATTTGTAAACGGTACGCCGTTACGCATTACTAATCCCGCATGCTGCCGCTCTCCGTCTTTGCGAGAGTCTTGCCAGCCTGGCCTTCTCAGCCTTTACAGGAACACACAAGAGATCTCCTCTTTGGAATGTAGGCAAAGCACCCATCCAGAAGCTAACAAGATCCTGATCTCTGAAGCAGAGAGCGTTGCGAGTCCCTGTGCTCGTTCGAGATCCGAGACCGATCCCATCCGCACGGGAATGCGAATCCAGTATCGATTTGGACCCGGGCGGGGCACGGGAACTGCAAGTCGAGGCCACGTTGAATCGTCAAAAGTCGGGGATGCCCAGGCGAGGTTGTCACCTTCATGCCAGCGCCAGACCCCGTCCAATTCGGCAGTCCAGGCCCCGGACGTCGCGTTCGAGACCGCGTCCTGCGCCGAGGCGCCCAAGCCAAGCACGCAAGAGCCGCGAGTTTACGACACATAAGCGGCAGCCGCTTGCCGGGTGATCGAGACTACGGTGATGTCATCGTCCTGGCCGAACTGCTGCGCCGCTCGTGCGATATCGGAAGCAGAGCGCGTTGCGAGTTCCTGTGCGCGCTCGAACCCGAGCAAATCGCGGTTGCCGTTCCTCGCCTCGACGACACCATCAGAAATCCAAAGCATGCGGTCATTAGGCCGTAGCTCAATCCTTGTTTCTTCCCAACTCGCATCGCGCGCGACGCCAAGCGGGAGACCGGGATTCGTTTCTACTTCCTTGCCGTTGCGATACGGTGCGAGGTGTCCCGCATTGGCGATCGTGAGGATTCCTTCTGCCCCGAACAGTGCGCAGCAACAGGTTGTGAATCCGCCTTCACTGCGGCCGGATAGTGCCGCGTTTAGTTTCCATCGCCAGGTCTAAACCCACCGCCTTTCAGGCGGTCAGCTTTGAGCGATTCTCTACGAGAATGAGGGAATGGCCGAGTACCGACATAGCGGGCACGCGGTGTGCGACATCAAGTATCACTTGGTGTGGATAACGAAGTACCGATACAAGATACTGCGCGGAGAGGTGGCGGAGCGTGCTCGCGATCTGATTCGGCAGATTTGCCATGCCCGTGAGGTGGTAATTGTTCGCGGATCAGTATCGCCGGATCACATTCACATGCTGGTATCGGCGCCGGCTCACATGGCTCCTTCGAAGCTGGTGCAGTACGTCAAAGGGCGGTCGTCACGCCGGCTGCAGGAAGAGTTTCCGACCTTGCGTAAACGCTACTGGGGCCAGCATCTGTGGGCGCGCGGATATTTTTGCGCGACGGTGGGCGCGGTGGATGAGGAGACGATCAAAGCCTATATCGAGAACCAGAAGTGGGATGAAGACGATCAGGGATTTAAGATCACCGCGCCCACCGAGCCTTGAGCCGGCTCTGAGCCGGGAACGCTTCAGACGGCTTCAGCCGTGTCCCTCGACTTTCAGTCGTATCTGAACCTACCGGCTTTAGCCGG
>JBJMGK010000268.1:0-24843 GCA_045807925.1 Bryobacteraceae bacterium | reverse complement strand
GGCGAATCTGCTGGTGACAAGCAATTGCATGGAGGCCGCTTCGCGGCAGCTTTCTGTATGAGTTTTTTCAGGCATCGGGAAATCTTTCGATCCGATGTGATTCGAGTGATCGGGGAACGGCCGAGCAGCCGCTCCCCCGCTCATCGTCTCGATGAGTCTCCAGTTGGCTATTCCTCGGCGAGTTGCACTCCTGCAGCGCTCGCCTCCGCTTCGCCAACCGGCATTCATTCTGCAACACAGGCCCGTCTTCGGCAAAGAAGCTTTCAGCCAATGGCCAAACAGTGCCTTAACTTTTTGTGTCACCCCAGGGGACAACCGCAAACAGAAACTTACCGGACTCCGATCTGTCTCGGGACAGTCCGGAACGTAAACACGTGGCCGCTTATGAAGCAATCGTTGCATTCCGAAAAGCCGCAGCCATTTCAGCGATACCCCAGTATTGAACTAGCTCGCTTCGTCTCGCAGGGGCATATTCCGCGATTCTTGCTTCGCGTAATTTAGAAATCATCCATGTTCTAAATATCCAAAGCCGCATGTAACCCCAGCCGAGCCCCGGATCACAGCAAGTGCGAGGATCGTCCGACAGCTACGCCGGCATTAATTCCCGAGCGAACGTTTCGCCGGAATGGGGACGAACCGAGGGAGGGGCGGAGATGCTCCCCTCCTCCTTCGATTCCAGACCGTACAAATGAAGCTCGCCAGTCGCGTTGTTCTGTCAACGGTCTCGTGCTTTGCTCCCTTGCGAGGGTGTAGCGAAAACGAGATCCACCGGCGAAGCGGGTTACGCTACGGTAGGTACGCAAGAGTGCCGGGATCGGTTTTCCCGAAGGTTAGATACCAGGGTTCCCCTATAGGTCCGCGGGCAGGCACGAAGGACTTAAACTGCTTGCTTCGCACGTTATACCTCCGGATCTCTCCTGCATAAATGCTCGTAATCTGGCTGTCGGTGATGGGGACAAACAGATCGCCGCCGGGTCCGAAGATTAGTGCTAGGGCAACCGCCCGGTCGCCACCGACCCTATCGAGAACGATGTTATTGGAACTGGGACAGCTGCCATCAGCTTCGAGGACGACGATCTTGTCTGTGTCCGTTGCACCCGCGCGGAGACTCGTGACGTAAAGCTTTCCGTCAGGCCCAAAAGTCAGCCCTTCGGGGCGGTGCAGATCCGGGCAACCGTGTTGGCTGCTACTGAAGAGTTGGAAGGGCTTTCCGTTCTCGAAGCGCAGAATGTATCCCGCACGCGGACCGGAGTTTGGTGCAGTAGGGTCGTCAGGCGCGTCGATTTTGCCGGTCACCGAAACATAGAGCTTCCCGTCAGGACCGAAAACTACGGCACGAGGATGGTACCACCCGTCATCCCCTTGAAAGTCGCCGAAATCGACTTTGCCGAGAAACGTGCCTCTCTCGTCGAACTCGGCAACGCTGCCGTTTTCGATAAACTTATTCGCGTTGGACCGACCCATGTTGGCCACGAAGAGTCGCCCTTCGGAATCGCGGACCATGCCCCGTGGCGCGAACGGTGCATCATGGTCACAATGTCGGCCTTGGGGCGGATTGCAGGGAACCATGGCTCCTAGGAATTCGCCTTTCGATGCGGTATAGCTGATGATTTCGCCTGCGTAATTCTCATTTAATTTTGGTTGACGAGGATGAGGTCGTCTACTCCATGCGACTGGTCGATGATGATGCCTCTGGGGCCACGCAAGCCGTTGCTGCCCGGAAGCACAAGGCTACCGTTCTTCCCATCCAAAAAGAGCCCGCTCTCCGCACCAAATCGTTTGATCGTATTGTCGCCGCCGTCGCCAATGTACAGGATGTCTTCGGCCGGAAGCGCTCCCGCTCGCATCAACGCAGGTATCAGCGCCACTGATCCGCATAAGACGAAAACAGCGATCAGCCTCTTTCTACTAACTCGATTTTTCAGTTGGAACATTGTCTTCTCCTGAGCTCCTTCGGAACTCACTCGGCCTACGCCGATTACTGGCAGAAAATGTGAGGGGCCAGGCGCGTCAGCGCCCGTGAAAGCCCGTCGCTTCTCTGAACCGAGGCTAGTGACGATTCGCCCCGATAAGCAGGCATATGCTTGCACGTAAGTCAGCATGAGCGAGCTCTTGGTCTCGGCCTGGTCACTGGGATTTGGTAGGCCGGCCTCTTTCTACTCCTGCCGTTTAATAAAGCGCATGTACCGAAACGTTACAGCTTCCCCAGTATTTTTCCGAATGCCCGAAGGCACCGGATTGCGGGTGTAACATTTTGGGCTTCTCACTTCAGAACAACAGTGAGTAACATGTCTGTGAACAGAGTGCCTGAAGGTTCAAGCGCCGGCGGCTTTCCTCCCACGGTCTGGAGCGTGATCGTCGCTGCGGGCGATCACGCAGACCTGCGGTATGCGCGCGCACTCGAGCGGATCTGTTCTGGGTACTGGCGTCCGATCTACCTTTATGTGCGTGGACGAGGATACTCACCCGAGCAGGCGGAAGACCTCACGCAGGGCTTTTTTGAGCGGCTGATCGAGAAGAACCAGCTCGCCGATTTCCGCAAAGAGCGAGGCCGTTTCCGTTCGTTTCTCCTCGCCGCCGTCAAGCACTACCTCGCAAACCAGCACGATCGCGCAAAGGCAGCCAAGCGAGGAGGCGACCAGAATCATCTCATCATCGACTGGAGCCACGGCGACGCGGAGCGGACATTCTTGCTGCAGCCAGCTGATTCGATGAATCCTGAAACGCTATTCGCCCGCGAATGGCGAAGAACCGTGATCGATAGAACGCGAGAGCGGCTCCGGGCAGAGATGGAGCGGGCGGGCAAGAAAAATCAGTTTGATGAACTCGTCGCAAACGCCACGGGCGATGAGGACGTTCCGTACCGGCAGTTAGCGTTGCTACTCGGCATGACAGAGGGCGCGGTCCGCGTATCCGTTCACCGTTTGCGTCGGCGGTTTCGAGAACTTCTGGAGGACGAAGTCGGCCAAACGTTGTTGTCTCACAAAGAACTCGGCGACGAGCTGCGGTTTCTCTTTTCAGCTCTCTCCGGGCACTAATCAATGGGAGCGCAGGTCGGAATGGAGCATGACCGTCAGCGGAGATCCATTGACGGCAGGCGGTCGCAAAAACAGAAAGCCCTTTCCGTCGCGTGTGGGTTCATATTGTTGACCGGGACCGGCAACTTCTACCAGCGAAAGAAACAGGGCCTTGGCAGCGCCGCTCGAGAAATCCGGCTGAGAGAGGACCGGAGCTGCCATCAACTGGCCGTCCCCGGCGATGAAGAACAGCTCTTTCCCATCAGCGGACCAATTGGGCTTCGCGCCTCCGTGTTGCGAGACCTGCCATTGAGCGCCTCTCCATTTCAATTCGAAGGGACGAACGTAGATCTCCGGGTGGCCTGATTCGTCGGATGTGTATGCAATCCATTTCCCATCGGGAGAGAGACGCCCTTCGGCTTCATTGCTCGTGCTGTCAATGATAGGAACGGGACCGCCAGAGCCATCAGACCGAACGACCAGGAGATCACTTTTCGTCGCGGATGACTGCTGCTCGTAAAGGAGAAATCTGTCATCGGGAGACCAATCGAGCGGGATCTTTGATTCCGAAGAAGGGACCAGCCATCCGCTCTCGCGCCCGTTCCTTACGGATTTCGAGTACAGCGAAAACCGCCCTTCCTTGAAGGCCATCATGAGCAGCCGTTCTCCATCTCGCGACCAGACCGGAAACGCGCTGTCCAGTGCGAAGCGACGACTGCGAGTGCCCTGAAGGTCCATCAGCCAGATTTCGGTTCGATCGCCATCCGTAAAGCGGTGCAATGCCGCCTTCCGTCCGTTGGGGGAAAGGCTCAGTACTTGATAGGTGTCCTGAAATCGTGCTTCGCCATGCTGAAATCCACGGCGGTCGATAAAGACGACCTCTCGCATCGCATCACCTTGATAGGATTGCCGGACTACGAGATTGCCGTCTGAGGTGGCGGAGAAGAAGCCAGCGTTGCGCAGCGCGTGTGCGCCAACTCCTTTCACGGCTACGAAGGCTTCCCCAGTTACTCGGCCCGCCTTTAAATCGAATGGTTGTGCCATCAATTCGCCGCTGCGGCTAAACAAGAGATGCCCTTTCGAGTAAATCGCGGAGGACGACGCATCCAGCAGTCGAGTTATCTTGTTTGAGCCGAGTTCGCCGAGGTAAATTCCACTCCTGGTGGAGCGGATCATGAACAAATATCGGCGGCCGTCCGGCAGAAAATAGGGCCAACGATGGGAGTTCTCTTCCCGCTCCCGACTGAGAGTGGTGATCGACTCCGGATGTCCGCCCGATGCTGGAACCCTATAGAGTCCGTCAAAAATCCCGGGAGTGAAAACAATCACATCGCTCGGATTCCAGGTCCCGCCGTTTCCCTTGGGGGGCATCGCAAATCACTTGGGGCGCGCCTCCCGACACGGATACGCGTTTCAACTTGCCTCCAGCAAAAAAGCCGATATTTTGGCTATCTGAGGACCAGAACGGGTACTCTGCTCCGTGTGTGCCCTCTAACGCTGTCGTGCTGGTCATATCCAGACCGCGAAGCAAAAGCTGTGAGGCTCCGTCCCGCTCAGTAGCGAGCACAATCGCACGCCCGTTCGGAGAAATCGCGAACGACACGAAAAGATTCTTTTCGGGTGGGGGAATCAGGAACTGAATCTCCGGGGTCGTGCCTTTCCCGCCAACCCGCAACAAGTATAAGGATGCAACCGTAATCAGGAGAGACGCCACTAAGGCATACGGCATCCATCGTTTGCGCCGTATCTGCTGAACCGGCGGCACCGAGCAGTCGCCTGCTTCGCCCGACCACTCCAGTTCCAGCATCAGATCACGCGCCGTCTGCCAACGCTCGGCCGGATCTTTCGCGAGACATCGTTGAACGATATGGTTTAGCTGCGTGGAGTCAAGCGCGGGTGGTTCCGATGTAAGGACAGCGGAGATGATGGTTGCGGAATTGGCCCCGGCAAAGGGATTACTTCCACTCAACATCTCGTAGAGGACCACTCCGAGAGCGAAAATGTCGGCGCGAGAGTCTACTGATCGACCTTCCACCTGCTCGGGCACATGTATGCTACGGTTCCGACGAGCGCGCCGCGTGCTGTTGTGTCGTGTGCGTCAGGCAGCGGCGCTCTTTTCGCCAACCCGAAATCGACCAGCTTCACTCCCGCTTTCATCAAGATGATATTGGCTGGTTTGATATCCCGGTGCACCAAGCCATTACGGTGCGCCTGGTCGAGAGCCCCAGCAATCTGAATGCCCCATAGGATGGCGTCATCTCTGGACACTCGCTTGTGCTTAAGATGTTCCGCGAGTGTTTCGCCCTCCAGATACTCCATGACCAGGTATCCCACGCATCCTGGCTGCCCACGTCATAGATGGCACATACATGGGGATCATTGAGTGATGCGGCTGAACGGGCTTCTTGCTCGAAGCGAAGCAGCATCTCGGTCTGAGAGAGGATGCTGTCGCGCAGGATTTTGACGGCCACGGTCCGCTCGAGGCGAGTGTCACGCGCGCGGTAAACGTCCCCCATGCCCCCAGACCCGATACATTCCAGGAGTTCATAGGGCCCCAACATGCCCTGCGTCATGGCCAGGTTCGAGTGTAATCCTTTTTGCGGTTATCGGTTTTGGTTGCTGAGCGGACAGGATATCTCTTGATGAAGATAAGAACCTACCGCCACTTGAAAATGATGGGCACCCTCGACCTCGTCCCTGAAACCAGGCATGCCCTACGACAATCGAGAGCTACACTGGTTGGCGAGGAACGCTTGAACCTTCGTCGATTTGGTTTGCTCCCTTCCTGCGCGGCTCTGTTGACTCTGCTCGCCTCTACACCGGCTTGCAACAAAACCAACACGAACACGCGACAGGAACAATCAAAAGCTACAGGCCAGCGGAAACCGGCCCCGGATTTTACGCTTCAGGATGCCAACGGGACGTCCGTAAAGCTCAGCGATCTGCGTGGAAAGGTCGTTGTCCTGAATTTCTGGGCCACTTGGTGTGGTCCGTGTGCTCTCGAGATTCCGTGGTTCATAGAATTCGAACAGCAATTCAAGAGCAGAGGGCTTGAGATCGTCGGTATCTCTATGGACGAAGACGGCTGGAAGGCGATCAAACCGTACGTTGCGTCCCATAAGATGAACTACCGTGTTCTGCTGGGCAACGATTCCGTGGGGCAGCTCTACGGCGGCGTCGATTCTTTGCCGACCACGTTTGTCATTGATCGCGAAGGCAGATTGGCGTTTCCGCCGCATGTTGGATTGCCGGGCAAGAATGAATATCTCAATGAAATCCAGACACTTCTTGACGAAAAGCAGCAGACTGATAGCCGCGCTTTCATCCCTGGCAGTCTTCTCCTGGGCGCAGCCGCAGCGGGTCACCGTTGAGCCTCCTTCGCAGATAACGGTAAAGCGAGGCGAAGAGGTTTCTCACCAGCTGTCCATCTCCATTCAGCCTGGATTTCACGTGAACAGCAACAAGCCCAAAGACGAATTTCTGATTCCTCTTCAGCTCACCTGGTCTCCGGGTCCTCTGATCGTTGAATCGGTGTCCTACCCGCAACCCGAAGAGATCAAGGTCGGACCGGATACTCTCTCCGTCTTTACTGGGAAGGTGGTTCTCCAAACCAAGTTCCGGGCGAGCAATCAAGCTTCTTCTCTGCCGACTGCGATCGTTGGCAAACTGCATTACCAAGCCTGTAATAACCAGATGTGTTTTCGCCCCTCAACGGTGGAAGTTCGCCTTCCGGTGGTCGTTCAATAGATCTCTGCATGGGCTTGCGGCCGCTCCTGTGTTCTACGGCCGTGCTGGTTCTTTGTTGTTCTTGCGGGAGGAGCACGCGCCAAGGGCCCACGCCGGATTCTTCCATATACGACGAGCTGAACCACGTCTCGGCCATCGACAATCACGCGCATCCTTCGAAGCTGCTCGCCCGCGGCGAGGACGATGTAGACGCGGATGCTCTGCCGCCCGATGCTGTCTCAGATTTAGCACTACCTACCCCCATGCTGGAGGACTCTCCGTATATCCCTCTGGCTTGGGCCGCCCTGTTCGACTACAAGCGCAGCGGGAACGATTTGCAGAAGCAGTCGGAAGAACTGCTTCGCCGGCGGAAAGATGCGCTGAGGAGCAAAGGCGACGGTTATCCCCTATGGGTCTTGAACTGCACTGACACGGCCATCATGCTCGCCAACCGGGTCGCCATGGGACGAGGTCTTACAAGTGATCGATTTAAATGGGTACCGTTTGTCGATATGTTTCTGTTCCCGCTCCAGAACAAATCACTAAAGAGCCGTGATCCGGAACACGCTGCCTTCTTCGGCCGCGAAGAAGCTCTCCTCGCACGTTATCTCCAGGTATCGGGTAAGAAGCGATTGCCCGCTACATTTGATGATTACCTCACCTTTGTCTCCCATCAGCTCGAATCCTGGAAAGCAGATGGCGCCGTAGCGTTCAAATTCGAGTTGGCATATCTGCGGGATCTGAGAGTGGGCAACCCCACTCGTGAGAGCGCTGACCGCGTTTACGCCATCTACTCGCAATCGTCCGAACCGACCGCCGAAGAATATCGAATCCTGCAGGATTTTGTGTTTCGGTATATCGCAACCGAAGCCGGCCGTTTGTCTTTGCCGGTTCATATCCACAGTTCGCTGGGGGCGGGGAGTTACTTCCAAGACTCGAATGCGAATCCGCTCGAGCTCGAAGGAGTCTTCAATGACCCTACGCTGCGGCGCACGAAATTTGTTCTGTTACACGGGGCTTGGCCGTTCGCGAAAGAAGCCGCCATGCTCATCCTGAAGCCGAACGTCTACCTTGACTACTCGGCGTTCTATTTTCTGACCTACCCCGCCGAGGCTTCAAAGGCATTGCGGCTCTACCTGGAAGCGGCGCCTCAGAAGGTCTTATACGGTTCTGATGCGAGCCCGTTCGGCAAAGACATCGGTTGGGAAGAGACTGCCTGGCTCGGGTCTCACAATGGCCGGCTTGCGCTCGCTTTGGCCTTGACCGACATGGTCCGGGACGGTGAGATCACTCCGGAACGCGCGAAAAAGATCGGCCACATGGTCCTCTACGACAACGCTCACCAGTTGTATGGCTTTTAAGCCGGATGCGCCGTCTTCTCATCCGCCCGGGTGCAATTGGGGATTGCGTTATTTCTTTTCCCGCGCTTCAATTTCTTCGAAGTGACTACACCGAAGTCTGGGCACCCACGCCGGTTGTGCCCCTGATTCAATTTGCCGACCGCGTCTGCTCGCTCAGTTCTACCGGCCTGGACTCGTTCGGGATCGACGGTCTGCGCCCACCCGATTCAATCATTGAGCGGTTGGCCAGCTTCGACGAAATCATTTCCTGGTACGGAGCGAATCGGCCAGAGTTCCGCATCGCTTTGAGCCGCGTCTGCAACCGGTGTGTCTTCTTCGAAGCACTGCCAAGAGCCGGGACGGCCGAACATGCGACAGACTTCTACGCACGCCAAGTCGGTGCTCCTTCAGGTCTGGTACCTAAGATCTGCACTGATGAACCTGAAAGGCGGCGATCCGTGATCATTCACCCGTTCTCGGGTGGCGTTCGGAAGAACTGGCCCCTGCCGTGTTTCCAGTCAGTCGCGAGCGAGCTTGGGATGGAAGTGGAGTGGATCGCGGGTCCTGAAGAGGAGCTTCCAGCAGCCCGCCGATTTGAAAATTTGCTCCAGCTGGCGAGTTGGATCCGCGGTGCGAGTCTGTATATCGGAAATGATTCCGGAATCACGCACCTGGCTGCCGCGACCGGAGCGCCTACGCTGGCATTATTCGGTCCTACAGCGCCGGAGGTGTGGGCCCCACGGGGAGGAAACGTCACCGTCCTGGCCCACGATCCTATTGCGGAACTTCCGGTTGCCCGCGTTCTCGAGGCGGCTAATCGGCTGCTTGGCTCGCCGTAGAAGGCGCAGTCCAGCGAACGATGGGCTTGCGAGCTGCCGAGACTTCGTCGACGCGCCTCGTGCGAGTGGAGTGAGGAGCTTTGAGGACCAGCTCCGGTGACTCTTCCACTTCCTTGGCGATCGAGATCATCGCGTCCGCAAAAAGGTCGAGTTCTCGTTTGCTCTCGGTTTCGGTTGGCTCGATCATGAGCGCGCCACGCACAATGAGCGGGAAGCTGACGGTATACGGGTGGAAACCGTAATCGATGAGCCGCTTCGCGATGTCGCCGGTCCGCACGCCCTTCTTTGCCTGCCGATCGTCGCTAAAGACGCATTCATGCATACTGGCAGATTTATAAGCCAGCTCGTAGTACGGCTCGAGCAACGTTCGGAGATAGTTGGCATTGAGGAGTGCGTCGAGCGTTGCTTGCCGCAATCCGTTGCCACCGTGGGCCATGATGTATGCCAAAGCCCGGACTAAAACACCGAAGTTGCCGTAGTAGGCGCGCACACGTCCGATGGACTGCGGAACATCGTAGTTCCACTTCCACAAATTGTTTTCTCTCTTGAGCCGCGGGCCAGGAAGAAATGGGGTCAGCACCTTTGCGACCGCAACGGCTCCCGAACCAGGGCCACCCCCCCCGTGTGGAGTCGAAAACGTTTTGTGCAGGTTGAGGTGCATCACATCGACGCCGAAGTCACCGGGCCGGGCTACGCCAACCAGAGCGTTCATGTTAGCGCCGTCCATGTAGACCAGCGCACCTTTGTCGTGCATGATGCTGCAGATCTTCTGGATATTCTCCTCAAACACCCCGACGGTATTCGGATTCGTCACCATTAATCCGGCAACATCGTCCGTGACAGCCCGTTCGAGTACTGCAAGATCAACAACACCGCGATCGTTGGATTTGATGTTCTCGACCGCATAGCCCACCATTGACGCCGTCGCGGGGTTGGTCCCGTGAGCCGAATCGGGCACCAGAATCTTCTTGCGCGCGTTTCCACGACTCTCAAGGAGCGCACGGATCATCAGGATTCCGGTAAACTCGCCGTGAGCGCCGGCAGCCGGCTGCAGCGTTACTGCATCCATTCCGGTGATAGTGGCAAGGGCCTGTTCGAGAGTATGGATCACTTCCAGGCAGCCCTGCGCGAGTTCCTCCGGTTGATACGGATGTGCCCAAGCCAATCCTTCGGTCCGCGCTACCGTTTCGTTCACGCGCGGGTTGTATTTCATCGTGCAGGAGCCGAGAGGATACAAACCCAGATCGATCGCATAGTTCCAGGTCGAGAGTCGGGTGAAATGGCGCAGAGTTTCAAACTCGCTGACTTCCGGGAATCCCTCGATCTCGTCGCGGACATTTTCCTTGCCGAGCACCGATTCCGGTGAAACGGCGGGAACATCGAGATCGGGAAGCTGATAACCGGCTTTGCCCGGCGAACTCAACTCGAACAGAAGCGGTTCTTCCTGAACGATATGCCGTGAGACTTTCTTGATCATGCCTACGCTCCCACTCCCACGACAGCTCGAACGGCGTCCATATCTTCGCGTTTATTCATCTCGGTGGCGCAGAGGAGCATGCAGTTCTTCAACTCTGGATAGAAACGCCCTAGCGCCAATCCGCCCACGATCTTCTTGTCCAGCAGTGCCGTGTTGGCCTGTTCCGGCGTTTTCCCGCCGAGCCGCACAACAAACTCGTTGAAGAAGGGACCTGAAAACTGAAGCGGCAGTTTGTCCGCGAGGTAATGTGCCTTCGACAGGTTTTGCACGGCAAGTTCGCGTAATCCAGCCTTCCCGTACAGAGACATGAATACGGTCGCCATCAGCGCCAGAAGCGCCTGGTTCGTGCAGATGTTCGATGTCGCCTTCTCGCGCCGGATATGTTGTTCGCGCGTGGCAAGCGTCAAGCAGTAAGCACGGCGTCCCTCGGCATCTGTTGTTTCTCCCGCAAGCCGGCCAGGCAACTGGCGTATGAACTTCTCGCGCGTCGCGATGATTCCCACAAAAGGACCGCCGTAGCTGGGTGAAATCGCAAAGCTCTGCAATTCGCCGACAACGATGTCGGCCTCTGAGGGAGGCTCAATCAATCCCAACGCAACCGCTTCCGAGAACACAACGACCAACAGTGCACCTTTGCTGTGCGCCAGATCTGCCAGCGCTTTCACCTGTTCCAGAACGCCGAAGAAATTTGGTGTTTGGACGATGACCGTCGCAATGGATTCATCGAGCTTCGCCTTTAGATCGTCGAGGTCAAGCCGGCCATCTTTCCCGTACTTGATCTCCTCAACCGGCATGCCTTGATGCTGCGTTGAGGCCTTCAGGGTTTCTCTGTACTCGGGGTGGACGGAGCGAGCCACCAGGACCTTGTCACGCCGCGTTACGCGGACGGCCATCATAGCCGCTTCGGGAACGGCGGTTGAACCGTCGTACATGGACGCATTTGCAACGTCCATGCCCGTCAACTGACAGACCATCGTCTGGAACTCGAAAATCGTGGTGAGAGTTCCCTGTGAGATTTCAGCTTGATAGGGCGTGTATGAGGTAAGAAACTCGCCGCGTGAAACGACTGCATCCACGACTACAGGACGGTAATGGTTGTAGACGCCGGCTCCCAGAAAGCTGGGATAACCGACCGCAGCTTTCGAACCTAGCCGCTTGAAGTAGTCGACGATTTCAAATTCGCTCTTACCGTTCTCGATGCCGAGCGGTCCGTCGAGACGAATTTCGTCCGGTATGTGGGAAAGTAAGTCTTCCTGGTTTTTGAGTCCAATCGTCGCCAACATTTCGCGACGCTCGGACTCTGATTTCGGTAAATATCGCAAAGAGGTGTTCTGACTCCGATGACGTTGCCCGGCGCTACTTGCTATTCAGCGCCTATATAGTTTTGATAATCCGGAGCCGAAAGCAATTCATTTAATTCGCCTGGATCACCAAGTTTTACTTTGATCAGCCAAGCGTCGCCGTGCGGATCTTCGTTCAGCTTTTCGGGGCTCTTGGCCAGAAGGTCGTTGATCGCCGCCACTTCTCCGGACACGGGCGAGAAGATGTCCGAAACCGCTTTTACGGATTCAACGGATCCGAAGGTCTGACCTTTGGTGACCTGAGTTCCGACTTGAGGCAAATCGACGAAAACGATATCTCCCAGTTCGTGCTGAGCATGATCGGTGATCCCGATTGTCGCTTGCGCACCGTCTGCATGGACCCACTCGTGTTCCTTGGTGTACTTGTACGTTTCTGGATAGCTCATCCCTTGGCTCTCTTGTAGAACGGCGTCTGCACGGTAACGGCATCGACCGGTGAATTACGAATCATCACCTGGATGTCGATTCCCGGCACGGCTTTCTCGGTAGGCAGATAGCACAAACCGATATTCTTGTTCAGTGTTGGCGAAGGCCCGCCACTCGTTACCCAGCCCGCCGGCTTCCCGTCGAGCCAAACCTCATACCCATCTCTTCCGATTCCGCGGCCCTTCATCTCAAATCCGACTAGCTTCCGGCTTATGCCTTCGGACCCGGATTTCTCGAGCGCCTGGCGACCGATGAACTCTCCTTTGTCCATCTTCACAATCCAGGCCAGATCTGCTTCCAGTGGATTGATGGTCGCGGTGATTTCATGACCGTAAAGGGCCATCTTGGCTTCGAGACGCAGGGTATTGCGAGCGCCCAACCCGCAGGGAAGAATTCCGAACTCTTCTCCCGCTTGAAGAATGGCGTTCCAGGTCTCGGCGGAAACGTCGGGTGCCACGTAAATCTCGAATCCGTCTTCGCCCGTATAACCGGTTCTTGCGATGCGAGCCGGGTGATTCAGCACTTTGCCATCGACGAACCAGTAGTATTTGATCGCTGCCAGATCGGTGGAGGTCAGCTTCTGAAGAGTCTCCAAAGCTCGCGGGCCCTGGACTGCTAACTGCGCGTACCGTTCGCTTGCGAATTCGACTTCGGCCTGGAAATTGCCTTTCAGCTTTGCGAGCTCAATGTGCTCGTGATCTTTCCGCTGGTTGGAAGCGTTCACGCAAATGAAGAAGTGGGAGTCGGAGACTTTGTGGACCAGAATGTCGTCGACGAAGCCGCCGTGCTCGTAAAGCAAACCCGAATACTGCGCTTGGCCCACCTTCAGCTTCGAGGCGTTGTTTGTCGAAACGTAATTCACCAAGTTCTGGGCGTCAGGACCGCGGACTTCAATCTCACCCATGTGGCTGACGTCGAAGAGCCCGGCGGCTTGGCGCACGGCAGTATGCTCCTGGAGGATGCCCGAATACTGGACGGGCATATACCATCCGCCGAACTCAATGAGCTTTGCTTTCAGCTGACAGTGCGTATCGCACAACGGTGTTCGGCGCAGGTCAGAAACGGCAGAGCTCATCTTGGGGAGGAGAACCCTCAGCGTAACATGCCCACCGGGGCGGATTTGCGGTGGGGACGAGGCGGCGAAAGTGGCGGGTTGTGCTCTTAAACTGCCGTGTCCAATGGTTCCGGGGAGGCCCCGTATTCTTTCAGCTTGTTGAAGAGCGTCTTCAAGCTGATGCCAAGAATTTCCGCAGCCCGAGTCTTGTTGTTTTTCGTGTGCTGAAGTGTCAGTTGAATGAGCGCTTTCTCGGCATCGCCGACTGTGGTGCCAACTGGTAAGCGAACGCTTTCGGGTTCGAAGACCTGAGCCGGCGGACGGGAGCCCAACGAAACACCGAAATCGTACGGCAGATGAGCCATCTGGATGGCGCCTTCGCCCGCCATAATAACCGCACGCTCAAGGACGTTGCGCAGTTCTCTCACATTGCCGGGCCAGTTGTATTTCTTGAACGCGTCCATCACTTCCTGGGTGACGTAAGTGACCTGGCACTGGTGCTTCCGGTTCAGATGTGTAATGAGCGTTTCGCAAAGCACCGGAAGATCACTGATCCGCTGACGTAGCGGGGGAAGAGAAATCTGAAACACGTTCAAGCGGTAGTACAGATCCTCTCGCAGATCTCCTTTTTTCAAGGCGTCGTCGAGGTTGCGATTGGTGGCCGCGATCACGCGCACGTCGACCGAGAGTTCGCTTTTTCCGCCGAGTCGGCGAACACGCGAATCCTCCAGCACGCGCAGAAGCTTTGCCTGAGTACCAGAGGGCATCTCGGCCAATTCGTCGAGCAGCAACGTTCCGTGCTGTGCAAGTTCGAAGCACCCGGCCCGGCGCTCGAAAGCTCCCGTGAACGCGCCCTTCTCATGGCCGAAGAGTTCGCTTTCCATCAACGTCTCCGGCATGGCCGCGCAATTGATTGCCACAAATGGACCAGTGCGCCGGGGACTCAGTTGATGGACCGCCCGGGCGACAAGTTCTTTGCCCGTACCGCTTTCGCCGACGACCAGAATCGCCGCCTTGCTGGGCGCAACCTGCTGGATGACGTTGAAGACCTGCTGCATCTGGGGCGATGTGCCCACCATGTCGACCAGCACTCCGAAATTCGAGAGCTGCCTCTGTAGTCTTTCAGTTTCAACTGTTAGCTGGCTTTGAGAAGCTGCTCTTTCGAGCAGGACCTTCAAAGCTGCCGGCTGAATTGGCTTCTCGAGAAACCAAAAAGCACCCAGGTCGTGAATGGTTTGAATAGCGGTTTCGATGTTTCCAAATGCGGTCAGCACGATGGCGGGAGGCATGTTGCCGTCCTGGCCGAGCCGTTTCATGAGCTCGAAGCCGTCCATGCGCGGCATCATCAGGTCAGTGATAATCACGTCCGCGCGTTGATTCTGGATCCGGTCCAGGGCTTCCTGGCCGTCGCTCGCAGTGTCAACGTTGAAACCCCAGGCGGAAATCATCGCCGCTAACGGGGCGCGCTGA
This sequence comes from Bryobacteraceae bacterium, assembly GCA_045807925.1. Classification (GTDB taxonomy): domain Bacteria; phylum Acidobacteriota; class Terriglobia; order Bryobacterales; family Bryobacteraceae; genus Bog-105. The sequence goes on along the minus strand of JBJMGK010000268.1, from coordinate 10,133 downwards.
GACTCCTCGTCATCAACGACAAGAACATTGATTCCCTGCCAATTTGTCTGATTCGCCAAACTCTTAAGTGTAGCCGATAATCTGATGAGGACGTCTAATTAACGGCCCAATTCGTGTCAAGCCTTAGTCCTATAACCCGACCTCATGCCGACGAGGACCCACCACCCCTATTTGCCCGGTGGTCTCAGGCTTATACGGCTGTTCTCCTCTACCTTTTGTGTTTGCTCGTTGTACTCTATCTATTCTCGCGCTCGTTCCGCTACTAGGTCATTTTCGAATCCTTAGTTGATGCGGAACAATCTGTTCTAAAAGCGGCCGATCTTGAGAGCTATTGACTGGTGCGTCTTTGTAACTTGGCTTGTGTCTCTCGTCGGCTATGGTCTATACCGCGGCCGAGGCAGCACCACCGTTAACAAATATTTGCTCGCAGGTAAGACGATGCCGTGGTACGCAATGGGCCTTTCCATCCTTGCTACCCAGGCGAGCGCGATCACGTTTATCTCGACAACCGGCCAGGGCTTTGTTGATGGAATGCGATTCGCTCAGTTCTACTTCGGGCTCCCAATCGCGATGGTCATTCTCTGCATGACCGCAGTCCCGATCTTCCATCGTGCCAAAGTCTACACGGCTTATGAATACCTGGAGCATCGCTTCGATTCGAAGACAAGGGCGCTGGTCGCAACAATATTTCTCGTGCAGCGCGGCCTGGCAGCGGGCATCGGCCTGTATGCGCCCGCCGTCGCTCTGTCTGCTGTGCTTGGCTGGTCCGACCGGCTCATCACTGTCGCGATCGGTGCGCTTGTGATCCTTTACACGGCCAAGGGCGGAATCAAGGCTCTGACCTGGGCGGATGTTCAGCAGATGAGCATGATCTTCTTTGCCCTGGCGCTGAGCTTGATTGTCGCGGTCCATTCACTTCCTCCACAGATCTCGCTTCTTGATGCCATGCACCTCGCGGGCGCAGCAGGACGCCTGAATGTAGTCGACCTCCGATGGAATCTGAGCGATCGCTACAACGTTTGGAGTGGCCTGATCGGAGGTGGTTTCCTTGCCTTGGCTTACTTCGGTTGCGACCAGAGCCAAGTGCAGCGTTATCTGACCGGAAAATCCATCGCCCAGAGCCGGCTAAGCCTATTATTTAATGCGGTTCTCAAGATCCCGATGCAGCTGTTTATTTTGTTCATCGGAGCTATCGTTTTTGTCGTGTCGTTATTCGTCCAGAACCCGGCTATTTATCATCCGGGAGAGGCAGCTCGTATTCAGAAGTGGGCTGGCTGGCGTGCCGTCGAGCAGCAATACACGGCCGCATTCGAGGTTCGCCGGCAAACTGCTTTTCAGTTGGCGGAGGCGACCCGACACGGATCAATCGACCAAGCCCGCTTGCAGGCATTCCGGCAATCGCAGAGCGCGTTTGATCAAAGCCGCCAGAGAGCCCTCAATGCGGTCGGCGAACGGACCGGGGGAGGGAAGTTCGACGACACAAACTACATTTTTCTTTCGTTTGCGAAGGCCTATCTGCCCATAGGCTTGGTCGGATTAGTGATTGGCGTTATCTTCTCAGCCTCGATGGGATCCACATCGGGAGAAATCAATTCACTCGCTACCGTGTCCGTCATCGATATTTACCGGAGATACGTGGTCCGCCAAGGAACAGATGAGCACTACCTGTTTGCATCACGCTGCTTTACCGTGTTCTGGGGCGCCTTTGCCGTGGGATTCGCGACGGTTGGTGCACGCGGTTTTGGAGCGCTGATTGAGCGAGTCAACATCGTCGGATCGCTCTTTTACGGTGGGCTGTTAGGTGTCTTCGTTCTCGCATTTTTCTGCCGTCGCGTCGGCGGCACCGCCGCGTTCTGGGGAGTGATCGCAGGCGAAATTGCGATTTTCTGGGCAGCCGCGTTCACCAGCATCTCTTTTCTCTGGTACAACGTTGTCGGCTGCCTCGTGGTGTTGATGGTCGGACTGCTTGTTGCTCGTTTTCAGCGCCGCGAAGCACTGACGGAGATCTGCCGTTAGACCTGCAGCACAGAGATGTCGACGGTGGACCGGTGACCCTCAATGACGACGATGCCGCTCTCCGTGACGTGCCATTTTTTGCGATCGGCCTCGAGATCGTAGCCGACACTCGCGTTCTCCGGAATTTTCACGTTCTTGTCCAGAATGGCTCGACGCACCTGCGCGTGACGGCCTATGTCGCAGTTGTCGAAGATCACAGAATCCTCGACGTTCGCTCCCGTGTGCACGCGGACTCCTCTGCCCAGCACGGATCGCGCCACGTAGGCACCTGAAACGATGGAGCTTCCGGCAATGATGGAGTCAACCGCCATGCCGCGCCGGCCTTCCTCGTCGAAGACGAATTTCGCAGGAGCGTCGAAATAGCCGGCGGTTCGCAGAGGCCATTGCCGGTTGTACAGGTTTAACTCGGGAGAGACCGAACGGAGGTCCATGCTCGCTTCGTAGTAAGCCTCCAGGGTCCCAACGTCACGCCAGTATTGCGGCGATGCAATGGGGTCTCCCGGGATGACGTTCGTTTGAAAATCGTACGCAAACATGTCAGCACGGCCGATCAAGCCGGGCAGGATGTCCTTGCCGAAATCGTGCGAGCTGCCCTCCGTTTCGGCGTCCTTATGCAATTCGCTCAAGAGCAGGTCCGTCGAGAAAACATAATTTCCCATCGAAGCGTAAACCCGCGACGGATCGCCGGGCATCGTGGGAGCGTTGGCCTTCTTTTCGTGAAAGCCGATGACTCTTCCCTCGGGAGTCGTTTCGATAACGCCGAACTCCGTTGCCAGTTCCTTGCCCACGGGTATGGCCGCAATGGTGGCTCCCGCCCGCTTTTCGACGTGGTATTCGATCATCTGCCTGATGTTCATCCGGTAGATATGATCAGCACCGAATATGGCTACAACGTGCGGATCTGCCTGCTCAATCAGGTTGATGTTTTGCGTGATAGCATCCGCCGTGCCGCGATACCAATCCTCCTGCGCGGATCTCATCTGCGCAGGCACGGGAATAATGAAATTGTTCTTGAGCAATCCGCTGACCTCCCATCCTTCCCGAAGATGCTGAAGCAGGGACTGACTCTTGAACTGGATCAGGACATAGATGGAATAAATGCCTGAGTTGACCAGGTTGCTGAGAACGAAATCCACAATGCGATAACGTCCTCCGAACGGCACTGCGGGTTTCGCTCGCTCTTTGGTAAGGGGGTAAAGGCGAGTTCCCTTACCGCCAGCGAGCACAAATGCCAAAACACGAAGCTGCATCGAGACGGCCTCCGAAAACGTAGGGAATCAGGCAGAGCCCATTCCGATTCCTAGACGTACAGTATCAGGAATAATTACGCGGAACCTGCCGTCAGGTCCTGCGGCTGCTGGGAGTTAGCCCCGGCTCCCGTCCCAATCGAGAACGAGTTGCACAAATGATCGTACGGCAACTCCTGAAGGACCTTTTGACAGCCATGCACGGCCGTCGTCCAGCCATGCGGTTGACGCGATGTCGAGGTGAACCCACGGCGTCGGGTCGGCGAACTCGCGCAGAAACCATGCCGCCGTGATGGAGCCGCCATAACGGCCGCCGATGTTCGGTAGATCGGCAAACGCGGACTTCAGGTAATCTTTGTATTCCTCATCCATCGGAAGCTGCCAGGCTTTCTCGCCCGCGGATCTGGCCCCGGTAAGAAACTTCTCGAGGAACTCCTGGTTATTAGTAAACGCTCCCATGTTGTGATGCCCGAGGGCGATTCCGATGGCTCCGGTTAAAGTTGCCGCGTCGACAATATGGGTAGCGCCGTTCTGCTTCGCATAGGTGATTGCATCGGCAAGAATCAGACGGCCTTCCGCGTCCGTGTTCAAGACTTCGACCGTTTTGCCCGAGAGCGTCGTCACAATATCTCCCGGACGTTGCGCCTCTCCGTTGATCATGTTTTCAACAGTCGGGATATACGCGGTGACCTGAACCGGTGGCTTGAGTTGCGCGATGGCCTTCATTGCGCCGAGAGTCGCTCCGGCGCCTGCCATGTCGTACTTCATCTTTTCCATCCCGTCCGCCGGCTTGATGGAAATGCCGCCCGTGTCGAAGGTTACGCCTTTCCCGACCAGCGCGACATGATCGCTTCCGAAGGAGTTGGCCGGCTTGTATTTCAACACGATTAGGAATGGGCGGTTCGAGCTGCCGCGTGCGACTCCGAGTAAGGCGCCCATTCCGAGTTTTCCCATGGCCGCCTCGTCCAGGACTTCGCAGTCCAAGCCGTGTTCTGTGGCTAATTCCCGGGCCGCGTCGGCCAGGGTCGCAGGGGAGAGTTTATTTGCAGGCTCATTGATGAGATCGCGGCTGAAATTCTGCGCCTCTGCGACGATTTGAGCCCGCCTGACCGCCGTGTCCGTTATGTTGTCGGTACTTCCGGACGCAGCAATAATAAACGCATCCAGCGCTTTGTTTTTCTTGGGATCTGATTTGTACTTATGCGGTTCCCAACCGCCGAGAATGGCGCCCTCGCCAGCCGCCGCTCCAATTTCCTGTCCGCTTCCGGGCGGTAGCAGAAGCGCAACGGTCTTGAAGCCCTTCGGTTGAAGCGCGCGGACCAAAACTCCCGCGATGCGACGTGCTTCTACGGAAGAGAATTTCTCGCGTTTGCCCCCGCCGATCACGACCAGCCGCTTTGCCGCTAACCCTTCGGGACGGTGGAGCAGTGCATGCTCGTACAGTTTGCCCGTAAATTCACCTGACTCCCTGAGGTCCGCGAGCCATCCCGACTGGGTCGCGATCTCGGGGTCAGGCACGGTGGATGGTTCAACGGCTATGCTCTCCGAAGCCTTTTCGGCTTCAAAGCAGATGACCGCGACCGCATCTGCTGAGATTTTCTCGACCGGCGCACTTTCGAATCGAATTTCCATGTTTGGTAGGTCTTACTGGCGGGCCCGCCGGCCAATGGCGGCCTTCGCCTCGGCTTGCATCTCCTTGGCCTTAATAGCCTCACGCTTGTCGTGGAACTTCTTGCCCTTAGCCGTCGCGATCTCAACCTTGATCAAGCCGCCCTTCAGATAGAGCTTGGTTGGGACGATTGTCAGTCCCTTCTCGCGGGTTTCGGACCGTAGTTTTTCGATCTCTGCGCGGTGCAACAGCAATTTGCGTTTCCGAACGGGCGCGTGATTCATAATGTTCCCGTGCGAATATTCGCTGATGTGAGCGTTTAAGAGCCAAGCTTCGTTGTCGTTGACTTCGGCGTAGCTTTCTTTTAGTTGGATTTTGCCGTTTTTGGCCGATTTAACCTCGGTCCCGGTCAAAACGAGACCAGCTTCGTAGCGATCGATGAGATGGTAGTCGTGCCCGGCAGAGCGGTTGTCGCTCAAAATTTTGAAATCGCCTCGCTCTGCCACTGTAATGTACTCTCTGTTCTACGTTTAGAGGTGTGCTTTCTACTCTGCACGAATCGCACCACCGGGCCGTCTTCCATTGGGAGGAGAGGAATATGCCGGAGCCGCAACAGTTTAGTTTGATACCACTCGTATTACGACGCCCAAAGTGTTTAGGCGGTAGCTGTTAAGCCAAATTCCGACTGTAGCGCTTCCGTAGTCTAACATGGGCTGGTACTCCTCAAACGTGAACTTTTGGCTTCCAATTCGGAACTCAGTCGCGGTGCTGTGTGCTCTCGCGCTGGCCGTGCCTCCTGTCGAGGCGCATACAAAAAAGGGCGACAAGCTGTTGAAAGAAGGGCAGCAGGCGGAAGCGCATAAAGATTACGACGCCGCGCTTACCTACTACGACCAGGCCGTGGCCACAGATCCGAGTGAGCCTGGGTACTTGCTCGCCGATCAGAGAATCCGGGGCAGGGCAGCCGACCTACACATCATAGAAGCACGCAAATTCCTGGCTGAGACCAAGCTGGAAGAGGCTCTCTCCGAGTTCCAGAAGGCCTTCATCGCGGATCCTTCGTCGGCCGCCGCAGCTCAGGGAATCCGTGAAACCTCGGCAATGATCAAACAGCGGGCTGTCGACCCTAACGCTGTGCCGATGACCACCGCCGAACGCAATCGGCAGGAAACCGAACGGCGAATCAATTCGCTTGAAGGTCCTCCTGTTCTGCGGCCCATTACCGACCGATTAACCAGAATCCAGATCAACAACCAGCCCGCACGTGTCTTATACGAGAGCGTAGGCAAACTCGCCGGCATCAACGTGCTGTTTGATCCATCAGGTATCGAAGCAGTAGCTGGGAAGAACTTCAACCTGGAGCTCAACAACGTAACACTACAAGAGGCTCTGAATTACGTTGCCCTGGAAACGCATTCATTCTGGAAGCCGATCAGTCAAAACGCTATCTTCGTCACTCAGGAAAGCGACCCCAAGCGGCAGGAATACCAGGACGAAGTCGTCCGGGTTTTCTACATCCAGAACGCGAGCACCGTTAACGAGTTTCAGGAGATTTTCAACGCGGTCCGCACCGGTTCAAAGCTGCTCCAAGGCATCTTCGCGGTCGCTTCTCAGAACGCGATTATCGCCCGTGGTCCCGTTGACACGATGTATCTCATCGACAAGCTCGTTCACGATCTCGACCGGCCGAAACCGGAGGTCACGATCGATGTGATTGTCATGGCTGTCAATAAAACTCGATCGACGACTATAGGCGCCTCTCTTCTCGGACAGGGCGGGCTGTCGTTGCCAATCACATTCACGCCTCGCGGCGTAACGACGACCACCACCGGGACGACGAACTCGGGCAACAATTCCTCAGGGACGACCACTACCGGCGGCACGAACTCCGATACGTCTTCGTCCCGTTCAATCACAATCGCGAAGACAGGACATCTGTCGAGCGGAGACTACTCTGTCACTTTACCGAGCACGGTCGTGCAAGCACTGATGAACGATGCCACCACAAGGATCTTGCAGCGGCCTCAGGTGCGCTCCACCGATGGAGGCAAGGCCTCGCTGCTCATCGGAAGTTCGATTCCGTATGTCACGGGCTCTCTTAATTCCGCCGTCGCAACGCCCGGCGCTATTCCGTACGCAACTACGCAGTTCCAGCAGGTGAATGTCGGAACGCAGATTGAGTTCGCTCCCCATGTCAACGGTCCCGAAGACATCAGTATGCACGTGAAGGTGGAGTTGTCGAACGTTCTGCAAACGACCACAATCGCCGGTGTGCAGCAGCCGATCATCGGTAAGCAAACGGACGAAGCAGATATCAGAATGAAGGATGGAGAGATTAGCGTGATGGGCGGCCTCTCGGACCGGGAAAACAGCGCTACGATAGCCGGCATTCCTGGCGTAGCCAACATGCCTCTTCTTGGCTACATCCTGGGCGCAAAGACGAAATCAAATACAGACAACGAAATCCTGATCGCGATGATCCCTCACATCGTTCGTCCGCCTGATCTCACCGCTGCGGGCGGCGAGGGGGTCTATGCAGGGACAGAGCGCGTTGTGCGTGTCGACCGCAGACCCGCCACGGCAGCCCCCGCCTCGGGACAAGGCACTCAACCGGGGACACCCGCGGTGCCTCCTGCATCAGGATCCCCGTTGTCGCCGGCACCAGCTTCACCGGCTCCGGGCGGGGTCAGACCGCCTGGCGTCCCTTCAGCGCCAAACCCGGCGCCTCCCACAACGGGTCGTCCTCCCGAGACTGGCGGAAGTGTCCCGTCGGGTGCGCCAGGCCGCCCGGATCAGAACTTGCCGCAGCAGAAGTAGCAGCATGCAGTTGTCAGAAGTACAGCGCTCCCACGGCTTTCGGCATTCCGGACGAAGAACCCGAGCTAGCGCCGTACGCGATCGGCGCGGCGAGGCCGGCTTCACACTCGTCGAGATGATCGTTGCATTCAGCATTCTGCTGGTCCTCTCGACAATGGCGGTGCCGCTCGCCCGCCACCAGGTCCGGCGCCAGCGCGAGAAAGAGCTCGTTATGGATCTTCGAGAGATGAGGAGCGCAATTGACCGGTACAAAGATATGTGTGATGCCGGGAAGTTACAGGCAACCAGTCAGGAAGCATATTGCTATCCGACGACACTGGAATCGCTGGTAGAAGGTGTGCCCCTCAGCAATACCATCAGCGGCTTGAATCAGAAAGGGAAGATGCGTTTCCTCCGCCGCATCCCGAAAGATCCGATGACGGGATCGGCCGATTGGGGTAAGCGCAGCATGCAGGACGACCCGACTTCCACTTCGTGGGGCGGCCAGAACGTTTTCGACGTTTTCTCAAAGACGATGGACAAGACGTCGGACGGAACGAGTTATTCGGATTGGTAATGACCCTAAAACTGCGTCAGAAGGCTCAGTCTGCGAAAGGCTGGCAGCGTGGGTTCACTCTGATCGAGCTGATGGTGGTGATGGCCATTATCTCGATCATCATTAGCATCGCTTTGCCGATCTATCAGAAGTCTCTCATCCGGGCAAAGGAAAGCGTTCTCCGGAATAACCTCTTCACGATCCGCAGCATGATCGATGAATACACAATCGATAAGCAAAAAGCACCGGAGTCCTTGCAGGAGCTTGTAAGTGAAGGATACCTGCGGCAAGTGCCACAGGACCCGATGACGGGCTCCGACTCCACTTGGCACGTGATCATGGAAGAGACTCCGGTGGGCGGCAGCAATAGCCCACCTGGGATTTTTGACGTGAAAAGTGGCTCAGAGAAGACGTCACTCGAGGGAACGCCTTACTCGGAATGGTAGACGTTTTCCCGGGCTTGTTAAACTGATCTTCGTCACCCCCTTCCCCGATCGTCTAACGGTAGGACAGCGGCCTTTGGAGCCGTTAATCGTGGTTCGAATCCATGTCGGGGAGCCATTCCTTTCAAAATACATAGCTTAGTGTCGGTCGGACGGTTTGTGTACGAACTGCTCGTACAAATCGTACAAAACAAACCCTGAAAGCCTTGATAAACTGGCCGTCATTCGCGGTCGGACAAACCAATCACTCGATCTCTACAAGCGGCACAACGGGACTTGCCGGGTGCATAGTCTCGGCCTCTCGAAAGATCTCCGCGGGCACTGGATGGAGTGTGATTGCCCGGTCTGGATCGTGGGCCAGACCCCGTCGGGTGATCTCGTGCCGAGGCAATCAACCGGCTGTTCGAGCCTGAAAGCAGCGGAAGCTGTAAGATCCTCTCTGATCTCGCAACATAGCAGAAAGCTCGGATTCGATGCGGCACAGGGTCCGACGATCGCAGATTGCATCGCGAAATATTTAGCGTCTCGGCAGCATGAACTGAGCGAAAAGACTATTGGCCAGCATCGGGTCGTCCTAAACCGATTGATTAAGTTTTGCGAGGCGCGCGGCGTCTTTTATACACGCACCGTGAAAGCGGATCTGTTAGAGACGTTCAAGGTCGAGGGCTTCCCCGAAGAGATGGCGGATACATCGAAAGCGACGGCGATATCGAAGCTGCGCTGCTTTCTTCGGGCTGCGTATCGTCGGGACTGGATTGGCGAGTCTCTCGTGGACAAAGTCACAGCACATAAAGCGGAAGTGTTGCAAACTGGAACTGAAGACAGCGGGTGCACTGAACTTGCGATCCTTAGGCTGCCATTGCCACTTCGAATAGACCTACTATGAATGCGGCCTGGGCCAGGATGTCATGCTTCGGCAGCCAACGAATCTGTCCTTTGCGAATCATGTTCACCGTTTCGACACCTTGGATCGTTCGCCACGCGGAGTGAAACGACCGGAACCCTTGCATCGCTCTGACCCGTCGTTTGATCGCCCGATGGTCCTGCTCCACTACATTATTGAGATACCGAACGGGTCGACAGCGGCAACGTCGGCCGAGTTCCCGAGTACACTTGAGCTCCTCGATAGCTCTCGGATAAGCGGGATTCCGGTCTACGTTTACGACTCGCGGCCGTGGATGGTTTGCTGACTGTAATGCTCTTTGAAAGAAGCGCTTGGCAGCACCTGCATCACGGGTTGGAGAGAGCAGGAAATCAATCGTGTCGCCAGTGGAATCCACCGCTCTATATAAATAGGTCCATTTGCCAGCCACCCGAAGATACGATTCATCGACACGCCAGGATCCGTTCGTCTTGCGCAGCTCAGGCCGGCAACGCCGACTGAGTTCGGGTGCATAATATTGGATCCAGCGCCAAATCGTCACGTGATCCACCTCGACATTCCGCTCTGCCATGATCTCTTCGAG
>JBJMGK010000267.1:0-7505 GCA_045807925.1 Bryobacteraceae bacterium | reverse complement strand
ATCTGATGGCTGCTCGAATACCTGGAAGCCGGCCGGCTTAGCCGACGTTAACCAGGATGGAACCGATGACCTGTTATGGGAGAACGTCACGACCGGTGAGATCTCGGCGTGGCTTCTGAACGGGACCGATCGCCTCCTCGGTACGCGATCGCTTTCCCTTCGGTGCAACTCAGCTTCGGGCTGTCCGGCAGGGTCACTACCCGTAGGGATTCTGCGCAACCTCAACGTTAGGCCTTAGCAGTCCGAGGTGCAAGTAAGTCAATTCAGAAGCAGACGGAAATGTTCGGACACAGGACTGGAAGATAAATTGGTAAATTTGCTTTGCGTGTTTCCGAAAGGTCCTTCCAGCGTTGCTGTTTGCTCTCTGTCGGAGGTGAAGGAGGCATCAAGCAGCAACAAGAAGACAAAAGCAGCTTGGAAAGCGCCGTCCTGAAGACTCCGCGGCGTGCCGACCCCGTACAAGGTGCGCATCAACAAGCCGAGATTGAGACTGCAGGCATGGATCAACAGTCGCTTGATGATGTTGCCGTGGCCGCGTAGGTGTATCCGTCGCATGCGGCCGGTTTCATACAGGTGTGCCATCGTTCGCTCCAGTTTCTCGCCCCTCTGCCGCTGTAGTCGCTTGCCACGCTCGCCTTGCACACGCCGCCGGTTCGCGTATACCGCCGCCCGCTCGACGCTCTGACCATCCCAGCGTTGTCGGCCGCGCTCCGGTTCCGAAATATAACTCCGAATGCCGGCTTCGGCCACCTGCCGCACCACCTCTCGACTGTGATAACCCTTATCAGGCAGCGTTGCGGCCTGTTCGGCACACATGGCGGCCATTCTCGTTGATCGGGGAATCCCCGCGCGAACAGCCGCGTTTGCGACCTCGGTCTTGGCGGGCTGCTGGTCGGCAGAGTCGGCTCAGGTTACTTCTTGGATAGATTCTTCGCCCCGCGTGTCGCGGCCGCTTTATTCGGCTGCGCAGCCGGTGAGAAAGGTGTCCCGATGAGCTTGCTAGCAGACCTGCTCACCAAAGCGGCATCATCTGGAACCACCTGCGCTCGACTGGTACTTTCAATTTCCGGGCCATACGAGGTGACCGGTTCTTACATGAAGATCCACCATGATCATTGCGGCTTGCGAGTTGTGCGCTCTGCGGAGTTAGTGTTCTTTGATCCGGAAGCGGCGGCCTTGGCCTTTTCTTTTGCGTACGCAAGGAGCTGCGCAAAACGGGGATCAGCCCTGAGCGATTGGAGGGCGTAATCCGTCTCGATTATGCGCGTGAGCTCGGGTGCAGCGTGATCGACTGCTGCCGCAAGGAGGTGAAAAGCCTCGTTCGCGTTTCCCTTAAGTGCGGCAATACAAGCGAGATTGTACGTGGTTATAGCTGGGTCCCTATGCTCCGGACCGAGCACGCGTCTCTGAGTCTCTAACACCCTACGGAGCAATTCCTCTGCCTCATCCAACCGGCCTTCCTCAGTAAGGGTCACAGCGAGACCGTTCATTAAACCAAGTGTGTATGGATTCTCGGGGCCGAGGACGCGTCGATACATGTCGAGCGTTTCACGTTGCAGCCTCTCCGCTTCGGGATATCGGCGCTCCAATAGAAGAGTATCGGCGAGATTGTTTGTGACTTTGATCGTGCGCGGGTGATCCGGTCCAAGGACCCGCTGCTCGATTGCAATCACTTCACGATTGAGCTTCTCTGCCTCGGCGTACCGACCCTCCAAATTTAACAGTAAGCCTAAGCTTCCCTCGATCACCAGTGTTAGCCCATCCGCTGATCCGAGACCGCTTCGCGCCACGGCAAGAGCGTCGCGAAGCAGCTTTTCCGCTTCCGCGTATCTCCCTTGATGATAAAGAGTGGTCGCCAAACGATCCATTGACCATAGCGTATCGGCGTGCTTTTTGCCTAGAACTCGCCGCTGTGCATCCAGGACCTGGGCCTGCAACTTCTCCGCTTCCAAGTAATGAGCCTCGCTGTTAAGCGTCCCACCTAAGCTGCTGAGTGATCTTAAGGTGGCAGGATCATTAGGTCCCAAGACGCGGCGGCCAGTTTCCGCAGAGCGGCGTAGCAACGTCTCAGCACGGGAATAGAGTCCTAGCTGGTTATATACATCGCCCATGATTTGCATCATCTGGGCTTGGAGCTCGGGGTCTTTTCCCAGGCCGGTGTCAATCTCGTTCGAGGCCTTATCCAAGATCTCCCGCGCTGTCACGTTCTTTCCCCGCGATAGCCTTGGATCCGAGACGTTGAACATCTCAGTCATGAAGTTCGTAATGCGATCAGCCCGATCTCGCTCCCGGGTCACGCGACGTAACTGAACAGTTTGAGCAACCGCGAATCCTGCAAGCATGAGAACGAATACGGCAGCAGCACTTACCCCAACTCGGTGGCGGCGAACATACTTTGTCGCTCGATACGCTGTGGTAGGAGCGTGAGCGGAAACCGGTTCATCTCGCAGGTAACGAGTGATGTCGGCGGCGAGTTCTGAGGGCGTAGCATACCGTTTCGTGCGATCCTTTTCTGTAGCTTTGAGCGTGATCGCATCCAGGTCGCCACGGAGTTGGCGGGCGAGTGTGGGAACATCAGTCCGACGGTTGTGCGCATTCGTAGCGCCGTCAACTCCCAAGCTGCGTACTCTCGTGCTCGGCTGCGGAGTATCCTCTTCCCGCAGCTTCCGAAGCATCTCTCCAAACGATAAACGGCTAAGTTCTAAAGGGAGCGTGCCGACTAGTAACTCGTACAAAACGATGCCCAAAGAATAGACATCCGTCCGCGTGTCGATATCTCGTCCCGCCGAGTCGGCCTGTTCCGGGCTCATATAGTCCGGAGTACCGATTACCGTTCCTATTCGCGTGAACATCGCCTCTGCCGTAAGCGGCTCTGTCAAAGCCTTCGCGAGACCGAAATCGATGATTTTCGGAACCGGTTTGGAATCGATCTCCGTGACGAGAATGTTCGAGGGTTTCAGATCGCGATGGATAATCGCCTTCTGATGCGCATGCTGTATGCCTTCGCAGACCTGGATGAACAGCTCGAGTCGCTCGCGCACGGTAAGCTTGTGCTCATCACAGTACGTGGTGATGGGTGTCCCCACTACGTACTCCATAGCGAAGTAAGGGCGCTTGTCTGGCGTTGAGCCTGCCTCGAACACCCTGGCGATCGCGGGGTGATCCATCAATGCAAGCGCCTGTCGCTCGGATTCGAAGCGGGCGATGAACTCGCGGGTATTCATTCCGCCCTTGATCAATTTGAGCGCAACGGATCGCCGAACCGGATGCTTCTGTTCTGCCAGCCAGACCTCTCCCATGCCGCCGTACCCGAGGATGCGAAGGAGGTCGTAGGGGCCGACCGTCTGGCTGGTGTTCTGTTCCGCCGAACCACTCCCTGGGCTGCTAAGAACTACTGTTTCGGCCCCATCCCGAACAGGCGGTTCTAACCGGCCATCTTCGCTGATTTCGGATTGCGGCGACATCTGATCGCTCCTAGCTGGCCACCTGCGAACCACGACTGCCTAGCTGGTATTGATGCTCGAAGTGTTAGCTGTAATTACAGCACAAAGATACCCGATCTAAGACAGCCGTGCAACAACGAGCGTCACATCGTCAGCGGGCGGGCTGCCACCTGTAAAGGAAGAAATCTCCTCCATAATGGAATCGAGGAGTGTTGCGGCCGCCTGCTCTCGTTGCTTCCGAAGAACTGCTACCAGTCGTTCTTCTCCGAATTCTTCATCCCGATCGGGCTTGCAAGCCTCGGTCACGCCATCGCTGAAAAGAAGCAGCACATCGCCGGACCTAAACTGGCACGTCCTTTCCTCGTATGTTGCACTGGGAAAAACGCCGAGAACCACACCGGTTGACGTCAGGAACTCAACCTCTCCGGTTGTGTGAAGAAGCAGCGGCGCGTTATGTCCCGCATTCGAGTACCGCAGGGTATTCGTAGTGGGATCGAGGACGACTGCGCAGAACGTAACGAAACTGTTGTCCGGACCGTTTGAGGCTGTGATGCGGTTCAATTGGGAAAGCTGAGCCCGGAGTTCGCCGGGGCTTTCAAATACTACACGCGAGTGGGCCTGCAGGCTAGACATGAGCAATGCCGCGCCCATTCCCTTGCCAGAGACATCGCCGATGAGAAGGGCGATACGCCTATCGCAGTACTGTAGAAAGTCATAATAATCTCCTCCCACCGTACGGCAAGGCGCGTTGTATCCTGCCAAATCCAGCCCGCTGATGGCCGGCGGCTTCGCCGGCAAAAGTCTGCGTTGGATTTCCGCGGCCCGCTCGAGTTCGCGAGCTAGCAACAGTTGAGTTTTCTCGGCTTCAATGAGTCTAGCGTGCTCGATCCGAATCGCAGCGATATTGGCCATGACGGTCACCAGACTGAGATCACTCGTCGTAAATTCACGAACGAGACGAGGAGAGTCGAGGTAAATCAAGCCGATCACCCGTTCATCTGTTTGCAGTGGAACTGCTAGAAAGCTGCGAATCTCCTGGGCTACGATGCTCTGCCGGCCCGCGAAATCGAGATCGGCGGAAGTGTCCGGAACGAGCAGGGATTCTCTCTGCGCAAGGACGCGATCTCTCACGGCTGTGCTGATACGCAAATCTTCGCCTTGAACCGCGCGAGTCTTCACCTGTGTATCCGGTTCGAGGGTCATGACAGCCCCTCTTGAAGCTCTTACTGCTTCTATCGTCAGCCTCAAGATGAGTGGAAAGAGTTCTTCGAGCGGGCAGTGGCCAGCGAGTTCTCTGCCGGCGCGCACCAGCGCTCCCAATTGCATGCTCGTCTGCAAAGCGGAGTCGAGATCAGCACTTATAGCATTGTTCGGTATCGCCCCATTCGGCCGCGCATCCACAAACTGAACCTGATCAGTCTGGGTATCCACAAACTCGCGACTAGTGTCGTAGCGGATCGAGAGGCGCCCGGCTATGATTCGATCTCCGTGCGCCAAAGGAGTGGAACCACTCAGGCGAGTTCCGTTAATGTGGGTTCCATTCCGGCTCACGAGATCTCGTATGATCCACCCGTTGGACGTACATTCAAATACGAGATGCTCACGCGAGAGGCCTTGATCGCTGGGAAACGGCAAGTCGTTGGCTGCTGAGCGGCCGAGCTTATAGCTACCCTTCTCTAACCGAATTCGGAGAGTTGGATGACCCGGCGAATCGATCACCAATTCTGGCGAATGGCCTGGGGTCGGACCTGTTGCCATTTCACAAGCGTAGCCGAAACAAAACGTGATTTGTCAGTAATGACCGGCGCTTCCCACAGCAGGCTAGATTTTGCCCTCGCTGAACCACCTGAACATCCCCGCCGTTTAAGGTATCCAAGACCGACGAATTGTTCTCGAACTCGTGCGCGGTCGGACGCTGGCTGAGCATATTGTAAAAGGCCCGATGCAGTGCGGTACAGGGACCTGAGCTAGAATAGGGCCCACGTAGATAGCAACCCTACGGAGGTCATCGATGTCACTCAGTGCCAAGACGCGACGGGTTGAAAATGTCGTGATTGTTGATTTCGCCGGGAAGATCACTCTAGGCGAAAATACCGGAATCTTGCGTGATGAATTGAGATCACTACTCGCGCAAGGTGACAAGAACATTCTCCTCAACATGGGAGGTGTTAGCTACGTCGACAGTGCTGGGCTTGGGGAACTCGTCGGTGTGTACACCACAGCAACTAACGGAGGTGGGTCTGTTAAGCTCCTCAATCTTCAAGGTAAGATGAAGAACCTCATGCAGATCACAAAGCTCCACACAATCTTTGAGATCTTCGACGACGAGAAGTCTGCAATCGCCAGTTTTGCTGTCGGGGCCAGTGTCTAATCATTGATGGCCTCGCAGTAACTCAACGCTGTTCCCGTGAGCCGTCCTCTCGACGGCTAATCAGTGCATAAGGCAAGGCGCTGCCGATCGCCTCCCGCACCATCCGCCGGTGCACCCGCAACTTCTTGGCCGCACCCGCAATCGTGCCGATGCCAAACTCATACTCCATGCGGATTTCCTCGAACAGCTCCACTTTTGCTCTCCAGTCCAACGAGTTCCTCCGCCCGGACCAATGTCCGAACAGAGTACCCGTTGCTGCGCTTTTCTACTTCTCTGACACACGCCTGTTCGGACCCTGCACCAAGACGAAGCCTGGTGTGATCCCTATGACGATCAGTTCCTCGCCACCCGGGGCGATGAATATATCGAACGTCAGTCCTTCTGAGGGTACTGTGTAGGTGCCCGTGCAGTCCGGGTTGACGGTATAACTTATGGGACCGACAAAGTGCCTATTCAGGATTGCACCATTGATGGTCGACGTCACGACGTCCGTCCCGGTGCCGTCGCCATTGAAGATATGAAAGCCAGCGACAGCGAGCGGCGTCGCCTGCGTTGTTGCTGGGGGGAGCAGCGTGGCTATGCCGCCGAACAGGTACCGCCCTTTCAGCGTCGCCAGGGTGCACGTTGGTTTGTTGCGAGCGTCATCCCCGAACGGTTTGTCTTGGACGTCATCCCCGAACATCAGGCCCGGTCCGACCCCCAGGGTGAGTAATGCGGCGAGGGTTATGCCGCGAAGCGGTGCTAAGCGTGTAGTCATTGTCTTTCTCCTTCCATCTGAAAATTGGATAAGCGTTTGGTCGGGGTCAGTCAGTTCCGGGCAGAACCTGTCGTAACTCGACAGCCGGAACTGAAAGAACGATGGCGTCGCCCACCCACGAGATAAGCATTCCGAGTGTGGATCTCTGGCTTCTGTTCTCAAGCTTTTGATGAAACAGCACGAACTCGTTCTTGCCGCACTTCCCGGTCCAGTTCTTGCATTCGGCCAGGATCAAGGCTCCTTCACTGTCAAGACGTTTATAAGCGGACGCTTACGTACCAGATTGTAGTGAGGAAGTATCGGTGCCCATAACGGTGGAAGACTAACCTTGCGTCCTCCCGGCCCCGACCTGTTTGGGCCGCCATTGCCCGATGCGCCGGCATTGGAAACGCGGGAGTGACGTACGCCTACGCCGGACAGACGGTCACAGATCTACGTAGTCGTTGTCAATGATCTCGTTTGCGCCGGCACCGAGTCGCTCGAGCAACTCCGTGATAATCGTGGCCTTGTCCTGAGCGTCACGCCGCGACCAGGTCCACGATTTCACTTCGAGGAAACAGCCCTCGATGGGCGGATGCACCAAACGATCGACGTGCACGTAGAACTGCGCGCCGCGATAGCTAACAAGCCAGCGTCGCCGATCCTTCTCGATCTCTCGCTCGCGCTGAGGCTTGAAGTATTCGCGATAGAAGCGCGGCGAGTGCGCCGCCGGGGCGAAGAACCGGACCGGAACAGTAGCACCGCGCCGAACGCGGCTTCGCGAAACGGACCCGTCAAGGTCAACCGCGCACGGGCCGTCGTGACGGCTCTGGTGCAAACTCTGCCGAAGCAGCGCACTCGGGTATGGCAGAACTAGCGAATGAATAAGTCAGGCAGCCAGGATAGCCGCCCAAATCTCTGGGGCCGTTTTGGGTCTGCCTGCTAATTTTCCTGT
>JBJMGK010000266.1:0-10004 GCA_045807925.1 Bryobacteraceae bacterium | reverse complement strand
GTCGAACCTGGCTTCGATGCTGCGGCTCAACCTGTTCACCTATCGTGATTTACAGACATGGCTCGACGACCCGTTTGGAACGCCACCAATACGGCCCGACTCCCAGCAACTTGCTCTCGCCCTGACCTGATTTGGACAGCCCATTGTGCGTTGACAAGGAAACCTCGATCTGACATCCTCATTTCCAATCCTCAAAACTACTTGGTTTCAACAGAACTGCATTACAACCCTGTTCTGTTTTGGACAGCAGTGACGTCGTGTAGGATCGGGAGATAGACGTTGACTTCTTTCGTTTGACCGATCCGGTAGGCTCGATCCGTCGCTTGTGATTCCACGGCGGGATTCCACCACCGGCCATAGTGAAACACGTGATTCGCTTCGGTAATCGTGAGTCCTATACCCGCAACGAAAGGCGACAAGATCACGACGTTGAAGCCCGGTCTTGCTTTGAACTCTTCCAGAATGCCACTTCGGGTGCGTGCTGCCTGAGGAATGGCCGGAGTACCGCGGCTTTTCGTCTCGCCGTTGATGATTCGAACGTTCAGGCCGAACTCGGCCGACAGAACTTTGGAAAGGATGCGCTGCATTACTCGATGCCGGGCAAAGATAATGGCCTTCTCGCGCTGCCCTCGGATGACATGCAGTTGCTTGATTAGAGTCTGGAGCTTGGAGGAATCATTAACAAGCTCCGTCGCACTTCCATCTTCGGCTTCCCCCACCAGCAGACGCGGATGCTGAGACATTTGGGCGAAGCGATGTAGGGCGGTGAGATATCTCGAAGGGGAGGCCCCCTGGTTAACCTCGTTCAGTAACTGCTGATGCAAGTCGATTTCCTTCTCAGACATGTCGCACTTCACCTTGATCACATGTTTGGGAGGAAGTTGAGCGACTTCGGATTTGTTACGCCGGAGGAGGAACGCATTTGGCTGTTGAAAGAGCAGCTTGCGTTTCAGCTCTATCAGAACTAACCCGCGGTCATCCGATTGACTTCGGCTTTCAAACTGTTGGACAAACTCCCTTGCGGAGGATAACAGACCCGGCTGAATGACGTCGCAGACATTCCACAGATCTAGCAGGCGGTTCTCAACCGGTGTTCCTGTACATGCAATCTGGAAGGCGGCTTTTAGGGCTTTCATCGCATGCGAAATCCTGCTGCTTGGAACTTTGTACTCCTGTGCCTCATCCGAGATGATCATCGACCAAAGGGAACGTCCGTTTGGACAGTATGCAAAGCTGTGCTGATAGCTTCGGATCGTTTCGTAATTCGTGATCACCACTCGATGACGCATGATCTGACTCAGATCGAGCACCGGCTCACCAAGGTCCAGTTCCTTCCCGTCCATACCTTCCCGCCGGAACCGGCTGATAGTTGGTCCGTGCAGGGCCAAGATCGGCCAGAAGATCGCACCTTCGTGCTCGAAGAAGCGCTCCATCTCGCGCTCCCATGTTTTCGTGTCCAGCAGTATCAGCGGAACGACAACCAACACTGGGCGGAACGGAGGGACCGGCTTAGCCACATCCGGTAGCTTGCCGGCTTCGATGCACCAGGCAAGGAACGTCAGAATCTGAATTGTCTTCCCCAGCCCCATGTCATCGGCCATAAGTACGCCGCGCCGACCCACCGTTTCAAGGCAGGCCATGAGCCATAGCACGCCTTGTTGTTGGTGTGAATGAAGGAAGAAGTCGCGCCGGAATGCAGAAGGTTGTTCAAACTGAATGCCTTTGGGAACGACGGAGGAATCGGCGGCTCCATATTTGAGAACATCCTCATTCGTTTCGACGAGAAGATGCTTCTTGGTCCCAAAGTGGCGGTTCGTGTCGAGGTGGTCGGTAGCACTGGTGTCGCCAGAAATGTTCGCCAATGTTGACCCGGTGTCGGTTGACACAGATGCCACACCAGAACTAGTGGCTGGGACTAACTGCCCATCCGATATCTCGTTGACGGTACTGCGTGCGTTGTCTAAGGTCGATTCAGCAGCCTGCGGATGTTGCTCGGATGGAGGGCTAGCCGAAGTCTCATTTTGCCAGATCCCGGCCATGGTCGTCGCATTCCCCAATGATGACGGCCTGGGAACGGGAGCAGCGACGAAATCGCCGATTCCAATGACCCGATCGCCATATGGAAGCGATTCGTCACAACCTACCCCCCCGCCCAAAATCGTTGTCTGATCTCCGGCAAGTTCACGATCCGTCGTACCCTCGTGCCCATGCAGAAACTCAACTTGATCAGCGATACCGTCGAAAACCTGTTCCGGGTTCTTTTTCAGTTCTTCTTTGCGGGAACCAGACACTCGCCGGACGCGCTTCATGCGGCGAAGCACTTCCTGCTGCTCGTTGGTAAGGACGATTCGGACCCGACCTAAACCAGGCCGGTCAAGGGAGTAAACCTTTTCCGCACCTGGGTTTCGTTCGAAAACTTGATGGAACTCTTCGGAGGCCAGTTCGGGACAGCGAGGCAAAAAACTAAGTGCGCCGGTAGCATCTTCCCGCATGTCTAACCCTATACCGGACGGTATAACGACGCTGTTTCTTGCGAGCGTCGTGTCAAGGGTGGCTCCCACACCAGATGCACAGCCTTTAACCTTCGCGAACGTTAACCAGCTATTCTGAAGGTCTCTCTGTTCGGGCGGGAGACGGTTGAAGCCGTCCATGGCCTCAAGTAAGCTGTACATCTGGTCATCGAGGTGAAAGATACGGTCCGCGACGCTGCGCCTAACGTAGTAACCACACCGTTGCAAATGTACGGGTCGGCCCCCCAGCAAGAATTGGTATCGATACTCAAAATCCGCCCGTCCTAGGTCGCTCTTTCGGTCAATTTTTAGAAGGAATGGGGACGCTTCGGTCCAAGCGAGCAACATCTTCACGGGCATCTCTGCGCTGATGTCGCGAAAATGTTCGTACCGGATCAGAACCGAGCCATTGTTTTCAGAAGCGAAGCCGACCTCAAGCAACTGCTCTAGCTCTATGGCTGTGCGCCATCCGCCGGGTTCGGAGAGGCTTTCTAATGGCCACTCCTCTCGCCGCGAAATGGACACCGACCTAGTTGGATCGCATAGTGCAACGCACTCATCCTCAGCAAACAAATTCAGGCGGTGGGCAAATGAGTGTATCAGGAAGCTCATGGACGGATACCCAGTTCCGCAAGTTGATACTTGGCGCCTGTTTCCCATCCGCCATTGTGGATGATTCGTCCCAATTTGCCGTTGTGCTTCAGATGCCGATTCATCTGGAAGGAAGAAGTTCTGAGGTTCACGTTTGTTCCTTCGAATGCAGAACGTTCGTATATGTACGCCGCATTGCCGGTTTCGCTGAATTCAACAATCACGTAATCTTTGCCGTGACCTACAAACTGCATCAAGAACGCAGATGTAGAAGCCTGGGTGACACGCGCATGCAATGGAAGACGATTGGCAAGATTGTTCCTCTTCAGCTTCCAAAGGTCCTCTTCCGAGATGGCGACCTGGAAATCCCGAAATCTGCTTGTGATACCGGAGCCAGAACTCAGCACGACGACGGTTTTCATCGTTGCGAGGAAGGATAGTGTTGAAGAAGAATTGAATGTACTTCTTCGCGATCCAAGACAAAAACCGCCGTGCCGACTCCGGGTCCATATCACGCCAATTCGGACCGTTCTCCCGAAAACGTGGGTCCCCGAGGGCGGACGAGTCTTCCACAAAGGCTTGCAGAATCTGCTGGAACTCGTGGGAGCGATCAGCGGAGTCGCTGAGAATCAGCAAACTAGCAGCCTTCCGAATCGCACCCACAGGTGAACCGTCCGCGAGAACTTCCTTGATCATCCACTGCAAATACCGGAGGTTTGTGGCTGGATCAGCGGTAAGTTCACTTCCTCTCAACCGTTTCGCTGAAATCTCAGCAGCACGCTCCCTGGTATGTACGGCAAGGCGGGTTGCTAGACCAACATACTGCAAGCGCAAGACATTGGCGACCTCTGACTTCCTTTCCGCAATGAATTCCGCTAGTCGCTCGGCCGCTTCAGATGAAAACAACGACGGCGCGGAACGCCAGCGACTGATGGCGGGAGTCACGCGCGGGTATCGCGCGATTGCGTTCTTCAAAACGCGCTCAAGTTCTTCAGGCGAATCCATGGAACGCCACCGACTGAAATACGCGTTCACCAGACCATAGAGGCAGAGACTTCGCCGCAAAGCTTCTGGGCGCTTGCTGAGGGCCTCGACAAACCTGGGATGGACCGCTGCTTCGTCAGAGGTGCAAAGCGTGCGCACTTCGAGTGAATTCAAACTGTCCAGGTCATATCCACCGTTCTGGAACCGATGCCATATAACCTTAGAATCGAGCCGCGATGGTGTGACCTTCACCTGTTGGGCATCCGCTCTGAATTTTTCGCGGAGGTGGACGAGTCCTCTGCATTCCTTCAGAGGGTCCAGCTTGCGAGAGAGCGGAGCGTGCCGAATCAATTCGGGCTCGCCTGCCAGAGTGCGCAGGGCCTTCAGCGTACTGTTCATTGCAGCTTCGCCTGCAATGATTTCGCGTCAAATGCCCGAACTCGAATCACGAAAATTACTTTGCGACACTCATCTTGTCCGTCGGCGGCTTGACAATCCTGTTGGCCACGACCGCTTGAAGAGAGCTTGGACACGAACCAATCCTGCTCCTCCTTTGGAGAGATCCGCAGATCGTCTAGTGCAGTGCGAACAACCTCCATCGCACGCTTCTGACTTAGTTCCAAGTTCCGATTTCTACTCTCGGCCGGTTCATAGCCCCGGAAAGCCTGCAGATCGGAATGGCCTTCGACAACTATCGATTCGATGGCCGTTTGGAACTCTTTTGCATAAAGCGTTCTCGCTATGGATGGCAACTTCTGATCCAGGAACTTCTTGCCCCGCTCAGAGAGCGCCCATTTGCCTGGTTCGAAGCTCATGAGTCGTTCAGGAGCAATAAGAAGAATCCGATTCTGTTCCTGTTTGAGCTCCGGGCTGTCGGTTGCTCCGGGCCGAAGCTCCTTCCGCAACTCTTGAAGTAGGCGCGTCGCTTCAGCAGTGTCCTTCGCCCCCGTACGTTGCACGAATACGAGAAGCAGGAGAATGAAGATGACCATCAGTGAGGTCATTAGATCGGTGAGCGAACTGCTCAGATGGTCTGGGCTACTTGACTCGTCCATTCACTCGCCCAACCGCGCCCGAGATCACTGTCCCAAGTTCCTCGAATTGTTCCGAAAGCTCGTCAATCTGAGTCTTGAGCAGGTTCGAAACTTCAGGAATGATTTCGTTGGAGATCTTAACGACCTCCCGGAAGTTGTTCTCCATACTCTGGTTGTAATCACGTAACCCGCTATGAAGAGCGGAGAGTATCTTTCCGAGACTTACGTCAAGTTCGTCAATAACGGATCGGTAGTCTTGGAAGACCTGCCTGTACTCGCCGAGCAACGCTCCGTGCTGCTCGAAAGAGGCTCGCACACCGCCAGATACTTCCCTCAGCTGGTTCGCCACACCAGCGTAGTTCAACGAAACAGTTTTTAGGACGTCCGTTTGTCCGGCGAGTCCGGTTGTGTACGCCTGGACTTGGCGGCTCGCATCAGCCATCTGTCTCAGAGCCTCACCGTTGCGGTTCAGCAGATCGGCCACAAACGTCTTGGCCTCCAGCAGTCCGCGACTCGCGTCTCGGAAGTCGGTTCCCCGAGCTTCGATGTTGGCCAACAAAGCTTCCAGCCGCCTCGCGGTTGCCTCCAACCAGTTCCCGGTTTGTTCAAGGACGTGGCTTGCGGAAGCGTGTGACTGCTTGGCGACATTCTCTGCCGCGGCCATCATATCCCTCGACAGCGTGCCAACTTTCTCGGACAGATCTGTTACCACCGCTGTTAATTGTGTACGGACCGATGTGAGATTCTGATCGGCCGTCTCTTGCAGCTTCAACATGAGCCCTTGCATGAGGGCGTTCAGCGCTGCAGTTTGCTCTCTGCCCGTCTTCATTTGTTCCGAAGTGCTCTGCTCTGCCCTCTCGATAATCATTGAGAACGCGGCCTGCATGCTGGCGAATTGTGCATTCATTTCGGAGAGCATCTGGCGCGTCGCCTCAAGGGTGCCCTGTACGTTGCCGAACTCCCGGTTGGCCGCCCCTGTCAGCGCGTCGTGGAAGTCCTCGCCCATCTTTGAAAGCGCCTGTACAAGGGAGTTCTCCAGCGAACCCAGCAACGCGCGAATCTCTCCGGTAACGGATCCTGCTTGTCCCGTTCCAACCCCACGATTGCGGTCTGCAGATCCTGCAAAGTGCTCGTCATCCGGTCCATTGTGGGCCGGAACTCCGTTTGCATCCGTTCCGCTACGCCCGAAGACATGCTCGCGGCGAGATCTGGAACGACCCTCTCATTGAATCCAGCCACGAACCGATCCACGACGTCCGAACTGATGTTGCTGACTGAAATGCTCAGTGTTGCGGCAGAGCGTTGAATGTCGAGGAGAATGCGAGACGGAGAGATGTATGGAATGGTCTTCCGAATGGCAGCGATAAGTGCCTCATAACGAAGCCGCAACCGCCGTACGGTCCGCTTCTCCCCGATAGTGAAGAATATGCTGAGTACCAGAGCCACAATGGAACTGAGAAACTTGCCTGAGAGGCCGTTGATAAGGTTTTCGATACCTCTCACCGGCTCGACGCTGTTCGTTTTGTCGTAGCTGACGTCGTGTAGGGCGAGCAGGATCGCAACAAACGTGAGCATCAGACCTGTGCCTGTGAGCAGACCCGGTACGGCTCCGAACCACGCTGCGTGGAATCTTCGACTCACAACTGTCTAGTAGGGGATAGCTTCCTTCGGACGACATGTTAGGAACCAGCCTTCTACGTCTTCCCGACTGGTGTAAGTCTCTATATGAGAATCGATCTGCTCCCACCATTGCTTTGGAGCGCCGACGAGATGTTCGCAGTTTTGTCTGAACCTGTCTAGGGTGGCGAGATCTAGCCCGCGACGGTTCGTCTCAGCACGGACCTCGTCCGGCTCTCCTATAGCAGATAAGAGTTCCTGGATCTCCTTGGAGATCCCACTTGCCACGATCCAAAGATATACACCTGAGCCCAACGTCAACAACATGAGAACCGCACAGCCCCAAAAGATCAAGTCCGGGACATTTCGAAAGAAGTCAAACGTCAAAACACACCTTCATCGCACTTATCGACCAATCAGCAGAACCCTTGAAGTGGGTCCGGGCAGGCCAAGCGACGATGACCTTCACCTGCTCCGCCTGCCGCAGCGGGCCGCGGGCGCGTGTATTGAGCTGTAGCCTAGGTCACTAATGTACTACTTCGACGTTGTTGGAAAGCATGGCGTGGACCAAGATTGATGCGAGGTTGGTCTCATATGCTCTAGCCCAAACATCGCTGCTCCTGAGAGCGGGTTTTGCCTTCTTGCAGTGTCAATTAAACGTCGCCGGGTAAATCATGCCCATGCTGTTCCCGGCGGCTTTGACGGTAGCTCGACCCCCGACCGGTATCTCGTCCCTACAGTAATCCACGCTACTATGGGCTTTCGTACGCCCAGAAATATCTCCGACTATGGCCGGATCAACATTTCAAACTAACCCCATAAGACCTCTCCAAATTGCTTGAGGATTGCCATCGAGGTGTCCTGCAATTGCCAGATTTCCAACGCAGTTGGGTCTGGGACGAGGATCGAATCAAAAGCTTGATTGCTTCCATTTCGCGGGCTTTCCCGGTTGGAGCACTCATGGCCCTGGAAACGGGCGGTCCGGTCGATTTCAAGCCAAGCCGGTTGAAGGAGCGCCGGATGAGTCCAAAGCCGTTCAGCCGCGCTCACTGCTGCTTGATGGACAGCAGCGCATGACGTCCCTGTATCAGGTGACGTTGCGACGCAAAGTGGTCGAGACGATTACCCCAAAAAACAAAAAGGTTAAACGCTGGTTCTACATCAACATTAGAAAGGCCCTCGACCCATCGTTAGATCGTGAGGAAGCCATCGTTGGTCTCCCGGAGGACCGGATCATCCGCACCGTCTTTGGCCGCCAAGAGACTTCAGATCCGGCTTCTGACCTATCGACCCCGGATCGCGAATATGAGCATCTGATGTTTCCGGTCACTGATGTGTTCGACTGGGATAAGTGGCAGGACGGCTTCGACAAGCATTGGAAAGGTGATCAGCACGAGAGCGTGCGCGAGGAATTTCGCACCTTCAAACGCCAGATCCTCGAAAATTTCAAGGCGTACCGTGTGCCTGTGATTACTCTTGACCGCGAGACCAGTAAAGAAGCTGTTTGCGTTGTCTTCGAAAAGGTCAATACAGGCGGGAAGCCGCTAGATGCCTTCGAGTTGGTGACCGCAATGTACGCTGCATCCGGTCACGAATTGCGAAAAGATAGGTACGGCGATGTCGGGACGAAAGGACGCCACCGACGGCTCGCTGAAACACTTCGGCCGGCAGACTCCGAGGCTGGCATTCTTGCCGAGGTCAGCAATACCGACTTTTTGCATACTATCTCCCTCTTCCACACGCGTGATCGTCGCCGCGCTGCCGAAGCAGCCGGCAAGCAAGGCAAAGAACTGCCAGCTGTTTCCGGTAACCGGCAGGCGCTTCTTAATCTTCCGCTGGAAGCGTACAAACGTTACGAAAAGCAAGTGGAGCGCGGTTTTGTGCAAGCAGCCAAATTCCTGCACATGCTGCACGTTTACCGCATCTTCGACCTCCCCTATCAATCACAGATTATTCCCCTGGCCGCGATCTTGGCTGACATCGGTGAAGCCTGGGAACATGAGGCAAATCGAGCGAAGCTGGTGCAATGGTATTGGAATGGAGTTTTTGGCGAACTCTACGGGTCGGCGGTCGAAACGCGGATTGCGCGAGACTTCATGGAGGTTCCCAAATGGTTAAAGGGCGGCCCCGAACCTTCTACAGTGAGTGAGACATTGTTTCGTGCTGATCGCCTGAAGACCATGCGCATGCGGCTTTCCGCGGCTTATAAGGGTGTTAACGCCCTACTGATGAAAGAAGGTGCGCAGGATTTTCGTTCCGGTCAGAAATTCGACCATACCGTCTTTTTCGGTGAGAACGTCGACATCCACCATATTTTTCCGCAGGACTGGTGCAAGAAACAAGGTATCAAGCCCGCCGTCTTCGACTCCATCATCAACAAGACCCCTCTCTCCTACCGCACGAACCGGGTCATCGGCGGGGGTGGCGCATCTCAGTACCTGGCCAAATTGGAAAGTGGAAACAGTTCGACGCCGGCTATCGATCGCGTTCGCTTGGATAGCTATCTCAACTCACATCTGATCGATCCATCCCTGCTGCACTCTGACGATTTTGAGGCCTTCATGGTTGATCGGCAAAGGAAACTTCTAGCCTTGATCGAGCAGGCCACAGGGAAGGCGTCCTACGCCGGCTACGTTCAAGAAGAGGGCGAGGATGTGGAGGGCGATCCTGACGGTATCGAAGCCGATATGACGGTCGCGGCGGCCTGACGCCAAATTCGCCGAACCAAGAGGCTCGCGATCATTGATCCACTTCCGGGATGGCACTAGCGGCTTCCGGCTAAAATACTGACCTCAAGGTATGGCCCCGGCCAACTCCACAATCGCTTGTTCGATGTGCGGCTCGGTTCGGTTCTTCAGACACGGCTTACGCCGGCTGATCTCCTTCAGCGCCACCTCGCCGCCCTTCTCGTACAGTTCTTTGAAGCGGTAGAAACTATCGCGCGAGTAGCCCATCACCTTGCAAGCCTCGGAAACACTGCCGAGCATCTCGGCAAGGTTCAGAAGACCCACTTTGTTCTTGATGATCTTTTGATCAGTGTTCATTGACATCTCCTTCGTGCGCTTCGCGCACTGTATCAGAAAATGTCAGATCAAGTCATGACTACTACATCTTCATAGACAAAAGCGGCCTGAGCCAACGGCCTCATCGGCGGCGCACCTGGGCGCCTCGCGGGCAGACACCTGTCCTCCAGTTTCACTTCAACTGGAAAACGCTCTCGGTCATCGCCGGTGTCACCGTCTGGAACTTCTACTTTGAGATCTTCGAG
>JBJMGK010000265.1:0-12018 GCA_045807925.1 Bryobacteraceae bacterium | reverse complement strand
CGCGGGACTGAAAATGCTCGACTTCCGTGTTGCGAGATCGAAGGAATAGAATGCGTTCAACAGTCCGCCGCAACCCTGTCCCGTAGCCGTGTAGACCACCCCGTTAACCACGTTAATGGCATACGGCTTGCCGTTCGGAGGCATAAACCGCTCCGGCGCTGAGACCTCGGCGCCGTCGGCCGCATTGATCTGCTGAAGACGCCCGTCCCAACCGATTGCATAGACCGTGTACTTGCCCGGCGCGACTTCCTGCATGGCAGGCATGGCGGTCTGACCGCCGAGACAAAGCGTGTGATAAACAGTACCCTCGGGCGGAGTGTAGGTGCTTGCGTAGTGCTTCTTCCACATCAACTCGCCGTTTGCTACGTCAATACCGAACAAATTGTCCGAAACTCCAGCGACGATGGCCATCCCGCGCGTGCCGCGCAAAGTCGTCACTCGTTCCGCTATGAGCGGTGGAAAAAGGTTATGCATTTGTCGCGGCGGGCTGTCCAGCTTCAATTTCCAGAGGAGTTTCGTGTCCTTTACGTTCTGAGGAGTGAGGATCTTTTCATCTCTGATCCAGCCGGTCCGCGCGGCGTCACCGCCTGCG
Source organism: Bryobacteraceae bacterium (assembly GCA_045807925.1). GTDB lineage: Bacteria > Acidobacteriota > Terriglobia > Bryobacterales > Bryobacteraceae > Bog-105. The sequence goes on along the minus strand of JBJMGK010000265.1, from coordinate 11,426 downwards.
GTCAGGAAATCGGTCGCCCACAGGCACAGGCTTGACGCAAACAAAGCAATGGCAAGAAATGTCGGAAGAGGCATGCGAGCGCCACAAAGATATCGCAGTTTACTTGAGTTAAATCGTTTCATTCACTGTCGCATTGATCGGCCGACCACCGCTCAGCGCAGTCGTTTCTGCCGCCATGCTGACTGTCGGATTACCAGAGGCACCGGCCGCCATCGTGTATCTATTTTGCATCCTATTCTTCCCCATTTGGCCTTCATCCACTGAGCCCTACGACTCTAAGCAGGATTTGGCGAATAACGTCCATGGCGCGCGAGTGTATGACAACGATTGGGGCGTGTACGCGATCCTGGCACGCGATAAGGTCGAGCTGATTCGAAGTCTTTTGGCGTCGCAAAATGATGGAACAACACTACGCCTTTACTTTTTTTCCGAGATCAGCACGTTCGTATCCCTCCAGGCATAGCAATACTTGGTCGAGAGCGGTGAACCAATGGACATCGGGTGTTGAGTTGCTTTTAACCCTACTCAGTGCAAGCAACGCTTCGTCGAGCGCTGCTTTGTAGGACGCCACCTCACTCGGCGAGAGAGCTTCCCGAGCTGGCATCGATGAAAGTCGCTTGTGTTCTGCCCCTAATTCTTGCTTAAGGTCGTTAAACAGTAGTTTTGCTTTGGCCTGATCCTTCCTCTGAATACGCTCTCCTTTGACATCAAATAAGCCAATGACTTGTTCCGCGTGTTCATGCCATCGCTGTAGCGTTCTTGATTTTTCCTGTTTAGTCATTGGCTACGGCTCATTCTGAGACTCGGCAAGGCGTTTAGCGGCGGACATGTGCAGGTTTGGCTACCCGCGTAGACCGAACTGAGGCCAGCGTACTGCGCCCGAATAGGAACCACTCGCAAGCTGATCGCTCATTTCACGTGAGCGCGCGGTCAAAGTCGATTTGAAATAATCTCGTCTGGCGAGATCGGGTTCATTCCCCGGATCGGTGCATCAGGTCAATAGCCGTTCCGACGATTTTCCTTTCCGCACAGCCGGGTTTCAACCGTGACCCGATGACCTGGAAGGTCAAGTGGCTGTACGCTTCATCCGAATAGATGTAGCCGGAATTTGCCATGCCGTTTGCCAATGTGACCACAATCGATTTGGCGGCAGGAGCATTGGCCTTCAGCTTCATCGCAATCTGGCTATAGACTTCTCCATTTACGGCAACGAAGTTGATGTCGCCGATCCGGAGTACCCCGACCTTCATGTTGACGTCGGGGCCTTCTTTGTAACCAGGAAACACGTTCTCGCGTGCGGGATTGGCGGCATCGAGGCGCACTCTACCCGGACAGCTGATACCCTCCTGCTCGCCCCAAATCCGCGCGGTATCCACCGGCTGTATCGACTCGCGCATCACGCGAACCGTGCTGGAGCCAATAACCGCGCCCAGCATGTGCACATAATCGCCCGTACGCGCGAGCACCTTCTTGTAATCTTCCAGGTTCCCGGCGGGAATCGGTTTCCGTTCTGATGAAGCTTGCTGAGGGTTGAAGCCTTTTGGAGCGGCCTGGTCTGCAGGAGCCGGAGCGGACCCAACGCTTTGCACTATGGGTCCGTGACCTTCAGTGACCAGTGCCGCACGCTCGCCCATGAATGTTGTGGGTGAACGAAAGTCTCTCGGGTTCTGATCGCCGGACGCACCCTGGCTAAAGATGGCTACAGTATGGTTGTCGAAGAGATCCTCTACATAGCGGGAGGCTTCTCCTGGGAAATCAGCGCTGATCACCCCACTGAGATAGAAGTTAATCGGGTGCATTGCATAGTTCATGTACACGCCAATGGGTACGTTGTCGTTGCCAAGAAATTCCACCACCGCGAGGGTCTTGTCGGAGGGCCCGGTCGGATTGGGCTCTTGACGCCATTCGAGCTTGCTATTGAAGAGATCCCGGTTGACGTTGAGATCAACTTGGGTTGTCCCGTATCCGACTCGAGCCGGTGCAAGCTTTGACTTGGCCGAGTTCACGGCTTCAACAATCGCATCGGCTACAGTCTTGGCTGTTGGAGCACCCTGGCCTCCCAATCCCAACGTGTTCGAGCTATGCGTATGAGTAGCCGAAACGATAAAGTTCTGGACAGGACATCCGCTGGATTTCGAAGCTCGTGGAATTGCGTCATCTACGATTGGATTCGATGCGCCTCCCATATCAAGCCCGACGAGCACGGCGCAAGTCGAGCCGTCATCGACCACGATGGCGCGCGCGAAAAGATGATCTCGAATTGAATCGGTCGAGACGGGCAACTCGCTCGGCTTGGGCGTGATGTCCGCCTTCGCCGCACCCGCCCGTAGGTTTCGGGCTGGCGCCTTCTGGGCCAGTACGCAACCGGCGAACACCAGCGCGGCTGCAAGGCCGTAAACCACTTTTGAGTTATGCAGTTTGATTCTCCCTATGTGAGTGAGCGGTAACGGCCGTAACCCACCTCTTACACATCTATTCGTTCCCAAAGCTCCCGCTCGAACGTGTACGGATCGTCGACCACCTTGCATTTCGTGTCGATTTCCATAGTCGAGCGTTTTTCCGTCGTGTAGGCGGGCCAATCCGGCTGATCCTTCGCGGCCGGGTGGCCGGTTCTCGCGAACGTGCTCCACATCTCGGCCATGTTGTGCGCTGCCTTCACGCTGTCCGGGCCGGAAATTGACATGAACCCCGACGCGGGATTCGCAGGCTGCTGGATGGCGGGTTGCACGTTGTAGAACTTGTACGGAATCTCCGTGGCATGCGCAGCTCCTACCTTGTGCTGTGTTCCCGGCACGAGCCTGTTCGATTCGTGCGTAAAGATGTACATGTAGACCGGCGCTCCGTGTTGAGCATATTTGCGCTCAGCGATCGTGACGGCGCCGATCCCAATCATGCGTGCCGTGGTGATCGCGATGTACAAATCGGTAGGGGAAACATCAGGACGGCTTTTCCGGTACGTGTTGAACACCGTGTTCGCGTTCGCGCCGAATTCCTTGTTCAGCCGTTCCTTCAAAGTCGCCTCGGTCAGATTGAAAACTTCAGTGTTGTGCTGCTGCTGAAAGAAGAAGATCGTTTCGTCGCGGTTGTAGCCGACGATCAGCGGCTTATCCTTTGAAACGGTAGGCGCCTCGGGATCGAAAGGATGGTGCGGGAGTACGATACCGTCTACAACCGGCCCGAAGCCACCAGGACGTGACCCGCCGCCCATACCTCTTCGGCCGCCCGTCATAGTCAGTGGACCACCACCCGGTCGGCTCTGGCCTAGCTGCGCCTGTGCCTCGACGAGTTTGTCCACGGGTATGTCGAGCAACTTGCGCCAGTCGCTCTTCTCGACCCCAAGCTGTTTGAGCACCATGAGCGTGGTTTCAGCAGCAGCATCGCGCGACATCATGCGAATTCCGGGGCCGCTTTCGATCGAGGCTTTGTTGAAGTAGGGTGACGCCGAAGGCATTGCGTACAGGCACGATGTTTTGGCACCGCCTCCGCTTTCGCCGAAGATCATCACATTGTTTGGATCTCCGCCGAACGCCTCGATGTTCTCGCGCACCCACTTCAATCCATCGCGAATGTCGAGCATACCTTGGTTGCCGGACGTTGCGTACTCTTCGCCGCCGAGTTCGCCCAGATACAAGTAACCCATCAAGCCGAGCCGGTGATTAGTAGCGACGGCGACTACATCGAAAGTGCGCGCCAGGTTCCCGCCATCCTGATAGGGGGCCGCTCCAGAACCGGTCGTAAAGCCACCACCATGGCTGTAGAACATGACCGGCCTTTTCCGTGTGTCTGCTGCCGGCGTCCACACGTTTAAAAACAGGCAATCTTCGGCGGGAGCCGGCTCGTTTCCCCTGGCCGTCCTGCCCGGCTGCGGCGATGGCGAACCGAACGACAATGCGTCGCGCACACCACTCCAGGGCTGAAGCGGGGGTGCAGCCTTGAAACGATTCGCGCCCGAAACGGAACCCGCATACGGTATGCCCCTGAAGGTAGCGAGACCCGCGTTCTTTTCACCTCTAACTGGCCCAAAGGTGGTTTTCACTTCCACGAACTCTGTTTCTTGAGCCCGCAGCGCAGCCGCAATGGCCATGGAGCTGTAGAACAGCCAATCGCGTCGGGTTGACGCACAGGGAAAATGGCTAATCAATTGACTTTCTCTCTCCTATCCACACGCTAAAACTTCAAGCGCAGAGCGAACTGAACCAGGCGCGGATTGTTCTGTTGTGCGGTCACGACGCCCAGGCTCGTACTACCAACCGTTGTGTTTGGGGGTGCGAACTGGACCCGATTAAAAAGGTTGAAAATCTCGGCGCGGAATTCCAGATTGAACCGCTCGGCGATCGGTGTGTCCTTGAATGCCGCGAAATCGTAGTTGGCGATTCCAGCTGCGCGCAGATTCGGATCGGTCCGGCTCTCGGTTCCAAAGGCAAACGCCGGCGGGGGGCGAAACATGCTGTGTTGAACCAGCCGGAGACCCGAGCTTGCGAGGAACCTGCAACCGATTTGTCGCAGCCGACGATCACATTCGGACGAGGATTGCCACCAAATGAATTGGTGTTGTTAGTCGCGGTCACGAAGGACAGGGGCGGGCCGGATTGAAAACTGGTGATTCCGTTGATACCCCAGCCGGTCACAAACTTCTCCGCAATTCCCGATACGTTCGAGAGGAGGGCGTGACCTTTCCCAAACGGAAGGTCGTACACGTAGCTAACGATCAGATTGTCCGGAATGTCGTAAGCGGCGAGCGAGCGCTCAGCACGCAGATTGTAATTGTCCTGAACCTGGTACGCCCCTACTCCGTTTGTGAAGGCTGCCTGCTGCTCCATATCAGTAATGAGCTTTGCGTGCGTATACGAGGCGAGCAGTGTGCCTTCAGACGCAAACCGCTTCTCGAGCTTCACTTGCAGCGCGTTGTAGCTCGAGTTCCCGTCTGCAGCATTCGTGTTACGGAATCCGGTGTACTGCGGGAAAGGTCGCAACAACTGCCCATATGAAACGGTCGGAGCCGCAAGGGCGCCGGTCGCAATCTTTCCGTAATACGGATTCGACACTTGCTGAAGCAATTGTGTGCCAAGCGAAAGGTACTGATCGGGCAGTTGATCGATTTCCTGGCCCGGATATCGGTACAGATGAACTCCTCGCAGCCCGGCGTACGCTGTTTCCAGAATGATGCCGCGCGGAAGTTCGCGCTGAACGCTGAAGTTGTACTGCTCTGTGTAGGCGTGAGGATTAGTGGGTTCGGGAGAAGTGACAGCCAACCCGAGGAGCACCTGCTCGTAATTGGGCGAGCGCTGGGGTGGCAAAGCGACACCGTTCGGGAATGGATTGCTGAGGGTCGCGTACGGCGTCAAGCCGCCGTCCAGAGACGGCACCCAGGGAGTGTTGATCGTGTTGACCGGGGACCCGAATGGTGAGGACCCGATGTTCCCGTCCGTCGGCAGATAATTGATGGCACCTCCCATGCGGATGACCCATTTGTCCGTAAGCCGGTAAGCAACACCGAGGCGAGGCGAAAACAGATTCCATGGATGTGAAGTGATACCGCGGTCTGGATAGGCCGAGGAGTTCACCAGAGCAAGATGCCCTGTATTCGGCACCAGTGGGTTCGGCGCTCCCGGCTGCAGTACCGTCATCCGGTCGTATCGTTCATAAAAAGGTCCGAGACCTTCCCAACGAAGGCCGTACGTGAGAGTGAGTTTGCGATTGACGACGAACTGATCCTGAACGTAGTAGGCTTGGTAAAGCTCAAGACCGGTGGTTGCCGCATTCGCGGTAAGAGCATTCAGATTCACCCCGGTCGCTCCGTAACCGAGCATGAAAGAAGCGAACGAATAGCCGCTGCTTCCGGGATTGAGCGCGTTCACCGCCGTCATCCCGCTCGTGAAACTGAAATTACCGGAATTGTTGCTCGACTGCAGGTAATTTAGCTCAGCCCTCCGCAATTCCATCCCGAATTTCAGCGTATGGCGTCCGGCCGTTTTCGTCAGGCTCGGCGCGAGATCGTAGACATTGTTCGTCACGAAAATAACCGACTGTACATTTCCCTGGCAGAACCCACCCGGATCATAGTTCGTGATACAGAGATTCGGCAGCGTGTGAACCGGTATCTGACCGTTGAGGATAGCCGGCCATCCGATCGTCGTCAGGTCAATTCCCAATTGATCGGGATACCGCGTATTATGGTTCCTCAACATCGAGATCCGCAGGTCCCCGACCATGGTTGGCGAGAACGTATATGTATCTCCGAAGACGCCGCTGATTGTCGGATTCTGGCGTGTGCCGCCAGTGGGCCCATAGTAGATGCCGTTGTTGAAAATGGCGCCCAGCACTGGTGTCGGCGCGGTGTAGCTAAACCGGCTGAACATTCGCTGTTTCTCGCTAAGATTGTGATCCAGACGCCCGCTGTAGGTGTTGTTGTCAGAACCGCCGCTCACGTTCGCGACGTAGTTGTTGGTAATGCCCGGAAGGTTCGGCAGCCCGAAGAACGCGTTCGTCAGTGCAACGGCCGTGCGGTCCAGACGATTTGCCGGTATGATGTTGCCGAGAAAAACTCGCCGGTTCGTCCCATTAGTGCTGGTTAGCGGATCCGCAATAACAACGCCGGCAGGCAACTCACTGAAGTCCCCGGACCTCATTTTTGCGGTTGGAGTGGTGACGATACTCGTCGTTCCTTGCCTCTGCCGAAATCCCTCGTAGCTCACGAAAAAGAAGGTCTTATTCTTTCGGATCGGTCCGCCGAGAGTGGCGCCGAACTGATTTTGCGTGAACGCCGGCCGATTCAGCCCGGCCCGATTGCTGAAAAATGTGTTGGCGTTCAGCACACGATTCCGGAGGAATTCATAAGCAGTACCATGGAATTCGTTGGTGCCTGACTTGGTGCTGAGACTAATCACTCCGCCGGCAAAGCGCCCGAATTCGGCGCTCGCAGCGTTGGTTTGTACCCGGAACTCCTCTACCGCGTCTTGGGTGGGCGCAGCCGCCGTCTGATTGAAGTAGCCGGTGTTCATAGGAACACCATCGACGTAGGTTGCATTCTGGTTCGCCGTACCACCACCGATCTGCGGAACCCCGCCTTCCATGACCACCCCGGGAACCAAGGCGACCAGGTTATAGACGTTCCTTCCGTTCAGCGGCATGTCCCTGACATTCCGCCCGCCAACGACTTGGCTCAGCGTGGCGGTCTCGGTCTGTAACGCCACGGTCGACGCGCTCACCTCGACGCTCTGTTGGATCGCGCCTATTTGCATGCTTGCGTCGGCGCGCACCGTAGCCTGTACCGTTACCTGAATCCCATCTGTCGTCAGATGTTTAAAGCCAGGCTTCTCAAAGTCCAGCTTGTAAACACCAGGAATCAGATTCAGGAATTGGTAGTTGCCGTCCTGGTCTGTGGACCCCGTCTTGGTTTCTCCCGTCCCGCTATTTGTCAGAGTGACGATCGTCCCGGGTACGCTTGCTCCCGATGCGTCGATCGCCGTCCCGACAATAGAACCGAAAAAGCTCTGGGCACAGAGGAAGCTCTGAATGAGGGCAAACGCCAGCACTACTCCACGGAAGACATCTTTCCCACCGTCGAAAGACATCGTCGATTTCATCTCCTGTTCCGCATTTGGTTGACCACCTCGTATTGCCGCAGCTTACGTTACAACGGTTCGCTCCTCTGTAGGCGGTATTTAACTGCTCAATACCGGAGTTGTTGCGGCAACAAATTGCAGCAGGAGCCGGTTTGTTGCCGTAACAAATCTTCCTGAACGCCCCTGTTTTCTTCCGTTTAGAGCCTCCTCTCCTTCCGGTGAGAACCGTGGAATTTCAGATGCTCTGAGGCCGGGAAAATCAGGCCCCGGAACAGCGGTTCACGGCAGTGTATGATCATCGGAAGTTAAGCGAATGCTACGGGAAAGGACAATATGGCTCCCGTAACGAATCCCCCCGATAGCGAGGCCGTCTTGGAGCAACTGGAACGCGTTCTTGCGACGCCGTTGTTTCAACACAGCAAACGCTATCCCGCGTTCCTGCGCTACATCGTCGAGCAAACGCTCCGGGGTGCGGGGGATGAACTGAAAGAGCGCACACTCGGCATCGCCGTCTTTCGCCGTTCGCCCACATATGACACCAGCGCCGATCCCGTGGTCCGGAACACAGCGTCTGAGGTTCGGAAGCGCCTCGGGGAGTACTATTCCGAAGTTGGCCATCAGTCTGAACTCCGCATCAGTCTGCCTGCGGGTGGATACGTCCCTGAGTTTCTTGCTCCTTCGATCGCCGCTGCTCCGATCTCGGCGGAACAGCCTGGCCAAGGCTCGCGGCGCGCCCGCTGGGTGTCATTGGCGGTTGGTTCGTCTGCAATCTTGCTTGTGGGGATTGCCGTCGCCATTGCACTGACTCCCCGGAAGTCCCCGGCCCGGCTATTCTGGGATCCTATCCTTCAAGCGCCGGGTCCAGTCCTGGTCGTCACGGACACGCTTGTTGCGCTCCGAGGCAAGCAGGACGCAAATCCCGGCTCCGGGCCTGTTCGCGAAGTCCTCGATCCGAAGGTCTTCCTCTCCGTCAACGAACAGTCCGCCCAACTCGCCTCTTTCCTTCTCGCGCAAGGCAAGCGTGTGAACTACGAGCTGGCGCGAAATGTCACTCTGGCCAGGTTAAGAGAAAGGCCCTTCATTCTGAGAGGAGCTTTCAACAATCAGTGGACCCAGCGCGCCGTGGCGCCCTTCCGCTTCTACTTTCAACTCGACCGGGACAGCTTGGTCCGCCGCATCATCGATCGGCAAAACCCGGAACAGCGTCATTGGCAAGCGCCCATGACTCCCGATCTCACTGAAGACTACGCGCTGATTGCAAGGGCGACTGAGCCTGAAACGGGACAAATGATGGTCGTGATTGCCGGCTTAAGTGAGAAAGGTTCAGAGGCTGCGCTTGAGTTCGTGACGAATCCCAAGTACATCGACCGGCTTGCGTCCCAGGCTCCTTCACACTGGGAACGCCGGAACATTGAACTGGTGATTAAGTCTAATCTCGTGAACGGGGAGTGGGGCGAGCCCCGCATCGTCGCATCCCATTTCTGGTAGCGACTTCAGAATCGCAGGTCAAACACTCTGAGGCCGTTCTCCCAGGTGATCTGCCGGAAAACCGCAGGTGAAGTCAGGCCCTTCAACAACGCCAGCGTCTCGCGCGCTACACACTTGCCCGCCAGCCTGCTCGCTTCAGGATTGTTGCCCTGCGATATGCCCCCGCCCTTTCCATCGGAACAGGCGCAATCACTACCGAATATCAACTTGCTTCGATTTCGAACAATGAAATCCTGGGAAAAGTCCTTATCGCGAGAGAGGCCGTTGTTCCCTGAGTTCGCCGACATGTCGGCATACAAGTTCGGGTGATCGGAGAGAAACTTATCCGTTAGCCCTCCCGGCTTAATTGGTCCCGATGGGTAGCCTCGATCAGTAGGGACATCGGCGCTGATGTGCGCCCAAAACAGGTCGCCGTGGCCGATGAAATTCGTCTTCGGATGGGCGGTTAGGACCTTGTCGAACTGCGGATATCCGGTGTTGTAGGGGAGTTCTCCCGTGAAGTGAGGAAAGGTCTGGATGTGCATCATCACCGGAACATTTAGTTCCGCACACACCGCATAAACCCGGGACATCTCGGCAGAATCGAGCGCAAGGTGATACTTGAGTTCGCCGACGCTGACCGCTCCATCTCGGATGGCTTTACGAATCACCCCCTCGGCATCGGGCTGGGCCGGATCGGTAAAAACAGAACGGGCAAAAACGGCTGGCCGTTTAGCCATCTCCGCCCTAGCTTTTTCCTCGTCGGCAGCTCTTGTAAGCAGAACGGCATTGGTCACGCCGCATCCTTGGATATGGCTAAAACATGCGTCGGGATCGGACCGAAGATGCAAATGGGTATCCAACACGGGACCGCCCCACAGAGACTCAGGTTGGGCAAGAACGTCACTGACGGCGACGGCAGTGAATGTTTTTTTCAGAAAAGCTCGTCGATGTATTGCCATTCTCAATGTCCAAATTCAGTGCGATCGTATCCTTAGTCTGGCAGAAGACTGCTAGCGTCAGCAGATAGCCACGGTCAAACTCGGGAGGTATACGATGAGCGGATCTAGGTCTGGCGGCTGCATAGTTCAGCGACCCGAAGCGGAGTTCATCCCCGCTCCAGTCGCATATGATTGACGGGCACTTTTGGCCCCAGTGTTTGCAGAGGAAGCCTTGTCAGCTTTCTGGTGCGGCTCTCGGGCTCGTCTGATCTATCATTAATGAGGACGCATGACTTGGCGCAACCGATCTAGCGCGCGCTTCTGGCGCTCCCAGCGGCGAAGTAATTAAGTTGCCTTAGCCTGGGTCATCTCGATTTCGACTGTTAGTTCTACCTCGTCGCCCACAGTCACACCGCCGCCCTCTAGGGGACCACTCCAGGTCAACCCGAAGTCCTTCCTGTTGATCTTGGCGGTTGCAGTGGCCCCGGAATGCAGACTGCCTTTGGCATCTTTCACGGCCGGCATCGGTCCTTCCACCGTGAAAGTCACTTCTTTCGTCACGCCATGCATGGTCATGTCACCCACCAGCTGGAACTTACTCTGCCCTTCCGGAATGACATGCTTCGAGACAAACGTGATCGTGGGGTACTTCTCGACGTCAAAAAACTTCGCGCTGCGCAGATCTTTGTCGCGATTTTCATTGCGCGTGTCTACTGTCGTGGCATCGATGGTAAGGTTCGCCTTCGAGGCACCCAAGTTGGCCGGGTCATACTCGACCGTCCCTTTCAAACCACTGAACGAGCCGTGCACGGTTGAGACCATCATGTGACGGACCGCAAACCCGGCAGTCGAGTGGTTCGGATCCACCTTCCACTCCGCCGACCAGGACAGAACGGGAATGAGGCAGATAAGCCCCGCACGCTTTGAAAAACTTCTCACAGATACAACCTCCTCAGGACTCTAGCTTTTAATTCGGAATGATGTCGCAAGAAACTTAACACCACGGCTCAGTCGAACGCGCGTGCTCGATTGATGTCACGTGTGCAGACATGGCGCCCGCTTGACTTCCGGGTGGCAACGGGTCGGCCTTAAGCGCGATTCGCTAATCACAGGTAGAGCGCGCAGAAAGCTCTGTCCAGCCATTAGGTTAGGCCCACTTGAATCCGCTCTTTGAAAGCGGTAGCGAGCGGACTCGGGTCTTTCAATTACCCACAAGTTGAGCGCCGATTACGACGCCCAATTCGATGTCGGTGAGACGAGTTACACCGCGCCACATAACCGCGTTGCCGGGTGGAGGGTCCTTCGCGCGAGCCAGATAACCTCCCAAACGAGCAATCTTGGTGAGATACGAGGTTAAAGTAGCTCGCTTTCGTTTGCCGGAGGGCGAGTCAGTGATGAGGAAATCGAGCACGCGCATGTCAAGCGCTGTAAGCGCGAGAGTGGGCGAGGCCAT
>JBJMGK010000264.1:0-32280 GCA_045807925.1 Bryobacteraceae bacterium | reverse complement strand
TCGGATTGTGCTTCGCTAGCGTGGTCGTGATTGCGGCCGTCAACGTCGTCTTGCCGTGATCGATGTGCCCGATCGTCCCAATGTTTACGTGCGGCTTACTGCGGTCAAATTTCTCTTTCGCCATTCTTACTCTTCAATCTGTATCTGATTCCCTGCAGGAAGGAGACTACACCTAAGGAATGGGGGACACACGTATCCCGTGCGTACCCATTCGAAAGAATAGCATTATTCCCTGCACCTGGTATCGATCTGCTGGCTGTCTGTGCGGACCGGCGATCGTCAAATGCCTGAGCCGGAGATTGGAGCCGTTGACCGGGATTGAACCGGTGACCTCTTCCTTACCAAGGAAGTGCTCTACCAACTGAGCTACAACGGCGTTGCGTTCGAAGATGGTGGACAGGGAAGGATTCGAACCTTCGTACCTCGCAAGGAGGGACAGATTTACAGTCTGTTGGCTTTAACCACTCACCCACCTGTCCCGATGTGTCGCCTAAAGCCAAAGGCGGGCAGACGCAATGAGAATAACACAGTCGGCGAGACGGTTCGGCGTGTGCTAAATGGCGGATTCCCCGTCTCTGAAGAACAGCTGTAAGTCGTTGAAGTCGTATAGAATATTGGTCGACAGCAGCAGGCGTCACATTTTCCCGCGCGGAGGTACTCGGTGGTTTATCGCTTGGCTAGCGGTTCTGCTCTTCTCGCCATAGCGCTCGCTCTCGGCAGTCCTACAACTGGATGGCAGAACAAGAACTTTGAGGACTGGACCATACAGGATGCTCAGTCCGTCATGACGAATTCGCCCTGGAGCAAGAAGATACCGATGCCCGCCGGAGGACGCCCGGCGATGACCGTTATCGAACCCGGCAACAACGGAGCGCCGCCGCCCTCCGCCTCACTCGGAAATCCGGCAAATACCACCACCGGCGTGAATATGACAGCTGCGGCGAACCCCGGCAGCGCTGGTCCGGCAGAAGGCGCCGGAAAGAACCTTCCGACAAATACCCGTCCTTCGGGAATGGCGCCGTCAGTCGGCGCTCCTGAGCAGCCGCAGAGCCTCACGGTGGTTTGGGCGAGCGCAACTCCCGTCCGGCTGGCAATATTAAAGCTACGTTCCGGATCAAATCCGCCGACGGAAACGCAAGTCACGAACGCCCGCAAGACGAATGAATTCTATGTCGTCGCCGTAAGCGGGTTGCCGGTTCCGGATTTCGACCCCAAAAGTCTTTCAGACAAGGCCTTCCTTACTGTCAAGGGGAGACCAGAATACAAGGCCGCTGAATCCAGCTATCGAAAGATTGGAACCTCGGACGTCTATTTCTTTCGGTTCCGGCGGGATGGATTTCCGATCACTGCGGCGGATAAAGAAGTTGAATTCAAAGTTTCCGCGGGATCCGTCGAGGTAAAGAGAAAGTTCTCTCTGCGCGACATGCAATATGACGGCAATCTGGCTCTCTAGCCTTGCTGAGACGGCGGACTGTTACTGATTGAAAACACTATCTGTACTCCTCATCGAAGATGACGCAGAATTAGCAGCACTGATACAAGAGTTCCTCGCCGGCCATGACATTGCTCTGACAACCGCCTACAACGGCTCTGAAGGCTTGGCTCGGGCACTGGAAGGAAGCTTCGAAATCGTGATTTTAGATGTCATGCTCCCGAATATGGACGGGTTCGAAGTTCTTCGGCAGATCAGAAGGCGCAGCGCTGTGCCGGTCATCATGCTCACGGCCAGAACGGAGCCTCAGGACAAAATTGAGGGCCTGAACGCAGGTGCGGATGACTACCTTGCCAAGCCTTTCAGCCCCGATGAGTTGCTCGCCCGAATCCAAGCAGTGCTTCGTCGCGTAGGCAGGGGTCCCGCCTTGAAGCCGGAGTTGCTTGAAGCCAATGGAGTCCGTCTGAATCCCGGGACCCGAGAAGTATTTCGGGATGGCATAGGCGTCGACGTCACGTCCATCGAGTTTGAAATCCTCGAAGTCCTGGTCCGGTCGGCTGGCCAGGTTGTTTCGCGCGACGATCTCGCCCGCTTCCTCTACAACCGGCAGGCGAATCCTCTCGAACGGGCTCTCGACGTTCACGTCAGTCACTTGCGGAAAAAGCTGGAGCGAGACCGGCCGCTGATCCGCACGATACGCGGCGTCGGGTATCTCTTTGCCACGAGCAGCGCGGCAGCCGTTCCGGTTGAGGAGTAGCGTGCATGAGATCGTCTTTTCCTTTAAACTCCCTGTTCACCCGCATGCTTCTCTGGTGCGGAGCCACTGTCATCCTTTGTCTGGCCGGCTCGGTATTTACCGGCCAGTTCCGGCATTTCCCGGCAGGTCACCGGGACTTTTTTTCCAAGTTCCTGAGCGTCCAGCTTGAGAATGCCCGATGTGCCTATGAAGCCGGTGGAAAGGGTGCACTGCGAGAGTTTTTCGATCGGTACGAGCAATACTTCCCGGGTAATTATGCCCTGCTCAATAAGAGCGGGATTGACGTTTTAACCGGGCTCGATCGCGAAGCTGAAGTCAGACGTTTCCCGCCTACCCGGCAATGGCGCGTCGGCAAAGATCGCATGAAAATGTCCTGGCCTGCGCGGGACGGGAAATACACGCTCCTTGTCGATGCCGTGATTCCACCAGGACCGCCGAACCCGATTCCTTACTACCTCTGGATTGTCTTCGCGACCATCGTCTTCTGCTACATCCTCGCGGTTCAAATCGGATCGCCTCTACTGGGCCTCGAGCATACGGTAGATCGCTTTGGCCGGGGCGATCTCGACATTCGGGCTAAGCCGTCGGGGAGTCACGAATTCGGCAAATTGGCTCGCGCCTTCAACCTCATGGCTGATCGGCTGCAAACGCTTCTGAAAGCAGAACGGCGGCTGCTGCAGGACGTTTCTCATGAATTGCGTTCACCTCTTGCCAGATTGAAGTTCGCTACCGAACTCGCCCGCACGAGCGGCGATCGTGAAGGCTCGTTGGACCGGATCGAACGCGAAATCGACCGCTTAACAACGCTCGTCTCTGAGCTGTTGCAAGTAACGCGTGCCGAAAACGATCCGCAGAGCCGCAATCTACATTTGATTTCGCTATCGGATCTGGTGACTCAGGTTGCTGATGACTGTTCCGTCGAGACGCAGGCGCAAGGCTGCCGATTCCAGTTCTCGATCGAGCAGGATGTCCAAATCCTGGGAGACCGGGAGCTTCTCCGACGGGCCTTCGAGAACGTTCTCCGAAACGCGATTCGGTACGCGCCCGAAGACACAAAGATCAAGGTCACGCTACAAAGACAGTCGGGACAGGCAAGGATCGAAGTTCGTGACTATGGCCCCGGAGTGCCGGATTCGGCTCTGGAGAGCATCTTCAAACCTTTCTTCCGTGTGGACGCAGACCGGAACAAGAACTCTGGTGGAGTCGGACTGGGTTTGTCGATTGCTAAGCGAGCCGTGGCGGTTCACGGTGGACGAATTCAAGCTCGCAATGCCGGACCAGGCCTAGCGGTGGAGATCCTGGTTCCGGTCGAAGTCTCCGACGCCTCTCGCACAAGACGAGAGTCAGTCACCGTATAGAAGGCCCGCTTCGGAACATAATGGTTGGTATGGACGACGTGTTGACGATTGCGAACAGGACCTTCCGTTCCCGGCTTTTTGTAGGCACCGGGAAATACCGAAGCAAACAACTGATGTCTCGGTGTCATGCGGCAGCGGAAACCGAGATGGTGACTCTCGCAGTCCGGCGTGTCAACCTCACGGACAAATCGAAGGAATCGGAACTCGATTTCATCGATCGATCGCGGATTCACATCCTGCCCAATACAGCGGCCTGCTATACGGCAGACGAGGCAATCCGGACCGCGCGCCTGGCGCAGGAGGTCGGCCTCTCGAACTGGATCAAGCTGGAAGTGATTGGCGATCAAAAAACGCTGTTTCCGGACAACGAAGGCCTGCTGCAGGCAACACGCCTTCTCGTGAAGGAAGGGTTTGTCGTCCTGCCCTACACGACCGATGATCTCGTGAACGCACGTAAATTGATCGACGCGGGAGCTGCGGCGGTGATGCCGCTTGCGGCCCCTATCGGATCGGGTCTTGGCATCCAGAATCTGACAAACCTGAAGATCCTTCGCCAGGAAGTCACAGAGGTTCCACTCATCGTAGATGCAGGCGTGGGAACCGCTTCGGATGCCGCAGTGGCGATGGAATTGGGCTACGACGGCGTCCTGCTGAATACGGCGATCGCCGAGGCCGAGGATTCTGAGATGATGGCGCACGCGATGAAGTTGGCCGTGGAGGCCGGAAGAGCTGCCTTCCTGGCCGGTCGGATGCCGAAGCGCGAGTACGCAGTCGCGAGTAGTCCACTGGTCGGCACCATCGCCTGACACACGTGCTCGGACAGAATCTCACTTGAGATACCTTGCGCTACTTAGGGGCATCAATGTCGGCGGCAATAATCTCATCAGCATGACCGAGCTTCGCCGCTGCTTCGAAGACATCGGCCTGCAGAACGTCGCGACCTATATCCAAAGCGGCAATGTTCTCTTTCAAACGTCAGCCCGCGACAGGACGCGCTTAGCGGCGAAGATCGAATCTGCTTTGACGCAGCGGTTCGGCTACACTGCCCTGATCGGCCTGGTTTCTGAGGATCAGCTCGCGTCAGTCGTTCAAGATGCGCCCGAGGATTTCGGCTCCGATCCCGGCAAATGCCGGTACGACGTTATCTTCCTTCGTCCTCCTGTTCAAGCGAGGGAAGTCTTACCGACTCTCAGGCTGAAAGAAGGAGTAGACGAGGCGTTCGCGAGCGATCACGTCCTCTATTGCTCGCGACTTATAAGCAAGGCGAGTCAAAGCCATTTCCCAAAGCTGATTTCGCATCCCGCGTACAAGAGCATGACCATTCGCAACTGGAACACCACAAGCAGATTACGCAAATTGATGCAGGAATAGCGGTTATTTGTGCCGGCGATCAGGACGCCACTTCAAGCTCGATGGCGCGATCGGCGTTAGCTGAGAGAGGAACGCCTTCCCACCTGGCGACCACGGCCGTCGCGACACAGTTACCGAGCAGGTTGACGGAGGTGCGGCACATGTCCATCAAGGCGTCGACGCCAAGGATGAGAGTGATTCCCTCAAGCGGCAACTGGAACGTCCCGAGAGTGCCGGCCAGAATCACCAGCGACGCGCGCGGAACAGCAGCAACGCCCTTGCTCGTCAACATCAGCGTGAGCATCATCGTGATCTGGGTTCCTAAGGGCATGTGAACTCCAGCGGCCTGTGCCACGAAGACAGAAGCAAGAGACAGGTAGAGCGTCGACCCGTCGAGGTTGAAGCTGTACCCGGTTGGAAGTACGAAACCGACGATGTGCTTTGGAATCCCGAAGCGCTCCATGTTCTCAAGCGCCAGCGGAAGGGCCGCCTCACTCGAGGCCGTTGAAAAGGCCAGGATGAACGGTTGCCGCACGGCTTTGACAAAGGGCGCGATCGGGACTCTGGCGATCGCCAGAGCCGAGCCGAGCACAAGAACTACGAACATAGCTTGCGCAAGATAAAGGGTTCCAACCAACTTGCCGAGCCCGAATAAAACCCCGACGCCCTTGGATCCGATCGTCACTGCGATGGCCGCCCCTACCCCGAACGGAGCAAGGTACATCACGTATTTCGTGTAGCGGAACATCACTTCAGCGACGGAACCCGCAAAGTCGATAACCGGCTGAGCCTTCGGTCCAATCGATGAGCAAGCGGCTCCGAACAGAAAGAAGAAAACTACCATCTGCAGCACATCGTTTTGTGCCAAAGATTCGAAGATGTTTGCCGGGACGGCGTGCTCAAAGATCTGTCCGACAGATGCCGGCTTTGCTAACGCAGGAAGTTTTGCCGCTCCGCCCTCGTTAAGGGGTACGCCGGCGCCTGGCTGCATCAGATTCACCATCAGCAGTCCGATCACCAGTGCAAGCGTCGTCGCAACTTCAAAGTACGTGACGGCCTTCAATGCAATCCGGCCCATCGTCTTGAGTTCTCCCGACGCGGCAATCCCATAAACGAGCGTTCCAAACAGCAGTGGACCGACGATGGATCGAATCAGACGGAGAAAAATGTTGCTGATAGGCGCGAGACCTTTAGAGAATTCCGGGAAGAAGACACCGAGCAGAATGCCGATCAACAGCGATATAAAGATCCACGAAGTAATTGACAGCCGTCTCAGAAACATCTGCTAACGCTCCCCCCATTTCAGTTTTTCCCGCAAGACATCAAAAAAGAGCAGCTGCGGAGGTCGAATCAACTGGATCGAATTTGGCGATGAGCGGCAGACGATTCGATCTCCGGAGCAAAGAGGCTCACCGACCTGGCCGTCGATCGTGAGGAAGATTCCCTCCGCGCCATGATTCAGGATTTCGATGACACTCGTGTCGGGCACGATCACAGGCCGGTTTGTCAACATATGCGGACAGATCGGAGTGATACAAAACGCTCCCACGGACGGGAAAACTACCGGCCCCCCGGCGGATAGCGAGTACGCTGTCGAACCGGTTGGTGTCGCTATGATCAGTCCGTCCGCCTTATATGCCGCCACGAAGTGGTCGTCCACATACGTGTCGAGATCGATCATGCGTGCCAGCTCCGACTTCGTGATCACGACATCGTTTAGCGCACGGTAGCTTGCAATGGCCTCGCCCTCCCGCTGAAGCTCGCAATCCGCGGTCGCGCGCTCTTCCATTTCGTGTTCGCCCCTGAAAACGCGTTCGAGTTCGGGATAAAGCTCCTCGACCTGAATCGCCGTTAGGAAGCCGAGATTCCCGAGATTGACAGCAAACAACGGAATATTCTTTCCGGCAACAACCCGCGCAGCTGAGAGCAGCGTTCCATCGCCACCGAGAACAATAATGAGTTCGATGCCGTCCGCGAGGGCTTCCCGCGCATACGACTCAGCTAACGATGCATATTGCGCCGTCTGCTCGTCACATCGGTATCGAATCCCGCGATCGTCAAGCCATTGCAGTAGTCCGCACACGATCTCTACAGCACGTGCGATTTTCGGTTTCGAGATGATGCCGACTGTGGCAATTGCTTTCATTTTCCGGTGGAGTTAAAGGATAGCTTACCCGACGAACCCGCTTGGCGCATCAGTCAGCGGACAATCTGCTTTCCGCGCGTGCAGGAGAAACTCTCGATTCCCTTCAGACCCAAGAATCGGGCTATCCGTAATCGAGACTGCAAAGGTCGATCGCCGCAGAACGTCAGCGACTTTGTCGCAAGCAAGACGATGAGACGCGGGATCGCGCACGATTCCACCTTTGCCCACGAGCTCCCGTCCCACTTCGAACTGCGGCTTCACCAGAATGATCCAATCGCCCTCGGGCCGAAGAAGCGGCATCAGCGCAGGGATCAGTAAGGTTACTGATATGAAACTGACGTCGCAAACGATTAGCTCGACCGCCTCGCCTACATCTCCAAACGCAAGGTAGCGAGCATTACAGCGTTCATGCAGCACCACCCGCGCATCGCTCCGCAACCGCCAGGCAATCTGTCCGGCCCCGGTATCGACTGCGTGCACGCGCGCGGCACCATGCTGCAGCAGACAATCTGTAAAACCACCGGTGGACGTGCCGACGTCCATGCAGACTTTGCCTTCCACAGGCACCTGGAAATAGGCGAGAGCCGCTTCCAACTTCACTCCAGCCCGGCTCACATACTTCGCGGGAGCTTCGACTTCGATGTGAGCAGCGGTTGAGAGGAGTTGTCCGGGCTTGACGGCGTTCTGGCCCTCTACCCGCACCTTCCCAGCCAGAATGAGAGCTTGTGCCTTCTCGCGGGAAGGTGCCAGACGTCGGTCGACAAGGAGAGTGTCCAGCCGTTGCTTTTCCCCGCTCTTGCGCTCGGGAGAGGGGCCGCCACCAGCCATTTCGTTCTGCTATGCCTGACGAAGAACAACAAAGTCGGCAATCTGCCGCATCCGGTCCGCACGCGATCCGAAGATCTCCACCGCGTCCAGCGCAGACTCCCGTTCGAGCATCGCCATCTCACGCGACTTCTCGAGACCGTACACTGCCGGGAATGTGATTTTCTGCTGCTGCTCGTCTTTGCCGGCCGTCTTTCCCAGTTTGTCGGAGGACTGCTCCACGTCGAGAACGTCGTCGATGATCTGGAAGGCCAAACCAAGATGCTCACCGTAGTTCGTGAGCGCTGCGACTTCGCGTTCCGATGCCGAAGCGTAAATTGCACCGAATCGCACGCTCGCCCTGAGTAATGCACCGGTTTTCGCCCGGTGTATGGATTCGAGCAGGCTTGCCGTCGGCGGTTGGCGCTCTCCTTCGATATCGTTGACCTGTCCACCAATCATCCCGCCGACAGTCCCGGCGGCCTGGGCCAACTCTCTCACAAGCAGGATCCTGGTCTCCGCATCGACCTTCAGACTGCTCAGCACCTCGAACGCGAGAGTCAGGAGGGCATCGCCCGCCAGGATCGCGAGTGCGTCACCAAAAACCTTGTGACATGTGGGCCGACCCCGTCGAAAGTCATCGTTGTCCAATGCCGGAAGATCGTCGTGAATCAGCGAATAGGTATGAACCAACTCGAGTGCTACAGCCGCTTGTTCCACTCCTTCAACTTGGTCGTATACAGTCTTCGCAGCCGCAATCGCCAGGATGGGACGAATCCGCTTGCCACCCGCGAACAGGCTGTAGCGCATCGCACGATGGATCGAATTGGGCTCAGTACTCTCGGGCGGAACACACCGCTGCAATGCTCCGTCGACAAGGGCGACTTGCTCAGCGAGGTATTCCGAAAGGCTGGATTGGGTAGCGCTCGTCATTTCGCCGGTGCGTCAGGGTTGAATGGAACCGGCACAATCTCAGACCCTTTCCTCATCAGGATTTCCACGCGCGTTTCAGCCTCTTCAAGCTGTCTCTTACATTCTGAGCTCAATTGCATTCCGGATTCAAACAGCGCAAGGCTCTGTTCCAAAGGAAGATCGCCCTTCTCCAGCTCTTTGACAATACGCTCCAATTCTTCCAGGCTCGCTTCAAAACTTAGCGAGCCTTCTTTCTCCTCCGGCATCGCTCCATTGTAGCGACCGGAAGCGCTTCGACTATGCTTTCGGGACGGAGTTCTCCTTGCACGGTACCGATATTCTAAGTTGATTGAGGCATGATAATTCAACGCGAGATCATCCGAGCGGCTCGGTACTTGACGTCGGCTGCGGGATCAATAAATATCCTGGCGCAATCGGAGTAGATCGGAACGTAAACACCAATGCCGACGTGATTGCGGATCTGGACCACTTCCCTTTTCCGTTCCAGGACAGCTCGTTTCGCGAAATTCGTGCCATCCACCTCATCGAACACGTGTCGGACGTGGTTCGAACGATGGAAGAGTTCCACCGGTTGCTGGAACCCGGCGGCCGTTTGTTCATCGTCACTCCGCATTACACCGATTTCAGCTCATTCTGCGACCCGACTCACAAATGGCACCTGAACAGTTTCTCGCTGCGCTACTTCGGCGAAGATCACGGCGGGTTCGGCTACTACTCGGCTGCGCGGTTCCGTGAGAATTCGACACGCGTCCGGTTACTTGCTTTCTGGAGATATTTGGGTTTCGAACTTCTGGTAAACGCTTCCCGCAGATTCCGGCGTTTCTGGGAGTTCTACCTTTGCTATCTGATCAGGGGCAAAGTCATCGAATGGCAACTGGAAGCCGTGAAACTTCATCTTGGACCGTCGCACCGAGGCAACTCCTCTGGAAGTTAAGCGACGCTGCCAGACAATTCCGTGAGCGGCGTAGTCTGACTCCGGAAGCGGCTCTCGGGAGACGCGGAGAAGATTGTGCTCATCGGTATTTGCGACGGGCAGGCTTCACTGTTCTCGCGAGGAACTACCGTCCGGGCGGCGGCGAAGCTGAGGTCGACATTGTGGCTCGGGATGGCGACGTTATCGTATTTGTCGAGGTGAAATCACGCCGCTCCGCCGAATTCGGTGCTCCCGATCGAGCGATCGACACCACCAAACAACGGAACATCACACGCGCAGCGCGCAGCTACGCCACTAAAGCAGGTATTCCCTGGCATCAGGTCCGGTTCGATACGATTTCGGTTGTCTTTACAGAGCCCCCCTCGATCGTTCACCATCAGGACGCGTTCTTCGAAGGCCGGGCGAATTAGGTCAGCGAGGGCGCTAACGTCCAAAACGGTTGATATCGACCGACTCCAGGATGTATTTGTCGACCCGGCCTTTCACGACTTCCAGCATGGCGCGGCCGAGGCGTTCCGAAGTAGTCGAGAATCGAGGGAAGAACCTTACGATCAGCGGGAACAGCGGCCTGAAAAGGACAATGAACACCTGATACAGCTTTACCCGGCTGCGGATTCCGGGGCCAGGCTCGATGAGCGCCGGCCGCACACAACCGATATGCCGGAACGGAAGCGCCTTGAGCGCGTTCTCAACCCGCTGTCGTACTCGCGCCCACATCGCGCGTCCGTCCGCACCTGCGGCGGAACAGTAGCAAAAGCTGAACTCCGGATTCAAGCAAAGCACCGCCCGAGCCCACAGAAGCGTCAGTTCCTCGGTGATCCTGGCATATCTTCCCTCATCCATCCCGACGGAACTGACGCCGAGGGCCCAAACGCAAGCATCCCAGCCCGCTAATTCGTCTTCGACCGAGGCAAATTGAAACAGATCGGGCAGCAGCAGTTCGCGCAGCTTACGGTGATGCACGCCGCACGACCGGCGTCCAATCGTCAAAACTGCTTCCACTTCGACGTCCGCTAGAGCTTCCCGCAAGGCGCCGGAGCCAACCATGCCAGTTGCTCCAAACAAGATCAGCTTCATGCGGCCTTCCAGATTCTAACGATCGTTCAGACCACCATCGACGGCAAGCGTTTGCCCCGTGATGAAGTCCGATGCAGTTAAGAAGAAGTGCACTGCTTCGGCGATCTCCTCGGGAGTGCCGGAGCGCCGCATCGGGGTGGCGTTGATCATTTGCTGTACACGGGCGTCCACGTCGTTGAAAGCAATAACTCCGGGCGCCACGGAATTGACGGTGATCTGCGGAGCCCAAGCTTTCGCGAGAGCCTTGGTCAACATGATCAGGCCTGCTTTCGAAGCGCAGTAATGGGCATGGTCGGCCCAAGGTCGTATCCCACCAAGAGAGCTGATATTAACGATCCGGCCGCTACCATTCGCCAACATTTGGTTCGCTCCCTCCTGGCAGCAGAAGAACGTCCCTTTCAGGTTGATGTCGTGGATGAAATCCCAATCGGCTTCTGTGATGGCCAGGGGATCGAAACGCGTGAACCGCGCGGCATTGTTCACCAGGGCATCCAAGCGACCGAACCGCTCTTGCACCTCTCGAAACACTCTGCGAATCTGCTCGACATTGCCGAGGTCGGCCTGGAAGATCGGAGCTCCGCCACATTCTTGAGCCACCTGCTCCGCTTCCGCTCGTGATCGGTTGTAGTGGATGGCGACCGCGTATCCGCGTTTTGCCAGCTCAATCGCGATCACCCGGCCGATGCGTTTTGCTGAGCCGGTTACCAGAACCCGCCGCTTAGCTTCCATGGGAAACAGGCACGTTTCCGAAAGCAACGATAGCGCGAACCGTTTGGGCGATATCCGCGGGCGTGTGCGCAGCCGATACAAATGCCGCTTCGAATTGAGCGGGCGGGAAGTACACCCCGTTCTCGAGCATATGGTGGAAAAATCGGCCAAAAGCGGCTGTATCCGAGCGCTTCGCTTCTTCGTAATTCCGAACGGGTCCCGGACAGAAGAAGAAGGTGAACATGGAACCCACGCGGTTGACGTGCACGCCCTCCGGTGGATTCTCGACAATACGCATGGTTGCCGCCTCGAGGTCGTCATAGACTTCGGGATGCTGCTCGAGATAGGTGAGCATCGCGATCCCGGCCGTTACCGCGAGTGGGTTGCCGGACAGCGTTCCCGCCTGATACACCGGTCCGGCGGGCGCCACCTTGCGCATGATATCGGCGCGTCCTCCGTAAGCTGCGATGGGCAGACCGCCACCGAGGATCTTACCGAGAGTGGTCAGATCGGGAGTAATGTTGTAGAGCTTCTGAGCGCCGCCTCTGCTCAGGCGGAAGCCCGTCATCACTTCATCGAAAATCAGCAATGCTCCGTAGCGTTCCGTGACCCGACGCAAGCCCTCCAGGAATCCCGGTTCAGGAGGAACGCAGCCCATGTTGCCAACAACCGGTTCCACGATGACCGAAGCGATGCGATTCCCTTCCCTCGCGAACACCGTTTCCACCTGATCGAGATCGTTGAATGGAAGCGCAATGGTGGTGTCGGAAAAGGCTCGTGGTACGCCGACACTATCCGGAAGACTCAAGGTAGCCACACCGGACCCTGCCTTTACTAACAACGAATCGACGTGACCGTGGTAGCAGCCCTCAAACTTGACGGTGATGTCCCGCCCGGTGAACCCTCTCGCGAGCCGGACGGCACTCATGCACGCTTCCGTTCCGGAGTTCACAAGCCGCACCATTTCCACCGACGGCACCGCGTCGATGATCAATTCAGCGAGTTCGACTTCGCGGCCCGTCGGAGCGCCAAAGCTGGTTCCGAGTTCCAGGGCGGCGGCCAGGGCGTCGATGACGGGCTTAGGCCGATGGCCAAGCACCAGAGGCCCCCAGGAACCGATGAAATCGATGTAGTCGTTACCATCCACGTCATACAGGTGTGAACCTTCGCCCCGAGCCATGAAGCGCGGCGAACCACCAACGGCTCGGAATGCACGCACAGGCGAGTTGACACCCCCCGGGATGCTTTCCTGCGCCCGGGACATGAGGACTTCCGACTGCTTTACGTTCATACCCGCGTTTCGCCGAGGATCAACTTGCGGAAAAGAAAGCTCATCAGGAGCTCGTGGAGCGTGGTATTGACGTTACGAACCAGCCGGGTCTTGAGCTCCAGGTAGGGTTGCGTTCCGGCAAACAGATCCTGCATGATCTCGCAGAACTTTGGACTGCGCTTCATGAAGTCGATCATGCGGCTCGGAACAGCGCCAAAGAACATCGCGCCACAAAACAGTCGCTTTGCCAACCCCGCACCGTAGGTGAGATCGAGACCGAAGTCACGGGAGATCAACTGCCGGTAGGTCTCTTCTTTACGATCGGATTCGGATTCGCTCAACAACACCTGGCTCGCCAGATCCCCGGATCGGACCGCATAGTACAGTCCTTCGCCCGTGATCGGATCCACCAGGCCGCCGGCGTCGCCCACAGCAATCCAGCCGTCGCCCGCCAAACGATTATTGCGCCAGCCCCGAGACTCAAGCGCGGGGAGCATGTGTCCGTAGAACTTCGCTTCCTTGCGCGGAATCCCCTTCTCGTCCATGTAGCGCTCGAGCCGGCTCCGCAGGCATTGCGCCGATTCGCTTTTACCGCAGATCCCGACTGACAAGTGACCCGCGCGCGGGAACACCCATATGTAGCCTTCCAGATTCGGCAGAAATTGGATATCGATGTGAGGCTGGTCCGCCGGAACCCAATACCCAAGCGCATACATCGTGTCTTGAGCGGTGTACTGGGTGCCGACATCGCGCAACGGGTTTCGCGCGCCGGTGGCGACCACGCAGTAGTCTGAATCGATCCGGCCCGATCGCGTCCGTATGGTCCAGCCCGAGCTATGGCGTTCGAGACCCAACACTCGCGTCTTCTCGATCTCCGCACCCGCCGCTTCGGCGCGCCGCAAGAGCATGGCGTTGAGATCCATGCGCGAATAGATCACAAGCGGCTTGGTCAATTCCATCTTGTACGCTCCCGAGCGAGGAGCGGCTAGCAGGGTGTCAGTAACGAGCTTCTTCGGGGTGTCGTTTTCGAGGAGGTAAGGATACTGAGAATAGGCCTTGTATGTGATTCCGCCGCCGCACGGCTTCTCCCACGCCAACTTCTCGTCCAGAACGATCGTCCTAAGACCAGCTCCGGCTAGTCTCTCTGCGGCTGTGGCTCCAGCGGGTCCCCCGCCCAGCACGGCTACCGTTTTCATTACCTTGTCTGTCCGCCTTGCCTCGCGCCT
Organism: Bryobacteraceae bacterium; assembly: GCA_045807925.1. Taxonomy (GTDB): domain Bacteria; phylum Acidobacteriota; class Terriglobia; order Bryobacterales; family Bryobacteraceae; genus Bog-105. The sequence goes on along the minus strand of JBJMGK010000264.1, from coordinate 18,285 downwards.
GGAATCTCGCCCGGATGCCCGGGAAGTGCGCTGTCGACCGACGGATGTCCGGGCGGCAACTGCCCGCTACCCATACCAGACGGCGATTTAGCCGGATTCCCGTGCGGGTCCGATACATTCACCACTTGCCACTGACCATCGCGTTGCTCGAGCGTGTACTTCATCTCCATCCCATGACTGACACTCGTGTCACCTTTAGGATGAAACGCGACGGTCGCGTACGCCATATTCTTTTCAAAGGACACGGAGGTAGTCGTGAGGTCGAGCCCTTTCAGATCGAGTCCGGTTTTATTCTGAATTCGATCCATAATGGCTGCCTGCACCTTTTCCTTGCTTTTCAGGCCGTTTCCACAGGCAACAAGCAGGATAGCCACGAGGAGAATGGCGGCTGGGTGGCGTAACACCATCTGATTATAGCCTGCATATAGAAAGCTTTACGCCGTTCGGAGGTGGTCGGAGTTCCCTGAATTGAGCTGCCCAAGCCGCCTCCAGCGAATGAGCAAGAATTAGAAGACACAATCTCCCGCACTTGAACCTGAGTGGGTGATGAGAGGTTCGCGATGAAGTCGGTTTCTCTTTTCAAGTCCTTGATTCCGTTGTTGCTCGTCGGGTCAGCTTCGCAACAGGTGCCATCGGGCACTGCTATCGACGTGAGATTGACCACAGAGGCGTCGGGCGACCACCCGTCTGGCCAAAAAATCGCGGGAGTCGTGCTCGTGCCCGTCTTCGTCGGGAATGCCGTCGTGATCCCGGCGGGTACTCAGGTGACCGGTACTACCGCCGACGCGGCACCGTATCAGGGAGCGACCGGATCCGGCGAGGAGAAGCCGGCAACTCTTCGCCTCAACTTTGACCACATGAAAGACGCTCACGGGCAATCAAAGCAAATCTCTGCTGTTCTCGCGGGGGTTGAGAATGCGCGGGAAGCGGTCGACGACTCAGGGTTGATTACCGGCATTAAGACCTCTGGAACCTACGCCGGGCAAATCGACCGTGGCTTAGACAAACTGGGCGGCCGGCACTCGGAGCTTGCAGAGTTGCTGACAGGTGTGAAAGCGGCGTTCCTGAAAAAGGTCGACCCCTCCATCGACTACAAACCGGGAACCGACGTCCAGATCAAGTTGACCAAGAACCTGGATTGGACGCCGAACCCGGGCACGATTCCAACCCCGGGACCGATCTCGCCCGCTGCGGAACTCGAAACGCTCGTTAACTCTGAGCCGTTTCGCACGATTGCAGAAAAGCCGCCCGATCCCTCGGATCTGACCAATCTAATGTTTGTTGGAACTACTGACCAGGTTAGCGGAGCTTTCAAGAGTGCAGGGTGGATTGCAGCAAATGCGCTCAGTCAAAACTCGAAGATGGAAACGGCTCGGGCTATCATCGAGGACCGCGGGTATAGCGAGGCGCCTATGTCTATCCTTACGCTCGAGGGGAGGCCACCCGATTTCGCCCTGCAGAAGCAGAACAACACGTTTGCAATGCGGCACCACATCCGTATCTGGCAGCGGCCACAGCAGTTCAACGGGAAACCCGTCTGGGTGGCGGCGGCAACTCACGACACCAGCATCACCTATTCACAAACCAGTAAATCGTTCACGCACGGCATCGATCCCCACATCGATGCAGAGCGGGCGAAGGTTGTGAATGACCTGGTTTTCACCGGCACCGTACACGGAGTGGCTTTGGTCGACCGGAACAATATCCCGAAAGACGCATCGAACGCAACCGGTGACAAGCTCATCACCGACGGTAAGATGGCCGTGCTGGAGTTTTAGCGGGAAAGGGTAATCGGGACTGATTGGAAACAGTAAAAGAACAGCCACTTTGGAAGACATCCAGGTTTGATGCGCACCAGTACCGGTATCTCGAATCGTTCACGTTGCTGTTCGTTGTGGTGCTGATCATTTCGAATCTGATTGCGCCCAAATTCTTCGCGCTCGGACCGATGCGCATCAGTGCCGCTCAGATCCTTTTCCCGATCACCTACATCTTCGGCGACATCTTCACGGAGGTGTACGGCTACAGCGCCTCTCGCCGGGCGATCTGGTTCGGCTTTTTCGCATCCTTCCTCATGGTTGCGGTGAGCTATCTGGCAGTCGTCATCCCTCCTGCTCCTGAATTCAAGGACCAGGCCGCTTTCGAAACGATCTTTCGGCCAGTGGGGCGCATTGTCGCGGCAAGCCTGCTTGCCTATTGGTGCGGAGAGTTTGCCAATTCATTTACGCTTGCACGACTGAAGGTGCTGACGCGCGGCCGCTATCTCTGGACTCGCACCATCGGGTCTACTGTCGTAGGGCAGGCGGTTGACACGACGGTGGTGATGTTCGCTGCGTTCTACGGCACCCGACCGGTGAGCGTGATCGTCAGCTTGATCGTTTCGGGTTACGTAATCAAAGTCGTGTACGAGACTCTCATGACGCCCGCGACATATGCGGTTGTGAATTGGTTGAAGCGAGCCGAAGGCGTCGACTACTTCGATTACGACACCAACTTCAACCCGTTTGCTACCGCGCCGGGTTCGTCAACCTAAGTCCGCCGGCGGCCGCAGGAGCTTCGTTGGAACGACCAGATTTTTGCCGTTTCGAACCACCGTAAGCACGAGCGTATCGCCCACTCGCTTCTGAGAGATCGCTCGCACCAGAGCGTCTTCGCGGTCAACCGGCTTGCCATCGATCGCAACGATGAGATCGCCGCCAATTCCAAGTTCCACGTTGCCGATCGCGACAACCTGCCGGGCGCCGCGGACGCCTGCCGCACCTTCGGACGACCCGGGTACGACCTCCTGAACCAGGAGTCCGCCCTTACGCGGCAATCCGAGCGCTTCGGCGAGGTCTCCCGCTACATATTCCGCAGTCAGGCCGATCTTCGGCCGCTCTGTCACACGCCCCGCCTGATAGTCAGCCAGCAGGGCCTTCGCCCGATTGATCGGTAGAGCGAAGCCGATACCCATATTCGTCTGCCCAAGGATGGCCGTATTAATCCCGATCACGGAACCGTTGGAATCGAGCAGCGGGCCGCCGCTGTTGCCGCCGTTGATCGCTGCGTCCGTTTGAATCATTCCCTCCAGGCGCTGCTGGTTCTCGCCCTCGATCGCGCGCCCGATAGAAGAAACAACCCCGACCGTCAGTGTGCCCTCCAGGCCGAACGGATTTCCTATTGCCAATACTTTTTGCCCCACCTGAAGATGCTCCGAATCGCCAAGCTTCAGGCTCTCAATCTTTTTTTTGGGGTCAATTTTGATCAACGCTAAGTCGTCGGATCGATCGGTGTCGAGAGCAGTGGCAAAGTATTGCGTCTGGTCGGACGTCGTGACTTGGATGCGGCTGCTACCGGAAATCACGTGAAAGTTCGTGAGAATGAATCCGGTGTCATTGATCAGAAAGCCGGAACCCAAGCTTCGAGACGCCACGGGTTGATAGAAAAAGTCGCGACGGACCGTGGTGCTTGTGATGTAAACCGTAGCAAGCCGGGCGCTCTTATAGATGTCGATGTTGTTCTGTTCATCCGCAGAGATGCCCGCTCCGCGCACCAGAGAAGGCTCTGTCCATTGCGAAGCACTCCGCAGGAAGGGACTTGCCAGACCGCGAAAGCTCCACTGCGCGTGGGATGTGAACCAAACGGCGCTCCACGTCACGAAAACAGCCAGCAGTAGCAGCCTTAGTCTCATTGTTCGTGAACTCGGGCCAGCCGCTTCAGATCTCCGAAAACGGCCTCTACTTGTCGCAATGTCTCCTCTTTCGTGCCATCCGTACTAACGACATAATCAGCATATTTCTTCTTTTCCTCGAGCGGAAGCTGTCGTTCGATCCGCTCTTTTACGGACTCTGGGCTGAGGCCATCCCGGGCAATGGCACGTGCGATCTGGGTCGCTTCGCTGCAGGCGGTAAGGATTAGACGATCAAATACCTTGTACCGTCCCGTTTCTATCAGGATCGCAGCTTCGATTACCACGATCGCGTGAGGATCTTTTCGCTTTACCCCTTCCATCAGTTCGGCTTCAAGATCGAATACGGCGGGGTGAACAAGGTCGGAAAGTCTTTTCAATAGCTCCGGCGAGGAAAAAACAATTTGACCCAGCTTTTTCCGGTCGATCGTTCCATCTCCGGACAAGATTGCCGGGCCAAAGATTCGAACTGCCGGTCCGTACGCCTCCCCTCCGGGCTTCAATACCTGATGGCCGAGTTCGTCTGCGTAGATGAGATGACACCCTAAGCGGGCCAACTCGCCGGCCACGAAGGATTTTCCGCTTGCATAGCCTCCGGTGAGACCTACTCTCAACATCCCTGGTGCTGCTCGGCGAGTTCGACCGTGTTGGCCATCAACATTGCAATTGTGAGCGGACCGACTCCACCGGGAACAGGCGTATACGCAGACGACAGTTCCTCCATCGGCTTCGGGTGCACGTCGCCAACCAGGACACTGCCGTTCTTTTCAAAGAGCGCCAGCCGGGCGTTGTCCCCCGGAAACAGACGCTCCACCTCGGCTCTGTCCCGGATTCGGTTCATCCCAACATCGATCACGACCGCCCCGGGTTTGATGTGGTCGGCTGTGATCATCGCCGCACGGCCGATCGCCGCAACAAGGATGTCCGCGGTTCGACATTCCGCCGGGAGATTCTCCGTGCGGGAGTGACAGACCGCCACCGTTGCATTCTCGTGGAGAAGCATCAGCGCCATGGGTTTGCCTACAATGTCGCTGCGTCCCACGACCACCGCCTTCCTGCCCGCGATGGGAATCCGGTAGCGCTTGAGCATCTGGATAATGCCGGCAGGAGTGCAGGCCCGCGGTCCCGGCCGGTTCAACACCAGGCGGCCCAGGCTATAAGCGCCGAAGCCGTCCACATCTCGCGCCGGATCCACAACTCTTGGCACAACGGCTTCCGGATCGATTTGGGACGGAAGCGGCATTTGCACCAGAATGGCGTCCACCGAACGGTCTTCCCGGAGAGGTCCGAGCAACTCCAGGAGCCCTTCGGTTGTAATATTCCCTGGCGCTCTGATTTCGATGCTGCGGATCCCCAGATCCTGTGAGGCCTTGATCTTACTTCGAACGTAAATGTGAGAAGCCGGATCGTCGCCGACTAACACGACAGCAAGTGCGGGGGGTCTGCCCTTTTCCGTCAGCCTTTCTACTCGGGGTCGCAGTTCTTCAAGAATTTCATCCCGGATTTTCTTTCCATCGAGGACCTTGCCGCTCATGCAACCGTGAGAATAGCAAAGGGAGAGAGCTGCGCTGGGTGACGCCGCTTCGTTGATTTTACAAAGGTTTGACGTTTTCCTGTGAGCATCTCCCGAACGAAATCGCTCTAACATTCGGGGTATTTCTCATCAGTGTTTAGGCTAAATTTCTGTGCCGCCTTGCTGCTTTGTCTGGCGGCCGGGTCAACCTGCCGGGCCCAGTGGGCCGGCGTTTCCGAAGATCCGGAAAACTTTCACGTCGAAGTAACGGCCGGCGGTTGGCTTGTCAATACCGGAGGTCAGATTCAGGCGAATGGATCACCGATAGATCTGGTAACAGATCTGAATGCCGCGCAACAGAAAGGGACTTTCTATGGTCAGCTTGTCTTCAAACCTGCCCGCAGGCATCGGATCGTTGTCGAAGGAACACCATTCCGGATCACAGGCTCGAATTCGGTAACTCGGAGCATTATTTACCGGGGCCAGACTTTCAACGTAAGCCAGACCGTTCGTTCGTCCGCCAGCCTTGATTATGCGTTCGTCGGTTATCAATATGACGTACTGAGCGGGTCCAAGGGGCATCTTGGGTTCTCAGTGGGGGCCGCGTATCTCGGCGCGACCGGACTGCTGCAAGCCGTCGAAACGGGCGTTTCCGCCAATAAGTCGCAACAGGTCGTTTTACCTTTGGCTGGTACAGATTTCCGGATCTTTCCCATTCCAGCACATAAGTTCTTCGAGATCGAGGGCGGGATACGCGGCATGGCATTCGGGGATTACGGCTATTATGCGGAAGCGACGGGCAGCGGCGGACTGGTGTTGGGTCCCATCACGTTTTTGGCCGGTTACCGGGCGGTAAACACCGAGATCTATGTAAGCAGTAACGGGCGCAGCGGAATCACGGCGCGTCTACAAGGTCCTATCTTCTCCGTTATGTTCCGGTGGTGATGTGCCCGGGCGGCATGCGTGCGAGTCCTTGGTCTGAGACAATTAAGGGGTCAGAGCATCTTGCTCAATGAGTAATCCAAGTTGAGACACACTCGCAGCAGGGTCGGTGCGAAACCAACCGTTGCCGCCCGTCTCGCGCGCGCACCCGAAACGGCTCGATTTCTTCGGCGCGCAGCTCCCGCATTTTTTCGCGAGATGTCCCGCGAGTACCATCGCGAGAGTGAACCGGCGCCTCGCCACCCTCGTCCTAAGGAGTGGCCGGACCATGGACTTCACGCTGCCTGGCTTGGACACAGCACGGTTCTGCTGAAGCTGAACGGGACAACGATTCTGACCGACCCGGTGTTCAGCTTGCGCATCGGTTTGAACTTCGGCCCGGTGACGCTCGGAATCAAACGGCTGACCGAAGTAGCGGCCCCTGTGATCGAACTGCCGCCCATCGATCTGATCCTGCTTTCACATGCGCACATGGATCACTTCGACCTGCCAAGCCTGCGAGAACTGGAGAGTACAGGCACTGAAGTGGTCACGGCGTTCAGAACGGCGGACCTGCTTCGGACACGGCGCTACAAGCAGGTTCATGAACTGCGGTGGGGTGAAATAGCCAGCACCGGAACAGCATCTGTATCAGCGTTCGAGGTGAACCACTGGGGCGCGCGGATGCGTAGCGATGTATACCGAGGCTATAACGGATACACAGTCGAGGCGGAAGGATTCAGGATTATCTTCGGGGGCGACACTGCATACACCGACGCCTTCCGGCAGTTAAAATCATCCCGCCGCTTCGATGTCGCAATCATGCCTATCGGTGCCTACGATCCATGGATCCGCGTCCACTGCAATCCCGAACAAGCATGGAGCATGGCGAACGAGGCGGGCGCCGAACGCATTCTTCCCGTACACCATCAAACGTTTCGGCTTAGCCACGAGACAAAACACGAGCCAATCGAGCGCGTGCTGCGTGCCGCCGGGTCTGACCCGCAGCGCGTTTGCGTGCGCGAAATCGGCGGCGAGTTCCACCTCTAAAAGACTCGCTTGTCGCTATCGGCCCGTCTTCGTGTCCAGGATGTCCCAAAGATTGCTGTAGTCGTCCGTCCATTCACGGAGGTGTGGTGGAACGTGAATGCGCTGCAGTTTGTGCTTGAGCAGAGGTTCGTCTGAGAAGCCTTCACGGCTTGTAACCAGTACGTAGCTCGCTGCGTAGATCTCGCTGAGATCGCGGTCTCCGTTCTCCACCAGCCACGCCGATTTTCCCGACCGCTGAGCGGCGAGCTCCACGACAGGCGCCAAGTGCAAATAGCGATTCGAAATGTGAACAGCAAGAACGCCGTTCGGTTTCAGGTGACGCCAGTAGAGCGCAAAGGCCTCGCGCGTTAGCAGATGAACGGGAATGGCGTCGCCGGAGAAAGCATCTACAACCAGAACGTCGAACTTCTGCGGCGCTTCCCGCGACATGGTGATCCGCGCGTCACCCAAGGCGATATCGACATGCGACGGCGTGTCGGAGAGATAGCTAAACCGGGTTTGCGCGATGGATCGCATGAGCGGATTGATTTCGTAGAAATGCAATCGGTCGCCTCCCCGCCCATATGTGGCGAGCGTTCCCGCGCCGAGCCCCACCACGCCCATCGCGAGGGGCCCTGATTTTTGAAGCGACTGCCAGGTCAAACCGATCCCGGACTCCCGCGCGTAATACGTCGTTGGGAAGTGCCGCAGATGCGGAGATAACATCTGCAGCCCGTGGATGATCGTCCCATGGCTTAGCTCGCGGATAGTTCTGCCGTGGTCTTTATAGTCTTCGACCCGCAGCGCACCATAGAAATTCCGGGCAAGCAGCACGGCCGATTTGTACTCTCGCCAGGCGCGATCCGCAACGTAGACAAGCAGCAGGACACTGGCGCATAGAGCAGCAAGCCACGGCACGAAGGCGTAGCGCGAGCGATCCCAGTCGCGGCGCCCATCCTTCCAGAGGATATACAACAGCAGGCCGGCACAGAAAAGGAAGCTGATGGGATTTTCGTAAGTCGAAGGGAACAGATGAGGTGCGACAAGGCCGACGAACATGCCGCCAATCACGCCGCCAGACGAAATGCACAGGTAGAAGCCCGTCAGATAAGCCGGGTCAGGCCGCAGTCGGGCAACTTCTCCGTGGCACGCCATGCAGCACACGAAGAGAGCGGCGAGCAGCGTAGGGACCGATTCGGTTATGCTGCTGTTTTCGAGCGGTCCGTCCAAGGCGACAGAGGCCATCAGCGCGGGCAGCACAAGCGGCAGGAAGATCGGACGCACATACCACCGCGCACTTTCGAAACAAAGAATAAACGTGAGCAGGTAGACCGAAAGCGGCAGCACCCAAACGAGAGGCATGGGCGCGATGTTTTGGGTCAGGAGGTTCGTCGCCGAGAGAAGCAGTGCAGAAGCGCAGGCTGCGAGGCAGAGGGGCAGAATGAACTTCGGTTTGTTGCCGGGGACGGTCTTTCCCCGACCCGCAAGACGCCATTGAGGCGATTCAGTACGGGATCGCGTTGAGAGTACCGCAGTTCCCGCGCACACACAGACAAACAGAGCAAAGGCACCCGACCACATGACAGCCTGGGAATGACCTGTCATTCGAGGCTCAATCAGAATCGGATAACTGATGAGCGCGGCCAGAGATCCGGCGTTCGACAAAGCGAAATACCGGTATGGCAGCTGCCCTTCTTCGCTCTGGGCGAACCAGGTTTGAAGCAGAGGACTTGTCGAAGAAAGTAAGAGGTAAGGCAGACCGACCGTGGCCGCCAGAACGCCTAGCAATCGCCACGTCGGGTCCTCGCCCGGAGCCGGCTGCCACGCCGAGTTCGGAAGGATGGGAAGCATTGCAAGGCTGCCCGTCAGAAGAATGACGTGAACCAGCGCTTGAAGCTTAGGAGGCACCCTTCGGCTCAATTCATGCGCGTAGGAATATCCCAGTAAAAGGCCGGCCTGGAAGAACAGCATGCAGGTGACCCAGACGGCGGCGGAACCGCCAAACCACGGCAGAATCAGCTTCGAGATAAGCGGCTGAACCAGGAACAGCAGACAGGCACTGACGAAAATCGTGACTCCGAACAGGAGGGGTAACGCGCGCCCGCGAGTGAAAGCTCTGGTTGGGTCAATTGCTGCGTCGGCGGCGAAACTGGACACTAACGCTTCCTTGCGGTTTGGTACAAGCTCGGCAAAGTGAAGAGCATCGACCTCTTCACTTTACCGATGGTCGCCGGCAAGTGCCGCCTCAATGGCCTGAGCAGCGAGAGGCGACAGCACCGCGTATCCGGCGTCGTTCGGATGCAGGCCGTCAAATGTCAGCTCTTTCCTGAACATGTTTCGATCGTCGAGTAGCGCCGAGTAATAGTCCAGATAAATGAGCCCGGCGCGCGCGCAGTAGCTTCTCATCCAGGCATTGAGCGTGATGATCTGCGCAGGAGGCCTCCGGGGCGTCTGTGGCTTGATGTAATCGCAGACCGGCATCACTGACGCAAGAACGACCTTAATCCCGTTGGATTTAGCGAGTTCGGCCATGGACTCGAGGTTGCCTTCGATCTCCTCAATGGATTCGGGCCCTGTGTTTCCGGCGATGTCGTTGGTTCCTCCAAGAATCACGACCACCTTGGGCTTAAGGGCAATCACGTCGGGACGGAAACGAACCAGCATCTGCGGCGTAGTCTGGCCACTGATTCCGCGATTGATGTACGGTTTGCCGGGAAAAAAAACTCCGCGTGAACGCCCCCATGCATCGGTGATCGAATCGCCCATGAACACGACGCGGTTTTCAGTTTCGCCCGGGCCCGGCAATTGAGCATTCTCCGCACGATAGCGGCTCAGATTCGCCCAATCTTGCAGAATCTTTTCATCTCGTGCGAGCTGGGCCTGCAGCTGCGCCGCATCACTGCCTCGAACGGGGTTTGTCTGCGGGTACCCGAACGGACTCGCAAGCAGGAAGGAAACAACAGCTGCACCGGAGCGGAACCGGGATCTTTTCATGAAATATCGTAAGTAGAAGATATCTATCGTAGCGCCCGGATGCTTAACCGGCTGTCCGGCGCTTCACGTCGATGTTCAGCCGCTTGATCTTCTGGTTCAGAGTAGACAGCGGGATTCGAAGCACTTCTGCCGCATCCGTTTGGCTGTGATTGACAGCCTCCAGCGCTTCAATGATCTTCCTTCTTTCGAAATCGGCAACGATTTCAAACAAGGACGCGTCAGGCGCCACCGAGCCATTCGGATCTCGCGAGATACGCAGACCGCTCGCCTGCTGCAGCTGATCAGGAAGGACGTGGGCAGGGACGGAAGGGCTTGTCGCGAGGACAACCGCGCGTTCCACAACATTTTCCAATTCACGAACGTTGCCGGGCCAATTGTGCTCCATCAGAATTTGCATGGCTTCCGGCTCGAAAGTGAGTACCGAACGGCGCTCCGAATCGAGGAATTTCTCGTTTTCACGGCAGAATCTGATAAAGAAATGGTCGATGAGGAGGGGAAGATCTTCCTTACGATCGCGCAAAGGCGGGAGATTTAAGTTGATGACGTTCAACCTATAGTAGAGGTCTTCCCGAAATTTGCCTTCTTCCACCAGCTTGCGCAAATCCGCGTTCGTCGCGGCAATGACGCGGACGTCGACCCGTGTCGTTTCGTTCGAACCGAGAGGCATAAACTCCCGGTCTTGCATCACCCGCAACAGTTTCACCTGTATCTCCGGCCCGATCGTTCCGATTTCATCGAAAAAGATCGTTCCGCGGTTTGCCGTTTCAAAATAACCTTTGTGATTCGCCGTGGCGCTGGTAAATGCGCCTTTGACGTGCCCGAAGAGCAGCGACTCCAATAGCTCCGTCGGCAAGGAGCCGCTATTCACAGGTACGAAAACCTGATCTGCGCGGGTTGAGTTCCCGTGAATAGCCTTCGCAATCAGCTCCTTACCCGTTCCCGTTTCACCCGTGATCAGGATGGTCGCCTTGCTCGGCGCAACCTGTGCGACCTGGTCGAGCAGCCGCAGCATGCGCTCGCTCTTTCCCACAATATTCGGGAAAGCGTAACGCTGCTTCAGAGCACGCTTGAGGTGTGTATTTTCGCGCTCGAGACTGCCTTTCGAGATCATCCGGTCGATCTCAATGAGCAGCTTTTCGTTGTCCCACGGCTTGGCGAAATAGTCGTTTGCGCCGGCCTTTAGCGCGCGCACAGCGACTTCGACCGACCCGTAAGCCGTCAGCATGAAGATCGGCGTCTGTCTGTCCCGCTGCCGTATGTCGGCCAGAACCTCCATTCCAGAGCGGTCCGGCATCATCAAGTCGAGAAGAATCAGGTCGTAATTGCCAGATTCGAACTTCTGAAAACCACTGGTCGCGTTCTCGGCTAAGTCGACTGCGTAATTCTCGCTCGAGAGTAGAAGCTCAAGGCTTTCGCGAATATCAGCCTCGTCATCAATCACGAGGATCCGCCGCGGATTCGGCGGTCCAAGACGATCGACGGGCAAAGTTTGACTGGAAGATGCCACCAAAGCTTTTGTACCAGACTTGTGCCGTACGGCAGCCCGTTCAGGCCGCGGCGAGCTAAAATGACGGGAGCTACGGGACCGTTTCTCCTGATGGCCTCGGGATGGCTTGCGACAAGTCTACCGGCTGTCCAAAATCGGGGCTGCCATCCGTTTTCCACGTAAAAGGCTGAATCCGCGGCGAGCGATCGTTCTTGCAGCCCAAACCGGGTCCCGGGTTGGCATGGTAGATGATCCAATCCTGTGTTCCGTCGGGCGACTTGAAGAACCCATTGTGCCCGGGACTGTACGCGCCGCCCCGAGGGTTGCTGGTAAAGACGGGATCGCGCGATTTTTTCCACGACTTCGGCTTCAAGAGATCACTGCCTTCACTCGCGACCAGGAACCCCAGAGCATACTGATCCGTCCAGCAACCACTCGCCGAATACACGAGAAATAACTTCCCATCGTGCTTTAGGATTTCCGGTCCCTCGTTCACACGGACAAACGGAGGATTCTCGCTGCCGTATTTCTCCCATCGATAGTGCGGGCTCGACAGCTTCACGCGTTTGCCTTTTATCTGCCAAGGATTCTCCATCTTGGCTATGTAGATGTTCTGGGTTCCGTTCTCTTTTCCGGGCCAGCCGGACCAGAGTGCATAGAACTGTCCTTCCTCCTCGAACACGGAAGGGTCGATAGCCCACTTGTTGCTTTTGTCCGTCAGTTGGCCCTTAAACGTCCACTGCTCGGAGAGCGGATCGGCTGAGGCGTTTTCGAGCACCCAATTCCGATGGGTCTCGTTTTGGCCGGAATCAGCGGCGAAATAGATGTACCATTTGCCGCGAAGAAAATGGAGTTCGGGCGCCCAGAGTTGAGCCGAATACGGCGTATTCGGCGGAGGTACCCACACGACCTTCGTTTCCGCGTGCCCGAGATCCGACATGTTCCGCGCTTTGCGGATCATCAGATTCACGCCCGTGGTGTTCATCTCGTAGTAGTAGCCGTCGCGGAAGATCACCCACGGGTCCGGGCCACTCCTGAGCACCGGATTTCGAAAAGTCGATGAACTCTGGCCGAGGCAGGACGTGAGCGACGCCAGCAGAATGAGAAGGAACTTCTTCACAAGAGGATTGTCACAAGCTCGGATTGCGCATTCCGAAGTGGAATACGGGTGAGACACCCGCGTCTGACTTCCGAGGAAAAGATGTCCTGTAGAGTATGTTGTCTAGCGGGCTGACTCTGGTGTTGAGCAGCTGCGGAGGAAAGAACACCAAATCGTACGTCGAATCTCCCGGAAATCCGGAGTTCGCGAAGACCAAGGTGCTGGAGAGCGGAACCGCAGTTCTTCAAAGCAAGCCACCCATCGACGCGATCAACGTGTACATGGACGGGTTCCACTTCTACAACGGCAATGTGAACGCCCAGATGGAGGCTCACCATTACTGCTCAGTTGTAAATGAGGACCTTACGCAGTGCGTCATCTTCGACGGGAACGACAAGAGTTCGAAGCTGATGGGGGTCGAGTACATCATCAGCAGAAACGCGTTCGAAACCTTATCAGCGGATGAGCGGAAACTGTGGCATAGCCACGCGTACGAGGTGAAGAGCGGAGAACTGATTGCCCCGGGCATCCCGACGGTGGCGGAGCATGTCTTTATGCAGAAGATGGCGAGCACGTACGGAAAGACCTGGCACACTTGGAACACGGACCAAGGGCGAACGCTGCCGACAGGCCATCCGCTTCTGATGATGGGCTTCACAGCCGAGGGCCAGATCCACCAGGATATGCTTGCTGATCGTGACCGCCGGATGAACGCGTCCACCGAGAAGGAGAAGCAGGATCGCGCCGATATCGGGCCTCCTCCGGTCGTCGCTGGTGCAAACTCCTGGCAATCCGGTCCAGCTCTGCAACTCTCTCTCGGGCCTCTTACGAAAGAATCACGAGAAGCCATGGGCGGAGATTACCGGTCGAACGAACCGCAGCCGAAGCCACGGGGCAAGTAATCGCTAGAAGATGCGGGACTGCTTTTGAAGGCTTCCGAAGGTTCCGATGTTCGCCACGGAAAACGAGAACAGATACTGGTTCTCGTTTCTGATGCCGAGATTATATTGGCGTAGCTGAACGCTGAAACCGCAGCAATCAGTGTTGTAGGAAACCTGGAAGAAATTAAACAGCCTCCGATTGAGCAGAACGTCGAAATCTACAAGGGCAGCGGCGTTCCACCCCTTCCTGTTCGCGGCACCATAGCCGCCACTAATGGACATCTGGTTTGCTTGCGGGAGGAGAACCGGATTGGTCGTGATTGCAGTATCGCTGAGTGAGGCGAAGTACTTCGAAAAGCGGAACGTTCCCGAGATAGTGTGGTCGATGAAGCGCCGCCGCAGCGGATCGTACTCGGTACGGTAATCGAATGAAAAAAAGCTGTAGGGCGTGATCGTCAGCGCGGAAATCACCGGAGAATAATCGCGCGGACCGTCGAGGAACGCAAAGGGCGACAACTCCGTCGATGCAAGAACGACGTTGCGAAACCCGATGTTCGGTTGGCCCGAAATTACGGCGCCTCCAAATGTCGGATCAAAGAATCGTGCGTGCGCTACACGCCAAGTCAGGATCTCCATGATGTTTCCGGCCTTGTCTTTTCTATAGAGCCGGTTGGTGACCGAAAACGTCAACTGGTTCGTATTGGACAGAATGTCCGTCGCGTCGAAGTGGATCGTTTTCCGAAATTGGTTGATGCCCGTGACGTATTCATAGGTGGCCTGAAATTCCATCACGTGTTTCAATTTCTCCCCCAGGTGTGCTCGTTTTGGAGGCGTGAACACCCGTTCGAGAGTAGGGGCGCGAAAATCAACAGTGAAATCGGCGTCTTTCCGGAAAATTGCTCGATTCGCCAGACTGACGTTGTTTGTGGGCGTAGGGGAACACGACTGGTAACCGCCACAGAAGCTTACAGGGGTGTAGAAAGTTGAGTTTGTCGCATAGGAGTTGCTGTATCCCGTGGCTCCTAGCGTCATACTTGGATTCAACGAAAAACCCTTGAAGTTGAATTCGGTCATGACCCGCGGCTGCACGTCGATCCGCCCGAGGGCACCCGTTTGCAAGATGTTGGAAGGCAGCGGCGGTGCGTTCGTCTCAGTACCGATCGGCTCATTGCGGGTCAGCAGCCCGACGCTGGATTGGAGCGAGAACCAAACAGGAAGCGCAGCTCCTTTTTTTATCTCCCGATCTCGCACGGAGAACTCGAACGACGGCAACTTCTGAATAATGACCTGATTAGCTGGTTGATCGACGGGCGTAATGCTCTGGAACAGCTGATCCCGCTGGAAGACGATGTTGAGGGTTGCCAAATCTTTCCAGAAGTGCCGCTGCAGAAACCCGATGGAATAGATGTCGGAGGAAATCGCGCTCGTAAATGAATACGAGAATGCCTGCCGGAACAGGTAAGAACTGAGGTAATTGTAGTCCAACCTTCCGGTAAAACCCAGAATCTGAGTCTTCGCCGTCAGCTCGAATTCCAACCCGCCCTGCTTTACGGGTGGAGCGTTCACTTGGGCGATGCCCCTGTCATTTACACCGTACAGATTGAAATCGAAATCCGTTACCTCGTTGGGCTTACCTCGGAAGTCGTACCGGAGAGCCGGACCACGTGAGGAGAAATATTCGCCTATCGTAGTCATGTCGTAGCTGCGATTGATAGCCCAGTAGTAACCAACGCCGAAAATGTAGCCGTAGAGGGAACTGTGCCCGACATTCGGCGTCAGAAACCCGCTCTGGCGAGGATTCTTCCCCAGCGGTCGATAGAAGTAAGGCAGATAAAAGATCGGCACGTGCTTCAGCCGGAATACCGTATTTCGCGCGATCGCGCGTTGTCCCGGAATAACGTCGAAGACGGGCGCCTGGAACGTCCACCACGGCTTCTTTACGGTGCAGTCAGTAAGAAACCCGTTATGAAGTATGTAGCGGTTTTTGATTCGTTCCGCCCACTTTGCCTGAAAGTAAAAAGGATTCGTGGTCGTCAGGACAGTTGGACTCGCAACGATCTTGGACGGGGCCGTACCATCCACGAGATAGAACTTGCCGGACTGGGTTCTCAGATTGTACTCGGCGTGATCGGCATTGATTCTATCTCCGGTTACAAAGTGTTCCAGGTGCACGTGCCCCTGCGCATAGGCCCAGTCGCTATCGGAGTTGTATTGGATCTCGTCGGCCGAGATCACCATATCGGAGGTGACGATCCTGGCCATTTTGTGCAGCAATCGCATCGGCGGATTGGAATTTTCCGTGATGCTTTCGAAACGGATTTCATCTTCCGCCGGGAGGTCAGCCTTTAACTGGTGATTGATCGACTGTCCGAACGTGAGGGGAGCATTCAAAAGGAGTGCTGAGCAGGCAAGAAAACTATAGCTTGAGAATTTTCCTAGACGCGGCCCACGATTTCTGGTAGATAGGAATTCTGGGGAAGTTCGTGATACGAAAGGCCTCAACCGAGCACCGTAGCACGATTGAGCCTGCAAGCTTCTGAAGACTGAAGCGAGTCTGATCCAAAGAAAGCCACCATGACCTGCCAACATTGCCAAACTTGGATCTTAGACGATGACCACCGCTGCCGCCGTTGCGGTCGCCGGGTGCGAAACACTCCGTCGCGAGTTTCTCCGTCTACTTTTCCGATCGCAGCATCTGCTCTCGCACACGACATCCTGAATGAGACCTCACCCGAAGAGGCTCCTCCGGTTGCCAAAGTTGATGCGGACGGGCAGCAGATTCTCTTTCCGGCTTCTGCGCCTGACCTTCGCGTGATTCCTTTCGATTCACTCACGTCACAATCCGAGCGCGATTCTATACGAGCGCGAGCAGCGGGACTGAACCGGCCAGCACCGCTCAAGAGTGAGAAGGTACAGCTGAAGCATGCCAAACCAGCGAAGAAGCGCACCGTCGATCAGCGTCGGTTAGAGTTTCAAGGCGAAGCGGAACTAGTTGCTCCGCCGCAATCTCATATCATTTGTGACGCGCCGGTCGCTCCCATAAGTCTTCGGCTCGAGGCGGCTTTGATTGACGGAGCGCTCATGCTCTGCGGTGTCGCATTCGCGTTCGGCGTGCTTCGGCTAGCAGGTCTGGCGTTCGAATGGGACAAACACAGCATCGCTTTCCTGCTGTCAGGGCTTTTAACCGTCCCGCTGTTTTACAAGGTTCTGTGGACGATTGCCGGAACAGATACGATCGGGATGAGATCAGCCGGCCTGCAGCTCATCGATTTCGATGGGAATCCTCCGTCGTCTGCCCGTCGTTACCAGCGACTGGGAGGAAGCGTTCTCAGCTTCCTCGCTGCCGGGATCGGCTTAGTCTGGTCTCTGGTCGACGAAGATCGGCTCACGTGGCACGATCACATTTCGAGCACGTTCCCGACTATTTCAGCCGCCGACTGATTACGTGGTCTTGGGCTGAGTCATTTCGATCTCAACCGTCAGTTCCACTTCGTCGCCGACCGTCACGCCACCGCCTTCGAGCGGACCGCTCCATGTCAGACCGAAGTCTTTCCTGTTGATCTTAGCCGTGGCCGTCGCGCCGGAATGCAGATTCCCCTTGGCGTCTTTGACTGCGGGCATCGGGCCCTCGACCGCGAAAGTCACCTCTTTGGTCACGCCGTGCATGGTCATGTCGCCGACCAGCTGGAACTTGCCCTGGCGCTGCGAAACCACACGCTTCGACACAAATGTGATGGTCGGGTACTTCTCCACATCGAAGAATTTAGAACTCTTCAGGTCCTTATCGCGGTTTTCATTCCGAGTGTCGACGGTCGTGGCATCGATCGTGAGATTTGCCTTCGAAGCATCCAGGTTTGCCGGGTCGTATTCTACGGTACCCTTCAGGCCGCTGAACGAGCCGTGGACAGTCGAGACCATCATGTGCCGGACCGCAAAGCCCGCAGTGGAGTGGTTCGGATCCACTTTCCACTCCGCCGAAAGTGACAGCAATGGGATCAGGCAGATGAGCGCGGAACTCCGCGAAAGCGTTTTCATAGAAGAGACCTCATCAGGACTCTAGCATTTACTTGACAAAGGTTTCGAAAAGAAATTTTAAGACGCGCTGAATTTAGCGGACTGCCGTACTGCCCACTGGGATAAGAACAGCAGACATGGAGCCCTTCGATTTCGGCATTCGGGGATCGGCACCGTAGGAATGAATCTGGTCACAGGCGAACTGAGCCTCCGGTTTTTCGCACGTGATCACGATAGTCTTCCCTGTAGAATCGACCTCAACCGCGTGCCGGAACGCCGCCTCCTTGGAGAGAACGAAAAGCTTCTGAAGCATCTCGATCACATACTCGTACGTATGTTCATCGTCGTCCAGCAGGACGACATGGAATAGATCCCCGTGTTTCTCTTCCTCCTGATTAAGGACGGACGGTGTACTGAGGGGGGCGACACTCGGCATTTGTGGGGCTCTTTCATTGGAGCACCGGAGACCAAAGTCGCGCAACAGTCGGGCCGTTCCCCCAGCCCCCGAAGGGCTCAAAAGCTGCTATGATTGTAGGTGCTCCAAGACCATTTGGGGGCGCAACGGCTTCGACGGGAATGAATCGTTGTGTGAAGGCGTGTCGGGTTCCGAGCTCCCGTAAAACGATCGGAAAACAACAACTGCCAACAATCAGCAGTTTGCTTACGCTGCCTAATCTAAAC
>JBJMGK010000263.1:0-3298 GCA_045807925.1 Bryobacteraceae bacterium | reverse complement strand
GCCAAACGTGTCCGGGGTGATAATCCACCTCGAAGTTCTCCTCGATCAAGTGCGCAACCCGTGGACACGTCCACAAGGGAGTTTCGTAACCCAGGCGCTCGGGACCTTGCAGGAGCAACTCGACCAAACGGGCTTTGTCGACTTCATCCAAACAGGGTTGCCGTCCCGCTCGCCCCGCCCGCCGCATAGCAACCTTGCCGTTTTCCTGATATTCTTTCCGCCATCGGCTGACGGTCTGGTTGCTCGCCTTCAGCCTACGGCCGATCTCGCTGTTGTTCAAGCCTTTTTCAAACAACTTAACCGCTTCGAAGCGGCGCTAATCAAGAGCCACAAAGTCGCGCCTAACGCCTCGCGCATTGCCCATGCAGGATTAGACATCGCAGAGTCAAATTAGTTCCGCTATATTACGCGAGATTCAGTAAGCAAATACTTTCGTACCGAATATGTAGACCAGGTTGCCCCGTAACTCTACGCCTCAGCCTTGTAAGAACAGATATGCGGCGGCGCAAAGCAGGCGCTCGCGTTCGGAATTTAGCACGGGAACGGCACGGGCGCTGGCAATTACACCAGAGCACAAAGTGCTTCTCGGCGTTGACAGTGCACTCGGTGTCACCTATACTTCTCGAAGGTGAGCAAATGAAGAAGCTGTTTCTGTCGTTCTTACTGGCGTGCGCGCCAGCTCTTATCACGGCGGCCGATACGACCTCGGTTAACGGTACCTGGCAAATCCACAACAACATTGCCGGCAACGAAAGCGAGCGGGCCTGCACGTTTGTCCAGGACGGCAATGACCTGACGGGAACCTGCCCGGCCGAACGAGGCCCGGTGAATCTCACGGGGAAAGTGGAAGACAAGAAGGTCAGCTGGAGCTATAAAACCGAATACGAGGGCACACCCATCAGGTCAAGTATGAAGGCAGGCTGGATACGGCAACGAAAATCGTGGGAACGGTGAATGTGGCGGAATATGGCGCCGACGGTGAGTTCACCGCTACGCTGGCTAAGTGAAGAAGCACCAGCCGAACGCCACCCGCGAAAAAGCGCGCCCCCACGTTAAGGCTGCAACCATCCTGGTTGCCGTCGTCTTACTGTCCTCATCAGCGGCTTTGCCGGGAGACTCATCAGATGTGATTAACCCGACGGCTATGCCGGCAGGAGGCACCATCGACAAGCGCTTCCAGTCCTACAACGTCGAGATGGTGGAAGTGACCGGAGGCCGATTCTGGGCACCTTACAAGGACATCGAAGCTGGGTCGTCCACAAAGGATACACGCGGATCCGCGTCGACTCCGGCCGGCATGAACCCGGGGCTCTATCAGTACCGCCCGCCGCTAGATCTCAGTAACAGCCGATTGCGCAAGCTGGCAGCCGCTTTGGGACCGACCTATGTGCGCGTGAGCGGAACTTGGGCAAACACGGTTTACTTCGCCGACACCGACGCGCCGCCAACAAATCCGCCGAAGGGCTTTAGCTCGGTACTGACCCGCCAACAATGGAAAGGCGTGATCGATTTCGCTCACGCAGCGAATGCGGAAGTGATCTCGTCATTCGCCACGAGCAGCGGGGTGCGCGACGCGGAAGGCGCATGGCGGCCGGAGCAGGCGCGTGCTTTTCTCTCCTATACGAAGTCGGTCGGCGGAAGAATCGCCGCTGCGGAGTTTATCAACGAGCCGAACCTTTCCTTTATCAGCGGAGCGCCAAAAGGATACAACGCTGCGGCATTCGCGCGAGACATGGCCCTGTTCCGGCCTTTCCTGAAGGAGGCCGCGCCCGATACTCTGCTGCTTGGGCCGGGTTCTGTCGCGGAAGGTCAATCGGTTGCCCTTCCAGCAAACCTCGGTATTATTCGGTCAGAGGACCTGCTCCGGGCTACCGGCCCGGTCTACGACGTTTTCTCGTACCACCTTTATCCGGCGGTTTCACAACGATGCGCCAGTATGAGTGCAAGCTCTGGAACCACGGCAGATGCCGCACTCTCGAAGGAATGGCTTGCCCGCCCCGATGCCATTCAAGCGTTCTACGCCGAACTGCGAGACCAATTGGAACCGGGAAAGCCGATCTGGATTACTGAAACGGCGGATGCGTCCTGTGGAGGTAATCCGTGGGCATCCACATTTCTCGACACCTTCCGATACCTGGATGCGCACGCGCGGCTGGCGCAGGCGGGCGTGCAGGTACTTGCTCACAATACCCTCGCGGCCAGCGACTATGGGCTTCTTGATTACCAGACGTTTGCGCCTCGCCCGAACTATTGGGCTGCTCTGCTGTGGCGCAGACTAATGGGGACAACCGTTCTCAAGACACTACCAGCAAGCGCCAGGGACATGCCTCTTTACGCACATTGTTCGGGCACTGAACAGGGCGCAGTCACAGTCCTCGCGATCAATACCGATCGAAGCGCGGCGCGGACAGTTAACGTGTCAGGTGATTCGGAGCGTTACACTCTGATCGCATCAAAACTCGAAGACACCCACGTACAGCTAAACGGAAGAGAATTGAACCTGGGCCCTAACGACTCAGTACCACAGCTGACTGGTGTCGTTACCCATTCCGGGCAGGTCACCCTGGCGCCGGCTAGCATCACCTTCCTGGTATTTCCTAAAGCGCACAACACGAGTTGCCGGTAATTGCCTGCATTCGGCTACCGGCCGGTACGCAACTAACTTCTGTTACCTGAACATATTCAGTCGAAACGTACGACTTCTGTCGCGCTGATCGTCAGGACAGAGTACCTGTCTAACTAAAACCTCCGCTTCGTCATGTCGCAGCAATATGAGAATGTCACCTTAGAGCAAAGTAAGAATGTCCCCTTGACAGGTTCACGCTGGGCGGGTGCAGGAAGGACAGCTATTGATGAACCAAGCCGAGAGGGACCGGTTGGTGACATTGCGCAAGGTGAAGAGGCGGGTCATCACGCAAGCGGAAGCAGCGGCAGAGGCCATCGCGGCGGCGGTTGCCGGAAGCGATCAAGCAGGCAGCGATCCAGATTTTATCCGAGCCTGTATACGCTGGTTTCGGGCCGACGCTTGCGGCCGAGTACTTGAGCGACAAGCATGGACTGAACGTCAGCAGAGAGACCCTGGGCACTGGATGATGGAAGGGAAACTGTGGCGCGGGCGTAGACGCAAATGCGAGCCGGTGCACCTGCAGCGGCCCCGCCGCACACGTTGTGGAGAACTGATCCAGTGGGACACATCGGATCACGACTGGCTGGAAGGACGCGGCGAGCGGCTGTATCTGATCTCGATGATTGACGATGCGACAAGCCGGTTATATGCACGCTTTGTGACGAGTGATTC
>JBJMGK010000262.1:0-8738 GCA_045807925.1 Bryobacteraceae bacterium | reverse complement strand
TCCTGGATAATCCGCATTCCGGCGTCCGCAGCCGGACTCGCCGCGTGTGCCGCTGGCGTCCAGGCATGCCAGCGCGCTGGTCAGCAGCCGCATTCTTGGAAGGAGAAAAATCATTCCGCAAGATCATGGGCTTTCGGGATCTATGGGCTCTTAAAGCGATCCTCGATGGATCGCAGCCAGCTACCCGGCTGGTGATCGCGTAGAATCACATGAACCGCCGTTCTCAACTTCTCACTGCGCTCGGGATACCGTCAATATGCCGGGATTGTGTGGCTGCTCTTTCATGCGTTTGTTCAGATCTACGAAGAACCAACTCTCAAAGCAAGCTTCGGCTCCGAGTACAACGCCTACTGCAAGAACGTTCGGAGGTGGATTCCAAGATATACCGCGTGGAACGGATCGGCCTGAAATTCAACGACAGACTGGAATTTGAGTATGCGTTGCGTGTCTTGCATCGAGCGTACAGCCGCCCAGCAAACGAACCGGCCTCACTGGGGTCCCCCCATGGCACCCGCGGTGGGGTTCTCCCAGCAGATCGAAACCGGGTGGGGTCCTGAAACGAACGGCACCCCTCTTCTGTTGAAATGTCATTCGGCACCAACAGTTCCCTCCCGCTCAGGTGTTTCAAAAAGGTAGGCTCATCCTGTCCGTCTAAATACCTGAAAGCACGAGTACGGGGCGAGCCGCTTCGTTGTATTCACAATCGTTCGATTCTGGTACAGTCTTTCCATGCGAGTTGCACTCTATGGCCGAGTCTCGAAAGACAATGGCACACAAGACACGGAGAATCAGCTTCACGAACTGAGAGAGTTCTGCCAACGTTCTCGCTGGTGCATCGAGCACGAGTACGTTGATCGCGCATCGGGCAAGACCGCTGACCGGCCACAATTCAAGCGGATGTTCGAGGATGCATCCAAACGGAAGTTCGATCTGGTCATGTTCTGGTCTCTGGACAGATTCACGCGAGAGGGAGTGCTTGAAACCCTGAACCACCTTCAACGGCTCTCCGCGTCAGGCATCGGCTGGAGATCCTATCAAGAGACGTACCTGGACTCTTGCGGTGCCTTCAAGGATGTCGTTATATCGCTGATGGCAACGCTGGCCAAGCAGGAAAGGCTACGGATCTCCGAACGCACCAAGGCTGGATTACAACGCGCTAGAAGAGCCGGAAAGGTGCTTGGAAGGCCACGAGTGGAATTGGATGTTGCTAAGTTAAGGGCATTGCAGGAAGGCGGTCATTCGTTGCGGAAGATTGCCAAGAAGACCGGCCTGAGTCTGTCTACCGTTGCTAGATCGCTGGCGGTCTGACGTTGCGATAGGATCGAGATCCATGGCCAATCCCGAGCATCTGGCCATCCTATACAAGGGGGTCCACGCCTGGAATACGTGGCGCGACCACCACCCCGAGATCGAAGTAGATCTCAGCGGGGTATCTCTCCCCGAGGGAAAGCTTGGCGCATTCGACCTGCGGAAGGTAGATCTTCGTGATGCCGATCTCGTCGCAGCAGATCTACAATTAGCAAATTTAGCCGGAGCCATGGCGGTTGCTGCGGATTTGCGCTCGGCAAAAGCGGATGGAGTCAGCCTGGTCGCAGCAGACCTCCGCGAGGCGAATCTCAGCAACGCTCATCTGAAGCATGCTGATTTAGGAGGAGCACATCTGGGCGGATCTAATCTCGGCAGCGCTACTCTCATCGGAGCAAATCTGGAGCACGCCAGACTCGGGTACACGTTGTTGGCCGATGTCGATCTGAGCACGACAGAAGGCTTGCATTTTGTTCGCCATGAGCGTCCCTCCACGATTGGCATTGATACCCTGTATCGCTCGAAGGGCAAAATACCTGAGATCTTCCTCCGAGGTGCTGGCGTCCCGGAATCACTCATCACTTATGCGAGATCCCTTGTTGCCTCACCAGTCGATTTCTACTCTTGCTTCATCAGCTACAGCCACCAGGATAAGCTGTTTGCCCGTCGCTTGCACGAAACGCTCCAGGGACGCGGAATCCGGTGCTGGCTGGATGAGAAACAACTGTTGCCGGGTGACTCGATCTACGATCACGTCGATAGAGGCATCCGGCATTGGGATAAATTCCTCCTCTGCTGCTCCGAACACTCGCTCAAGCCATCATCCTGGGTGGATAAAGAGATCCTCACAGCCCTGGAGAAAGAAGACCAGTTGACCCGGCAGCGCGCGGAGAAGGTGCATGCGCTCATTCCTCTGAACCTCGATGACTACATCTTCACGGATGCCTGGAACAGCGGGTACCGTGCTCAGATCCGCAGTCGCTTGGCAGCGGATTTCGGATGGGAACGGGACAATGCCGCGTTTGAAGAGCAGGTGGAGAATGTTATCCGAGCGCTTCGGGCGGATGAAGGCGCAAGGGAGAGACTACCAGAGCCGAAGCTCTGACCAGAGATATGTAAGGCATCAAGGGCGTGATCTCTGTTAGTCTGACGGCGCGCTAGGATCGAAATCCATGGGGAACCCGGAGTATTTAGCCGTTCTAAGCAAGGGTGTAGAGGAGTGGAATCGCTGGAGAAAGAATCATCCAGAGATCCGAATTGACCTCAGCGGAGCGGATCTGGCAGGATCAGATCTGGTCGATGCAAACTTTAATGCGGCCAATCTCCGTAAAGCTGATTTTAACGGAAGTGACCTCCGCCGAGCGGCCTTAAGTGCAGCCCAGCTTAATGGGAGTAATCTCAGCGGCGTAGATCTCCGGGGCTGTCCGTCAATGTCCACTGATTTCAGCGAAGCCAATTTAAGTTCTGCAAAGCTTAACAGGGTCGGCCTATATTTTGGGATGATGAGAGGCGCAAATCTAAATGCTTGCAGCCTCAAGATGACAAACCTGTGTGGGGCGGATCTCGTGGGCGCGAAATTTCACGATACTCTCCTCGAAGAAACCATCTTTGCTGACACTGACCTGCGGAATACGGAGGGATTAGACACCTGTGTTCATCAGGGTCCGAGCACGCTTGACCATCGGACTCTCATCCGATCAGGGTCACTTCCTTTGTCATTCATTCGAGGCTGCGGCTTACCCGAGAACCTGATCGAATACCTTCCGTCTATTGTTGGCTCCGCAATCGAGTACTACTCCCTGTTCATCAGCTACTCCACCGCCGATCAGGACTTTGCCGAACGACTCCATTCCGATCTCCAAGCCAAAGGCATCCGCTGCTGGTTTGCTCCGCATGACATAAAGGGTGGTCGAAAGATTCAAGAGCAGATCGATGAAGCCATCCGGCTCCATGACAAGCTGCTGCTGATTCTGTCGCCAAGCAGCATGGAAAGCCAGTGGGTTGAAACAGAGATCTCGAAAGCTAGGAAGAGGGAGGTTCGGGATAAGGCACGTGTACTCTTCCCCGTTCGGTTAGCACCTTTCGAGACCCTCCGCGACTGGGAGTGCTTCGATGCCGATACGGGCAAGGATTCCGCTCGTGAGATCCGGGAGTACTTCATCCCGGACTTCAGCAACTGGAAAAATCACGACTCCTACCAGCCAGCGTTTGACCGGCTGGTGAGAGATTTACAAGCACACCGTGAAGCAACCGGCACCGCAAGCTAGTCTGCCAGACTGTGGCGGCACCAGGACGATACAATCGTCGGGGAATGAACCCTCACAGGCTCTTTTGTGTGTTGCTGGCCGCTACCCTCGTTGCTCTCGGAAGCGAAGCGAAGTGGGAGCAAGCACATGTCGTTTCGCAGAAGCTCGATTCCACACCAGCCGGATTGTATTCCGGTCCAATGGGAAATGGGACTGTCACTATGCCCATGAAAAGGAAAGTCAACGTCGTTGTGCTTGAGACTCGGGAATACAAATACGAGTTACAGGAGTCTGGCCCGAAGCCTCTTGTCGTCCCGGTGAATGGCGAAGTCCAGTTCTATCGTGATGGTGATTCCGTGTTCATTCAGGACAGCAAGAACAAGAAGCACAAATTCCACCTCACTGGCCAGACGCTCCTGAAGCAGTGACCAGCGGCGGAACGTACTGCTGTTCGCCGTTGGACAGAGCTTCTAGCGTCCTCGCAAGAGGAGACGCGCTGACCCGCCAACGTGGGCGGAGATCCACGCACTCATTCCGCTGAATCTGGATGGCTTCATCTTTACGGAGGGCTGGAAGCGTGGTTACCGTGCCCAGATCCGCAGCGCTTGGCAGCCGACTTCACCGGCTGGGAGCGCGAAAACGCGTGATTTCGCCCACGAGATCTGGCCCCATTTGATCATCCGACTTGGCCCCACCCTTTCGCTCGACTTTTCGATTCTGGTGAACGGTCCTCGCCGTTAAGGGTTTACTTCGCGACGCGAATAGTGGCGCGCCCTTGACCGCTCCGGGCCGTTCACGAATAACCCGCCTGACAAGAGCAAAAGGGTGGTCTTCGGCGAATCAGACCTGAACGACGAAACAATAGCTTAGGTGGGTCCAGCGTGATGATCAAATGGGGCCACGCCGAGTGATCAAAATCAAACGCGAAGTTTGAAGAGCAGCTTGAGAATGTAATCCGGGCACTTCGGACGGATGAAGGAGCTACGGAGAGGCCACCGGAGCGGAAGCTCTGAGCAGGTGAGGAAGGATCATGGTAGGGAGGTCTCGGGCAGTCCGGTTCATTCTACAGAAACAAATCTTGTTGTTGAAATCAAGGGACTTCTCATCAAAGAAAAGCGTCTTATACTGCCATAAATTATTTTTACTGTTGCTGTGAGAACTGATTCGGACATCACGTACTACTCTCTTTACGGAGAACTTTGGCCTAGAAGTAGTTGGCCACCCGAATTTCTCTCAAAGAAGTTGAGAGATCGGGAAAGAGGAGTAAGCCTGATGGAACCGGCCCTCATCGCATTTCTGTATGGTAGTGGCGGCAGCGTTGCTGTAGAAGTTCTGACTGCGCTTGCAATCCTGGAGAAGGAACAACCGCTCCCGAAGCGTTATTCCAGCTGGGTTTACTACCTGCTGCGTTTGCTGGTCGTCTTTATGGCAGGTGCGTTGGCTGTGGCGTATGGTGTCTACGACAAGCCGCTCCTGGCGATCAATATTGGTGCCTCTGCGCCTTTAATCCTGCAAACTCTCGCAAGAGGCATCCGCTCAAGATGAGGTCGGCTCGTCAAGATTCCCGAGGTAATCGAGGAATGTATCCGTAATTGAGGGGCGAGGTGATCTTTTTGCAACTCCGAGAACGAGACGGCGGCAGCAGAGCAAGACCAGCACAGCCGCCAATAGGCCGAACAGCATTCCAGCAATGCGTCCGACAGTAATCAACCATGTCATCCGTACTTGCACGCTATTCTACGTCCCGAGCCATCGAGCCTCGGTATCCAAACATAGACAAGCACCGAGAGTTTACCTCCTGTAAGCACCCCTGGCATTCAGGATTTCCCCTAAGAGGAGCGGTACCCGTGCGCAGAACCGCCCTCGTCTAGCCGCTGACTTCAATGAATGGGAGCGGGACAACTCCAAGTTCGAAGAGCAGGTAGAGAACGTTATCCGCGCACTTCGGGCGGATGAAGAGGCAAGAGAGAGACCACCGGAATCAAAGCTCTCATCGGCAACGTCACCCAGATCGCCTCAGTCGAAAGTCTCTGATTGACTTCAGCAAGCGAGTGGACCATGAGTCCGTTTCGCTGCGCTTGACATTTATGAGCGTGTTATGCCTTCGCCCCACTGTGATTTTGGTCGGCAGAAGGTAGTCTACCCGGATATCGGCATGTTGGTTGGCGACCTGCTTCCATTCATCTTGGCTCGCAGAAATGGTCATTTCGATGGAATCAAGGAGAAATTCCCGGTCCCATTCACCTTCCCCTTCTTCAAGCGCCGTTAGTATCCGCAAGGTTCCGCTGTGATGATCGCCATTCCAATAGCCGAAAAGGTTCTGTGTACGGCCAAAGAAACTCGCGACATCGTCGTGGCAGGTCAGTCTCGTTCGATAGGCGTCAGCCATTTCGCGAGCTTTATCACGCAGGATTAAATCACCGGCTCTGAGAACTTCAATCTCGCTGTGAATCACCCCATAGGATTGCCCATTTTTAACCATTGTCTTCAACTTCAAGAGAGTGTCCGTATAAGCGCTGTAGGCCGTTTCTAGTTGGTCAACATAAGGGCTGACGATATCGTTTACCAGATGCTGGTGCGCTTCATCGTGGGCTTTGCGAGCTGTATGAGACGGTCAATGACGGGCACACAAGTTGTTAATAGCTCCCCGGCTGCGAAGATCATTACTCGCCAATTATCAGCCATCGCGCCCTCTGAATGTGAGTTCTGCTCGGCTCGGGCTGATCCGTGCGCAGTGTTAATGTTGGCCAGTGCTGGCCGCGCCTCACTGCAAACACCTGACGTAATCCCCGCCAACAACCCATTGGTCTGCTAAGCCATGGGGATAATTAGCCAGCCCGAGCTAAGCAAAAGTTAAGGGTCAAGCTAATACATGAACAATCTCACCGCCAAGCAAAAGAAGTTCGCTGAACTGATCGCCGGAGGCAACACCTACGCCGAGGCATTCCGGGAAGCATACGATTGCGCCGGTTCAAAGCCAGCCACGATCAGGACGGATGCCAGCCGGTTGGCTGGGCATCCGAAGATCCGGGAGTATCTGCGGGAACTGGAAAGATTGAAGCGGCTTGCCAGCCTCGATCCCCGAGAGGCGAAAGCGCTGGCGCTATTGGGCCAGCTCAAGGGAGTGGGAAGTGACCGGGAGAAGTTGAAAGCTGGTGGGAAGTTGATCCGATTGATTTAGGCAGTTCCCGTCCGGCTTCCGTCCGGGTAGTGAAGGGATTTGCAGGGTTTTCGATGTAATCGCAGGGTAATTGCGGGATCGCTTGAACAGAAGCTAACTCGTTGATTCTGTTCGTAAGTCATTGGAGGCGCGGGGCGGGATCGAACCGCCGAATAAAGGTTTTGCAGACCTCTGCCTTACCACTTGGCTACCGCGCCGATTTGGAAGGTTCTTTCGAAACATACCATAGTCGCCCCTGCGAGGCTCAGGGACATAATCGTCATAAGGGTTGCGGGCCGCCTTTTCCGCAATTGCGGTGTCACGGCTTGCACAAATTCAGCGGAGATCTACTCAGACGTCTGTCAAACCCGGGTTCATACGCTCTCACCGAGAATTTGTTTCTCCGGCTGCTTGGTCTCACTTATCTCGCCGCATTCGGATCGCTTTGGCCGCAGATCATCCCGCTATTCGGATCTCACGGCATTGTCCCGGTCGCCAGATTCCTGGACTCTCTGCGTACGCAGATAAAAGGAGGCCTCGTCTCCTCGATCCCCTCCTTATTTTGGTTCTCTGGCGCTGATTGGGCGCTTCGAGCTGCCTGCATTGCGGGATGCTTAGCGTCCGTTCTTCTGATCATCCGCTGGCAGTCGCGCATTGCTGCCGTGGTTTGCTGGGTGCTGTACCTGTCGCTCGTCTCGGTCGGTGCTCCGTTTCTGAACTTTCAGTGGGATGCCCTTCTGCTCGAGGCCGGCTTCCTCGGAATTTTTGCGGGCTCACCGATCTTGGTTTGGGCGTACCGAGTTCTTCTGTTTCGATTGATGTTCGAGTCCGGGTTAGTCAAGCTCTCTTCCGGAGATCCGAATTGGCGCAATTTACATGCACTGCGTTTCCATTTTCTGACGCAGCCGCTGCCAAACCCCGTTGCCTATTACGCGTACCGGCTGCCAACCTGGCTCTTGGATTCGTTCACGGGCGCCACGTTTTTGATTGAGCTGGTCGCCCCGTTTCTGCTGTTCTTCCCAAGGCGCGCTCGCTACGCCGGGGTCGGCCTCATGATGCTCTTGCAAGTGACCATCATTCTCACTGGCAATTACGCGTTCTTCAATCTGCTCACGCTGGCTATTTGTTTATGGGGTTTGGACGACTCGGTCTTCGAGCCCTTGCGGCGTTTTCTCGAGCGGCGAGTTCCTGCAGCTACGAGCTTTCGGTATTCGAGCAGCCTGCGATTAGCGGTTAGTCTTGCGTTGGTCTTTCTGATGGTGGTGGGGCTTGCTCAGGTTGTGCAGACCTTCGACAGACGCCTGACCCGAAGGCTGGACGCAAACTTGCGCTGGATGGCGCCGTTTGAGCTTGTGAACACGTACGGCTTGTTCGCTGTGATGACCATTACCAGGCCCGAAATCATTCTGCAAGGTTCAAATGATCAGGCCGAATGGCGCGATTACAACTTTCCGTACAAGCCTGGGGAACTGCATCGGGCTTTGCCCTGGGTAGCTCCTTATCAGCCCCGTCTTGATTGGCAGATGTGGTTCGCGGCGTTGGGTGACATCAACGAGAACACGTGGGTCGGTAACTTGATGTACCGGATCATGACCGGCGACCCGAACCCGGCACAGCTAATGGAGCCGGCTCCGTTCCCGCGGCCTCCTCACTACATGCGAGCTCTCCTGTTTGATTACCGATTTACGACTCCGGACGTGCGCAGGCGTACCGGCGCAGTTTGGGAGCGAACTCTCGAACGGGTTTGGTTCGGCCCCGTATCATTGACGGGCCGCTAGTCTCCTGTCACATTGATTCGTGACATAAATCAAGCTGATCGGCCAACAACGCTGGTACGTTGAGCGAAACGCGCAATACTCGCGAGGATCTGGTCTGCCGTTCTGGTCCAGACGAACGGTTTGGGATCTTCGTTGTGAACATCGATGTACTCCCGGATAGCGCTTTCCAGTTCTTTGAGGCTGCGGAAGATACCACGGCGAATGCGCTTGTTGGTGATCTCAGCAAACCAGCGTTCGACCAGATTCAGC
>JBJMGK010000261.1:0-8358 GCA_045807925.1 Bryobacteraceae bacterium | reverse complement strand
CGCGGGACTGAAAATGCTCGACTTCCGTGTTGCGAGATCGAAGGAATAGAATGCGTTCAACAGTCCGCCGCAACCCTGTCCCGTAGCCGTGTAGACCACCCCGTTAACCACGTTAATGGCATACGGCTTGCCGTTCGGAGGCATAAACCGCTCCGGCGCTGAGACCTCGGCGCCGTCGGCCGCATTGATCTGCTGAAGACGCCCGTCCCAACCGATTGCATAGACCGTGTACTTGCCCGGCGCGACTTCTTGCATGGCAGGCATGGCGGTCTGACCGCCGAGACAAAGCGTGTGATAAACAGTGCCCTCGGGCGGAGTGTAGGTTCTTGCGTAGTGCTTCTTCCACATCAACTCGCCGTTTGCTACGCCAATACCGAACAAATCGTCCGAAACTCCAGCGACGATGGCCATCTCGCGCGTGCCGCGCAAAGTCGTCACTCGTTCCGCTATGAGCGGTGGAAAAAGGTTATGCATTTGTCGCGGCGGGCTGTCCAGCTTCAATTTCCAGAGGAGTTTCGTGTCCTTTACGTTCTGAGGAGTGAAGACCTTTTCATCTCTGATCCAGCCGGTCCGCGCGGCGTCACCGCCTGCGGTCAGGAAATCGGTCGCCCACAGGCACAGGCTTGACGCAAACAAAGCAATGGCAAGAAATGTCGGAAGAGGCATGCGAGCGCCACAACGATATCGCACTTTACCGGAATTTAAACGTTTCATTCACTCTCGCTGAGGTAATCGGCCCGGTCCGTCCAAAGCGGAAACTCACCTAAACAAAGCCGGCGAATGTCCCTTAGCTGCTCTTGAACCCATTAAGAAAGACAAAGCTGCGCCGGAAGGATTCAATGATCGGGAATTCACTTGGCTCAAGTGGAGCTCCATTCATTGAAGATGCCCCGTACGCCCCCACCTCTGTAATGTAGCTCCGGATATTCGCCTTCTTGCCAAGATCGAGGATGGTCTTCCAGTCGAGATCCCCGCTGCCTACCGGGACGCTCGCTTTGCCGGGTTTGAAATCTTTCACGTGCATCGCGACGTAACGCGTCGGATATTTCTTCAGAAACGCAATTGCGTCGGCGCCGCCGAACGTCAGATTACCGACGTCAATCTGGAATGACACCAGAGCCGCATCGGTATTCGACATCAGGATGTCGTATGGGTACTGGTCCGCTACCTTCAGAAACTCGATCTCATGGTTGTGGTAGCACGTCATGATCCCGTCGCGCTTCGTCTTGGCTCCGATTCGATTCAGTTCCTCGCCCATCCACTTCCAATCGTCAGCCGTTACTTCGTTCCCGCTTCGGCGGCTGAGCCGCGGTGCCGGCTGGCAGACGAGACGTGTCAGGTTCAGATCGTGCGCGTATTGAATCGTCTCCTCATATCCGTCGGTCATGGGCTTATAACCCATATGGCACATGTCCGCCGTGAGCCCTGCCTGCGCGAGCGAGGACTTCAGTTCCGCTGCGGACTTCGACGCCACAGGGCCGCCCTTAACCAAGTCGCAGAACTTGTACCCGATAGATCCCATCGTGTTCCACGTCCCCTGCCAGTCCTTCGTGAGATCGGGGTAGATCTCGAAATTTTGGAACCCGATCGGTAGATTCATCGGGCTCGCCCGCAAACTGACTTCAACTGTGCATCCGGCGCTAACTGCGGTTTTGATGAACTGTCTTCTGGAGTTACTCATCTCAGCTTCGTGCAACCTTTCTTTGTGTCGGCCAGCCCGCTTCAAGAGCCTTCGTCCAAGAGCGAATCGGGCTCGTGCAAATCATTTCTTCGTTCCCGAGGCGGCGGTATCCGGCACGGCTCGGAAACGTCATGGGTCGTCCACATCGCAGTCGGATTGTTCGGGTCCCATTTTTTGGATCGAATGTCGAATACCGCAGCCGGTTCATGCCTGCGTGAATGAGATCGGGACGGCCATCGCCATCGATGTCTTTGAAGAGAGTTTCTTCGTTGCCAATCGGCGCGATGGTGACGAACCTCTGCCAATGGCGCGATTGACCCTTTGGATTTACGAAGAGGAAGCCCGTACCGTTGCCGGCGTTACCCGCCATTTGGAGGATGTCGGGCCATCCATCGCCGGTGAAGTCGTAGGCCAGGTTGACCATCGCCGGAATGGGCCATTCGGACGTCGGGTTGAATGAGACAGGCGTATAGATCTGCTTCCCGACCCGGTAGTCCGGTCCGAGATAGTAAAACGGACCAGCAGCGATGTCCGGCTTGCCGTCGTTATTAAAATCGGCGACGGCCGCGCTCCACGAGTAGTAGTGAGGGTCGACCTGCTCCTCTTTGAAGTTCTTGCTCGTCTCCTCCGGTGCCCAGGTGTGATTGAGGATGTCCTTATACATGAAGTTCTTTATATGAACTTCGCCGGTGCCGCCGACGTAAAATCCGATCTGCCCGTAGCCGTCCTTCTCGGAATCCGGAATACTGCGTCCGCCAACGCCACCAAGTGAGCCGCCGTTAAATTTCGGCTGAACCGTGTTCTCAGTCAGGGTTACCTCCACCTCGTTGTATCCCTTCCGGCAAAAAGGCACCGTTTGGACGCTCAGTGAGATGCGATTCTTTCGGATACTGCGATGCAAGTTCGGGCGACATTGGTGGGGGCGGTCCTGGATTGATCGGCCGACCACCGCTCATCGCAGCCGTTTGTGCCGCCATACGGGCTGTCGGATTACCAGAGTCAGCGGCCGCCGCCGAACGTGCATTGCTACCTTGACGGCCCGCAGGCGGCGGTAACGCCGTGCGGCTGATCTCCTTGCCGGTTGCATCAACTCTGACGACGTA
This sequence comes from Bryobacteraceae bacterium, assembly GCA_045807925.1. GTDB lineage: Bacteria > Acidobacteriota > Terriglobia > Bryobacterales > Bryobacteraceae > Bog-105. The sequence goes on along the minus strand of JBJMGK010000261.1, from coordinate 5,574 downwards.
GGGTACAAGATCGTTCTCGGTTACGGACATGAGGATGCCCTTCATACCGCCGTCCGGCGTTCTCTCGGCACGCATCAGAATACCGGCCCTGCAGCCACCCTCGCACTTGACCTCCGCGTAGATCTGCGTCTCCTGAAATTCTCTTCCGTTCAGAAGAACCCAACCCCCCGCCGCGTCTTTCGGAGTGCCGATTATCTCGCCGTTCTGCACCTTCCACTCCGCCGCGCCGAGCGGCTTGAAGTCGGTGAGCGCAATCCCTGGGAACTTATAGTCTGCCCTGAATGTCGGGCCAGCCGTGAAGCCCAGCAGGGCGAACACCCCGCAAAGCGCAATCGTCGCGGCCGCAATCGTGTATCTATTTTTCATCCTATTCTTCCCGATAGGCCTTCATCCACTCAGCCCTACACAACCCAAGCAGGACGTGGCGACTGTGTAGGGTCCACGGCGCGTGAGTCTATCACGAACACGATCGGGGGCGTGTACGCGACCCTGGCACGCCAGAAAGTCGAGCTGATCGAAGTCTTTGGGCGTCGCAAAATGTTGGAACAACACTACGGCTCCATGCTTTTTCTTCCCAGATCAGCGCGTTCGTATCCCTCCAGGCATGCTAATACTCGGTCGAGAGCGGTGAACCAATGGACATCGAGTCATCGAGTGTTGAGTTCCTTTTAACCCTACTCAGTGCAAGCAATGCTTCGTCGAGCGCTGCTTTGTAGGACGCCACCTCACTCGGCGAGAGAGCGTCCTGGGCTTGCAACGATGAAAGTCGGTTGTGTTCTGCCCCTAATTCTTGTTTAAGGTCGTTAAAGAGTAGTTTTGCTTTCGCCTGATCCTTCCCCTGAATACGTTGTCCTTTGACATCAAATAGGCCAACGACTCGTTCCGCCTGTTCATGCCAGCGCTGTAGGGTTCTTGATTTTTCCTGTTTAGTCATTGGTTACGGCTCATTCTGAGACTCGGCGAAGCGCTTAGGGGGGACATGCGCAAGTTTGCATATCCACGTAGACCGGGTCGAGGCCGGCGTACTGCGCCGGAATAGGAACTCACTCGCAAGCTGATCGCTCATTTCACGTGAGCGCGCGTCAAAGTCGATTTCGAAATAATCTCGTCTGGCGAGATCGGGTTCATTCCCCGGATCGGTGCATCAGGTCAATAGCCATCCCGACGATTTTCCCTTCCGCACAGCCGGGTTTCAACCGTGACCCGATCACTTGAAAGGTCAAATGGCTATACGCTTCGTCCGAATAGATGTAGCCTGAGTTCGCCATACCGTTCGCCAACGTGACCACGATCGTTTTGCTGGCCGCCGCATTGGCCTTCAGTTTCATCGCAATCTGGCTATAGACTTCCCCCATTCACAGCGACGAAGTTGATGTCGCCGATCCGGAGTACCCCGACCTTCATGTTGACGTCGGGGCCTTCTTTATAACCAGGGAACACGTTCTCGCGTGCGGGATTGGCAGCATCGAGGCGCACTCTACCCGGACAGCTCATACGCTCCTGCTCGCCCCAAATCCGAGCAGTATCCACCGGCTGTATCGACTCACGCATGACGCGAACGGTGCTGGAGCCAATAACCGCGCCCAGCATGTGCACATAATCTCCCGTACGCGCGAGCACCTTCTTGTAATCTTCCAGGTTCCCGGCGGGAATCGGTTTCCGTTCTGATGAAGCTTGCAGAGGGTTGAAGCCTTTTGGAGAGGCCTGGTCTGCAGGAGCCGGAGTGGACCCAACGCTTTGCACAATGCGTCCGTGACCTTCGGTGACCAGTGCCGCACGCTCGCGCATGAATGTTGTGGGGGAACGAAAGTCTCTCGGGTTCTGATCGCCGGACGCACCCTGGCTAAAGATGGCTACAGTATGGTTGTCGAAGAGATCCTCTACGTAGCGGGAGGCTTCTCCTGGGAAATCAGCGCTGATCACTCCACTGAGATAGAAGTTAATCGGGTGCATTGCATAGTTCATGTACACGCCGATGGGTACGTTGTCGTTGCCAAGAAATTCCACCACCGCGAGGGTCTTGTCGGAGGGCCCGGTCGGATTGGGCTCCTGACGCCACTCGAGCTTGCTATTGAAGAGATCCCGGTTTACGTTGAGATCAACTTGGGTTGTCCCGTATCCGACTCGAGCCGGTGCAAGCTTTGACTTGGCCGAGTTCACGGCTTCAACAATCGCATCGGCTACAGTCTTGGCTGTTGGAGCACCCTGGCCTCCCAATCCCAACGTGTTCGAGCTATGCGTATGAGTAGCCGAAACGACAAAGTTCTGGGCAGGACATCCGCTGGATTTCGAAGCTCGTGGAATTGCGTCATCTACGATTGGATTCGATGCGCCTCCGATATCAAGCCCGACGAGCACGGCGCAAGTCGAGCCGTCATCCACCACGATGGCGCGCGCGAAAAGATGATCGCGAATCGAATCGGTCGAGACGGGCAACTCGCTCGGCTTGAGCGTGATGTCGGCCTTCGCCGCACCCGCCCGTAGGTGTCGGGCCGGCGCATTCTGGGCCAGTACGCAACCGGCGAACACGAGCGCGGCTGCAAAGCCGTAAACCACTTTTGACTTATGCAATTTGATTCTCCCAATGTGAGTGAGCGGTAACGGCCGTAACCCACCTCTTACACATCTATTCGTTCCCAAAGCTCCCGCTCCAACGTGTACGGATCGTCGACCACCTTGCATTTCGTGTCTATTTCCATAGTCGAGCGTTTTTCCGTGGTGTAGGCGGGCCAATCTGGCTCATCTTTCGCCGCCGGGTGACCGGTTCTCGCGAAGGTGCTCCACATCTCGGCCATGTTGTGCGCTGCCTTCACGCTCTCCGGGCCGGAAATTGACATGAACCCCGATGCAGGATTGGCAGGCTGCTGCATGGCGGGTTGCACGTTGTAGAACTTGTACGGAATCTCCGTGGCATGCGCAGCTCCTACCTTGTGCTGTGTTCCCGGCACGAGCCTGTTCGATTCGTGCGTAAAGATGTACATGTAGACCGGCGCTCCGTGTTGAGCATATTTGCGCTCAGCGATCGTGACGGCGCCAATCCCAATCATCCGTGCCGTGGTGATCGCGATGTACAAATCGGTAGGGGAAGCATCGGGGCGGCTTTTCCGGTACGAGTTGAACACAGTGTCCGTATTCGCGCCAAATTCCTTGTTCAGCCGTTCCTTTAAGGTCGCCTCCGTCAGATTGAAAACCTCAGTGTTGTGCTGCTGCTGAAAGAAGAAGATCGTTTCGTCGCGGTTGTAGCCGACCATCAGCGGCTTATCCTTTGAAACGGCAGGCGCCTCGGGATCAAAAGGATGGTGCGGGAGTACGACACCGTCTACAACCGGCCCGAAGCCGCCGGGACATGACCCGCCGCCCATACCCCTTCGGCCGCCCGTCATAGTCAGCGGACCACCACCCGGTCGGCTCTGGCCTAGCTGCGCCTGTGCCTCGACGAGTTTGTTGACGGGTATGTCGAGCAAATTGCGCCAGTCGCTCTTCTCGACCCCAAGCTGTTTGAGCACCATGAGCGTGGTTTCAGCAGCAGCATCGCGCGACATCATGCGAATTCCGGGGCCGCTTTCGATCGAGGCTTTATTGAAGTAGGGTGAGGCCGAAGGCATTGCGTACAGGCACGATGTTTTGGCACCGCCTCCGCTTTCGCCGAAGATCATCACATCATTTGGATCTCCGCCGAACGCCTCGATGTTCTCGCGCACCCACTTCAATCCATCGCGAATGTCGAGCATACCTTGGTTGCCGGACGTTGCGTACTCTTCGCCGCCAAGTTCGCCCAGATACAAGTAACCCATCAAGCCCAGCCGGTGATTAGTAGCGACGGCGACTACATCGAAAGTCCGCGCCAGGTTCCCGCCATCCTGATAGGGGGCTCCTCCAGAACCGGTCCCGTATGCAGGTTCCGTTTCGGGCGCGAATCGTTTCAAGGCTGCACCCCCGCTTCAGCCCTGGAGTGGTGTGCGCGACGCATTGGCTGCACAGGCCAGCTTATTGCGTGTTCCTCTTGGGGACGGCACGCTGGTTCCAACCAATGAGCTTCCTCCGAAAGAATTCGTTGCAAGCTTGCTTGCAACGTCCGACGTTCTGGGTACAGGCTGGTTCGCCGCGGATGCCGCAAACGTAAAGCCAGGTTCTACGGCCGTAGTCGTCGGAGATGGCGCCGTCGGATTGCTCGGTGTACTCTCGGCCAAGCAGATGGGCGCTGAGCGCATCATCGCCATGAGCCGACACGAATCGCGACAGAAGCTTGCGCGTGAATTCGGCGCCACTGACATCGTGACTGAACGCGGAGATGAGGGGATTGCGCGTATTAAGGACTTGACCAAGGGAATCGGCGCCGATTCCGTGCTCGAGTGCGTGGGTACGCAGGAGTCAATGATGCAGGCGATCCGATCCACGCGTCCTGGTGGCTATGTGAGTTACGTCGGCATGCCGCACGGGGTCGAACTTGATGGTGAGGGTCTCTTCTTCGCGCATGTGCATCTGCATGGCGGCCCCGCTCCGGTTCGGCGGTACCTGCCTCAGCTGATAGAGCTTGTGTTGGGCGAAAAGATCAATCCCGGGAAGGTCTTTGACCTTACGTTGCCGCTCGACCAAGTTGCCGAAGGCTACAAAGCGATGGATGAACGCAGGGCCATCAAGACTATGTTGCAGCCGTAGACTACCGGTCGGGAACGAATCTTGATGTGGACAAAACAAGAACTAAGCAAGGTCGCTGCTTCCGATGACCTGCACATCTCACCATTTCGGGCGGACGGCAAGACGTATGGAACACCCACATGGATTTGGTCGGTAGTCGTCGATGCCGCTCTCTACGTTCGTGCGTACAACGGGCAGAGCTCTCGTTGGTATCAGGCTGCCTTGCGACAGAAAGCCGGTCGCATTACAGCTGCCGACATAACAAAGGCCGTCACCTTTGAGCCTGTGGATGGAGCTGTGAACGATCGCATCGACGAGGCGTACCGTGCAAAGTACAGGAGCAGCCCGTATATCTCAAGCCGATGATCGGCGATGGTGCGCGCTCGGCGACAGTGAAGGTCACACCGTGCGAACCAGAATAGTCACTCGACGGAATGGAGGGCATACATGCCGCACGTCATCGTGAAGTTGTGGCCGGGTAAATCAGAACGACAGAAAACATTGCTAACCGAGGCGATCACGAAGGATGTGATGGAGATCCTGCATTACGGCGAAAACTCCGTCTCGGTTGCACTGGAGGAAGTTGAACCTCAAGATTGGGCTGACAAGGTTTACAGGCCAGACATTCAAGGCAAGCCAGCAAATCTGTACAAGAAGCCGGGCTACGATCTGAAGGACTTGTGAGCGAGCCGGTGAAGGAAGAGAGTACATCGGCGGCTGTGCTGCTGCCCATCATGGCGGCGATCTTTGGCGTTTACATTGTCATGGGCATGGCGATGCCGGTCTTGCCGCTCTATGTGCACCAGGGCCTTGGCTTCAATCCGTTTGTTGTGGGGCTAGTTTCTGGTGCTCAATTCGCCGCTGCGATGTTTTCCCGATTGTGGGCAGGCCAGCATGCGGATACGAAGGGTGCGAAGCGTGCGCTTCTGACCGGCG
>JBJMGK010000260.1:0-25041 GCA_045807925.1 Bryobacteraceae bacterium | reverse complement strand
TTGTTCGATGTGCGGCTCGGTTCGGTTCTTCAGACACGGCTTACGCCGGCTGATCTCCTTCAGCGCCAACTCGCCGCCCTTCTCGTACAGTTCTTTGAAGCGGTAGAAACTATCGCGCGAGTAGCCCATCACCTTGCAAGCCTCGGAAACACTGCCGAGCATCTCGGCAAGGTTCAGAAGACCCACTTTGTTCTTGATGATCTTTTGATCAGTGTTCATTGACATCTCCTTCGTGCGCTTCGCGCACTGTATCAGCAAAATGTCAGATCAAGTCATGACTACTACATGTCATCCTTTGCTAGCCACTTAATCTGTCCCTTGCGAAGTATGTTTATGGCCTCGATGCCCTGAATGGTTCGCCACGCGCAGCGACCGACCGGAATCTGCATGGCTCTTACCGACACTTGATTGCGCGATGGGTCTTGTTCCACGACATTGTTCAGTGCCCCGGCTTTACGGTGCCGCCCCTTGCGACCGACTCGCCATTGGTCCGATCCGTTCGTATCCATGAAAATGAACTTCGGGCAGGAGCGTCGAAGATCATGTTGTGCAAAGCACCTACTTTACGATGCGCCAAGTCGCCCTGGCCAAGATGAGTTCTCGTCATGCGTTCTGTTTCCGCCTAATCTTATCGGAGTCCACAACAATGATGCTCAGCGCTCGCCATCATCTTTGGGCTCAACTCGTCTTGCACGCTTGGATAATTTGCTGTGTTCGACCAGTTCAGCTTGCTCCTCAGCTTCCGCGTAGAGAAAGGTTGGTTTGCCTTCCTCCAGTTCGCGGTTGAGGGGAAGAAAGAAACGATCCCTGAACAAATCGCCGCGATGCCGCACGCGTAAATGGCCAAACGTTGGATTTCTTTCATTCAAGCCGCTCAATAATTCGACCATGCGCCCAAAAAGAACAGGAATGTTTGCGTTACGGGCAAGCGCGGACATCGTAGCCGCCGAAACCAAGTGCGCTGCATAGACGCCGGTACTGAGATCGCCGGAAACGGATTGGAGGTGGTCATAGTTACGCGTAACCTATTTACAATCTGCTCGTCCGTGTCACGCCAATCCTGGATATCGCCAAAGGCATGATTCTCAAGCGCTGACATAGGGTGTTTTACGATAGCTCTTGATACGAGCCGAGCCGATTCCCGAGCTACATCAGGGTTGACCGCAACGCCAGCGAGGTTGATATTGTTCACGTCCTCCTCTGTTTCGTTGTCTATAAGATCTGCCCAGCCTTTGGCACCGGCGAAGCTAAGCTGGCGTACGGTTTCCGCCGCAAGAAAACCTCGCAATACATCTGCAGGGTGTGGGTCGTTTGCCGGACCTGTGTTCCGGAGCTTTGCTCTACCAGTAAATGCTGCCTGGAGCCCGCGAAAATACCCGATGAGGCCAATCCCTGCGGCCGGTCCGGTGTTTAGAATGCCAAGCACGTCCGACGCGGTCTCATCGATTCGGTCTGCCCAGTACGTAGCGAGAGTCCGGGTCTCCGGATCTTCTGCCAACGCCGACCGCACTGCGTCACTCACTTCGCGAAGCAGGCCTTTGTCTGCGTGAAGAATATCGTGACCCGCGGTTTCATGACCCAAGGCTGGCCAAGCGAAAAGACCGTGCCGAGCATTCGCAGGCGGCAGATTGACAACTCCAACTTTGAGATCGAAACTCGCGGTTGCATCAACTGGCCAGGTATATGGACCGGCATCGGGATTTCCGAACTTGACCATCGGTGACAGAGTCTCTCGGTCGGGTGGATTGACTCCGGTACGGCTCTCCGCCCCCAAAAAGCCATCGTACAAATCGGCAACAACCTCTTGGAAGGCGGCACGCGACTTTGCCTCGTACCGCTCTCCTCTCTGAAGAAACGCCTGGGCGATATCAAGCATCAACCCGGCCGGACCTTCTTTCGTCGGATCACTCAGTAAAATCTGAGTAAACTGCTCGTCGCCCAACTCATCCAAGCGATTGATGTAAGGCGTAAATGCGGCTTCTATGAAGAGTTTCGCAATTCTCGGTTTGGCGGTTTGAAGACGTCCTCGTAGCAGGTGGAAATCGACAGGGTCGTAAGGGGGCCTGGGTCGGCATCGAGAGCCGCGATACGGGCATCCTCGACGCAGGCAGCCAAATTCATAATGTCGACGGTTGCCATAACTCCTCGATTACTAAGTCAAGTATCTAGACATGCTTACGCACAAGCGGCTGTCTTGGAGAGGTCCTGAGAACGTCGCCCGATGCCACCAAGAAACAATCCATACGCACACAGCACCGAATCGAAAGGAACTTATCATACCTTGTGAGTAGCTACAACAAAAAAGTAACAAGTCATTCACGTCGAGCGGAAGGAACGTTCTCGGCTGAACCGACACTACAGAGGATCGAGTCGAAGATCTAGCTACTGTCCATCGCAAAATTGAAGCTGCAGTCTGCGCCAATGGAGGAGTGGAGGAGCAACTTGGTGCAGAAACATTAAGTATTGATCTTGTTTCGGAAGGCTTTTACGATAGGGCATGACGCGACGCAAACAAGCCGAACGGACGCTGTGGGAACGCGTGGTGGACGAAGATGTGCGTGCACTTTGGGAGCCTTGGATGGTGGAAGCCGACAAGCTTCTCGAGGACGAGGAACTGATCGAGGTGGTCTATGAAGCCCAAGGCGAACGTCACCGGCACAGCAGCACCCGCGGTCTTTCGCAAACGCCGGCCGAGATGGCATTGCGTCTGTTGTTGTTGAAGCATGTACGAAACTGGAGCTTCGACACGCTGGAACGCGAAGTGAAGATTAACTTGGCGTATCGGGACTTCACGCGCATCGGGCTGGGCAAGGTTCCGGACGCGAAGACGTTGACACGCATCGCGCAAGCGCTGGGCGGCGGAGTGATTGCCAAACTGCACGAACGGCTGGTGGCGATGGCGCAAGAGAGAGGCGCCGTGCAGGGGCGCAAGTTGCGTGTGGACACGACGGTCGTGGAGACCAATATTCACTACCCGACCGATTCCAGTCTGCTCGGAGATGGCGCGCGTGTCATGACGCGCACCATGGAAAAGATCGCGCAACGGAGTCAGGGCAAGCTCAAGCGCAAAATACAAAACCGGATGCGCAGTGTGAACAAACGAGTGCGGGCGATTGCGATGGCAAGCCGCCAAAAAGGAGCACCCGGTGAGGAGCGGCGCAAGCAACAGTATCGCGACTTACTGCGTCTGACGCACAAGATACTGAACGATGCCAAGCGCGTGATAGCAGAGGTCGAGCAGTTACCGGCGAAAAGAAGAATTTCTCTGCAGTCGCTCGGTGCGAGCTTGACGGCTACGGCAGGTCGAGTGCGGCAAGTAGTTAAGCAGGCGAAGTTGCGGGTGTTCGAAGGGATCACGCAAATACCCGGCAAGATCGTCAGTTTGTTCGAGCCGCACAGCGAAATCATCCGCAAAGGCAAGGCCAGCAAGCCCACTGAGTTCGGCAAGCTGGTGCAAGTGCAGGAAGCCGAGAATCAGATCATCACGCATTACGTGGTATTCGATCAAAGGCCGAGCGACCGTGAGTTGCTGCTGGGCGCGGTCGAGCCGCACGAGCGCAAGCTGGGACGCTTGCCGAGGCTGGTGACGGCAGACGCCGGCTATTATTCGCAAGCGCAGGAGCGGGCAGTGCAGGAGAAGGGCGTGAAATGGGTCGCTGTGCCGAACCGCGCTACCCGCAGTACCGAGCGTAAACAAATGGAAAAGAGCCGCTGGTTCAAGAAAGCGCAGCGTTGGCGCACAGGCTGCGAAGGGCGCATCAGCGTGGCCAAACGGCGCCATGGATTGAAGCGCTGTTTGTATCGCGGCAGCGAGGGAATGAAGCGGTGGGTCGGGCTTGGCGTGCTAGCCGACAATCTCATCAATATCGGCAAAGCGCTGGCGGTGGCCCGTGCCTGAGCCCGCGTGCGCGAGTTCAAACAGCTAAAAGCATGGCTTAAACGTCCTTCGACCCTTTGATGGCATGCCAAAGTCCGATCAGAAGGCGTCATTTTGCGACGGAAAGTAGCTAAATTGGGTCACTAGTTAGGTGTTTTACCCAAAGTTCGGGACTCCAGCCCAAGTAGCTTATCATCGCTTCTGGTCAGCGACTTCCAACCTACGAGTCATGCTGGTCGAAGCGTTCTGAGTGTTGCGGAAGAAAGCAAAGAATTCGAAGGCGTGTCGAAAATGCAAGACACGCTCCGTCCGGATCCCGAATAGGTCGGGCGCTCGCTTTGAGGGAAAAGGAACAGCGCACGTTGGTATCTTGAACCGGAAGATTATAAACAGCCGAACGAGCCCTGCCACCGATTCTCTCATGTAATTTGTGATCAATCCTTTCCGACGGGATATTTAATAACGTGCTAACCATGCGCCCTCTCCTGCGCTTCTCGGCGGGCGCAAATTCTCTGAGTCATGCAAAAAAAAATACAAAAATAGTTTTCAAAGGACTGTGATCCGATTTATAATCACTCCCTCGCCACTCGATACGAACGACGAGGCAAAGTTTTCACCGAAATTGTGCTCGAGAAACGTAACGATCTAAGTGCTCGGAACACTACCACGGTGCGAGATTTCGCAAGGAGAAACAATGAGCGCACAAACCGTCGCAGCCGTCATCACCCCACCGCCGTCGGCTTTAGCACCTGCAGCGGGGACCCAAGCGACATCGCCTGTTACGAATAATCGGCTCACCAGGTCACTCGCATGTCGCATGGAGACTGCAGCCCGTAATTCTTTTCAAATTGCACCTGCGCAGCTCGACAATGGAGACGAGGCCCTCTACGCGGACAAATGCGGCACGTACACGAAAGGCGTACTACAGAAGGGAATCGGACTTGTGGACATCACCGCGTATCAGGCCTTCAAAAAGGCTCTGAGCACGGGCGATTCCAAGGATTTCGAACAGATTCCCCTGGGTGGAACCCGCACATTAAATGGCCCGCAAGGTGGGTTAGCGTTCGATTTGGAAGGGTTGGATAGCAGCCAATTCGTCGTCCCGCCAGCGCCCGCCGTAGCCACTGAAGAGTACGCGACGGAGTTGATCGAACTCTACTGGGGTTCACTGCTCCGGGATGTTGCGTTTACCGATTACGCAACCAATCCTCTGGCGGCCGAGGCAGCAGATGAGCTGTCGGCAATGCCTGCGTACAAGGGACCGCGAGATCCCGTGACGGGCAAAGTTACGCCGGAGCTATTGTTCCGAGGCGGTCTGAGCGATGGCAGTTTTGCCGGCGAGACGATTGGGCCCTATCTCTCACAATTCCTGCTCAAGCAGGCTGATTTCGGCGCTTTTCCGTTCAACCAGAGGTACGTCACCTTCAAGAGCGGTATTGATTACGTGACGGACGAGGCCGAGTTCCTGAAGGTGCAAAATGGCGCGCCTACGGGGCAAGCGATTCAACGGGATCCAGCCGTGTATCTGCATGACGGACGGGGCTTGGCTGCCTGGACACATGAAGATGTTCTGTATCAGGCGTATTTCATGGCATATTTGGTGCTCGACAGCATTGGTGCGCCGCCGAACCCAGGCAATCCGTACGGAATGTTTGTGACGCAAAATGGATTCAATACTCTGGGACCGCCGGATATTGCATCCACGCTTGCCGCGGTAGCGAGCGAGGCGCTCAAGGCAGTTTGGTATCAGAAGTGGTATGTGCATCTTCGGCATCGGCCGGAATCGGGTGGGGGACTCGTGCATTTAACCAAAACCGGCAAGAGCGATACCATCCAGTGCCAGCTTAGTCCCACGGTGCTGGAATCCCGGGCCGTTCAAAGCAGCTTTGACAAGTACAACAGCTATTTCCTCTCGCAGGCTTTTCCTGAAGGTTCGCCAACGCACCCGGCATATCCCACGGGACACGGCACCGTGGCTGGCGCTTGCATGACTGTCTTAAAGTTTTTCTTTGACGGCGGCTTCCATATCCCTAACGCGCAGGTGCCCTCAAACGATGGAACATCGTTGCAGCCATATACCGGCGGCGACGTCGGCGACCTGACCGTCAACGGTGAGTTGCACAAACTAGCGCACAACGTAAGTTTCGGTCACGGTATTCATGCTGGTATTCATTGGCGAAGCGATACAGATACGTCCATTCAACTGGGCGAGGCTGTGGCTTTGTCCGTCCTAAAGGATAGGGCACTGACATACAACGAGAAGTTCACAATTCAGCTACGAAAAGTAGACGGTAGCATCGCAACGATTACAAATCAATAGGCGAAGACAATGAGGCATCCAGCAGTGAACGGTCGGCTACGCTCTCTTATCAAGTGGAACCGCGCTTCCCTTTGACTTAGCTGTTGCGGGTGAAGTGGCGAGGGGAGAATAGGCACACCTTTCCCCTCGCCGCCCACAAGGTCGGGGATAAACAGCCGTGGTGAGCGTTCATCTTCCGCAAGTCGGGTCGAAGAAGGCGAGCCGCGAGTGAGCGTTTATTCGCCACAACGCAAGCTTGCTGGAATACGATCACGAATACTTAGGAGCGAGCTGTATGGGAACTCGAGAAAACTCTCGCGACGGGATATCCGTCCCCGATGAGTCGGAGATCTCGGTATATCCGGTCAACGAGGCCCCGCGACTTTCTATGCCGCCAGCCGGCTCATTTCTGCCTATCGATTCCGGGCCTCATCAAGGCCGTATCTATCAAGACTCCGGACACATCGCGATTGCGGGTCCCGACTTGGCAGGCGGGGCTCATGCAAATGTAATCACTTTTGCCCCGCCGGTCATCCACTCGGCCAATCGCACTTTCGATATCGGGAGAGTGGTTTCGTCCAATCCAGTCGCGAATGGCCTGGAAATCGTCCAGGAAGTCGGGACGCAACAAATTCGCGCTCAACTCACTTTCCCATTGGAAGGGATTTTGCGGTACGAAGTCGTGGACTGGCAAGGCTTGATTCCTGACCGGGTCGTCGTGTCCGCAGCTTCCGAGTCGGATGAGCACTTCTACGGCTTGGGTGAGAAGTTCAATGCGCTTGACCAGACCGGAAAGCTTGTCGATATCTTGACATTCGACAACCCTGGCTCCAAGGGAGATCGCTCGTACAAGGTCACGCCCTGGTTCATCAGCACGCGCGGTTATGGGTTTCATTTTGACTCGACTGCGCGGTGCAGATTCGATTTGCGAAGAACGCTGATGGCGAGCTACAGCCTCACTAACCAAGCGAGTACTCTCAAGTTCAACGTCGTTTACGGCCCGAAACTCGGGGACGTTCTCACGAGATATACGGGAATGACGGGGCGGCCCGCTCTGCCGCCGCCCTGGGCGTTCGGGCCCTGGATATCGGCAGACATCTGGCGCACCGGCGGTGAAATTCGCTACGCGGTAACAAAGTTCCGGGAACGGGGAATATCGGCCTCGGCATTTGTATTTGACTCCCCATGGGAAGTGGCCTACAACGATTTTGATTTCAATAAACGCCAATTCGAGAAGCCGGCAAGGTTAGAAAGTCAGATGTTTGATGGCTTCGCGAACGTTGCGGAGATGATGACCTTTCTTCGCGAGAACGGATTAAAAGTTATTTGCTGGATGACGCCTTTTGTAAACGTGAGCTCCAATGACGAGTCAGTGCCGGGCCAAAATCTAGGAAGAGCGAAAAATTATGCGGCAGGTGCCGATGGGAGGTTCTTCGTACGTGAATCTCCGAATGGCCCGCCTTTGGTCGTGCCGTGGTGGAAGGGCCGGGGCAGTCCGATAGACTTCACGAAGAAAGAAGCGCGCGACTGGCTTACTGCACAACTTCAGCATCTGTTAGCTGCGAGCGAGGTCGCAACCAAGAGCGGGAAAGAGCCGGCCATCGGCGGATTCAAAACAGATGACGGAGAAGTGGGCAACGGCACGAATACATACATTCCAGATACCGCTTCTTACTCCGACGGCCGTAGCGGTCGAGAGTTTGTGAACGGCTACTGCCTCGAGTACCACAGGACCGTTTACAGCGTTCTCGGGGCCGCGGGTACAATTTTTGCACGCAGCGGATTCGCGGGAACGCAGGCGTTTGGAGGCGGATGGGCCGGAGATAACGAGCCAAATTTCGGTTCGGAGAACGGACTCCCGAGCGTGATCATCGCCGGCTTATCGGCGGCCATGAGTGGATACTCGATCTGGGGGCACGATATTGGTGGTTACGAGAATCAGCATTTTTCTCCCGTTTCCCCTTCCGACCTGTTTATGCGGTGGACGCAGTTCGGCTGTTTCTCTCCGATCATGCAAATGCATCGGCAGGTGGACCCGGCGAACCTCCGTCACTATCCTTGGGGCTATGCCCAAGCTGACGAGTCGACAGAAAATAATCGGGCTCTGGATAACTACAGATTCTATGCGAGCCTTCACACCCGGCTTTTTCCGTATCTTTACACTTACGCAAAGCAGTCTCAAGATACAGGCCTGCCTATTTTGCGCCCGCTCGTCCTCCTCCACCAGGACGACTCGAAAGCGCTGGGTGTTGAACACACCTATTACTTTGGCCGTGACCTCCTCGTAGCTCCCATCTTCGAGCCGACCACGACACAGCGTCGCGTGTATCTACCAGAGGGAACGTGGTTCGATTTCTGGACCAACGAGCAACACGCGGGCAAGCAAGATGTGACGTGGCACAACCCCACGCAGCCGGCCGAGCCACAATCCAAGATCCCGGTATTTGTGAGGAGCGGCGCTATTGTGCCCCTAATTCTTGGTGAGAGCGTAGTGACACTGTGCGATCCGAATTACATCAACAATACAGCGCTCAACACTTGGGACGGCGGGATTGAAGTGAGCATCTATCCGAGTGGCGTATCGAGCTTTACAATGTTCGACGGTACGATCATCGACTGTGTTGAGGCAGCGACCACCATGGTGACCATCAGGTCGGCCGTCTCACGGCGAGTTGTGCTCCGGATTCACGCGCCCCGTCCCGCAACCGTACGCCTGGACGGCACTGTTCTAACCGAGGTGGCCTCAGCCGCTGCTTTCGATGCGGCAACCGCGGGCTGGAGGTTCGACGCAGCACCCGCATTTGTGCTCGTCAAATTCCCCCAGCCGAGCGGAATCGTGAGCATCACGTTGTGATGTTTGCGCCATAGCCCAGATGCGAGCCAATCGGTTCAACGACCAATCTGTTGGAAGCCTGAAGCTCCCACTTGCGGTGGGTTTCGGAACGATGATTCTCGCCGCACACGTAAGTGGTGTGAATACTGCATTCCCCCTGATCATGCGGGAACTGGGGAGCGATGCCGTAAGCGGACAGTGGATTCTGACCGTGTACACGCTGGCATTGAGCGGATGTCTCCTGACGTTTGGTAGCCTCGGCGACACGATTGGTTTGCGCCCGGTGTACGTCACAGGCCTGGTGGTGTACGGGTGCGTTTCTGCGGCATGCGCTCTAGCAACTGGCACCACTGGTCTGACATGGTTGCGCGGCACGCAGGGAATCGGCGCAGCGATGATTTCTGCCACTTCGGTTGCGATGTTGGCTGCGCATACGTCTCCCGCTAGACTCGGTCGCGCGCTCGGATGGCAGAGTGCGATGACCTATGCAGGTCTCGCATTCGGGCCTCCGCTGAGTGGCGCACTAGCTCAGTTCCTGGGGTGGCGGGCCTTGTTTCTCATCAACGCGCCTGCGGCGGTGGCCGCCATCGCCGCTCTACCCCGATTGCCGCGCGAGTTAAACGTAAATCGGTGCGGCACATCTTTCTTTTCGGTATCGAATCTCGGTTGGATCGGAACACTCGTAAGCCTTACGGTTTCATTCCGCCGAGGCAATTATCAATTTCTCGCGTTGGTATTCGCCGGGGTTTCAAGCTGCGTATTCATTTGGACGAACAATCGGAGTGACCGGCCTCTGATACCATTGCAGGCATTCCGCGTTCGGGGATTCCTAGCCGCCACCGCCGCAGAGATTTCCTTTTATTCGTGTTTGTATGCGATCGGCTTCCTTATCCCGCTATACCTCCTTTGCGCTCGCCGGCTGGCGGCTGTTGACGCCGGCATTTTCTTGGCCGCGCAAGGAGTAGCGCGTGCCGTCGCGGCTCCGTTCAGCGGTCGTTTGCTCGACCACTACAGCACTGGCAGGGTGACTGTAGCGGGCGCTCTAACCTCGATTGCTGCGATCTCAATAATGTGCACCTTTACCGACGCGACGCCCCGGATGGGCATAGTCGCCGTTTTGGTTCTACTAGGCCTCGGTACAGGGTTATTTGTGCCGGCGAACAGCAAGGCTCTTCTCGGAGCGGTTCCAGCGG
Source organism: Bryobacteraceae bacterium (assembly GCA_045807925.1). Classification (GTDB taxonomy): domain Bacteria; phylum Acidobacteriota; class Terriglobia; order Bryobacterales; family Bryobacteraceae; genus Bog-105. The sequence goes on along the minus strand of JBJMGK010000260.1, from coordinate 14,839 downwards.
AGCTCTACGGTGCGTCAGTCGGAATTCTTGCGACGGCGCGAAATCTCGGTATGACATTCGGTGTGACGGCCGCAGCGCTGCTATATACCGAGTTCGCCCCCGGCTCCAGCCCGGCGGATACTGTCGCCGGAGTGCGTATGGCGTTCGCAATTATTGTCGCTTCCGCTTTAACGCTCTCAGTTCTGGTCTTGACAGCGCGCCGCCTTTCGCGCCTACCAACTAGCTTTCTTATACGGAGAATTACATGGCCATTGCAGTTCTGACGCAACATAACGACAACATCCGCTCGGGCGCCAACCTCCTCGAAAGTAAACTGAGCCCGTCCAATGTGGATCTAAACAAATTTGGTCTGCTTTGCAGTCGGCGAGTCGACGGGCAAATATACGCCCAGCCTTTGTACGTCCCCGCCGTTCCCGTAGGAGGCGTGACGCGAAACATCGTGCTCGTGGCAACGATGAACAACTGGGTTTACGCGTTCGATGCGGACGATACTACGACCGCCGGCACATTCTTATGGCGACATCAGGTGGACCCGCATCCAGTCCCCGCTCACGTTTACGGTGGCGGATACACAGACATCCGCGACAACATCGGCATCCTGAGCACTCCGGTAGTGGATCCGAGCACCCGTACAGCTTATCTGGTTGCGGCGGCGTTCGATCCAGCGGTTCTCGGCGGTCCCATCGGACAAGCTCAGAGCGCCTTCAAACAATTGTTATTCTCGCTCGACATTTCCACCGGCCAGTTACGCCCGGCCTCGTCGGGATCATCGAATCCGGTCGAGATTAACGGCTCCGTCCCCGGGCGGGGATATCATGACGCACAGGAATCGGCCAAGCCCGTAGATAAGACCGGCGGCAATGCGAAAGTGACAGTCACCGTACGGGCGCTTGACGTCAACGGAACTCCGAACATCCCCCGGGACGTCGTCGTAAAGGACAGTACCGGCGGCGTGGTCCGGTTCAGTCCGATGCAGCAATTGCAGCGGCCCGCACTGCTGCTCTCGAACGGTCTTCTTTATATCGCCTTCGGCTCGCATGGCGATTTCGACCCCTATCACGGATGGGTGTTTGCTTACGAAGCGGCAACCCTTAAGCAGCATGGCGTGTTCTGTTCGACGCCGAACGGGGCGCAGGCTGGGATCTGGCAGGCAGGGGAGGGTCTGGTCGCCGATGGCGCTGGAAACGTTTACTGCGGGACGGGAAACGGCGATACGAAAAATGCCGGGACTCCATCGCCGGACCTCGGCGAGAGTTTTGTGCGGCTCCGCGCCAGCCCCGGTGGGCTGAGACTGGACGCTTTTCTGACGGCATTTCAGGATGCCACCGACCCCGTACCCGATGAAGACCTTGGCGCCGCTTCGCCGACGCTTTTGCCTGATGGCTTTCTGGTTGGCGGCGGCAAGGACGGGAATCTGTATCTCATTGATCCTTCGAAAATGACCAATGCGGGTAGCGACGGTGCGTTGATGCAGCGTTTTCTGGCGTCTCGCGGCCCTGGAAGCCGGGAAACTATAACCCACCACATCCACGGATCTCCGGTCGTCTACGACTCGCCCAATCATGGACCACTGGTCTACGTTTGGGGTGAAAACGACGTACTGCGAACCTACCGCTACGATCCGGTCACACATAGCTTTCCGGGGCAACCCAACCAGCGAAACGCGGAGGGGGTACCGGCAGCACGTGGAGACCTGTTCGCCTCCAATGATGTCAAAGAACGACTCGGCATGCCGGGAGCAATGTTGTCCTTGAGCGCCGACGGCAAGAAACCCGGAACGGCGATTCTCTGGGCGTCACTGCCGCCATTCGACAATGCGAACCACATGACCGTAGACGGCCTGCTGGCAGCCTACGATGCCACCCAGTTCGACTCTCAAGGGCGGCTGGTGTTACTCTGGCATAGCCATCAGAATCCGGTCGACGATCCCGGGAAGTTCGCCAAGTTCTGCTGTCCGACTATCGCCGATGGCAAAGTGTTTCTCGCGACCTTCAGCAACGCCTTGCGAGTTTACGGTCCTCGCGCCGTGCCTGACGGCGGATACAATTTCGCTTTCGGCGGCAAAACAGGCCTGACATTGAACGGGAGCGCACGCAGCAATGGCGGTGCCATCCGTCTGACCGGCAAGCACTTGTTTCAGGCGGGCAGCTTTTTTGCCAGTAACGCTGTCGCTGTAACGAAATTCAACACCAAATTTCGATTCCACGTCTTGGGTAACAATGTGGCGGATGGACTCACGTTCTGTATCCAGGGTGAAGGTCGCCACGCCCTGGGCGGTCCCGGTGGCGGACTCGGGTACGGACCGGACGCCATAGATCCGCTCTCGCCCGGCTTCAAGGTCACCAAGAGTGTCGCCTTGAAGTTCGGATTATTCGATAGCTTAACGAATGGTCCCAGGAGCACCATGGGCCTATATCAGAACGGAGCATCGCCTACAGGACCTAATGCAATCGGCGGAGAGGTTGCGCTCGACACGATGGGTATCGATCTGCACTCAGGTCACGAGTTCAAAGTCACACTCGCCTACGACGGTTCCACGTTGACGGCGACAATCCGGGATACGCTTACGCAGAAGCAGGTCGTGCACCCGTTCCCATTCGACATTCCTGCCGTCACCGGAGCGCAAGCGTTTGTGGGGTTTACTGGAGGGACGGGAGGCTTGAGCGCGGATCAGGACATCCTGAGCTGGGAGTTCTCGTCCCTGTAAGCGAAGCCAAAAATTCAATTTAGGGAGTACGCATGCCACTGACGCACTTTGATCCTCCGGCCGGAATAGACGACCTGGGCACGGACGTTCTGAAGAAATTATGGAGCGACACCATTTCGTCCATGATCAAGAGCAATAAAGCTGCCCTACAATCTGCCCTGGGCCCGAATCCGCCTCAGTTTTTCAACGAGGTTACGGATAACAAAGACATGACCGACCGCGCGGAGCAGGAAATCATCTGGCAGGGATTTCCCCGTCTCGTCGAAAAGCAATTCGGTGAAAACAGCCTGGCAGCCTTTCAGCATGCGGAGGACGATACTCCTGACGCCGCCGCGCGGAGGAGGTCGCAAGATGAGTACCTCGAGTGGCACGTGACGCGCGACAACACGCCGGATAAGAAGATCACGAGAGTAGAGTTCACCTGTGAGGGTCCAGAATACTGGCGGTTTATTGCAAAGAACGCTCCCGAGAAGGTGCTTGCGCTGTACCAAAAGCACGTCAGTGCATCCGTGGTGAAAGGCGATCTGTTCAGTTCCAATGGCACTTACAAGCCCCTGAACAAGTGGAATACCGGCAGCGGAATTATGCACCTATTGCAGGCCAACAACACTTTGGGAGCTGAGGTTAACATCGCCGCGTTCGCAACAATCAAGCGCAAGCATGCCGACGGAACGGCGATCACTGATTCCGACGAACTGATTCGGTGTGCTCAATTCGGACAGGCCGGGCGAGCCAGCGATCCGCATATCGGGGACATCGTTAACGGACTGGCGCGGCAAGGATTCTCGATTACGATCAAAAATCCGATTGGGCTGTATATTCACAACATTGATCTTGCGGGATTCAGGAAGCCTGACGGAAACCCCATTTCACCCATGTATTTCAGGATCACGCGTGGTTCGCCCGGACAGGGTCTGCGCGCAGTATTTGAAGTACCTGCGGGCCAAACGTCCGCCGGCCACTCCTTTGCCGTAAGCGATATCACGATTGGTGGTGTAAAAATCGCGTTTGGCGGCCATATCGCAAAGCGCATCTCGATGAAGCTGACGGGCGTGGCCGTCGAGAAGGGTAAGATCAACAACCCGGCCTTCAATTGTGTCGGCGGCGGAGTCGTGCACATGTTTTCCGCACCGGGCGCTACGATGCATACGCGCACATCGGCGGAACCGGTGTTCGAGGAGTAAGGGGCGAATGCCGGCTCCAGCAATTTCGGCCGACGATATCCAAGGTAATAGTCTGGCGGGCTTCAACAAGGATCATCAGACATTTGTGCTGGTGCGTATGCAAGACGTTACCAGTGCACGGGCGTGGATTCGGAGCCTGGTCCCGCGGGTCTCGCCGCTGTCAGAGGTGCAGAAGTTCAACGATGTACGACGAAGCATGATTGCGCGGCTCGGGAGGGAGCCGCGCAGTCTTGCCGTGACCTGGATGAATGTAGCAGTCTCGGGACGAGCGATCGACCTGTTGAGGCGAGAAGGAGACGATCCGCTGTCGAGCGACGCTCTCCGTCTTGGACTTGCAGGCGGGCGATCCGATTTGCTTAACGATCCTCCGGACCGAAGTGACTGGAAGTTCGGAGGTACGGAAGCTAGCAGCGCGGATGTGCTGGTGATCGTAGCGAGCGATTCCGGATCGCACCTGCGGGCAGTCGTTCGAGAGTTGCGCTTGGGAATCAAGGCCACAAAGCAGAAGCTCTTGTTTGTCCAGGAAGGTCACACGCTGAAAGGAGAGTTGCGAGGCCACGAGCATTTCGGATTTCGGGACGGGGTATCGCAGCCGGGCGTTCGGGGCTTCACGACGGAGCCAAAACCTGGCCAGCCGATGATTTGGCCGGGGCAGTTTTTACTCGGATTGCCCAGACAGAACGACGCGGACCCGGAGAGTTCGCTTCCTCCGCTTGGGTGCCCGGAATGGGCAAAGAACGGGTCATTTGTCGTGCTGCGGCGCCTGCAGCAAGATGTCGAAGGCTTCTGGCAGGCGATGAAGGACGAGGCTGCACGAATCGCCGCTGGGCCGGAGTTCCCCGGTCTAGATCATGTACGTCTCGCGTCGATGCTAGTAGGGCGCTGGCCATCGGGCGCACCGTTCGTGCTTTCGCCCGCAGCGGACAAGGAAGCGCTCGCTCGCTCGAATGACTTCACTTTTGGGGACAGTGACAAATTCCCGCCCGTGTGTCCTTTCGCGGCCCATATTCGCAAGGTGAATCCGCGAGGCGATCCGGTGGAAGGCGGAGGACCCCGCTCGACCTTAACGCGACGCTTTCTTCGGCGTGGCATTCCGTATACAGACAGTTCGACGGATCGCGGCTTGGTGTTCGTTTCTTATCAAAGCTCAATCGAAAACCAGTTCGAGTTTGTCAGTCAGCAGTGGGCAAACCGCGATGATCTGCCTGTCAAACCGCCTGGCGGTGTATCGGGCTTCGACGAAATTATTGGTCAAAACGGCAACATCGACCGGAGCCGGACGGCGGTGTTGTTCAATTCGAGCGGCGCTGCCGTAGAGGTCAACCTACGCCGTGATTTCGTAACGCCAACGGGTGGCGGTTACTTCTTCTCGCCGTCGATTTCAACTCTCCGGCGCTGGACGGAGTAGGACAACGCCGACGTTGCTTGGCAGCTGTAAAAGCGCTGATCCGGCTTCACAGCTACTCGACTTGCCTGAACATCAGACGTGGAGCCCGCGCACCAGACCAAACGCTCATCACCTCGCGAATAGCAAGCAAGGTCCCGACGACATAGGGCTCGGCTCCTGTTCCCGCATCATGTGGAATCGAGAGACGCTCCCCCCAAGAAATTAAATTCCGATTGAACTGTAATCATTGTAATCATTGAAGTTGATTGATTTTCATCTTCTCGTTCGGCGGGCGCAAACCGCCCGCTCGCTGTGCTGGACGTCCTTACCTCGACATTCAAGACTTCGGCCCAGCTACGCCTGGAAAACCTCGCCTTAAGGCAACAACTGACTGTGTTGCGCCGTTCAGCTCCCAAACGGCTGAAGCTAACACCGGCCGTCCGAATCTTCTGGGTGTCGATCATCAAAACTGAATTCGTAAGCTGTCGTAGCCGGAAAGCGTGGCAGTTTGGAAAGCCGGACGAGCGATCAACACGAGGGCCTAAGGAAGGCGAGCCACTGGCTGGCTTTGCTTTCCTCCGGAATGCGCTTCGGGCGTCGCAGATAGCGCGACACGGTAGGTTTGGAGATCTCGAAGCCTAGTGCTAGCAACGCGCCATGGATGCGCGGCGCGCCCCAGGTCGGATTCTCTCTTTTCATGCGGCGGATCAAGTCTCGGACTTCTTCGGCCACCTGCGGCCGCCCCACCGGCTGCCAGCGGGATCGCCATGTCCAGAACAGGCGGTATCCGGCGCGATGCCAAGAGACTACCGTATCGGGCTTGACGAGAAGAAGTGCTTCGGACCAGTTGTTGCACATCCGACGAACGACGACCCAGAACAGGCGATCGAATCGATTCAGCTTGGGGCGCGGCTGTTTGCGTTTGTAAACGGCAAGTTACTGTCGAAGAGCGGCTGCCTCCATTGCCAGACGGTCCCGCCCGATCAGGAACGCCCGCACGTACGCCAGGGTCGCGAACAGAGCCGCAATCATCACTCCGACGCTAACCGCTTTGGCATGATTCCGAAGCTGTTGATTCGAGGGGCTGTGCGCGTTTTGATGACTGACAACTGCGGATATGAAGAAGAAGTGGACTGCCAAGTACATGACTTGGCTCCAGGATCACGTGCAGTTTGAACAGCCAGCCCTGGCAGCCACACTGGCCGACTACGTGCACGAAGTGCACCATGCCGGCGAGCGTATCGCGCGCCTGGAAAAGGCAATCGATGAAGCCATTGCCAGCGCGCCCGAGCAAAGCTCAAAATATCATCGCTGCTCTGCAAGCTCTGCGCGGTGTCGCGCAAATGAGGCGGTAACGATCGTCGCTGAAACGGGCTCGCTCAGCCGGTTTCAGAATCCTCGGCAGTTGATGAGCTACAGCGGCTTAGGCTTACCAACATAAGCCTTGGGTGCGTGGCTTTCTGCTGAACGTTAACAAGGCCTCGATCAGAAGGTCAAGGACATTGCCTGGAAAGCGCAGTGGCGTTTGTGTACTCGTTACAGGAAAATCGCCGCCAAGGTAAAAACAAACCACAGATCGTCACCGCCATTGTCCGCGAGTTGCTGGGCTTCGCCTGGGCGATTGCTCTCGAAACCGAACCGAACCCGCAGCCGCAAGCCGCCTGAGAAAAGATCTTGGCACAGTTTGGAAGCGGTACTGGTGGCAGACGAGGGGCTCACGGAAAGGAGAACCCTCCGACGTTTTATGCGATACGGCCTGGTGCCCGAACTCGCGTCCCTAGTCAGAGGCAGCTCCCGACGGATCACGATTGTGCGGTTCCGAACCGCGGATATCAGAGTGATCAACCGTCGCATTCGCTCCTCTCTGTCACCCGTGCTGCTTCTCCATTACGGGCTCCCGGAAGCGCTCTTACGAGCACTTCCGGATCGCGTTACTTGGGAGTTTTCGTGACCCTTGACAAGGTCGCTCCATATCAGAACATCAACTTCAAAGAGAACTGAACCTGCCGTGAGCTCGTCGCCGTGCGGTTGATCTGGCCGAATCCTGAGCCTTTGATAGTGTTTGCCGGCAGTCCGAAGTTCACATCATTGAACAGGTTGAAAAACTCGGCACGAAACTGCAGGTCGGCGACTTCGCGCCCAGAGCGGATTTCAAAACGCGTATCTTTGATGAGGGCAAAATCGAAATTGATGAGACCGGGCCCGCGAAATGTATTCCGGCCGAGGCTGCCAAATCTGCCATCATTCGGCCCACTGCCTCCCGGAACATTGACCGGGATCAAAAAGAATGAAGCATTCTCTGTACCGTGGCCAAAATAATCTTCGCGCACCGTTCGGCTGGTTGATAACTCGGGTTCGGCCATCTGATCCGGCCGGTCGACACCATTCGAACCCACCCCTGTTTGCTGCACTCCCGAGTAGATAGAGAACGGAGAGCCGCTCAAAACGGTAGCGACATTGAGCAACTGCCAGCCCCGCGCAAATCTGCCGCCGAACGGTCGAGGGAGTGACAGGCCGTCGACGTGCAAATCTTGAATGGCGCTTAAACTAAAGGCATGCCTGGTGTCGAATGTTGATGGACCTTTTTCCGCGCGCGTATTGAACGGGTCTTGAGGCCAGGCTAGGGCGTCCGCTCCCGATGCTCCGCTGACGAATCCGCCGATGACCGTGCTCGTGTCGTCCAGAGACTTCGACCAGGTATAACTTGCTTGAATGTCCGGGCCGCCTCGTGGCACTCTGCCCTGCAGAGACGTTTGAAGACCGTGGTACGTGGAATGAGAACGATTGGTCATCAGCATCTCCGTTCCGAAACCGCCAGTTGTTTGCCCCGACGCGTCAAACTTCGTATAGCGTGCGAACGCCGCAGTAGCACCCGGATAGCCATTGGGAAAGTTTATGGCGGGTAGGCTCACACCAGCGGTTCCCACGTAAGCGGCATTAACGGTCAGACTGCTGAAGTGCCTTTCAAGCGCCAAAGTCCAGCTTCCGAGATATGCGTTGCGAAAGTCCTGAGAAATGGCGTTGACGTTGAGAGGTGTGATCTGTCGACTCGGGTTCAGCCCTGCGATTTCTCGTGCGAAGCGATCGATATCCCACACTGTATTTGGCGGAACGGCTTTTGAATCATTGCTCGCAACAATGTTTGTTCCTGTAGGCGTGTAAACGCCCGGCAAATCTTGCGGCGTTATCCGCGTACCAAACAGAAGAGGCGTACCGGGAGAAGCGGTTAGGCGTGGATAGTCTACGTAAGGAGCCGCGCCGGTCAAAAGATTGTCTTGCCAGATGTTAGGCGGTATCGTTGTGATGCCCCCGCCTGCCCGAATCGAGAGATTCTTAGCGGCGCGCCACTCAATCCGGACTCGCGGGCCCCACCCGTTCGCGTTCAGCTTGTAGCTGGGTTGCGGGTTGATCAGGTACTCCTGCCCGGGTCCTTCTGGGCCGCTCGTAAAATTCACTCCAGCAGTTCGTTTCGCTCTCTCGCTGATAGGCCAGTAGAGCTCATACCGTAGTCCGTAATCGAGCAGCAGACGGTCGGAGATCTTCCACTTGTCCTGAACGAAAAAATTGACGCCGTAGCGGGATATGGCAGCAACGCCTATCTGGTCACCTTGTGGAAAGTTGGGCGGCGCCACCGCTATGGTGTAAGCAAACGCGCTGCCCGTAAGCAAACCGCTGAGAGTATCGGGCAGCGGATCTCCAGCCCTGATGTTATGTCGGCCGCTTAGCGAGGCAATATCTACGGGTGAGTAAGCGGTGCCTCCGCCAAAGGTAAATTGTCCGTTCGGAGCAGTACCGTAGTACGTCGTATCTCGATTTCCGCGAAACTCGGCGCCCGCCTTGATCGTATGCTTCCTCATCGTCCACGAGAAATTCTGGCGTCCCTGAAATAAATTGCCGAAGGATGCAGTGACCGAGCCTCCCGCCGCGTTGAACGGCTCATAAAGGCCGTCCCCAAAGGTCAGAGCTGGGTCGGTATGATTGGGAGTTGGAAACGAAGGTGTCGTACGCGTGAAGCTTATGGACGATTCGGAGGAGAAGTTGGGCGATGGCGTGCGGATCCAGGTAAGAACTCCGTTCCGCTGGTGATCGACATAGAGAACCCCAAAGCTTGGATCGATTGCCGTTTGATTCGGGTTCGTGGTGGGACCATCTAGATTGCTCCCTGTGAAGCGGGCAAGTAGTGTGTCTTTGGTCGAAAGCTTGTGGTCCACTCGCAACGAGACTTGGTCCGCATCCGTAACGACCTTGGACGACGTTGCGTAGGTGCGGGGTCCAAACGGACCTTGCAGCTCATTCGGGCGTGGATAGCGATTAAGCAACGCGGCTATTGCAGGATTTACCGGAATGAGCAGCGTATCGTCCGGGAACGCGGTCGCATCCCTCCCGAGCCGCTCTGAAAGCGTCGGCACAGGGAGAACCTGAGTAGTTCCAAGTACCTGACGAAAGCCCTGGTATTCGGTGAAAAAGTATGTCCTGTTTCTACCCTCGTAGATGCCAGGAAATCGCACAGGGCCTCCGAGCGTTGCGCCGAACTCATTTCTTCGGAACGGAGGAATGCGCCCGGGATTTGCAATCGAGCGCCGGTCGAAGAAGTTTCGCGCATCAAACGCCGAGTTGCGAAGAAACTCGAACAGCGATCCATGAAAGACATTCGTTCCTGAGCGCGTTATTATGTTCGTGAATCCTGCCGCCCCGCGCCCTATCTCTGCCGGCATCCACCCTGAAAACGACTGAAGCTCCTGTACCGCGTCTACATTGAAATTAGAGAATGTTGCGCCACCCATTTCTGGATCACTGATATCTGCGCCGTCCATCGAAAAAACAGCTTCTACACCGCGCTGACCGTTTATTGCGAACTGCTGGGTGAAATTGGTGGTTCCATTTGCATCGGTCATTGTGCCTGCCGCCAAGAGAAGCAGTTGGCTAAAGTCCCGTTTGTTGAGCGGAATCGCGGAAACAGCGTGAGCCGACAGATCCTCGCCCCCGCTCGAGGATGGACGCGCCAGCAATCTGATCGAAATCGGTCCCCGCTCTGGAACGATGATTTCGGCGGACTGTGGACTCGGAAGATCTATTTGAGCTCCGCTGGTCGGCTGACGAGCTTTCAACTGAACTGATACCTTATAACGACCTGTTGGAACGGAGGCGAAGCTGTAGCTGCCATCCGGACGGCTTCTTGTAACTAAGTCGACGCCCTCGGAATGCAACGTGACGACAGCCCCCACCACAAGGCTTCCGGATTCATTGCGAACCACCCCATTCCACCCGGCGCGCATTTCTTCTTGCGGCCAAGAATCAATCGCGAATAGCAGTAGCAGGAGGCCCGTGCGCATTGCTTGCAGCATGATCGTTCATCTCGCATCCATTTAAAACGGAGTTTTTCGCGCCCCCGGGGACCTAACCTTCAATATATAGGTCGTGCTCTCACTCACACAGGCGGCGACTCGCGTTTCTGGATAGGAGTGTTCTTCAAGTGAGAGCACGTGTACCGGCAATTAGCGACGATCAAGTGCGGCAGTGCTGGCTTTCCTTCGGAGCCTCGTAGGCCACGGCCAAGTTCGGGGTGTCCAGTCGTTTTCCTTGAGACCGGTGGCAAGCTTCCGTGACACCGCTTGTCAACAGCGTTCGCTCAATGGGGTACGGAGCGCGACCCGTCTCGAACATTTCGGCTGCTTTGTTCATGAGGCACGCTGAATATGTGACGTTTGGTTCGGGCGTCAGTAGAAATTGAGTGGAGATCACGCCCTGGCCCTTCAGCTTGGCGGCGAAGTTGAAATCCTGAACTGCTCCTCGTAGATTGAGCATCGTGGCGTGCAAACCGTCCCGATACTCGATCAGATAGGCGGCCGGCCTAATCACCAGACTTTGTAGTTCGCCGCTTCCGACCAGGTCTTGCGTACGGCCGTCCTTCACTGTCAATCCCAGAGGCGTATCACTCCTCGACAGGGCTGCCGATAATAGCTCTTTCGACCAGCCGGCTTTCCAGACTGCATCGCCTTCGATAGTCTGAACGGATCGCACGCCGCTCTCGCCGCCCCGTCTTCGTTCCAGCATGCACTGCATGCCTTCCAGAGCGTGGAAATCCATAGCATCATCTCCGCCGTTCTCTCCCACCATCAGAGCTTCCTCGATTTGGGAGCCCATCGGCATCTCCACATCCGGCAGCCGCCACGTAACCGGCAGCGACGAACCACCCAGCATGGGGAACCCCATTCGCTTCGCCTCGTTCACCATGCGCTTTTTCAAAGCTGTAGGAGAGATGTTTATCGTTATAAACCGGAACGGCACGACCGTCCTGTTCGAACACCTTCACGGATTCCGTGAAGAACTCAAAGAGGGGATAGAGCTTTTGTCCGAAATCGTTGGTCGGGTAATCACCGCGTTCAGCGACGATCAGGACGGCGTCAACCGGCAGTTTCTGGGTGCCGCAACGCAGGATTCCGCGATGGTTGGATAAACGCGAAAGCCAAATTCTTGTGCACGCTGGCCGCTCAGGTCACCTTCGGGCTTCTGATCCACATACAAGGACACCACCTGCATGTTTGGCTTGTGCCATTCGCCGTTGTGCGGATAGCCCACCAAAAATCGATCGCCCATATGCTGCCCATGTGACAGGTAGCGATAGACCGTAGTGATGATGGCGATACGTTTGGGGCGGTCAGTTTGCCCACTCAGAACAGAAGCAGCGGCGGCCGCTCCCAGAAATGAACGGCGGCTAAGATTGGGTCTGAACTCCTGAATCGCGTTACGACCTCCAGAAAGTGGATTCACGGCTGGGTTGATAGCGGATTGCCAGATGCGGGGTGTGCAGCTTCGTCTGGCCGGCATACAAACTGTCCACCCCGGCAGCGGTCAGGCCTGTAGTCAACAGCGTTCGTTCAATCGGGTACGGTGCTTTGCCAGTGAGGAACAACTGCTCGGCGTTGTTCACCAAAGGGCTGAAGAAGTTTGCCAGCGTAGTGCGTCCGTCAGGCATGGGCAGGTACATCTGGGTGGAAAGCGGAGCCGACCGACCGTCGAGTGTGGCGGCGAAGTTGAAATCGCGTAGCAGCCCTGACATGAGGATCATGGTCGCTACCGGTCCATCTACATGCTGATACTGATAAGCAACCGGGTCTTTCACCAGCCGCCGCATGTCATCGATGGTTGGAAAGACATCATTGAATCCGGCCCGAGCTGGAGTAAGCGTATGGCTGCGGCACAGCGCGGCATCAAATAAACGCTTCGACCATACACCTTGGCGCATCCCAAAATTTTTCTCCGCGATAAGCTTGCAACCAGGCAACCCCGGTCTCCCCGCCCGCCTCTCCAGCATGCACTGTAAAGTTTCGAGGCCATGAAAGTCGTAGCTGTCCACGCCGCCATAGCAGACCGTAATGGCCTCTTTTACCCGGGCGTTGCCGGGCATCTCCAGCGAAGGGATGCGCCATGTGACGGGGAGGCTGGAACCGGCCAGCAGCGGAAATCCCATTGATCGCGACGTGTCATACATCTCCTTGGCCCACGCCCAATTCCATGAGAGATGTTTATCGTTGAAGACGGGCACCGAGTTACCGCTAGCCTGGAAGACCTTCACGGTTTCCTGAAAGAAGCGATACCGCGGATACTGCACTTGGCCTTTGGGTGTTTTAGGGTAGTTGCCGTGCTCACCCACGATAACCACTCCATCCACAGCGAGCTTATTTCCGCCTAGCGTAAGCGCTTGGGCAATGCTGCCATATATTTTCATGCCTGGAAACCGGGTTGCCCGTTCCCGGCTCAAGTCCTCTGCAGGGGTTTGGTCCACATAGAGAGAGACCAGGTCCATAGGCGGATGATGATGCGTTCCGTTCCAGCCATAGCCTTCGAGCAGCTGGTCCAGGATGTGCTGCGCGTGTGAATATTTTCGAAACAGTTACAATGGCGGCCAGTTTCATGCGAGACAATTAGCGCAATGCTGCCACTCCTTCTCGCGGCGCTGCTGAGTTCGCCGGAAGTTTTTACTTTCGATGCGCATGTGCACGTGATTAACCGTCAGTTTTACCACGGCGGGAATATCGGTGACCGCATGCCGGATGGTCAATTCGATCTGCCGCGTGCGCGAAAAGGGGGAGTGAATGCACTGTTCTTTTCGCTTTTCGTTACCGAGGAATATTATCCTCAGCACTACGAGACCAAGCAGGCGCTTCGATTGGTGGATCTCGCATTGCGCCAGTTGGAAGAGAATAGCGGGACGATTGAGCTGGCACGCAAAGGGCGGGATATTGACCGCATCGTGGCGAGCGGCAAAATGGCGGCCGTGCTGGATATGGAGGGCAGCCTGGATCGGGGTGGGGATCTCGCCGTACTCCGCCGCTTCTACCAGTTGGGCCTTCGTTCCTATCAACTCTCCGCTCACAATGCACAAGACGGCTACGCGACAGTTGTTGCTCCCCGGCTCAGTGGCATGGTCTAAATGCGCGCGGCAAAGCTGTGATCACCGAGATGAATCCGCTGGGCATGGTGATCAACGTTTCGCATGCTTCGGACGAAGCGATATCGCAAGCAATTAACGTAAGCGCCGATCCGGTGATCGCCACACACCATGGAATGCGGGAATTCAACGACATTCCGCGTAACATGCCAGATTGGCTGTTGAAGAAGCTGGCAGCCAAGGGAGGGCTGATTGGTTTCCAGATCGGAAACGAATTCCACAACCGCCGGGTATTCGATTGGCGCACGCAACACGCCGGCAAACCGTTCTGGGATACGGCGCGCGTTAGTTCGTCAGACCTCTCCATCGAACAGATAGACAAAGTAGTCGCGCCGCGATTCCCCATGCTCGGCAGCCACGCTCCGGACCAATTGAAGTTTACGGTGGATCAGTGGTTGCAGGTAACTGACCGTGCCATTCATCTGGTTGGCGAAGACCATGTCATCCTCGGAACCGATTTCGATGGAGGGCCCACCCTGCCGCTGCCCATGCGCGATATCAGCGACACGCCTTTGTTGGTCGAAGCGATGCGTCGACGCGGCTATTCAGAGGAACGGGTCAGTAAAGTGATGGGGGGGAATCTTTTGCGGGTGTTCCGCCAAATCGCTAAGTAGCGGAAGTGCGCATAGGTGGCATTATGCGGCGTAACGATGGCGGTCGACATAATCCCTCCTCGGCGACGTGTCGCCCTCGAAATAATGCCGGCCTATTCCCGATCATAGGTTTTTACCCTACCAGAGACACAATTTGGCAGTTTGCGACAGAGCCGGTGCTATTTCGGGATTTCCTGCGCTGAGTGGGTCGACTTGCCTCCGGCTATTCAACTTCAGTGGATCGCGACCGTGACAATCGAGACACTCAACGACTACCGGCTAAAGCCGGTAGGTTCAGATACGACTGAAAGTCGAGGGACACGGCTGAAGCCGTCTGAAGCGTTCCCGGCTTAGAGCCGGCTTAAGGCTCGATGGGCGCGGTTATCTTGAATCCGTGATCATCTTCATCCCACGTTTGGTTCTCAATGTATGCTTTGATGGTCTCTTCATCTACCGCGCCCACCGTCGCGCAAAAATATCCACGCGCCCACAGATGCTGGCCCCAGTAGCGTTTCC
>JBJMGK010000259.1:0-3026 GCA_045807925.1 Bryobacteraceae bacterium | reverse complement strand
TTTTCTTCTCGACACGCGACGCTATCCGATACCGGTCCGCTATCGCCTTGATTAGTTCCCGCTTGGTAGCCAAGCTCATTTGCCTCCCGTTTCTGCTGCCCGTCATCTCGAACTTCGACGGGTAACATTTTCATGAGGCAACGACCTTCCGCTGGTAACAAATATCGCGAGTCAACGCGCCGCTGGCTAGCAAGGCGAAAGCGATACAAGTCGGAGACGACTTGTATGGTGAGCGATCAGCAGGTAAAACGGCTGTGGCGGCACGCTGGACAGCAGTTGGCAGTGGAGATTGCGTCGGCGAAGGCGGGCATGGACCCGAAGACAGCTCGAAAGTACCTGCGGGATCGGCGCCTGCCAAGCGAGATGCGACAAAAGCATACCTGGCGAACACGACCGGATCCGTTCGCGGATGTGTGGGAACAGATACGACAACTGCTCATCGTGGAACCTGGGCTACAAGCAAAGACACTGTTTCAGCATCTGCAAGCAGAGCATCCTGGCCGGTTCAGTGATGGGCAAGTACGGACATTGCGACGCCGGATCAGCTACTGGCGAGCAACGGAAGGCCCGCCACGAGAAGTGTTTTTTGCGCAAGAGCATCGACCGGGCCAGCTGTGCCAGTCGGATTTTACGCACTGTCGGGAACTGGGGGTGACGATCAATGGCCAAGCGTTCCCGCATCTGATTTACCACTTTGTCCTGACGTACTCGAACTGGGAGACTGGCAGCGTCTGCTACTCGGAGACGTTCGAGAGCCTGAGCGAGGGGCTGCAGAATGCGTTGTGGCAGCTCGGCGGCGTTCCTGCGGAACATCGAACGGACCGGATGAGCGCGGCGGTGAGTAACCTGAGCGATACCAAAGAGTTCACCAGAGCCTATGAAGGACTGCTGCGACATTACCGGATCAGTGGTCAAAAGATCCAAGCGCGTCGGGCCAATGAAAACGGCGACGTCGAACAACGGCATTACCGGTTCAAGGAAGCAGCCGATCAAGCGTTGATGATGCGAGGCAGCCGCGATTTTCCTGAGCTGGCAGCCTATCAGATGTTCTTAGACAAGCTGTTCACGCGATTGAATGTCGGCCGGCGGGAACGATATCTGGATGAGGTGGCGCAGCTGCGAGCTCTGCCGGAACAGCGGCTCGATTCGGTGCGGCGGGAACGGGTGCGAGTCAGTCCAGGCAGTCTGGTATCGGTAGGCCGCAATCTGTACTCTGTGCACAGCCGGCTGATCGGCGAAATGGTGGAGGCGCGGGTTCATCCCGATACGGTAGAGATCTGGTACGGTGATCGAAAAGTAGAAGCGCTACCGCGCTTGCGCGGCCGTAGTAAACACCGGATCGACTACCGGCACATCATCGATTGGCTTGTCCGAAAGCCGGGTGCCTTTGAAAACTATCGCTATCGGAGCGACTTGTTTCCGACCAGCTGGTTTCGTCTGGCTTTCGATGCTTTGCGCGAGGAACAGGGTCCCAAACGGGGCGCCCAAGAGTACCTGGCGATTTTGTTCTTGGCGGCCCGCCGTGGAGAAGACCGGGTCGAAGGAGCGCTGCGGTTTTTGTTGGGGAGCCAGCACACTCTCAACGCAGCGGAAACGGCTCGATTCACAGAAGACAATGCACCTGCTCCACTGACCACCATTGCTATTGATCCTGTGTCGTTAGCGGTTTTCGATGACCTTCTGACGACGGAGGACACAGCAGCGTGACGGGCGATATCGTCGATGTCAAAGCAGCACTGACCGAGGGCATGACAGAACTGCACCTGCCGACCGTGCGACGGATCTATGAAGAGGCGGCCCGTCTGGCAGAGCGCGAAACTCTGAGTTATGAACGTTACCTGCTGGACCTGGTCACTCGATGAATTCGGGCGGTCAGGAAAGCGGTACACTCGCGCCGATATTCTCAACGAATTCGGGCCCACGAGCGTACTTCCAGTTGTTCGTTCAGACAATTTTCGGTTGGATATATTGGCTGAACGTATCGCCTTGCTGACGTATGCGTCCGCCCATGAAGGTGCGGACGGAAAACGATCCCGACATACCTTGAGGTCCTCTGTTTGGATATCCACTGCAACCGGCTGGCAAATAAGATTCCATCAGGGGACGCCAACTTCCCTTAGCTGTCGAATCAGCGCCTGATTTACCTGGATGTTGGGATTGGTACGTGCGCGCCCCCTGCCCGATATCGACCGGTCATCTGTGCCGCCGGAGGGATGAATGTCTCTAGGTTCGGCTGAGGGCACTGGCCAAACTTAACCAAGTCCTCAGATGACAACAAGGCCGCCCAAAGATCCTGATCCTTTGAATTGATCCCAAAATAACAAGTGGGCTTAATCCAGACATGCTCTGAAAATTGCCGGCGCGGTGTGGGAAGAATTCAACCGATGCCGCGGTGCCGTATTTCCCGGGAACGTGCGGAAGCGCTGCGCGACCTGGCGAGCCAACTCGAGCGAGAACGCTGGGAGCCGGTCAATGGCAGACTGTGACATGGTCAGAAATGTTCGCATGCAAAGCATACCGTCAGGTCATGACCAGGATCAGATATGAATCATGCATGACCACGTGATCATGTCAGCATCGGATGACTGTTCACTAGAGAGCGTAAATTCGAAGGCGACTTGGCTCCCCAGTCGGTATTCGAACTTACAACCCATACGTTAACAGCTTCCAGAGTCGCTCCCAAAAAAGTAAGGTTCGTTACTTCTTTTGGCCGGAATCCGGGGTACGGACCGGAAACGGCAGCAGCTTGCCTGCCCGGGCGTGCGGTTTCGAAGCGGTGTGACGAAGGAGCAGAGGTGGCCCCAGGTGAAACGTCATGCTGGCGGAAGTCTGGCGGCAGGTCAGGATTCGGATTTCTTCTTTTACAGGAAGGTTCATTTGGGAGCGAACAGGGGCATTTTTGCGTTCGCGAGGAGTGATGGGAATGACTTTGCGTGGTTTGCGCATGTCCGACATCGTAGGGTGATGCAAGCCCTCTCAGTCCAGTCATTCTTGACTTTCCTGGCGGCCGTAAAGAAGCATACCAG
>JBJMGK010000258.1:0-142690 GCA_045807925.1 Bryobacteraceae bacterium | reverse complement strand
TTTCCAACGCCGTC
This sequence comes from Bryobacteraceae bacterium, assembly GCA_045807925.1. Taxonomy (GTDB): domain Bacteria; phylum Acidobacteriota; class Terriglobia; order Bryobacterales; family Bryobacteraceae; genus Bog-105. Next base: position 142,676 of record JBJMGK010000258.1, on the reverse strand, counting down.
ACGAACGCCTTGCTCATCGGGTCCATCAGGGCACTGGAGACAAACTGGTGGCCGCGATGGAAGCGGAAGAAACCGACCACCCCCTGCTCCCTCTGCAAACCGGGAACGTAGACGTTCAGATACATCCGGTCGATGCCCTCGACTTCAAGGGTGACGTGGTCGGCCAACACTTCAGCAACACTTCGTGATACGCTCATTTTCGGCTCCGGTACGACTCCGATCCTTCGTGATCGACTGCCGCTGCGGCGGCCTAAATCATTGCCGAGAACTGCTTTCAGTCCTCCATCGTCGACCGGAGCCTTCTCTCGGATTATCAGCGATGCCCGTAGCTACACGTAATACATCTCGTCGGTCTGAGGCGCAGCCTCGTCAGGAATTATATAGCCTGCCAGCTTTCTCTTGACTGTCAATGCCGCCTTCCTCTCTGCCGCGTCTTGCGCCATGTTTAGGGGGTCCCCGCGAAATGCTGGAGCAATACTCAGAAGTATGCTAATCGTTCACGTACACGTGCGGATAAAGCCGGAATCGATAGAACAGTTCAAGGAAGCGACTGTCGAGAACGCACGCAAGAGCATTGAGGAACCAGGGATTGCGCGGTTCGACTTCGCGCAGGACACTAGTGACCCGGCAAGGTTCATATTGATGGAGGTGTACCGTTATCCCGAAGCTCCTGACGAGCACAAGCAGACGGCCCACTATCAAAAGTGGCGTGACACGGTAGCTGGTTTTATGGCTGAGCCGCGCACGAGCGTCCGTTATACGAATCTGTTTCCGCTGGATGAAAGCTGGACATAATGCGGTTTGAGTTTACGACGGTTCCGCGAATTGTATTCGGTACTGGGTCCGTCGCGACCCTACCCGCGGCTGTTCGGGAGTACGGATCGAAGATTCTGCTTGTTCGAGGCAGTTCGGCGGCACGAGCAGCTGGAGTAGTAGCGATGTTGCAGGCTGAAAACCTGAGCATCTCGGAGTTCGCCATAGAAGAAGAGCCCACTGTCCCGCTTGTACGGGAAGGTGTCCGGGCAGCAAAGGGTCACCACTGCGTAATCGGGTTCGGAGGTGGGAGTGTGATCGATGCAGCCAAAGCGATCGCCGCCTTGGAGCCGAACTCGGGCGAGCCACTTGATTATATGGAGGTCGTCGGGAAGGGTAGATTGCTCGAACGGAATCCGCTACCCTTCATCGCAATGCCGACAACTGCTGGCACCGGTGCGGAAGTGACGCGGAACGCAGTGATCGGCTCACCGGAACACGGTGTGAAGGCCAGCCTCCGTAGCCCGCACCTTCTCGCGAAGCTGGCGATTATCGATCCCGAATTCACTACAGACTTGTCACGGGAGATCACGGCGTACACTGGCCTCGACGCACTGACACAGCTCATCGAGCCGTATACAAGCTGCCGCGCAAACGTGTTGACGGATGGGTTTTGTCTCGACGGCATGTTGAGAGCGTCACCTGCAGTCAGGACCGTTTATCATGACGCGCAGAATAAGCCGGCCCGCCAGTCCATGTCCTACGCGAGCTTGCTCGGCGGGCTAGCCTTATCGAACGCCGGGTTGGGCGCAGTTCACGGTTTTGCCGCGCCGCTGGGCGGCATGCTTAAGGCGCATCATGGAGCACTTTGCGCCGCGGTTCTTCCACACGCTTTGGGAGTGAACATCCGTGCGGCGCGGCGGCGGCTTGCTGACAGCGAACTCTTGGCCCGCTACCAGAAAATCGCACGGACGCTGACGGGCAAAGACAACGCCGAGGCCGATGATGCTGTGTCTTGGGTCAACGATTTGTGCCAGGAATTGGGCATTCAGCCTCTTCGTCACCACGGTCTGACGAAAGAGCAGATTCCGGCTCTCGTCGATCAGGCATCGCGTGCCAGCAGCATGAAGGCAAATGGGATTCCGCTCCTTCGCGACGAGCTCATTGAGATAGCAGAACGGGCGTTCTAAGCACCTCGGAGGGCGCACCGATTCGGGATCAGTCCCAGCGTCCGGCCAGGGGCTCTCGTTTCAGATCTGTTCTGCTCGAAACCTGTCTCGTCGATAAGCTTGCCCTGGTAGAAAGGACTCGGCGGCTCATCCGTGAACGGGTCAGCCAAAGAGTGGCCGCAGCAACGTAGTTCAACTTACCTTATCACCGCGCCCTCGTGACCTCAACACCTGCACTTACTTAGGCGCTGTTGTTCTGGTTCGACCGGTAAGGTCGTTGGCCTTCGGGTCGACGATCTTACCTGTACGACTTTCCTCTTTCGATTGTCCCGATAGCCTTCTCATCCACCGAAACCACAGGTCCGTACGGCGCTGGTAAGACTTTGCCATGGGCGCGAGCTACTGCCCAGCGTTATTGTCGATCCACAGCAAATCTGCAAGACCAACAACTCCAACCGCCGCGTCCCGAGTGTCGCTTCGGAACGAGAACCTCTGGGCCTCAGTACGTGATGGACTGGCCTTAGCAGCGGATCCGTTTGGCTTTAGTACTCCATTTGTAAGTACTTTTCACACTGAGAACCTGTCGTCTATACTCGCAGAGCGGCGAAGGTCCGGTCGACACTTACCTGTGCTCAATCCAATGCTCCAAGAGTGTTCTGCTGATCTGCCTGGTCAATGTGAGGTGAGTATCTCAAGACGACTTAGCTGGCTGCTCGAGGCAAATTAAATAGGTGGGCTGCTCAAAGAGATGGCTACCCTCAGCTGTGAAAGGCTTTCTGAAATTCGTGAACAGGAGTTCCTGCGTTCGACGTCCAGACAAGCCGCCATTATTTTCTTAGCCGCCTTTTGTATTCGGCTGACCATCGCACTTCATGAACACTCCTGGTTGCATACGATGCGGGCCGAGATGGAACGGGAAGCAATCTCAATGGCCAGAACTGGCGTGCTTGGAAATCCTTTCTTACTCCCCTCCGGCCCGTCCGCCACTGTCCCGCCGCTCTATCCCTTGATGATGGCCGCAGTTTTCCGCATCTTCGGCACGGGAGCAGCCGGCGAAGCAATCAAAGTACTGGCAACGTGTCTCATAAGCAGTGTGCAGTACGCACTCCTACCTTGGGTAGGAAAAAGGCTTCAGTTCCCACCGAGCATAGGTTACACCGCAGGGTTGGTTGGCGCTTTGATCCCGCTGAACCCTTACATCGAAGTACAGGGCGACTTCGAGAATCATCTATCTGGCGTCTTGTTGCTGATCCTATTAGCCTGGACGGTTACCGCCGCGAGTCGTCCATTGAGCGTAAGCGGAGCGCTGGCAATAGGGGGCTTCTACGGCATCTGCACGCTTACCAGTCCATCGTTGGCGCCCTTGTGTTGCATCAGCTTGGCCTACGTGGTTTTCGAACCACGCACGATTTCGCAAAGACCTTTGCTCGGCTTACTTGGCGTGGCATCGGCCATTCTGGTCGTTGCCCCGTGGCCAGCGAGAAATTACGTTCAGCTGCGATCCCCAATCCTGACACGGAGCAACTTCGGTTTAGAGTTTTCCCTCGCGAACAACGACCGCGCTTCTCCGCTCATGATAGAGAACGAGGCGATTTTCGCCTGCTGCCACCCGCTGAAAAACGCAGCTCAGGCGAGGCAAGTGCAGCAGATCGGCGAAGTTGAGTACAACAGGAGATTGAAGCAGAAAGCCTTCGAGTGGGTTCGGGAGCACCCGTCGCGATTCGCTCAATTGACTGCATTGCGGATCTGGTACATGTGGGCCCCGAAAGCACCAGAACAGCTGCGAACCCTGGCGTTCCGTTCACTCACGCTACTCTCGCTGGGCGGAATTATCATCCTTTGGCGAACGAATCGCAAAACCGCTCTGCTGTGCTCCGTTCCGCTGATCGTGTATCCGCTGCCGTACTATTTGGTGCAGATCCACTTTCGGTATCGGTACCCGATGACTTTGATCTTCTTACTATTGAGTTGCGTAACAGCGTTCCGGCTGCTGCAGTGGTTCTTTAACTGGCGGAAGCGCGCAATCCGCTCGCCATTTCTGACAGCTCTGCATTTTGCATGGGCTCGGCAAACGGCCCGTAGATCCTGACCCCAGGAGGTCAACTTCGATGGGGACTGAGGCGGAGTTTCACGGATACGCTTGGCCAACTCTCACGTACGGTTTCCGCCTCCTTTGCGTTCTAACAGCTGATAGCCTAGGTACGCGATGCCGTTCCACCCTGAATTCGATGCACCGGCGCAGCAGTGGCTTGACGCTGGCTTGGCAATCCCGACAGAACGAGGAAAGAAGGCAAGCTTTGCCGATTTGGCCTTCGTCGAGGCCCAGGCGAACCAGCTTCTTCACCTGACCGGGAAAGGGGCTCTGGCGTTAGATCGAGAGGCCAAACGTCGCAAACCGCCTTCGCCTACTTAAGTTCTCGTCCCGTGGATAGGGGTTTTGGCGGAAGCGCATGTGAGTCGAACACACCATCGCCCTTTACGAACGATCGCCGGTTTTGAAGACCGGGAGGACCACCGGATCCCAAGCGCTTCCTGAGCAGATTCATTCCCTTCCTTAATAGATAAACACGGTCATCCCAACAAGGAGGATTTTGCGTTGACCAAGCTAACACAAATGGTGCGTGCGGGTGGCTGCGCCAGCAAACTGGCACCGGGCTCCCTCACGCAAGTCTTGTCGGCACTGCCGAAGCAAATCGATGACAATGTGCTCGTCGGTTTCAGCACTTCTGATGATGCGGGAGTTTATCGACTCACCCCCGATCTCGCGTTAGTACAGACTGTGGATTTTTTTACGCCGCTGGTGGATGACCCATTCACGTTCGGCCAGATTGCTGCGACTAACGCGCTCAGTGACATCTACGCGATGGGAGGGTCCCCGGTGACAGCTCTGGCCTTGGTTTGCTTTCCGGAGAAAACGGATTTAACCATTCTGGAGCAGATTATGCGCGGTGGCCTGGCTCAAATGACGGAAGCAAGCTGCACTGTGGTGGGAGGACACAGCGTGCGGGATCCCGAGATCAAGTTTGGGTATGCCGTGACAGGCACGATCAACCCGGGCAAGGTCTTCACCAACACTGGCGCACAAGCAGGAGATGCCCTCATCCTGACCAAACCGCTCGGAACAGGTGTTATCACAACCGCCCTTAAACAGGGCAAGGCCAAAGGAGAGTGGGTTCAAGAAGCTGTCCGGTCTATGACAACGCTGAACCGTTCGGCCGTAGAGATCATTTCTCACAGACCATTTGAAGTTCACGGCATCACGGATGTGACCGGATTCGGCCTTATGGGTCATGGCCGCGAGATGGCGCTCGGCAGCAACGTCAGCCTTCAGATCGAAGCTGCTTCGGTGCCTATCATGACGGGAGCCCTGGAGGCGATCGCGCTCGGTGCCGTCCCGGGTGGCCTTGTCAGCAATCGGGAATTTGCTGAGTGCCTTGTCGCTGACGGTCCGGCGGCGATCATCACCGATGATATGAGAGCTCTCCTTTACGATCCGCAGACATCCGGTGGTCTCTTGATCGCGATCGAAAAGAGCGAGGCAAATTCGCTGCTCCAGGAACTAAGGAAGGCTGGATTGCCGGCCGCAACAATAGGCACCGTCATAGAGCCACATCGAGAGAACGGGAAGACTTGGGCCATCCGACTCGTTTAGCATCGAGTATTGTGAAATTTTGGAGCGGAGTCCCGACCCGCCGCTCTCGTCGTTTCCTTTGAAGAATGCCTGACCCGCCTACTGTGGACTCGCTGTATCGGCTCCTTCCGTCCTTGGAAAAAGTTCTTCAATCCCAGGAATTGCAAAGCATCCTGAACGGGCATTCGCGTACTGCCGCCGTAACGTCCGCGCGTGCTGCCTTGGCCCGGATTCGCGCTGAAATCAGCGCAGGTAATGCCGACGAGGCACGTGTTCGCAAGAAGGTTCGCGAGCTTACAAACACGATTGCCAGCGACATCGAACGCGACAGGAAGCTTTCGCTTCGACGTGTAATCAACGCGACCGGCGTGATTCTGCATACGAATCTCGGGCGAGCGCCCCTGAGCCGATTGGCTCTCCAGCATATCTGCGAAGTCGCGAGCGACTACTCTAACCTTGAGCTGGATCTCGAATCCGGGAGCCGCAGCCGAAGAGATGTTCACGCAGAATCGCTGATACTGCGCCTCTTAGCCGCCAAATCCGGTGTGCCGCTGGACACCACAGATCAGTCATACCGTGCCCTTGTCGTTAATAATTGTGCGGCCGCTACCTTCCTGGTTCTTAATTCGCTTGCAGACAAATGCGAAGTCATCGTCTCGCGCGGAGAACTGGTCGAGATCGGCGGCGGTTTCCGGATTCCTGAAATCCTGAGGAAATCAGGTGCGATATTGCGGGAGGTCGGCACAACCAATCGCACCCGGTTGTCGGATTACGAATCTGCGCTTTCGGATCGAACAGCCTTGATCCTACGAGTGCATCAATCGAACTTCCGCATACAGGGATTTGCGGAGCGACCGCGTCTTAAAGATTTGATCTCGCTTGCGAGAAAAAACAAGGTGCTGTTTTTTGAAGACCAGGGCACTGGTCTTGTGACGCCGCTTGGGAACAGCGCGGCTGACGAAGACTCGTCATTCATCCGGAATTTCAAGGGCGGCCCGGACGTGGTTGCGGCGAGCGGGGATAAGTTACTGGGAGGTCCACAGTGTGGCATCATCCTGGGCCAAAGGGACTTGGCACAGATGATCATCGGCAACCCTCTGATGAGGACGTTTCGGGTTTGTAAACTTACCTACGCGGCACTAGAAGCCACGATAATGGACCACCTGAGCGGTGATCTCGAATCGAATCCAGTGGCGCGAATGCTGGCACTCAGCTCGAATACAATCCGCGCCCGCTGTGACGCTCTTGTTGCGGCCCTGAAGTTCGAAATGCTCCGTGCTGATGTCGTTATGTCGAACAGTGTGATCGGAGGAGGAACAACACCCGGAAAGAAGTTGAAAAGCTTCGCCGTCGCCCTCCGGCACACATCCATTCATCCCGACCAACTTGCAGCTCTTCTGCGTCGGAGCGACCCGCCAGTCGTTTCTAGAGTCAACAGAGATCGCGTGCTTCTGGACCTACGAACTGTTCCTCCCGAATCGGATGAAGTGCTTGGGGCGCTACTCAGCTTAATCGATAGGCAGGTAGGTCTGAAGCGGACGGTCGAGCAGTCGCATGCCGGCACAACGTAGAAATGGGGTCAGAATTCAAATCGATTGTCATCGGGACGGCCGGGCACATCGATCACGGCAAGACTGCTCTTGTCCGACGGCTCACGGGTGTTGACACTGACCGCTTGCCCGAGGAGAAACGGCGCGGCATCAGCATCGATCTCGGATTCGCTTCCGTAGAAACGACGGGTGGAAACGGCGAGCGGGTCCGGTTGAGTTTCGTGGACGTACCCGGTCATAGGCTGTTCATTCGCAACATGCTGGCGGGATCAGGCGGAGTCGATTGCATCATGCTCGTCATTTCCGCAGAAGAGGGAGTGAAGCCTCAAACGGAAGAGCATCTTGCAATCTGCAGCCTGCTTGGGATCAAGCGAGGCCTGATCGTGCTCTCAAAAGCGGACGCGGTCAGCGAAACGCGACTGGCGGAAGCACAAGGCTCGGTGAAGAGCTTCGTTCAAGGCTCATTCCTAGCCGAAGCACCAATTGTTGCGGTGAGTGCAAAAACAGGCTTTGGATTGCCGGGTTTACTTTCGGAACTCAGGCTTCTCGCTTTCCAGCGGTCGGAGCGCGAGGCCAACGGTTTGCCTCGGATACCACTGGACCGAGCATTCACGCTGAAAGGCTTCGGCACCGTAGTGACCGGCACTGTGCAATGCGGGGCGGTATCACAGGGCCAATCGCTGGTCGTGCTTCCCCAAGGGCACAAGGTGAAAGTCCGCGGCCTGCAGGTGCACAACCAGCAATGCGATCGGGCTTCGGCCGGCTCGCGCGTGGCGCTAAACCTGTCCGGGATCGATCTCGCTGACATCCGGCGAGGTGACACACTGGTCCTTCCGTCCAGTTTCGATGCGGTATCGGAGGTGGATGTTCAACTCAGAATTTTGGGTGGAAGCCCGGCTCTAAAGGACAACTCCGAAGTCAGCTTCCATGCATTCACTTCGGCCATACCCGCCAGGATTTCGCTCTACGAAGCCAAGACCTTGCAGCCCGGCGGCATTGCGCTTGCAAAGGTGAAACTAGGCCAACCCGCTGTTCTCTTGCCTGGTGATCGTTTCGTTCTACGGCAGCCATCGCCGGCCCTGACGATTGGCGGAGGCCAGGTACTCGATGCCGCTCCTGTCCCAAAGCTTCCACGCAGCAAACGAGTTGAGTGGCTGAAGGCGCTGCTTCATTCTTCCACTGAGCAGCAACTCCGACTCCGGATTGAGAGACGGCAGGCAGATGGCATCTCCCGCGAAGCATTGACCAGAGAATCGGGCTTAGCACCACAGGCGGTTGCCCAATTAATGAGATCACAAATCTCCAGCAAACAAGTGGCACTCGTCAACGACAGTCTCTACATAAGTGTGATTGCGCTCAACTCTGCGCTGGATTGCGTCCTTTCCGAGGTTAAATCAAAAGCTACTGACGCACTGAACTCAGGGTGGAAACGCTCTGAGTTGAGGCACCGGACCGGGTTGAACGACGTGGTCTTCGAGTTCGTAACCAAAACGTTAGAGCGCGAGCGAAAAGTTACTCTCCAGGAGGACCGGGTGATTCTGTTCGGATTCGCTCCCCGAACAAGCACGGCCGATTCTCAGAAGCTTTCCGCCTTGGCTCAAGCGTATGCGAGTGCCGGAATGACTGCGCCGTTACTGCAGTCCGTTGCCGCAAGTCTCAAACTCGGCGAGCCCGAACTCCGCAGACTCATGACCCTTCTGCTGCGAGACAAAGTGCTGGTCAAGATCGGCTCCGAGGACCTCTATATGCATCGCGATGTCCTTGGGAAGCTCTATACGCAAATCCGCAGTCTGCGAGGCCAACTTGTAGACGTGGGCAGGTTCAAGCAGCTGACCGGATTATCAAGAAAATACGCGATCCCGTTGCTCGAACATCTTGACCGGGAGCACATCACAAGGAAACAGGGCGATAGCCGCCTCGTCTTGTAAGGCGACCGTTTGGGGCCGGACCCAACTAGAACATTTCCCAGAGTCTAATTGATTTCCGTTCATAATCTATGAATTGCGATGGCACCATCCAGCGTATTCTCTCCTGAAAACTGGCCTCTACTCCGCCAGGTGAAAAATAGAGATGTCCTGGGCTTGGGTGAATCGGCCGCATCTCCGCGTACCGAATCTCTTGAGGCGCGCACGAAGGACGCAGACAAGGTGGTTGCTTCAGTGTGCCCGTATTGTGCGGTCGGCTGCGCTCAGTTGGTTTACGTCAAAAACGAAAAGATCATCGATATCGAGGGTGACCCCGGTTCGCCGATCTCGAATGGGTGCTTGTGTCCGAAGGGTGCGGCCACGTTCCAGCTAGTCACCGGGTCCCATCGGGTTTCGGATGTCCTCTACCGCAAGCCATACGGAACGGAATGGGAGAAAATCCCGCTCGAGCAAGCAATGGACATGGTGGCGTCGCGGATCAAAAAGACTCGCGATGAGCACTGGGAAGACAAAACCCAGGACGGGCTTTCGGTCCGGCGCACGATGGGCATTGCGCATCTGGGCGGCGCCACGCTCGATAACGAGGAAAACTACCTCATCAAGAAGCTGTTCACCAGCCTGGGCATCGTCCAAATCGAAAATCAGGCCCGTATTTGACACTCCTCTACGGTCCCCAGTTTGGGGACCTCGTTTGGCCGAGGCGGCGCGACCGACTACCCGGCGGATTTGATCCACTCGGACGTCATTGTGATCGAAGGATCCAACATGGCGGAATGTCACCCTGTAGCGTTCCGGTGGGTTATGAAGGCGCGCGAAGCAGGGGCGACCGTCATTCACGTCGATCCTCGGTTCACGCGCACGAGCGCGGTCGCGAACATACACGTGCCGATCCGCGCGGGCACGGACATTGCGTTTCTCGGCGGCATTATCCGCTACATCGTTGAGAACGAGCGCTACTTCAAGGAGTACCTGCTCCACTACACCAACGCTACGGCCATTATCAATAAGGATTTCAAAGACACCGAAGATCTTGATGGCCTTTTCGGCGGCTGGAATAAGGAGAAGGGGAAGTATGATTTTGCAGCCTGGGCCTACGAAGGAGTGGACCCGGAACCGGCCGGCGGAACACGTGAATCGGATCAGGGCCAAATCCAGAAGAAGCCGATTCAAGCGGAAAAGACTGATCCGACACTGCGGCACCCGCATTGCGTTTACCAGATCTTAAAAAGACATTACTCGCGCTATACGCCGGAAATGGTCGAGGAGACCTGTGGCATTCCGCAGCACCTCTTCGTAAAAGTTGCCGAAGCGCTTTGCCGCAATTCCGGACGTGACAGAACAGGCGCGTTCGTTTATGCGGTGGGTTGGACTCAACATACGGTTGGTGTCCAATATATTCGCGCCGCGGCAATCATCCAGCTGTTACTTGGAAACATGGGCCGGCCGGGCGGCGGCGTCGTTGCGCTGCGAGGGCATGCATCCATTCAGGGCTCGACTGACATCCCGACTCTGTACAATCTGCTTCCCGGTTACTTGCCGATGCCCAAGGCAAAACACGATAGGGACTTTAAAACCTGGTTAAAAGAGAATACATCGCCTTCCGGTTGGTGGGGGGAGTTTCCGAAGTACGCCGTTTCTTTATTGAAAGCATGGTACGGCGAGGCGGCGCAGAAGGAAAACGATTGGTGTTTCGATTACATTCCCAAACTGACCGGCGACCACTCACACATGAACACGGTAGTCGATCAGGTGGATGGAATGGTGCAGGGCTATTTCGTGATGGGCGAAAATCCCGTCGTCGGTTCTATGAATGGGCCCCTGCAACGCAAAGGTCTTCGCGCAATCGAGTGGTTAGTGGTGAGAGACTTCCAGCTGACGGAGACCGCGGACTTCTGGCGTGAGGCTCCGGAGATTGTGCGTGGGGAAATTACACCTGAGGAGATTGGAACGGAGGTGTTTTTCTTCCCCGCTGCCGCGCACACCGAGAAGGACGGCAGCTTTACAAACACCCAGCGCCTGCTGCAGTGGCATCACAAAGCGGTAGAGCCGCAGGGCGACTCTCGAAGCGAGTTAGATTTCATATTCAAATTAGGCCAACGGCTGAAGAAGCTCTACGCGAATGAATATGACCAGCAGCGTAACTGGCCCATCCGCGATCTAACGTGGGATTACCCGACCCAAGGTCCGTTTGCAGAGCCCAGTGCGGAGGCAGTCCTGAAAGAGATCCACGGATATGTTGTCGGCACGAACGAGCTTGTCGAAGGGTTCACCTCTCTGAAGGACGACGGGTCTACCGGCTGCGGGTGCTGGATTTACTCAGGCGCGTTCCAGGATGGCGTCAACATGACCGCTCGCAGGAAACCCTATTGGGAGCAGAATTATGTTGCGCCCGAGTGGGCCTGGGCTTGGCCGCATAACCGTCGGATCCTGTACAACAGGGCCTCCGCAGATCTCGACGGGAAACCATGGTCAGAGCGGAAGAAGCTCGTCTGGTGGGATGAAGAAAAGAAGAAATGGGTCGGGCTGGATACCCCGGATTTCATTGTGGAGCGTCCGCCCTCGTACCGGCCGTCTGAAGATGCGCGCGGAAAAGATACAATCTCCGGCATCGATCCATTCGTGATGCAGGCCGATGGCAAGGGCTGGATCTACGTTGCCGCCGGTCTGGAAGATGGGCCCCTGCCAAGCCATTATGAGCCCGAAGAGTCTGTGGTTCGCAATCCGCTATACGGACAGCAATGCAATCCGGAGCGAATGGAATGGCGGCGTAAAGATAACCCCTACCACCGACCATATGACGATCCGCACTTCCCGTATGTGATTACGACTTACCGGCTCACGGAACACCATACGGCGGGCGGCATGAGCCGCTGGCTATCGTGGCTGTCCGAATTGCAGCCGGAGATGTTCTGTGAGGTGTCGCCAGACTTGGCTGCGGAATGCAAGTTGACCAACGGAGGTTGGGCGACGATCCGAACGGCCCGGGGCGAAATAGAGGCGCGCGTGCTGGTCACGAACCGGATGCGGCCGCTGAAGATCAAAGGCCGAACAATCCATCAGATTGGATTGCCGTATCACTGGTCGAGTAAGGGATTGGTCCGAGGCGATGCAGCGAATGATCTGATCGGATTTGTCGCCGATCCTAACGTTTCCATCCAGGAATCCAAGGCCTTCACTGGCAACATCGTCGCAGGGCATCAGAGTAAAGGTCGACGGCATATTACAACCGGCTGGTTCGGCTGGAGAAATGCTCCAAAGATGAGGCAGCGCGACTTGCCCCAGGTTCGTCAGAAGCCGGAATCGAAGCACGGCTTCAAAGCGATGGAAAGCAAGGAAGGTAACTGATCGTGAGCACCGGGAAGGGCTTTTTCACCGATACAACACTTTGTATCGGCTGTAAGGCTTGCGAAGTCGCCTGCAAGCAATGGAATCAGTTGCCGGAGGACGGCTTCTTCTTCACCGGCATGTCTTACGACAATACGGCGCACCTGGGAGCCTCGACATGGCGGCACGTCGCGTTCGTTGAGAGACCGATGGCTCTGCACCCCGATCAGGACAGCGGCTTCTCCTGGCTGTTCTCGTCCGATGTCTGCAAGCATTGTGCGCGGGCGGGTTGCCTGGAAAGCTGTCCGACGGGCGCGATTATTCGGACAGAGTTCGAAACGGTTTACGTGCAGCCGGACGTGTGTAACGGATGCGGATATTGCGTCGTAAACTGCCCGTTCGGCGTCATCGATCGCCGGGAGGAAGACGGCAGAGCCTGGAAATGTACGCTTTGCTACGACCGGGTCAAGGAAGACCTGATTCCGGCTTGCGCCAAAGCCTGCCCCACGGAATCCATCCACTTCGGTGACCTGGATCAGTTGCGTGAAGAAGCAGACAAGCGCGTCGAGAAACTGCATGAGCAGGGCTTCAAGGACGCCTACCTTTACGGTGCGAAGAAAGATGACCAGCCGGGCACCGAAGGTCTGAATGCATTCTTTCTTCTTGTGGACAGGCCTGAGGTTTACAACCTGCCCCCCGATCCGGTAGTCCCAACCAAAAAGGTGAAAGATGCCTGGATCTCGATGGCAGCAACCGCAGCAGGTATGGCACTCGTCACTGTTGCAAGCGTTTTGTTTAGCGGAAAAGACCGGCAGTGAGCAACACGACAACGCGGTATCCACATTCGATTGAGCCCGTTTACACCGACGGACGCGACATCAATCGGAATGTCGCAGAACTCAGCGGCGAGGCTGCTTCACAGGTGTCGAGAGGCTCTACCGACGCGCACATCGGAAGTGTCGCCAAGGCCTGGAACACTTTACCCGAGCCAAGAAGGAACGATCCCACTTACTACGACGTCCCGATGCTCAAAGAGCCGGTTTGGGAATGGGCCATCCCGCTCTATTACTACATCGGCGGACTTACAGGCGCCTCTCTTGTGCTCGGCGCTGCCGCGCAGGTGGGGCGTTCGGAACACGCGAACACACTCATCAGGCGTTGCCACTGGGTCGGATTCGCAGGTTCGGTGATCAGTGGTGCTCTTCTCGTCTGGGACCTGGGAAAGCCCTCCCGGTTTCTAAACATGCTTCGAGTATTCAGGCCGACGTCACCGATGAACATCGGTGCGTGGATCCTCTCCGGTACCGGCGCCACAGCCACGGGCGCGCTTCTGGTTCGAGGACGAAGCGGATGGCTAAGAATACCGGGTGAACTGTTGGGTTACGCAGCAGGTATCTTCGGCGCGGGGCTTGCGACATACACGGGAGTGTTGGTTGCGAATAGCGCGATTCCCATCTGGCAGGAGTCTCGTAAGTTTCTTCCAATTGTCTTTGGATCATCGGCGCTGGCGAGTTTGGGATGCACCTTTGACCTGGTCACGGAGAACCCCGACGAAAGGCGAATCACGAACGTCTTGGGGAACGTCGGAAGGGCAGCCGAACTCATCGCGGGTACGCTCATGGAGCATCAGGCTTCTGCAGTACCACGCGTAGGCAGACCATTCAAGCGTGGATTCAGTGCCGTCATGTGGCGGAGCGCAGAACTGCTGACCCTCGCGAGCCTGCTCGTCTCTGCCGCTCGAAACCGGACAAGGAAAACGCGCGTCGCTGCTGGTTTGCTGGGGACGGCGGGTTCGTTGTTACTTCGGTACACGGTCGAACACCTGGGCACGGTGTCGGCGCGGGATGCACGAGCTTCGTTCCATCAACAGCGGGAGGGGCGAGGCGCAGCCGAGGTGTCGAGCCTTTCAGAGCACGTAGTGTAATGCCGCCCTCTAACTAAGTAGCTCTACGTAAATTTGCGGAAAGTCAAAACGGAAAGATTTCTGGTAAATGCGACGTCCCAATATCGCGACAAGTACCTGATCATTCGCTTTAACCACCAAGGCTGCCTAGTGCGCTTTCTCGATGTCTCAATACTTCTCACGTAATGCGGACACGTTTTTCAGAATCGTCCTGTTCGGTGGAGTTTCGGCTGTGGCTATCGTGATCGCCGCGTCTTACTTGATTGTCAGGTCGCATTATGAAACGGTTCAGAACGTACCGCGCGAACAGCCTGTTCCATTCAGTCATAAACATCATGTAGGGGGATTGGGCATCGATTGCCGCTACTGCCACACGACTGTAGAATATTCTGCTTTTGCAAATATCCCACCGACGAAAACCTGCATGAATTGCCATTCGGAGATGTGGGCGGCTAGCCCGACGCTTGAGCCCGTGCGCGAAAGCTACAGAACTGGTAAGTCGATCGAATGGACCCGGGTGAACGATCTTCCAGACTACGTTTACTTCAATCACAGCATTCATGTCCATAAGGGAATCGGTTGCGCGGATTGTCACGGCCGAGTAGACCGGATGGCCCTTACGTGGCAAGCGGCGCCGCTAACGATGGAATGGTGCCTGGACTGTCACCGCAATATCGAGAAGCACATCCGGCCTCGCGACCAGGTGTTCTCGATGACCTATACTCATCCTCCGAACCAGTTGCAATTGGGACAGCGACTCGTAAAAGAGTATGGCATCCGGAGTTCCGGGGAACTCACGAGTTGTGAAATCTGCCACCGATGAGCGACAAGCCCAACGCGAGTTTCGTCCCGCTCGAAGCCTTACGGGGCTCGGAGGGCAGTGGACGTGCGTGGCGGAGCTTGGCCGAATACAACGCGGAACCCGTTGGAGAAAGCGAACAATTTGACGAGTCCGGCGTTGCCATAACGGATGCCAGCCGGCGGCGCTTTCTATCACTGATGGCGGGTTCCATGGCGCTCGCCGGGCTTGCCGGCTGCACGCGCCAACCGGTCGAGCCAATCATGCCCTACGTGAACCAGCCCGAAAATGTGGTTCCCGGAAACCCGAAGTATTACGCCACCGCAGCTCCCGTCAACGCTGTGGCGGAGGGCGTGATCGTGGAGAGCCATCTTGGGCGTCCGACGAAGGTTGAGGGCAATCCGGATCACCCTGCGAGCCTTGGCGCTACGTCCGTTCTCTCGCAAGCTTGCCTGATGGATCTCTACGATGTCGACCGGGTAAAGGAGATCACGTGGCTAGGTGTTCCTCGTCAGTGGGAAGCGTTCGAGAATGAGTGGACAAAGGCCTTCGCGGACGTAGGACCGGGTGGCGCAGGCTTCAGAATCCTGAGCGAGACCGTGACGTCGCCCACCCTGGGGGCGCAGATCAGGGCTGTGCTCAAGAAGTTTCCTGCAGCGAAATGGCATCAGTACGATCCGGCGGGGCCTCACTCCGCACGGAGAGCCGCACAGGCCGCTTTCGGCCGTCCGGTGAATACCTACTACAACTTTGCGGATGCCGATGTGGTGCTTGCGCTCGACTCCGATTTTCTGGCGTTCGGGACCGGCTCGACCCGGTACGCTCGGGATTTTTCGAATCGCCGCCGGCGCGGTGACCGGCTGGACATGAACAGACTCTATGCAGTCGAGAGCACCATGACTGCTACGGGCGGGAAGGCGGATCATCGCCTTGCGGTCCGCTATACGGATGTTCAGCACGCGGCGGACGCAATCGCGGCACAACTCGGCATCTCCGGTGCAAATGCCGGTACAAGTAACTCGAACCACGAGTGGCTCTCCGTGGTGGCACGCGACCTCGCCGCACATAAAGGTGCCAGCGTGGTTATCCCGGGCGAGCACCAGTCTGCCGAGGTCCACCTCCTGGCGCACGCGTTAAACGGCGCTCTCGGCAACATAGGTAAGACTGTTTTCTACACTGAGCCGCTCGAGGCAGAACCCACTGATCAGGCGCAATCACTTCGCGAACTCACGGCCGATCTGAACAGTGGGCAGGTGCAAGTACTCCTGATTCTGGGTGGCAACCCCGTTTACAACGCGCCGGCGGACTTTGCCTTCACAAATGCGCTGCAGAAGGTCAAAACATCAGTGCACGTCGCCTTGCACTTCAACGAAACCTCGCTCAAGGCTACATGGCACATCCCTGAGCCTCACTTCCTCGAAGACTGGGGAGACACTCGCGCCTATGACGGAACGGTCAGCATTATTCAACCGCTGATCGCGCCTCTGTACGATTCACATTCTCAGCTGCAGGTGCTGGACGCGATTCTAGGGTGGCCGGGGAGATCGTCGTACGAGATCGTTCGCGCTTACTGGGCCGCGAAGAGCGGCGCAAAGGAGTTTGAGCAGTGGTGGCGCAAGACGCTTCACGACGGACTGGTTGCGAATTCAGCCCTCCCCACCATCACACCCGTACCGAGACAGCTCGCCATCGAAAGAAGACCCAACCCAACCGGCGAATTAGAGTTGGTGTTTCGCGCTGACGTCTATCTGTACGACGGGCGCTATGCGAACAATGTATGGCTCCAGGAACTACCGCATCCGATGACGAAACTCACGTGGGACAACGCCGTCTTCGTGAGCACCAGAACGGCTCGGCGGTTGGGTTTGGAGAACCAGGAGAAGGTGGAATTGATTTTCCGGGGCAAGACGGTTGAGGGATCGGTCTGGATCCTTCCCGGCCATCCCGATGAATCGCTAACGTTGGATCTCGGTTGGGGTCGGACCCATGCCGGAAGGGCAGGTGACGGAGCAGGCTTCAACGCCTACCTTGTGCGAGTTTCTGATGCAATGTGGCACGGGTCTGGAGTTGAAGTCCGCAAGCTAAACAAGACCTATCCCCTGGCCTCAACCCAGATGCATCAGGCAATGGAGGGCCGTGACATAGTTATCCACGGAACTCTCGATGAATACAAGAGTCACCCGGATTTCGTGAAGCGGAAAGAACACGAGCCGCCAGAAAATCTGACGCTGTACCCGCATTGGGATTACCGCGGGTACGCGTGGGCGATGTCGATCGACACGACCGCTTGCGTGAACTGTCAGGCTTGCGTGATTGCCTGCCAGGCAGAGAACAACATCCCGGTCGTCGGGAAAGAGCAGGTCCTGGCACGCCGCCCTATGCATTGGTTGAGAGTGGATGTGTACTACGAGGGCGGGTACGAAGTTCCCGCTGCTCACTACGCGCCGGTTCCCTGCATGCATTGCGAGAATGCACCGTGCGAAGTCGTCTGTCCAACGCAAGCCACGAATCACAGCAGTGAAGGACTGAACAACATGGTCTACAACCGCTGTGTAGGAACTCGATACTGCTCGAACAACTGTCCCTATAAAGTGCGGCGGTTCAATTTTCTGCTTTACGAAGAGTGGAAAAACGAGCTCTGGAAGATGCAGCGCAATCCCGACGTCACGGTCCGCAGTCGCGGCGTCATGGAGAAATGCACGTATTGCGTCCAGCGCATTCGCGAAGCCGAGATCGCCGCGGAGCTGGCAAAGCGGCCGGTTCGCGATGGGGAAATCAAGACTGCCTGCCAGCAAGTCTGCCCGACCGAAGCGATCATGTTCGGCGATAAGAACAACCCGCACAACCGCGTCGCCAAAAGGCAAGCGGAAAACCTGAATTATTCGATGCTTTCGGAACTGAACACGCGGCCCAGGACGACTTATCTCGCCGAACTTCGTAATCCGAATCCAGAACTGAAAGAGGGTACGTCCGCGTGACCGTTGAGGAACGTCAGCGACATACGGCTAGAGAACCGGACCCGGATGATCCGCTCCCGGTAATCACGCCCAGCAATACGTTCGAGACCGTCTCGGAACAGATCAGTTCTATCGTTCTCACGCGGAAGGCGCCTCTCTTCTGGTGGTGCACATTCGGGGTCGGAGTAACGCTGCTGCTTGTTCTTGTGATTTCTATCACGTATTTGATGGCAAAAGGCGTGGGTATCTGGGGCGTGAACGTCCCCGTAGCTTGGGGCTACGCGATCACAAATTTTGTCTGGTGGATCGGAATCGGCCACGCCGGCACGCTGATCTCGGCTATTTTGCTTCTCCTGAATCAGCCATGGCGCAACTCGATTAACCGCTTCGCCGAGGCGATGACGTTGTTCGCCGTGGCTTGTGCCGGCCTCTTCCCGTTGTTGCACCTTGGCCGTCCATGGTTGTTCTATTGGCTTCTTCCTTACCCAAACACCATGACGGCGCAGCCTCAGTTTCGGAGCCCGCTCGTGTGGGACGTCTTCGCAGTCTCCACTTATGCGCTTGTGTCGCTCATGTTCTGGTACTTGGGCATGATTCCGGATCTTGCCACACTGCGCGACCGCTCAACGGGATTCAAGTACGCGTTTTACGGTGTTCTCTCTCTCGGTTGGCGTGGAGCGTCCACGCACTGGAAATGGCAACAGACTGCATCGCTGTTGCTTGCGGGGCTGGCAACTCCACTCGTGCTTTCCGTCCATACGGTGGTCAGCTTCGACTTCACGATTGCGATCGTGCCCGGCTGGCACTCAACCATATTTCCTCCCTACTTCGTGGCAGGTGCAATTTACTCCGGATTCGCGATGGTCCTGGTCCTCTGCATTCCGCTGCGTGCCGTCTACGGTCTGAAAAATGTGATCACAGAGCGGCACCTGAACAACTGTGCCAAGCTGATGCTCACGACTGGCCTGATTCTGGCCTACACGTACTGCATCGAACCGATGAACGCCTGGTATAGCGGTAATGAGTTCGAGATGGCGCTCGTTCGAAACCGTGCCTTCGGGCCGCAGTCCTGGACATTCTGGGTGGTGATCCTGTGTAACGTCGTGATCCCCCAGGCGCTTTGGTTCTACAAGGTCCGGATCAGCCCCAAGCCGCTCTTCGCGGTTTCAGCGGTCGTTCTATACGGCATGTGGCTCGAACGCTACATGATCATTGTCACGAGCCTTGATCGTGACTTCGTTCCGTCCGCGTGGGCGAACTTTGTTGCCACGTTTTGGGACAACGCCACCCTATTAGGTTCCATCGGCTTATTTGTCACGCTATTTATGCTCTTCGTACGGTTCTTGCCCATGATTTCCATGGCCGAAGTGCGTGAACTGCTTCCGTACTCGAAACCGGGTGGAGGCACTGAAAAGTGAAGCTCGAAGGCGTTGTCTACGGGACCGTGGCGGAGTTTGACGATCCAACCACTTTCGTTGAAGCTGCGAAAGAGGTGAGACAGCGGGGATATCGCAAGTTCGAGGCCTATAGTCCTTACCCGATCAAAGATCTGTTTAGGATCGTGCCTGGCCGTAATCCAGTTGCCCCGATCGTCTTTTTGGGAGGTTTGGTCGGAGCCGGCACCGCATGGTCGATGCAGTATTACATCGCAGCGATTGATTACCCGATCAACGTGGGAGGCCGGCCATTGTATAGCTGGCCTGCCTTTATACCCATCCTGTTCGAGTTGACTGTTCTTCTGGCGTCGATTGCAGCATTCCTGGGAACGCTCGCACTCTGCGACTTTCCTCGACTGAATTTCCCGTTGTTTAATCTCTCGGAGTTCGCAAGGGGCAGCAGCGATCGGTTCTTCCTGTGTGTCGAAAGCCGCGATCCCATCTACGATGAGCAGGGCACGCCGCAGTTTCTGCGCGAACTCGGGCCGGTAGGAGTGTGGCAAATTGATGCTCCGTAGCTCAGTCGTGATCCTCACTGCAGGAGCACTGCTGGTTGCGAGCAGTTGCCGCAGGGACATGCAGGACCAGCCGAAGTACAAGCCACTTCGCGAAAGCCGCTATTTTGCAGACGGCCGTGCGTCACGTCCAACTCCTCTGGGCACGATCGCTCGAGACGAGTTGGATGCTGATGACCCGCTACACTCAGGCTCGTCGGACAACGGTTTCCTTCAAAACATTCCGATGCCGGTAACCGTCTCTTTCTTGCACCGCGGACAGGACCGATTCAATATTTTC
This sequence comes from Bryobacteraceae bacterium, assembly GCA_045807925.1. GTDB lineage: Bacteria > Acidobacteriota > Terriglobia > Bryobacterales > Bryobacteraceae > Bog-105. The sequence goes on along the minus strand of JBJMGK010000258.1, from coordinate 122,434 downwards.
TGCAGCCCGTGCCATTCGAGGACAGGGGATGGTGACGGAATGGTGCATCGACGTGGATTCTGGGTGCCGCCCAATCTTCATTCAGCCCGGGCGCGCAGTTTGTCTCCCGGCTACCTTTTCCAGGTCATCAGCAACGGATACGGAGCGATGCCCAGCTATAAAGAACAGATCGTGGAAACCCGCGATATCTGGGCTATCGTAGCGTACGTCCGCGCCTTGCAGTTGAGTCGGAACGCGACGATTGGTGACGTTCCGACGTCTCTACGCCACGAACTCGAAACCAATGGCGCCGCGCCGGAACGAGGATTGAATCGATGACGTCGGCTTTCAATCTATCTCCGGAACTGCAAGCGGATCTGGGTCGGCTGTTCACGCGGTCGCTAGCTGTTGGCGTAGTGCTCTCGCTCGTGTCCTCGATCGGCGGATTTCTCGATCCGGGTGACTTCTTCCGGTCGTACCTGATGGGGTATTTGTTCTGGCTCGGAGTGGCTCTTGGCGCGCTTGCAATCGTGATGATGCAATACCTCACGGCAGGTGCCTGGGGCATCATGACGCGCAGGACTCTCGAATCCGCAGCGCGTACGCTTCCGCTCATGGCAGCGCTCTTTATACCCATCGCGATCGGGATTCCCCATCTCTACGATTGGGCGCATCCGGATTTAGTTCGCAAACAATACATCTTGCAGCATCGAGCCGGATACATGAATCCTGCGATGTTCCTGGTTCGGGCCGTGCTGTATTTCGCGATTTGGTATGGATTCAGTTACCTCTTGAATAAATGGTCGGCCGAACAAGACGAACGGGGCGGTTACGAGAAACGCTTAGCCGCCATCAGTGCGCCCGGATTGATCCTTTATGTTTTTACGGTGACATTCTCCGCTATCGACTGGGCGGAATCACTCGAAACAGATTGGTACTCGACCATTTGGGGGTTTCTCTTTGTCGCGAACCAGGGGCTCTCGGCCTTTGCGTTCGTCATCATCGCCATGGTCTTGCTCTCGAAGCGGGAACCGCTTAAAAGCACGTTCCGAACGGCACATTTGCACGACCTTGGCAAATTGCTGCTTACGTTCGTAATGCTCTGGGCTTATTTCTCGTTTTCGCAATTGCTTATTGTCTGGGCGGGCAATCTGACGGACGAGATCCCATGGTACCTGCGACGGCTGGGTACTTCCTGGGGCTGGCTCGGCGTGATGCTCATTGTCTTGGAATTTGTGGTCCCGTTCCTTCTACTTTTGTCGAAGCGAGTGAAGCGCAACGCGACAATTCTCTGCTCTGTGGTCGGCTTGATTATCTTCATGCGGTTTGTCGACCTCATGTGGATCGTCATGCCGGGTTATTACAAGGACGGGCTCCGGCTTTCGTGGCTTAATTTTTCGGTTCCACTCGCGCTCGGGGGACTTTGGATGGCGACATTCGTCCGGCAGTTGCAAAATCGACCACTCCTCCCAGTTCGTGCGCCGAACCTCCAAAGGGCTATCAAGCATGGCGAAGAAGAGTAACGAAAGCTTTTTACACGGGGTGGCTAGCTTCACCGGGCATCTGGCCGGATCAGTGGAAGGCGCTATTGAGGCCGCAGTTGAGGTCGGCCATCACCTTTCCGGCCCGAAAGTAGAGCCGCTTCACGAAGACGTTCACTTCGAGCCATCCGATATCAATCACCGGCGCGTCGTGATTGGAGGGGCGTGTCTGCTGGGAGGGATGTGGCTCACAATCGGGCTACTGTTCTTCTTTTTCGTTTACCTGAAGAACTATCGTGCCGAAGTTAGCCCGCCGCCACTTCCAGTCACGCTCAGTCGAGCAACCCTCCCCCCAGAACCGCGCCTTCAGAATGCCCCCGAGCAGGATCTGCGATCGTTTCGCGCCGCAGAAGATTGGAAGTTAGCGCACTATTACTGGGTCGACAAAACGAAAGGTCAAGTTGCAATTCCGATCGATCAGGCCATTCAAATAATTGCCCAGCGTGGAATTCCTCCGGAGAAGACACCGCCGAATCCGACGCTCACGCCTCCGGAGGGCGGCACGCGTCTGACTGGTTTCGAAGGGAAAGTAAAGCCGGAACCGAGATGAGACGTTTCTCGACAATTGCGACGGTTTTACTTCTGAGCCTTGCTGGATCGGCAATGTACTCGGCTCAGGCCGGCGCTGCGCCCGACATAAGCGGAATCGGAATCGAGCAGGAGCTTGGGCGTCAGGTGCCGCTTGAGACACAGTTGCTTGATGAGAGCGGAGGGACGGTACGCCTGGGCCACTATTTCGATCGAAAACCTGTCGTGCTCGTGCCGGTTTACTTCAGCTGTCCGATGTTATGCAGCCAGGTTCTGAGCGGACTCGTTGCAGCGATGCGCCCCCTCTCGATGCGGCCCGGCCAGGATTTCGAAATCGTGGCGCTCAGCTTCGACCCGGCAGACACGCCCCAGACTGCCCGAACTAAGCGGGCACACTACGCTCAGAGTTATTCGAGCAAGGCTGGCACGACCGGGTGGCACTTTCTGACTGGCGCTCCTGATTCCATTCGCGCCGTGATGGACGCGGTCGGGTTTCATTATCGCTGGGATGAGAAGAACGAGATGTTCCTTCACGCCAGCGGCATCATGCTTCTCACGCCGGAAGGACACGTTTCACGTTACTTGTACGGGGTGAATTACGAACCGAAGGATCTGAAGCTCGGACTCATTGAGTCGTCACACAAGCGTATCGGTTCTCCTGTTGATCAAATTCTGTTGCTGTGTTATCACTACGACCCGAGGACGGGGAAGTATGGCGCAACAGTGCTGAATACGCTGCGAGGAGCGGCGATTCTGACTCTGATCCTTCTCGTACTTGGAATGTTCTTCCTTTGGCGCCGTGACCTTCGTGAATACCGCAACGTAACGAAGGAAATGTCTAGGACATGAACACAGCGCTCAAATTCTGGCCTGACTCGGCGTCCTCTGTATCGGGACAGGTCAATTTGTTTTTTGCCCTGATGGTTGTGCTGTGTACCACCGTCGCGGTTGGAATTGCATCTGTCCTCATCTATTCCACCCTCCGTTATCACCGCAAGCACGACGACGAAATGGGACGGCCCACCCGTTACGTCATCACGATCGAAGTTGCCTGGACAGTCCTGCCGTTCTTCTTTTTCTGTGGAATGTTCGCCTGGGGTTCGAAGTTGTACTTCGACATCGAAAGGCCTCCGGATGATGCGATCAACATGTACGCCATCGGTCAGCAATGGATGTGGGAACTGCAGCATCCGGAAGGGCAGCGGGAGATCAACGAGCTTCACGTACCGGTTGGCCGGCCGGTACGGCTGTCGATGATTTCGCAGGATGTGATTCACAGTTTCTTCGTGCCGGCGTTCCGAACGAAGCAGGACGTTCTGCCAGGGCGCTACACCACAATCTGGTTCAAAGCAACCGTCCCGGGCAAGTATCATCTCTTCTGCGCCGAATACTGCGGCGCCAAGCACTCGGGAATGATCGGCTGGATTTATGCCATGGCGCCTCAGGACTACCAGACATGGCTGACGGAAGGAGCGGCTGAAGGATCACTCGCGTCGCAGGGCGAGAAGTACTTTCACCAGTTCGGATGCGCGAACTGCCACCACTTCGACCGTCAGGGGCGTGCACCCTATTTGAACGACCTCTACGGCCGAGAAGTCGAAACCGCAGGAGGGCCTACGGTACGCGCGGATGACACATATATTCGAGAGTCGATTCTTGATCCGAATGCCAAGATCGTCTACGGATTTCAACCCAACGTCATGCCGAACTACACTGGGCAGCTAAACGAGAACCAGGTACTTGCCCTCATCTCCTATGTAAAGGCCCTCGGACCGGAGCCCGGCGCCCAGCAGCCCTCCAGTTCCGGAACTGCGCCAAGGGGCTACGGACAGGAAAAAGGGATTGCGGGCCCTGGAGCGACATCGATTTCGGGCTCACACCTGCAGGAACGCTGATGATTCAAGAAGCCGTCCATCACCCAATCAAAGAGACCTACTTAAACAGAGAGCAGGGTATCCTTTCGTGGCTTCTCACCACGGACCATAAGCGCATCGGCATTCTTTACACCATTTCCATCACGTTCTTCTTCTTTCTGGGCGGCTTCTTCGCACTCCTGATGCGCTTGGAATTGGTGAATCCCCGAAATTGGCTCGTCGATCCCGAGAGTTACAACAAGCTGTTCACGATGCACGGGATCATCATGGTCTGGTTCTTCCTGATTCCTTCGATTCCTAACACGCTCGGGAACTTCGTCCTCCCGATGGCCGTTGGAGCGAAGGATCTGGCATTTCCAAAACTGAACCTTGCCAGTTGGTACGTGTTCATGCTCGGCGCGGCGGTCACAATCTACGCTCTGTTTCGAGGAGGCGTTGACAGCGGCTGGACCTTCTACACCCCGTTCAGCACGAGTTACTCAACCACTTACATTACCGCGGCTGGCATCGGAATTATCATCAACGGCTTCTCTTCCATCATGACCGGATTGAACTTCATCGCAACCGTGCATCGGATGCGCGCGCCCGGCCTGACATGGTACAAGCTGCCGATTTTTGTGTGGTCGCACTACGCAACCAGCATCATTTTCGTTCTGGCAACCCCTGTGCTCGCCACGGCTCTGCTGATGGTGGCCTTGGAGAGAGTTTTTCAGGTGGGCATCTTCGATCCCAGGCTAGGCGGAGACCCGATCCTGTTCCAGCATCTGTTCTGGTTTTATTCTCATCCTGCGGTTTACATTATGGTGCTGCCGGCCATGGCGGTCGTCAGCGAGATCATTCCGGCGTTCGCTCGAAAGCCGTTGTTCGGCTACAAAGCTGTCGCATACTCAAGCCTCGCCATCGCAACACTCGGCTTCCTGGTCTGGGGACACCACATGTTTGTGGCTGGAATTTCCGCTTATTCGGCGATGAGCTTTTCGATCCTCAGCTACTTTGTCGCCGTCCCGTCCGCAATCAAGGTCTTTAACTGGACAGCCACAATCTACCGGGGCGCGGTCTCTTGGGACACTCCGATGCTCTACGCGATTGGCTTTGTTGGTTTATTTACGATTGGCGGAATGACAGGGCTGTTCCTGGCAGCCCTTGGTCTGGACGTGCACCTGACTGATACGTACTTTGTGATCGCGCACTTCCACTACATCATGGTCGGCGGCACTGTGATGGCCTATCTCGGAGGCGTGCATTATTGGTGGCCGAAGATCAGCGGAAAGTTGTATCCGGAAGGACTGGCAAAGCTATCGGCCGTCACCGTATTTCTCGGGTTCAATCTTACGTTCTTTCCCCAGTTCGTTTTGGGCTACCTGGGAATGCCTCGCCGCTATGCCGCGTACCCCGAGGAGTTTCAGTTCCTGAATATCCTTTCGACGGCCGGCGCGAGCATTCTGGGCGTCGGGTACGTAATGCCATTGTTCTACCTGCTGTGGTCGTGGAAGTACGGAAGGGATGCTGGTCCGAACCCTTGGAGGGCAACGGGGCTGGAGTGGCAGACCACTTCGCCGCCTCCGAAACACAACTTCGAACAGACTCCGATTGTTACGACGACTCTCCCTTATCCATACGAAGAGATGAAAGAGGAGCTAGGTCTTGTCCAAACTCGATAGCATTCTCGAGACCAAGCCTCCAAGCGCCCTCGAGTTACGGGAACAGTTCTCCACGCCCGGTCAACAGCGGCAGACCGCAATGGTGGGCATGTGGGTGTTTCTCATCACAGAAGTCCTGTTGTTCGGGGCACTCTTCACGGCATTCACCGTATATCGCATCAGCGATCCACAGGGATTCGACCTGGGCAGCAAGGACATGGACACCCTCCTCGGCTCGATCAACACCGGCATTCTGATTTGCAGCAGTTTCACGATGGCGCTGTCGGTCTATTTCGCAGAGGTCGGAAAGGGCAAGATGCTGATGCTCTTCCTGGTCTTTACTATGGTTTTGGGCATTGTCTTTCTTGCCATCAAGTTCACCGAGTATCACTCCCACTACGCCGACCACAAGGTGCCTGCGTTTTGGTTTGAAGAGCACGGCCCACACGCGGGCAAAATAGAAATGTTTTTCGTTTTCTATTTCATCATGACGGGGCTTCACGCTCTCCACATGACCATCGGCCTCGGCATACTGACCGTGCTTTTATTTCGAACATTAATCGGCAGCATCACGGCCGAATACCACACGCCCGTGGAAGTCGGCGGACTGTACTGGCACTTCATCGATATCGTTTGGATCTATCTCTATGCGATCTTTTACATCCCTGGGTTGCATCTGAAATGAAAGAGCCCGTTGTTTCGATCAGAACGTACACAGTTACATGGCTGGCTCTTCTCGCCCTGGCTCTCGCCACCACGCTGATCGGCTTCCTCGATCTTGGTCCGTTTAACATGGGAATCGCGATCCTGATCGCGACAGCCAAAGCTGCTCTGGTGGTCGCTTTCTTCATGCACGGGCGATACGAGTCGAAGCTGATTCACGTCATTATAGCCGCCGGCGTGATCTGGTTTTTGATCATGGTTTCCAACACCCTGGGGGACTACATTACACGCGGATGGCTTCCCGTTCCGGGGAAATAACCGGATGGACAGTTCACCGGTTCTTCGGTCCATCCCGAAGAATTTCAGAGCTTGTCATCGGTCACCTCCAGACGCTCTGTGCCGTCTCACTCTTTGGAGCCTGAACAATGGCGAACAAGCAGCAATTACTCCATTTTCTTGATCAGCACGTATTCAACCCCATACTGAAAGCTTCGCCAAAGGAGAACAGTGATGCTGAAAAGCGGAAGTTACAAGATGTCCAGGATCGAACGCGAAGCGAGCAAGAAAGATTTCATCATTACTCGAGCGCTCGCGAGATCATAGATAACTATAAAAGCGACCTTCACTCGAAAACAGCCCACCGAGTCAATCAGGAATTGGAAGCACTGAAATTGCCGACCCTTCCATCCGTGAAGGACGAATTCCTGAAACTGGCGGGTGACTGAAGAGATCCATGAACGGCGCGTTTTCTCCAGTGCAACGAGAGCTCATTCGGACGTAAGCGTCAGCTTACTCCGCCTGAGCTGGGCGGCGTTTGTATTTGTCTCCGCGATGGTTGGTAGCAGTAACTCTGACTTCGCCGAACAGTTTCTAAGATCTGGGTGGCCTTGCCGTGATGGGGATGATCTTCAGCGTTTTGAGGCGAAAATCGGGCGTCTACTGCGGGCAAAACCTGTCGGTCGACCACGGAAGGTGTCGTTGATCGAAAAGGGCCAGGATTTTGAACGTGTTTGCGTCTGGATCCCGAACTCCTCCGCGCGCGTTGGAGACGGCCCGAGGAAGTCGAGACCCCCTTGTTATCCCTGGTTTCCGAACTAGCCTCATTCATGACGGAGCGGTGATCCCCCTCGACCGCAGTTACTTGGTCACTGGACTTTGAATCTTGTCGCCCCGCCTCACACCGGCCAGCCGCCCTCTACGGCAGCACAGAGAGTGGATTGTCGGTGACAGGCTTCGGTATCCTGCGCGGCACCTCCAGGTTCGGCATAGGTTTCGCTTGGAACAATCGTCGCGTGACTTTCGCGATGCGCCTAGCCCAGAGATTCGCTCGCTGGCGCCGGGCGCTATCGGTGGCAATGCCGGTACTTGCATACATCTGGCGATACAACTTCGAAATGAAGATGAACGCTAAGCGAGCTCGCAAGTTCGGCGTACAGGCCGAACGTTTCCAGATAGCAGGCAGGCTGTAGAAGTTGTCCCAGACACCTTGCGTTCTGCCCCGCATTTCCTCCGAACTCATCGTAGGATGCGGCATGAACATCTTGGGCCGTTTGTCCGGCGGGATGAGCCAGTAGCGATTGATGGGAATGCCGTCCACTTCAGGCGGATGATCGCCGAGGCTCTTTTCCCAGCGCTCAAAATCAACCGTGCCACAGAATGGTGTGAGCATGACAAACTGGGCAAACGTTATGCCCGAACGATGCGCAAGTTCTTGCGTCGCCTCAAACGTGTCATGGCGGTCGGTGGGCAACCCGAAGATGAACGATCCAAGGACATGAACTCCATGATCCTGAAATTGCCGAAGCCGCTGGACCAGGCTCTCGCCGGACAAATTAAAGTCCTTGAATACCGCTTTAAGGCCCTCCGCCGTGACCGCCTCGACGCCCACGAGTGCGCCCATGATGCGCGCCTTGCGCATGGCATCGAGGAATTCAGGATCTTCCGCAGCCTCCATCGTGATCTGGGTGAAAAACACCATGCCCTTTGGAAGTTCGGCCAGACGCTCCATCAATTCGAACCGCTCCGCTCGAACAGCCTTCAATGATGCGACTCTTGCCGCATTGTTCTGCCGTTCCGCGAGCCTGATATCCGTGAGCGAAACTGGGTAGAAGTTATCATCCGCGAGCGCAATGAACCGGAAGCCGCGCCGGCGAAGTTCAACGATCTCTTCAATCACAGGGTCGGAGGGTCTTTGTCGCGGACGTTGCCCGTCCGTGCGCCAAACAGAACAGAACGAGCAGTGTTTTGCGCACCCTCGCACCGTCTGGACCGAAGCCCACATGTATTTCGAGGAATCGAGCAGGTCCCAACGGGCAACTTTGAACTGCTCGGCTTCCACCCTGCCGCCTTCGTAAATGCGCTGAACTATGCCCCTTCTTTGGTCTCGAAGAGCTTGGCCCCATGCGAGATCCCCATCGCCGCGTACGACGCAGTCTGCCCCGGTTTGCTCAAGGGCCTCCTCCGGATACAGCGTTGAATGAATGCCACCCAAAACAACAAATGCGCCACGCTGCTTAGCAAGTCGCGCAACTGCATAGCCTCGAAGAGCGTTCCCGGTGTGAATGCCGATCCCCACAATATCGCCGGCCTGAATCGCGTCCGCATTCAGCGATTCCAGAGTCTCGTCCCACAGGACGGGATCCCCAAACTCTTGAGGTGTTGCTGCTGCCAACACAAATAGCCAACGTGGCGTAATAACGGCAGTCCCGAAAGCCGTATCGCTTGGATTTATCAAATGAACCCGCAACCATATCCCCTTTTGTCGCCGGTTCCGATAGCCCGGCTGAGTCGACCGACCCAAAGCAGTCCACTCTATCGATGTAGATTTAGGGGGTCGCGTATCGCACGAATTTGTTTCGAACTCGGCAGTGACAAAGCTGCAGGGCGGGCGTGATGCGTGTTTGAATGGAAGCGCCCTTCCTGCGCTTACGGCGCGAGCAAGGGCTGCATCGTCTTTTCTGGTGAACTGCGTTCCCTGCGGCTTTTTATTTCTGTCCGCGATGCTTGGCGGCAATGACTTCGCTCAAGTCACCCGCCAGAACAAGTTGCGGAACTTGGGTCAGCTTCCATTCCGACTCGCCATTTCGATCGAGAACCCAAACCACATCGAACCGATCGTCGGGCCAGTGGTCCGGGCACGAGTCGCTTCGTCCGGTGATGGCGGCGCCGATGTCCGGGATGCAGTCGTGCTCCCAAGCGATCAAGACCACACCCGTAGCCGAGATCGCCGCCTTTGCAATTTTCGTTTTGTCGTCTCTGTGGAAGGACGTATCAATGGTCTTTCCGAGGTAGCGAGCCAAGGGCAGCAGCGTATGCTCGGATCGAAGGCTCTCCACGTGGGCGGTCGCGCGCTGCGCAAACAGAGACGCCGGCTTTGCTAACGCAGGGTGAACGGACCCTTCCCGGGGGACGAACAGCCGGACCAGCGCCCCAGCGCGCTGCCAGCCTCGAACGGATAATTCATCAGCATCTTGTTTGCCTTTTTCATCGACGCCGTGAATCCCCTTGGTCTCATCGGGCTTCTCGCCGTGGCGGATCATCATGATCTTCTCAGCCATGATATTGCCTAATAAGGGCGAGCGGAACAAAAGTTGGGAACGGTTGCCAGGCCCGCGGGATTGTCGATAGGCTTTAAGTCCGGCGGCTGGGCGTTCCAGCGACAACGGCCCGCGGCAAGATCTTCACGTTTTTTCTTAAACGCAGCCACCCATTGCTGGACAATACCGTCTTCCGTCAAACCGTTTTTAAAAGTTCCGTCTGAGTTTTGATATCGCGGCATGTGCGCTACTCGCGATAAGCGAAAGAGAGCTGAGATCTGGGTGTCCGAGAGTTGGCACATCTGTCCCGCGAGAAGTCTGCGCCCTTCTTCACTGACGGCCGGATCGCTGAGGCCATCTTTCGCGGTGAGGCTCTTCTTCAGGCGCGCCTGACACGCGGAGCTGTTGGGTCTGCCGTCCCCTACCTTCTTCCAGAGCCCGTTCCCGGACCATTCCTCAAGGTTCATCTTGGCGCCGTCGTTACTGGTGAACCAGCCACCACTGCCAAACGTGGCGCCCACGTCCTGCACGACCAGGTGCGAATGATCGCAGGTGGTTGTGAACGGGTTAGTTGTCTGATCCACGTTGACGTGATCACACGCCAGTCTCTGCTGGGGAGGTTTGTTGTCGCTGTGCACAATAAAAGCCGCCAGAAGAGCCAGTCCGTCTCGCTCGTGCGTCGGCCTGCCGTTCGCTTCTAATTCCTTCCAGCTCCAGCCTTGCGCCTCATTGCCGACCTCATACACCTTGTGACCTTGGAACTTTCGCACAATGATTGCCGGATCGAACTGTCTCGTATCCGTGGCGCCTTTTCCTGATTCAGGATCAGCCGGACAGCCGTGGCACTCAACACGTACCGGGTACCAGGAATCCGTGTAGAAGCCAAGCGCCCAGAGCAACCGGCTGGCCGCCACTTCGGCATAAACTTCGTTATCGCCCGATCCGTATTTCACTTTCACCGGGTCTTCTTCCTTGATAGCGGCGGTTAAGGTTTGCACCTGCCCGTTACTACTCTCGATGCGAGTGATCTTACAACCGAACTTTGCAGTGTTTCCTCCCATCTTTGAACCGGGTGTTACGAAATCGCAGATCACCTTGTCATTCGCATGCAACTGGAATTCGTCCTTCTTCTGGGTAGGCCCTTCGGCGATATCGAGTTGACCTATTGCTTGTGGACTAAAAAGCGTTGCACTTCGAATCGCCTGGAGACGATCCTTGGCTGTATAGAATTGTTTTTCAAGCTTGGGGTCAGGCTTTGGCTGGTCCTGCGAGAAAGCGAAACCGGCCATTAAGCTCGCCGTGGCGATGCATTGGAATAGACGGGCTATCCATGGCAGATTCAGGAAGAAAGCAAATTTTGCGGGCGATAACTCACTCATCGTGCTCTCCTTTCGGTGCACGTCCTGCTGGATGGGCGGATTCAGCAACGTGTACGCCGTGCGGAATCTCTCTGCACGATCGAGACCAACTGTAGGAATGTGATGCAGCTCTTGTTTATTGGCCATGAACAAAGGCACTTACTGAATGCGATTGACACAATGGGTTAATACGTCGAGGACTTGTGCCACTGCCATTAGTCAGTTGTCTTGCATTCGAAGTTCCTGGGACAATAAGGAACTTAGTACATGCGTACGCCTCTTGCAGTCCTTGTTCTCTGCACTGCCCTTAGCGCCCAGACGGAAAGTCGTTTTCAGCCGGGAATCCGGCCGTTCGTCAGCATTGATGACTCGCAGATCGCCCTATTGCACGTTCGGGTGATCGATGGAACCGGCGGGGCGCCCGCCGAAGACCAGACGATCCTGATCAATAAAGGGCAAATCGCAGCGCTCGGGCCTTCCGCAACTCTGGCCGTTCCTGATCGTGCCCGGCGGTTGGAATTAGCGGGTCACACGGTTATTCCCGGCTTGGTGGGAATGCACGAACACTTGTTTTACCCTTCCGGCGAGGGCATTCCAACTTACAATGAACAGGCATTCAGCTTTCCGCGCTTGTATCTGGCCAACGGCGTGACCACAGCGCGAACGGCGGGCAGCATGGAACCAGCTACCGACATGAAGGTCAAGGAGCTTGTCGATGCGGGGAAAATGCCGGGTCCGAAGATGTATATCACTGGGCCATACCTCGAGGGCTCGGCACTAACTTTCTCCAGATGCTTCCATTGCGGACTCCGGATGATGCACGTAAGACAGTCGATTACTGGGCCGACATGGGCGTTACGTCATTCAAGGCGTACATGCACATCACGCGCGCGGAACTCGCTGCCGCCGTCGAAGAAGCGCACAAGCGCGGAATCAAGGTCACGGGACATCTCTGCTCGGTTGGCTTTCGGGAGGCTGCTGCGATCGGAATCGACAATCTCGAACATGGGCTCGTAGTGGATACGGAGTTCGACCCCGGAAAAAAGCCGGACGAGTGTCCTTCGCAAACCGTAACCCGCTCGACTTTCGTGAAATTGGATCTGAAGAGCGCTCCTGTCCGGGAGACAATTGCCGAGCTAGTGCGGCACAACGTTGCCATCACTTCGACTCTCGCGGTGTTCGATGCCATGGCACCCCACCGGCCGCCACTCGATCCCCGATTCCTGGAAGTGCTCAGCCCGCAGGGAGCGTTGACCTATATGACGGCGCGCGCGCGAGCAACGGACGCAACGAATACGGAAACGTTGCAGCAGGTGAAACAGGAAGAACAGTTCGAGTACGATTTCGTGAAAGCAGGAGGTCACCTGATGTCCGGCGTTGATCCAACCGGAAACGGAGGCGCGATGGCCGGATTTGGCGATCTTCGAAATCTTGAGCTGCTGGTCGAGGGAGAATTCACGCCGGCAGAAGCGATCAGGATTGCATCGCTGAACGGTGCGCAGTGGCTCAAGCCTGACGATAAGGTCGGCACCATTACTGCGGGAAAGCAAGCAGATCTGGTTGTGGTTGCAGGAAATCCGGCGGCAAAGATCTCCGATGTCCGCAACGTGAAGATCGTCTTCAAAGAAGGCGTCGGGTACGACCCGGACAAGTTGATCCAGTCGGTTCGCGGATCAGTCGGGCTTCACTAGCCGGCGGCCATCTTTCATTCAATGGCGAACACTTCGAAAGGTCGCCTGGCGGGCTGCAGTAACAGTTCCGGGAGAACAGGCTCGCCTCCCGGATGTTGAAGCTGAGATCGATGGCAGAGAAGAGCTTCCGCCTTGGCGCGGAGTAACTCGTCGTCCAGCATAAATCGTTGAACGGGTAATGCCTCGAGTTCCTGCCTTGTCCCGTAATGCCAAGTCCAGAAGAAGTAAGAACTTAGGGGAGCGCCGACTTGTCTAGCTAATTTCTCGGCCACTCGTCCACAAGCCTGATGATCGGGATGGTGGTCACCCTTCCACGGCGTCACAACGAGCGTCTCACGGATAATCAGGGGAGCCAATTTCTCCTCCAACTGTTTTTCAAAGCTCGCCACATTCCCGTCCGGCAACCGAAGCCTGGCAATGCGTTCTCGAGCCACCGAAAGCCGCCGGAGCGCGTTTGTCTGTTCTCCCTCGCGCTGAGCGGGCAATCCCGGCATATCCGGATACGCCTTTTCTCCGTCCGTAACGGCCGCCACCGAAACCGCAACCCCACGTGAGGTTTGTGCTGCGATCAGACCTCCCGCTCCGAGCGTCTCATCGTCGGGGTGAGGAGCCACGATCAGCGTCGCCAGGCCGGGTGGATTCCAAACTGGCAGCTGGCCGAGAACGTCCAGCCACGCCGCCTCGGCTACAGTCGGCTCGACCATTCGTGCGAGCCTTAAGCCTGACGAGCCCTGATCAGCACGTTGCCAGCTTCGATTTTGACGTCGAAAACAGGCTGATTATTGGTTGCGGGACCATCTTCTACGCGCCCGTCCCCGAGACAGAAACGGGATCCGTGCCAGGGGCAGATGACCGAGTCTCCTTCGACTTTTCCTTCCGCAAGGGGTCCACCCATGTGAGAGCATTTATTGGCCAGCGCGTATAGCTTTGTAGCAGTTTTCAGGAAGAAAACATCGGTTCCGGCGACGTTTACCTTCTTCGGTTCGCCCTGGACCAGCTCCGATTCCGCTATTGCTACCGTGTACTCTTTTGGCAGCTCCTCATCAACATCGGGCGCATGATTGACTCCGACTCGTCGGGTATACGAAAGCTCTCCACCCAGGTAAGCGCTGATAAGAACAAGCCCGAATCCCAAGAAACCCAATGCTTTGCCGATTCCGCGCCTTTCCGCTCGACGCGCCGCCAGTGATCCCGCATACAACGTGGCTGCCCCGAGATTCAGCATGCCGTGTACTGCGCCGACGCGCTGCGGTTTCCCTTGCGTATCGCTCCAATCTGTCGCTCCGGTGATGGCCGCGGGAACAGCAGTAAGCAAGCCAAGCAAAACCGCAAAATCGGCTCCGGACTGATAATTGGAGTCGCCGCGGATCTCGAGGAGGTCCAGGGCCGCCGCAACGGTCCAACTTCCGACGGGCACATCCGTAATGGCAGGATGGAGTGGATGTCCTAGCCAAACGCCGTGAAGAGCATTTTTGACAGTCTGCCCGCGTTCGCCTGCAGATTGGAAGGTGTTCCTGATCAGCTCGGAAGTGCGTTCCGCCCCAGGTTGCAACCAATCCTGCTGCTCAATTGATGTCAGAAGCGCGTTCTCAGCCATACCTACAACAGACGCTGAAATCGCCGGTTTTCGTCAAAGATTTACTGGTTCAGCGGGCGAAATCGGCGCGGCATTGTCCTCATCGCAAGTAATCGGCTAAAAATCAGGAATGCGCGGAACGTTAGCGGGAAAACAGCTTCAGGTCGACTGCGTTTCCCATCATCCGGTAACCATCGTCCGTGGGATGCAAGTGATCACCGCTATCGGCTGCCTTGACTAGGCGTGAGTTGTTCTGGGGGTCCCGAGTTGCCGCATCCAAATCGATGACGCCATCCAGTTTTCCGCTCGTCCGCATCCATTTATTTACTTCCTGGCGGTCGTCCTCTCCGGCTTGACTGAAGTACGCGGCGCCTTCGAATGGCAGAATGGTCGCACCGTAGACAAGCACATTGTGCGCATGAGCTCGAGCGATGATCTGCTCGAAGGCCCCGATCAGGTCACTCGCACGGACTGGCTGTTCGCCACGAGCCTGGGCACGCGCACTATTGCCGATGTCATTGATGCCTTCCAACACGATCAGATAGCGAACCCCGCTCTGGGCCAACACATCACGGTCCAAGCGTGCGAGCGCATTCTGGCCAGCGCCATCGTGCAAAATGCGATTGCCGCCGATACCGACATTCAGCACCCCAATGTGAGATGTCTTCTTGTTCGCCTGAAGACGCCGCGCCAGCGTATCCGGCCAGCGCTCATTCTTGTCTGTCGTCGACTTACTGCCGTCCGTGATGGAGTCGCCTAACGCGACGACTGCCCCGCCAGCCCGTTCGCCCTCAACATCAACGGCACTCAGGAAATACCAGTGCTCGATGCGCGTGGCGGAAGAGAGCTCAGCGTTTGCAACGTCATCCCCTTTCGCCAGGTAAGAGATCGCGTGGGAAGCCGGATGGATCGTGATGTCGTTCGGAACCGTATCCAGCTTGATCGAGATAGCGAGATCCCCGAGCGGAGGCAGGTCGAATTCGACAGCGTCGGACACCGCGGGAGCGCCTGCCGGAATCGCAACTGACTGCTGGCCATTGAAAGTCAGCGCCTTGTCAGTTGCCGATTTGATCGTGCTTCCACCCGCGCTCAGGGCCACGTGCGCTGAAGTCAATTTTATGGGAGTCGTTCCAAAAGCGTTGGAAAACTTGACTCGCACATTCTTGCCTCCGATCGAGACGTGAACGACCTGTCGCAGAGTGCACCCGGCAAAGTCTGGAGCGGGCCCGGACTGCGAGGTTGGCACGTCTTTCATCGGTGCGGTAGCCCAGGTACCGACCCAATGCTCCAAATTGTCTTTTGCGTCTAAGTTGCCGGGGAGCCCCAGCAAGAAAAACCCACAAACCGCTAAGAGAACTGATGAGATCCGGTTGACTTTCATTTAACAAATCACCCATTAAATGTGAAATTCGTCTCACGTTAATGACGAATACGCAGCCGATAGCATATAACAATGTCTATGCCGGAACGGTCAGATCGTCCAGACAAAGGTGAACTGCTCCAACAGCTTACAGAGTTGCAACGTGTTGCCGAACAACGAGCACTCCTGAACGCCGATCCGGCGTTCCCGGCCGAATCCGATGAATTAGTGGCAAGGATTCGACAACTGATCGATTCCATTGGTGCGCTCGATGTTACGGGCTCGCTCTCGACTTCCGTTGAGGAGGATCGGGATTTGCCACCCGCTTCGGCGCTCGCCGCCTCCCGAGGTCTCAGTGCGTCCGATGTTGCCAGTCTCCGGGACCACGTCATCAACCTGAACGAAGGCCAGTTCTCGCAAGACGCTCAGTACAGCACAAAGCCCGAAGATGTAGACCGGATCTTCCAGCAGAGCATTCCAACGTGGATGGACCAGCTTGGAGGCAAGAAGGCTAACATTGTTTTCTACGCACACGGCGGACTCACGGACGAAACGGCCGGCCTGACGTTAGCGCTGGAACACGTTCCATGGTGGAAAGAGAACGGAGTTTATCCGATCTACTTCATCTGGCAGACGGGGTTTTGGCAGACCGTCGGTCATTTACTACAAGGTCTTCAGCAAAGGTCCGTAGCCGTCGGAGCACGCGACTTTTTCGATCACACAACGGATCCCGCACTGGAAGGCGTTGCACGGCTATTGGGCGGCCCCCTGATCTGGGGTGGCATGAAACGCAGTGCGGAGCTGGCGTCCAGTCCTGGCGCGGATGGAACGCCCGAAGGAGGAGCTCACTATTCGGCTCAGCGGCTTTCCGAGTTCTTGAAGAAATCTGGCGGCAACAATGCAGTGGACGTCCATGCGGTCGGTCATAGCGCTGGGTCTATCTTTCACGCTTATTTCATCCCTTCCGCTTTAAAGGCGGGCGTGAACAGTTTCAAGACTCTTCAATTCCTGGCCCCGGCGATTCGCGTTGACACATTCAAGCGAACGCTCTTTCCGATAGTGAAAGACCAAAGTGGTGTCGACAAACTGGTGATGTACAGCATGAAGGAACCGTTTGAGAAGGCAGATAATTGCGTCAACCTTTATCACAAGTCTTTGCTGTACCTGGTCTATTACGGTTTAGAGGATAAGCGCGCAACACCCATCCTGGGCCTGGAAGAGTGCCTGTGGCGAGACGCCGACATGAAGCAGTTATTCGGCTTGGGAGCTAGCGGTGGCAAGGCCGAGGCAATTTGGTCCGAGACTCCCGTCACTACCGGGCTCGGGGCATGCCGCGCCACCAGCCACGGAGCGTTCGACGATGATGCATCGACGATGAGCAGCGCCCTGCGTCATGTCCTTGCAATCGACGACAACGTACCGATCAAGCCGTCGCCGGCTTTGGTGCAGGGCGGTCGCTCCATGGAACTAAAGCAGCCCGCGGTGGCAACCAAAATAATCTCAGCAGCCGTGTCGGATGGGGTGGCCACTTTAACCCCGATGTTCCAGACTGGAGCGACAACCGTCGCGTTGTCGGGGGGCGGCCAGAGGCGCGCAATCTGTGTCGGCATCAACGCATACCCGGGAGTGAACCAACTATATGGATGCGTTCCCGATGCGCAGCTTTGGGCTCGGACACTGGGCTCGCTCGGCTTTCAGACACAACTGCTTCTCGATGCGAATGCGACGTATAACGGCTTGCTCTCGGCCCTGAAGTCTTTGGTCACCTCCAGCAAGCGGGGAGACGTCATTGTCTTCCAATATTCCGGCCACGGCACCAGCATCCCGCATGGAGCCCGCCAGGAGCCGGACGAAGCGATGGTCCCGTTCGATTTCTTCACTACGGGTGCACTTCTTTTAGACAAGGAGCTCGCAAGCGTCTTCAGCGCGGTTCCGGATGGGGTGAATCTGACGTGCTTCTTCGATTGCTGCCACTCCGGTGACCTGGACCGGTTGCTGTTAAGCGGAACCACCAGCCGTCCGCGTTTCATCCACTTGACAGCCTCTCAGCTTGCGCTATACAACCAGTTTGCAGGAAATCGAGCCTTGCAGCTCTCGCCTTCGAAGACCAAACCCGGAACACAGCGAGACATCTCGTTTGCGGCATGCAGCCGTTCCGAGTCGGCGCTGGAGACGAACGGCCAGGGAGAGTTTTCTCAGCGAGCAACAGACCTGATCCGCAAGCTCCAGGGGACGGTTTCTAATTCACAATTCAAGGCCAATGTCATGGCTGCATTTGGCCCCGCCGCACGGCAGCACCCGGAGCTTGACGGTGCGGTCGCTTATTTCGAATCGCCGTTCCTCCAGCCGCTCGATACCTCGAGTGCGAGCTCACAACCGTCAGCTCGAGTGGAAGATCAGCCTATGCCAGGCGCAGGAACCAGCACGGCACAACTGATCGCGAAAACTCTCCGGGCGGTAGCCGACCAGATCGACGCCGGGCGCTAAACATCAACATGGGAAGCCCTGCCGGTCCGCAAGCAAACGTCACGGAAGCAGCGAAGGCAATCGCGCAAACTCAGACGGCAGGGCGAGCCGGACACCGGCGTGCACCGGAGCCAAACGAGCAGGAGCGCAAGTTCACTGTCGGGGTGGGCGTAACGCGGGCAGTTGCGGGACGCCCGTACGAGCGTAAGGGTCGGGACCCGTTGTTCCGTCCGTTGAAGATATTCACGCTTGACCCGAGCGCATCGAAGCTCGATGGCGCCGTCTCGGTGTTGAGCATACCGTATGAGCGCTTGAGGCCGGGACCAATTGGAAGCATCTTGGCAGTTGTTGACCGCGAAGGTTCGCGAGCAAACGCTCGCGTCGACCTGGATGCGCCGGAGGTGTTGATCAGCCAGGGTCTGGAGCCTTCTCCTTCGAACCCGCAATTCCGGCAGCAGATGGTCTATGCCGTCTCCAGCAGTACCTACGCAGTATTTCGAACCGCTCTCGGGCGGCCGGTCGCTTGGGGGTTCGATAAGGATTCCGGCGCCATATCCAACCGCCGACTGGTAATCAGGCCTCACGGCATGCGAGAACAGAACTCGTATTACCGCAAAGAAACTGGCGAACTGCTGTTCGGCTATTTCCAGGCGTCGGATGCGGTGGAAGGCCGAAATATCCCTCGTGGCACCGTCTTTACCTGTCTCTCTCACGACATCGTTGCTCATGAAGTAACGCATGCTTTGCTCGATGGTCTGCGCTCGCATCTGACGATTCCGAGCAACCCGGATGTCCTGGCGTTCCACGAAGCCTTTGCAGACCTGGTCGCGTTTCTTCAGCGCTTCAGCTACAGAGAGGTTGTGCTGGCCGCGTTGAGCAAGTCAGGCGGCAACCTCGCGAAGGCAACTTCTCTAGTGGAATTAGCCCGTCAGTTCAGCCAGACAACGGGCCTCGGTGAATGTCTCCGCCGGGCTTTCGATACGGACCTGACAGCAGAGGAGACCCAGAGGCGACGCAACTCGGCGGAGTGTCACGAGCGTGGTTCTGTCCTGGTCGCTGCGATTTTTGACGCTTTCGACACGGTTTTCAAACGCAAGATCAAGCGCTATCTGCGACTGGCCACGAACGGTACCGGGATCCTGCCTGCCGGCGACCTGAATTCGGACCTGCTTGCTCTGCTCGCAAACGAAGCGAGCCAGCTTGCAAGCCAGTTTCTTTCCATTTGCATCCGGGCGATTGATTATTGCCCTCCCGTAGACATTGAGTTCGGCGAATATCTAAGGGCCATTATCACGGCTGATCAGGCACTTGTTCCGAACGATCCGTGGAACTATCGTGAGGCTCTGATCGATGCATTTCGCTTTCGAGGAATCTATCCACCCGGAGTGGATAACCTTTCAGAGGACTCCCTGGTCTGGCGCGAACCGATGCGGCGTATTCCCAGGCGCAGCAGCCTCACCTTCAGCCGCCTTCGTTTCCGCGGCGATCCGGCTAATGCCGCCGGAGTCAGAGAACTGAAGCGCCAAGCCTCTGAGCTCGGCAGCCTCATCAGCGAAGCGAACTCATTCGATCTGTTCGGACTGGTGGATGCCACCTCGGAAGGATGGGCGGTCGGGAAGGATGTCGATTTGCCCTGTGTTCAATCCATTCGCTCGACGCGTCGAGTCGGCCCTGACGGTCAGATCGTTTTTGACCTGATTGCGGAAGTCACTCAGCGCCGGACCGCGCGCACCGATGACGGGACACCCTACGACTTTTACGGAGGATCGACCATCATCCTGGGACCGGACGGAGAAGTACGATACACGATCAACAAACGGATCTGTCACGAGAATCGCGAGAGCAATCAGCGTGAATTTATCCAGGAAACGCGCGAGAGTCTATGGACTAACAACCGAGGGCGTTGGATTCCCTATCCACTGGCGTTCGCCAGATTGCACGAAAACCGCTCAAAGGGCGACGGTACAAAGTAATCAACGCACCGGCCTGCTTAGTCGAAATGAGCCGATAGGTTCTTATAGCTGGTTGCGAGGCTGTCGAGGGGATCGCCGGTCGTCTGATCCTGCTCTACGAAGTAATGCTCAGCGCCCTCCGCTTCCGCAGACTTGAGTACGGACGCGATATCGATAGATCCGTTGCCGACTTCTTTGAAAGTGTCTTTCGGGACTTTCTCGTTATACTGCATCTGCCCGAAGCTCTTGGACTTGTCCTTAAGGTGAACAAGGGGCACGCGCCCGCTGTAGCGCTTCAACACGTCGACCGGATTTTGCCCGGCAACGGATGCCCAAAAGATGTCAAGCTCGAGTCCGACAAGATTCTTATCGGTGCCGCTCATGAGCATTTCGAGGCCCGTCTTTCCGTCAAATGTCTGATACTCGAATGCGTGATTGTGATAGCAAAGGCGCAACCCGTTCGCGTTGGCCTTTTCCCCAAACTTGTTCAGCTTGTCCGCCAGCGCCTTAAACACCTCCGCGCCTCCCCTGTGCTCTGGTGCAATGTATGGGACCACTGCGAACTTGAAGCCTAAGCTTTTCGCATTGGCAAAGGCCTCATCCAATTTGGCGCCTTCACCCATGAAGATGCCCTCTTCGATGTGGATGCTCACTGGCCGCAAAGTCGTCTGCTTCAATGCCGGCGCGACTACCTGCAGGTTTCCGGAAGTCGCCTCGATCTCTTTATAGCCGATCTCCTGGATTCTCCGCAAAACTCCGAGAGGATCCTTCCCGACTGTGCTGCGAACTGTGTACAGTTGAACCCCAAGATTATTGGCCGTGAAACGTTCGCGCGCAATAAGCGCGGAAGCAAACGGGATCGAAATCAGTGACCGTCCAACGAAATTGCGGCGAGTGACGAAGGCCATGCCTCTATCGTATAGAAACGGAGCCATCATTTTCCGGCCGAACTTACGGTTAGGTACCCGGTTGCGCGTCGACAAACTCGCGCAGTTGCGGATAATGCTCGATGAGTTGTTGCGGAGCCGCTTGGGGTTTGCCGCGCAGAATGGTTGCTATCTCGACCGCGTTCACAACCGCCTTCCCGAGATAGTGGTTGTTGGTGATGACGTACGTTTCGTCAGCCTGCTCGGCAATGTGTTTACTGCGTGCGACCCAAGGCTCGAGTTCATCGACTGAATACAGATGATCGTATCGTTCGCGAACATCCGCGGTTTTAGAGAACCAGCTTTTGTAATTGCGCCCGTGGAGCCGTACGTAACCGATTGCCGCTGTGACAAATGCCGAGGGCCGTACAGATCGCTTAAAGAGAGGTTGGTCGATGTTGCAGATCGCGACATCGAGCTCAGCCAAGAGATCGAGAACATCTTCTTCCATCCAGCTGCTATGTCGCACTTCGAGGACGAGAGGATACTCGCTGAACTGCCGCCGTAGGCCGATCAGGTACCGACGATTTTCTCCGTCGTTTTTGAACGACCAGGGAAATTGAGCCAAAAGTGCTCCTAGGCGGTTTCCCTCCACCAAAGCAGCGACGCCGTCTTTGAACTCCTTCTGGTCCAGCGGCGAAGGCTTTCTCTCATGAGTAAAGGACTTAAACAGTTTGGCAGTGAATCGAAATCTTTCGTTGTGTGAGACGCTCTCGAGCCACTTCTTTGCGGCCGACGGTCTTGGCGCGCCATAAAACGAGGAATTTATCTCGATTGTGTCGAAGAAGCCCGCAATGTAGGCGAGTTCGTCGAACCCGCGCGGCTTCTGGTTCGGATACACGACACCTCGCCAATCTTTGTACGACCAGCCTGCAGGACCAATCCGAATCATATTCTGTAGTGTGCCAGCCGGACTCGATGCTTCTTAAAACTCGACGCCGCATCCGCGTTCACATTAGACCCTGAAACCCGATTCAACGAACAAGGAGGTTTAACTATGAAAAGCATGGTACTGTCCGCTCTGCTCGCGTCCATGAGCCTGTCGGCAGCTACGGTAAGTGGCACGGTCAGTACGCTCGGTGGCGAAGCCATTCCAGATGCCAAGGTGCTTGTCTCCAATCTCGAGAGCGGGATGAAACAGGAGGTGACCACAAGCTCCGATGGAACATTCAGCATTTCGGGGGCCGGCGCCGGGCAATACATCCTGAAGGTGGCCAAACCCGGGTTCAATTGGACTTTTCGGATGTTCGACGTCAAAGCTGATTCCAATATGAATCGGAAGATCACTATGGGCCTGGATGAGACACAGCAGACGCCCGACGAGGTCACCGATTCCTACAATGCCGACGTGAAACCCTGAGAGTGAAGGGCGCCGTTGTGCAGAACAATCTCGCGACGAAGGTTCAGCCTCTCTACCCGCCAGGAGCGAAGAGCGCCGGAGCGCGAGGCACGGTGGAGCTCGAAATTACGGTGACGAAGGACGGTGTTCCCGCCGAGCTTCGTGTGGTCCGCTCACCGAGCGATGAATTATCAGAATCAGCATTGGAAGCCGTTCGCCAATGGCGTTACCGGCCGATGCTGCTCAACGGATCTCCCGTCGAAATCATCTCGACCGTGATCGTCAATTACACCTTATTACGTTGATTTGCTCGAGGACTAGAATCACGAGACTTGCCAATACACGGAATACCGCCTGTCAAACAGGCTATTCAGTGGGACAAGAGTGACGTCTTTCGCTTGGCCCGTTGTCCGGAATGTTAGCGCTTTATCGGAAGGCTTGATCCATGAGGCGGGATCGGCGCTTGCAGCCCGGAAAGTGGGTATGGCAAGCTCCGGAACGGGCGGTGTTTGATTTGCCGTGTCTAGTGCCGAGCCCGACTGTTCTACATGCGGCGCTCCTACTCGAAAATTCGGTCCAATGAAGTGGGCATCGGTTAGTCCATCCGCGCCCAGATCACCAGCCAGCACAAGCGGTCCGTACAGGAAGGCTTGTGTCTGAGGATCATCCGGCATGCTTTGCACGTGCAGATGCATGGCCAATTGCATCTCGATCTTGTCGCCGGCCTTCCATTCTTGATTGAGAGCCAGGTAGCTGCCGGGAGCCGCCGAAGCGTTTAAGGCCTTCCCATTCAGCTTTATTGTTGGAGCGGTTCGAAGCCAGCTCGGAATACGAAGCCGCACTGTCATTACACCGGGGCGCGCCGCAGTCACAGTGAGCGCAATATTCTCCGACTCGGGATACCTGGTTTCCTGCTTGAGTTGGAAGCCCTTCTCCGCCCAACTGAGTTCCGAAGGGATAAACAGATTGACATAGATACCCTCGCTGTCCCTCCAGTAAATGCTGTCGTTGAGCTTCGAATACTCCTCAACGCCCGATCCCGTGCAGCACCAGAATGTTTTGTCTTCAGTGTTGAAAGTCTTCCAAACACCCGGTGTGAGCGAGAGATAGTATTGCGTGAGTCCTACTTCAGGACGAATTGTGCCGATCCGGTGGTTCAGCAACAGGTGCTCGTAATAATCGAAGTATGCCGGCTCAGGATTCCAGCTGTATAGATGCCGCGAGAGCTTCAGCATGTTGTAGGCGCAGCAGCACTCTGCCGTATTGACGCTCAGCTTCCATTCGGCCGCGAGCCGATTAGGCGGCGCAAGCCAGGCTTCCGCATTGCTGGTGCCGCCGGTCACATAGGTGCGTGCAGTCGTTACTTCATAGAAGAAATAATCCGCTACGTCACGAAATCGTTTGTCGCCTGAGATTTCGTACCGCCGTGCTGCCGCAATTACCTGAGGAATGTGAGTATTGACGTGAAGTCCCCGAAGTTCATCCCGCCGCGCCGCCAGAGGATTAATGAAGCTCTTCTTCTGGAAGCGGTCGCCAACAGTTGCCCAACGATCATTCTGCGTGGCTGCGGCGACGTTGTATAGCGTTTCCGCAATCCCGCCAAACTCTACCGTAAGAATCTGCTGCATGTGATCTTCCGGTTTCGAGGCGGTCCACTCGTCCGCCCACGCGCACATGCCCTCGAGCACCTGAAGAGCTTGCTTATTACCGCCGAGCTGGTACAGGTCGAACAGCCCGGCCATGATCTTGTGAATCGTGTAGAAGGGCGCCCAAACACGCTCACCTTTGTCCAGCCGGTCCCACCAGGTTGTCGGGAACGCACTCAAATATTTCCCGCCAAGCTTCTCCTGGCACTTCGCGAGCTCAGCCACCATGTAGTCTCCCTTCGCCTTGGCCGCGGGGTCGCCGCTCGCGCTGAGTTGTGCCAAAGCCGAGAGATAATGTCCGACAAAGTGACCGCGGAGTTCGCTCGAGCGTTGACCATTGTCCGGCTGTTCCCAACCGCCGAGCGGTTGCGCCGAGCCCACCGGCAAGCCTGCGTTCTGTCGGAAGGTGTAGAGCAGGCGATCTGCAGCCAGACGCGACATATAGCCACGATTCCACTCTTGTGCGTCGTAGAACACGCTGCCGGGCGACAAACGCACCTGCGACATCGGAAACGGTTCGGCTTTCAAAGCCACCTGTTTGCGTACGAACCGAAGTGGCCCTTCGAAGGCAGGTGTATCCGGAGCAAGCGGACGGCGGAAATTCCCTGGCCCTTGTTGCCGATCAGGCGAGGGCTTCAAACCTGTCTGATGCTGAGTGTCTTCTTGCGCAAGCAGCGCCGGCCCTGCCCCGGTTGCCGCTATAATCGCTCCGAATTTCCTCCGGCTCAGCCCAGCAGATTTCCCTTTTTTCTTTCCCATCCTTTACGTCCTACGTGCTCTGGGTAACCACAAAATAAGGTTGATTCCCACGCTTTAGATCCAACCCCGGGAAGAGGGACGCGACCGCTCCGCCGCTGTGCAATTCGACGTAATACTGAAGCGCGAAATCAGTTTTTGTGTAATCCGATGGGATCACGCCAAGGAGGTTTCTCCCGTCGAGCGACATGTCAATCACGTTCCACCGGTCCGCATGGTTCACGTGGCGATAGTGAAGGCGGCCACTCGTGACATGCGCCGAGGAAGGCAGAGCGAACGAGATCCGAAGCGGAGAACCGGCGTAGAACGAAGCAGGCGCGCTGTGATTCAGGTCCACCGTTTCTCGCGCTGGCCGGCCCACAATCCGCTGTACGAATGCGTTTGCGTCAGACTTCCTCTCCGGCGCTGGGCTTAGACTCTTCAGCTTCTCCATCGCCGTCAGGTCCACGTCAATGCCCGGCAAGCGATCTCGCCAATGACCGCGGCGCACGGGCATGTCCCCGAAAGTGAGGTCAGCTCGATAAACCTTGCCCGCGCGTTCGGCCATATCGGCCCATGCTCCGCGCGCCTTCCGGTAGTAGTCGATGGCCCGATCGAGCGATGCAGGATCGCCGGTCTGTTTGTAGACGTCAAACAGAGCTGCGCTGCGGATTTGGCCGGCAAAAAATCGCGCCAATCCAATCTCGATCAGTACGTCTTCTTGAAGGCGACGAAAATCCGCTGACGCCGGATTGCGGGTGGATCGTGCAGCTGAGACAAGCGCCCGGTCTGCTGAGGCGGCCATGTCTTCGAACCACTGGGCAACCTCAATCGGCGAGTATTTACCCGAGCCGTTGCCATTCAGAAGCTCCGCCGTATACTCTTCGACCGTCGAAAACAATTGGGGATCCAGCGGAATGACTGTACCCAGCCGTTTCGGCACTGCCGTGTCGCCGTAAGGAGAAGGCTCGCTGCCTTCCACAATCGGCATATTGGTGTAAACTTCCGGCCAGCAGCCGAGGTTCGACGCAGACGGTAGCCGCGTAGTAGTAAACAAAGGCAGCACCCGGCTCCCATTAGCCACCGCCTGTTCTACCGCCGGCGCCGCTTGACCGAAGCCTGCACGCAAATATCTCTGCCATCCATCCGGTGACGTTTCAGGATTGTAGAGCATCCGGCCCCAAACCCGGTACGTATACGCGTACTTTTCGAAGTCAAACCGAGGCTTCAGGCTCTCATCGAGATAGCCGCAGCGGCCGCCGGGGAGCCCCGAACCTTGACGCCCCTTGAAGAACAACGGCTCACAAATCTCGACGCCCTTAGCGCCCATAAAGCTGGAAGCTCGACCGTATGCACCAGCAAGAGCTGGATCACCCCACAGCAGCAGGCGCTGTGTACCGGCCCAAATCCGGAACGTCACGTCGTACCGACGATTGCGCGTAAACAGGTCTCCGTACCCATACCGCAGGAAGCTTCGTGAACCCTCGCTGAGCTTGAACGTCGAATCTGCGTTCTTCCTGGGCTTCGGCATTTCCAGCTCGCGGATGCCAGCCTGATGGTAGCCGAGACCCATGTGCTCCGCCCAGTATTTTGGCGAGATGTTTACGGGGAGCCCTGTACCGATAGCCATCTCCAACATCTCGGGATCGAGGCCTTTGGCGTGCATATCGATCTCGATCGGCCGACCCGCCGACACGATGCCGGCGAAGACCTCTTTCCAGAACGGGAGACTACCTTCCGGGATGCCGCTTTCTCCGTGAACCCGCATGGTGACACCCTGGATGGCGGGACACGTCTTCAGCAGCAGCGACATTGCTTCGCGGCAATATGGGCCGTGGGTCTCGGATGTCAAACCCTCAATCTGGTGGTGCGCATGCGGGCTGTCCGTCCACTGATACGCATGGGTCCAAATGGCAATCTGGAACAGTAACCCGCGCGCCGCGGTCTCTTCGCTGATAAACTTCAGAGCTTCCAGATTGCGCTCTCGCTCACCCGCGGCGAGCGGCACAGGACGCACATCGTATCCGGGAACTTCGAGGAGATACGGATACGGGAAATGAAGATAATCGCCAGTCACGCGCCGGGGAAAATCATAGCCGAAACCAAAGTTCAGGTTGAGGCGATTGAACCGATTGGCGGCGAGGGTGGTCAGATACTCGCGCCAGAAATCTTTGTCGTAATACCAGGACTTGTCTTCGACCTCACTGACGAACGCTCGAGCGATGCTGCGAATCCGATTCGCCGGTTGCTCTTCCACAACGCCGGAGAGCGTGAGCGCGGCGACGGCATCGGCTCCGTATTGAACACGGTCAGCTAATTCCAAGAGTCCATACACAAAGCCGCGGTCGTCGGAGGACGCGACGGTCACGCCGCCCCGATTTGGCATTAAACGGAACGCCTCGGCGGCAAGCGATGGCTGCGCCTTGGACACGGAAACAATGAATGCGGTCGCACTCGCATCCGTGCGCACGCCCTTAGCCTTGAGGACTTGTTCGAGGTAGCCGGTAGCCCATTTTACGGGAGCGCCTGTGACGTCCGAATCTACGCGAATCGACACTGGCCGTGCGTCGCCACGCACCTCATTGCCAGTCAGCCCGAGAACGCCGAACGTTGTCGATTTCCTAATGAAGTCTCGCCGTGTATCCGCCATAGGTTGTCGGACCAATATCTTATCGCCAACGACATTGTGGTTTGAAGCGACAAGTTCAGCGCTTCGCGATAAAATCGCGCCATGGCGCCTATACACCCGGAAGGAGAGGACGTGAAAGCCGATCCAGTCGGAACGCTAGAGTGTCCACATTGCCGAAAGCAGATCTCTGTTCCCGAGCTGGCGAACGTTGACACGTTTGTGTGTCCGCAGTGCGGTCACCAGATTCATGTACCGCGCAGGTCAGAGCTCAGACCCTAGGTCAACTGCTAAATAAGGGTCCGATTCTTCGGTCGTGCCCTCTGTTATCACTAGCTGAGGGCTCGATGACCGACGACGGACGCTTCCAGGCGCTGAACGATGCTGTCCAGGAGATTCTGCGAAAACAAATCGCGCTGGAAGCCCGGGTTTCACAGCTGGAGACAGCCTTGCGTACCGTCCTAACGACAGCTCCGAGCGGGTCGGTTCCTCCGGGCCTTACAACTCCCGGGCCTCATGCGGCTGCCGCTCCCCACGAGTCTTCAGCAGGCAGAGGAAAGAACCGTGTAGCAGCCCATCGATCAGAACGTCCTGCGATCGAAACGAAGCTCGGACTGACTCTGGTAAATCGGATTGGCGTTATCACGCTGACACTCGGCGTCGCGTTCTTTTTCAAATGGGCCGTCGATAACGAATGGATCGGCCCGAGCGGTCGTGTTTTACTTGGGTTGCTTGTCGGTTGCTCTACAGTAACCGCGGCCGATTTCCTGTTTCGGAAGACGCAGAACACTTTCGCTCAGGGAATTGCCGGAGCTGGTGTCGCAATTCTCTACCTGGCCGCCTATGCGGCATTCGGCTTCTATCATCTCGTTCCACAAGCAGTTGCTTTCGCCTTGCTGTTCGGCACAACGGCCTTGGGCGTCGCCTTGTCGCTTCGTTACGAGTCGCCCGCCATCGCGGCATTGGGCCTTCTCGGTGGGTATCTGACACCGTTGCTGCTAAGCACAGGCGAAGACCATCCGTGGTTCCTAGTTTCCTATGTGCTCCTGCTGAATTTTTCGGCCATGTCCCTCGGAAGAACAAAGAGCTGGCGCGTGTTGGAGGTTCTTGCATTTGTCGCGACGACGATAATTTATTTTTTCTGGTTTGCGCAGCATGAAGCCGATCACCGGAAAACGGTAGTCGCCACCTTCGGAGCGCTTGCGTATTACGTTCTATTTGCATACCTCGGATCGGGGATCGTCTCGGCTCTGAGCAACTTCGTCGCCGCAGTCGAAGTTCTTTTTGTATGGCCTGACGTCCCAGGTCCTTTCTTTGTCCTCGAGCTACTCGTGGCAGCGTCGGGCCTTTGCGTCGCCTGGATGCGTAAACTTCCGGTAGCCCTGACGGTCACGTTCGCATCGTTCTGGCTCTCCGCGGGATTTTTCTCATTGGACAGCAGCGCCACGAGTCTCGGCGCGAGAATTGCGGGTCTCTCGCTGGGATTTCTCCTGCTGTTTGCATTCGCAGCCTTTAGTGAATATGCGCAGTGGGAGGCGAAAACCGAATCCACCATGGTTCTCGCCACCGTTGCTGCGAATGGATCCGTGTACTTCGGACTTGTGTACGCACTTCTGCGGACTAATTATCACGAATGGCTTGGATTCATCGCAGTCTGTGTGGCGGCTACCTACCTGGTTTTAGCGGCGTTCACACGCAGAAGGCTTTCTCTTCGCGGAAGCGCGGATCTCAGACCGTTGCTAGTTCCGATCGGGATGGCGGTTGCATTTGTCACGCTTGCGATAGCAATCCAGCTCACCGGATTCCGCATCACGGTCGCATGGGCCTTGCAAGCGGCAGCCCTGAGTTGGCTCGGGATGAAGTTTACATCACAACTTGCACACATCGGAGGCGCGGCTGTTTTCCTTTTGGCGGCAATGCGGCTCGTTCTCTTAGACGCCCGGCTGTATAGCTTTCACTCGAGTACGCCGACGGTTTTGTTCAACCCGCGGTTCCTGGCGTTTTCGGTTTCGGCCGCTTGCGCGTTTGCGGCTGTGAGGTGGATTGGAACTTCAAGCCGCAGGCTGGCACTCGCCGAATTTGTGGGTGCGCACATGGCGTTGTTGGCCGGCCTCACTCTTGAATTACTTATGTGGGTTACCAGAAATAGCGCTGTTTCTAACCGCGTCAGCGCAGAAACGTTCTCTGTTTCGGTGCTATACGGTGTCTATGCTGTTGTGCTCGTCGGCATCGGAGTAGTGACTCGCACAGCGGTGAACCGACTCAGCGGATTAGTTCTGATTGGATTCGTGATCGTGAAGCTCTATCTCTTCGACGTATGGCAACTGGACCGTGCATATCGGATTGCAGCATTCGTTGCACTTGGGATTCTCTTGATCAGTACCTCGTTTCTCTACTCCCGCTATCGCCACGTACTCGATGCATTGCTCCGCAAGGATGAAACAGCTGCATAGCGGGCTGGTCTGACCAACCCTCCTTTTGCAAAATCTTTTTAACCTTGACCAGACGGCAATTGAGAACAGCTCAGGACACCGGAACTTCGCGTGACACAATGGGCGCTATGCCGCTTCGAGTCGCGTCCGCCGACCTCAGCGATGACGAGTTTCTTCTGGCGCTCGAGTCCGGAGCTCTGGAGCCTTCCCGGTTCCGTCATGGTGATCACCTTCGGTTTGCGTGGCTGTCTTTGCACCGAATGAGTCTCGCGGACGCGGAGTTGTTTGTCACTTCGGCGATCAAGAGATTCGCCTATCGTAACGGAGCCACTCACATCTATAACCAAACAATGACTATCGCCTGGGTGCGGCTGATCGCCACGCATCATGAATCGAGCTTTGACGAGTTTCTCGAGGCGAATGAGTCTCGGTTGAATGATCAACTGCTTCATCGCTTCTGGACACCGGAACTACTCGCAAGCGACCGGGCGAAGTGGGAATGGGTTGCCCCGGACAGACAAGCTCTCCCGTCATAGCGCAGATGATCTCGCGTCCTTGATCTCGAACTCAAGTCCAGGGGTTCGAACGCGCGACGGATATTCCTCTCACCTCATTCGGCCACTTGCCGGACACCGTGCAATTGAAGTGATAAAGGGCGTGCGGGCAGATTACTCGCCGCAGGAGCAAACGCCGGTTTCGAAGCGAGTTCGAGTAAGCCGCGGCGCGTCATCAGGCGTCGCAGCTCCTCGGTAGGATCTCAGTCCTTCTGACACAGCTGCCGTAACTGCTCATTGTAGGGCGCACGGGCGACGCCTCGCTCGGTAATGATCGCCGAGACGTAACGATTCGGTGTGACGTCGAATGCCGGGTTCGCGACCTTAATCCCCTCTGGCGCGATTGACAGACCTTGGATATGAGTTACTTCTTTCCCCGCACGCTCTTCGATTGGAATCTTGTCACCCGTTTCGAGCGTCAGGTCGAGCGTAGAGATCGGTGCTGCCACGTAGAACGGCACATTGTTCTCCTTGGCAAGGACCGCAAGGCCGTATGTGCCGACCTTGTTTGCCACGTCGCCGTTCGCCGCGATCCGATCCGCGCCGACAACGACACACCCGATTCGACCGCTCTTCAAGAAATGTCCGGCCATGTTATCCGTGATCAGAGTTGTCTCGATCCCGTCCCGCTGCAGTTCCCAGGCGGTGAGCCGGGCGCCTTGCAGGAAGGGGCGCGTTTCGTCCGCGAACACGTCAATCTTCTTGCCTTCCCGTACGGCGGCTCGCACCACGCCCAATGCAGTACCAAATCCGGCCGTGGCAAGAGCACCGGCGTTGCAATGAGTCAGAACAGTCTTGCCGTCCGGCACTAAAGGCGCGCCGAAACTTCCGATCTTTTCATTGATCGCGAGGTCTTCATCGCGGACCCGCTGTGCTTCCAGGACCAGCCGCTCGCGGATGGCAGCAGGCTCCGAACCGCGGACCGATGCGTATACCTGCTTCATGCGATCGATGGCCCAGAACAGATTCACCGCGGTTGGGCGGGTCTGGGCCAGAGTCTCACAGATGACTGGCAGTTCCGCCTCAAGATCTTTGGCGTGAATAGCACCGAGAGCAACGCCCATGGCGGCAGCAACGCCGATGGCCGGAGCTCCCCGAATAACCATGGTTCGGATTGCGTCTGCGACTTCGGTATAAGTCGCACACGTCACAAACGTAACCTCTCCCGGAAGCTTCGTCTGATCGATCATGATCACGCCTTCCGGCGTCCATTCGATCGTTTCTACTTTGTTCTGAATTAAGACAGTGGAACTCATTTATCTGGCGAAAACTTTGAGATGACAAGCGCTACAACGAACACGGAGTTGTAGGCGCCGTGCATCACGGTACAGGGGATGATGGAATCGGAGCGTACACGTAGCCAGCCGAGCACAACACCGACGAGCGAAACGGCAACGGCATATTGCCAGGCGAACGAATACTCAGGCGCGTGCAGCGATCCAAATACGGCGGCAGTCAGCACGATCCCCGCGATCACTCCCAGGGATCGCGTCAGTAACGGCTGAAGAAAGCCGCGGAACAGCAACTCTTCGAAAAAAGGGGCTAGCGTCACAGCCATGACACCGAATAGCGAGAGCAGAACGGGAGAGCTCATGAGGCTTTCCGCAGGAGATGCCACCTTCGGCGTGTGAATCAGGCTTGCCAGAGCAGAGACGACAAAAGCGAGTATGATTCCGCCGAGCCCAACCAATATGAGATTGAACTTTGCAGCACACCACCCAAGCGAAGTCAGCACTGGTTTGCTATAACGGAGGCCGAAAACGACGCGCAGGCTGAAATACGTGGCAGCATAAACGGCGATTTGTGTCGGAAGAAGCAGCGGGCCCTGATCTCGCCGCAACGAAGGAAGAGCGAGAACAAGCCCGGCGGCTGCGAGAAGAATAAGCGCGATAAAAGCGAACAGTAACCCCATGACGAGGGCCAGATCCATGTAGCCCCAGAATGGCTTTTTGTCCGGGACGGAGGCCTCCGGAACGGGGTCGTCAATCGGGGCCGGTTCTACGGGGAAAAGATCGTCGCCCTCAGGCTGCATGTCCGGCCCCCACAACTTTGCGAAGTGCGATGGCCGTGTGACTCCGCGGATTTCGCATCAACTCTTCCGGTGTTCCCACTCCCACAATGTCTCCGCCTGCTTCGCCGCCCTCCGGGCCCATATCAATCAGGTAGTCGGCAGTCTTGATGACGTCCAGGTTGTGTTCGATGACAAGCACCGTATTCCCGAGGTCAACCAGACGCTGCAATACGGCGAGCAGATGGCGCACATCCTCGAAGTGGAGTCCTGTGGTTGGTTCATCCAGAAGGTAGAACGTCCGGCCTGTTTGCCGCTTGCTCAACTCTTTCGCCAGCTTGATTCGTTGAGCCTCTCCCCCGGAAAGCGTGGTCGAGGATTGGCCCAGATGGATGTAACCCAATCCGACATCAGCCAAAGTCTCGAGCTTCACCCGAATTTGAGGTATGTTGGTCAGCAGTTCGAGCGCTTCATCGACAGTCGATTCCAAAAGATCGGCGATGCTTTTGCCCTTGTACTTCACCTGAAGGGTTTCCTGGTTATAACGCCGTCCCCGACAGACGTCACATGTCACATACACGTCAGGCAAGAAGTTCATTTCGATGCGTTTGAGCCCGTCGCCCTGGCACGCTTCGCACCGCCCGCCCTTCACATTGAAACTGAACCGTCCCGCTTTATAGCCGCGCTCGCGGGATTCCGGTAGCATGGCGTAAATGTCTCGAATGAGGGAGAAGACTCCCGTGTAGGTGGCCGGATTAGAACGCGGCGTTCGCCCGATTGGAGACTGGTCGATTTCGATTACCTTGTCGATGTTGTTCAGGCCAGAGAGCGACGCATGCAATCCTGGCTCTTCTCTTGATCCGTAGATCTCTTTGGCGAGTGCACGATACAAAATGTCGTGCACGAGAGTAGATTTCCCGCTCCCTGAAACCCCGGTCACAACGGTGAGCGTGCCGAGCGGAAAATCGACGTCGACATTCTTCAGGTTGTGTTCTTTCGCACCGCGCAAGGACAACTTCTGGCCGTTGCCCAAACGCCTCACCGGAGGAAGAGCTATCGTTAGCTTCCCCGACAGATATCGCCCTGTCAGTGATTCCGGCGCAGCCATCACCTGCGACGGAGTTCCCTGAGCGATCAGTTCGCCACCTAAGCGGCCCGCGTAAGGACCGAGGTCGATCACGTAATCGGCCCGCTCGATAGTCTCGGCGTCGTGTTCAACGACCAAAACGGTGTTTCCTAGATCGCGAAGGTGATGGAGCGTATCAAGCAGACGATCATTGTCCCGTGCATGCAGCCCGATCGAGGGCTCGTCCAACACGTAAAGGACGCCTCGCAGCTTCGAGCCGATTTGAGTGGCCAGGCGTATTCGCTGCGCTTCGCCGCCCGATAGGGTTGCCGAGGAGCGAGCCAGACTCAAGTAATCCAGCCCCACCGCGCACAGAAACTCCATGCGGTTTCGAATCTCTTCGACAACTCGCCCGACCACCAGTAAATCTCGCGGAGAAAACTGCCAGTCCCTGACGAGAGGTAATGTGCGCGCGATCGGCATGTCGACAAAGTCGGCCACCGACAATCCCTTAACCGTCACCGCGAGGCTCGAGGGTTTCAGTCTCCGCCCCTGACAATCGGGACACTGCGTCGGCGACATGTATTCCATCAGCCATTCGCGATAGCCTTCGCTCGCCCGATCGTAGTTTTCCTTCAGAATGCCCAGAATGCCAGGGAAGTCACCATTTCCTTGAACCAGGAGATTGCGAGTTCGCTTCGGCAGTTCGTCGAACGGCAGCGACAGGTCTATCTTCAACCTTTCGGCCGCCTCGGTCAGCGCCGAAATCATGTAGGAGGAGCTGGATCCGGGACCGAGCCCGCCATCGAGCAGCGGTTTCGACTCGTCTGTGATCACCTTTCCCGAATCAAAAGCCCACTTGCTTCCGACGCCGTTGCAGGCCTCGCAAGCGCCGTAAGGACTATTGAAAGAGAAAGAGCGCGGCTCCAATTGGGGAATGCTGGTCCCGTCATTCGGGCAGGCTAGTTTCTCGGAGTACAGTGTTTCAGCGCCATCAACGACAGCAATCACGACCAGGCCATCGGCCCACTTCACGGCCGTCTTGATCGAGTTTTCGAGCCGCTGCTCGATTCCTGGCTTTACTACCAAACGGTCGATCACAACCTCGATGGTGTGGCTCTTTCGCTTATCGAGCCGCACCGGTTCATCGAACGTACGCATTTGGCCGTCGACACGCGCCCGGAAGCCGGCCTTAGCGATCGCTTCGATCTCCTTCTTGTATTCGCCCTTTCGTCCGCGCGCAATCGGGGCCATCACCATGATTCTTTCCCCTTGGTGCTGGGCAAAGACCTTTTCAACGATTTGATTGGCCGTCTGGCGACTGATCTCGGCGCCGCAAAGTGGGCAATGCGGGATTCCGACCGACGCGTAGAGAAGGCGCAGGTAGTCGTAAATCTCGGTGACAGTTCCGACCGTCGAGCGCGGACTGCGGGTGGTTGTCTTCTGCTCGATCGAGATAGCCGGACTCAGACCATCGATCGAATCCACCTCCGGACGCTCCATCTGGTCCAGAAACTGGCGGGCGTACGGGGATAGAGTTTCGACGTAGCGTCTCTGTCCTTCGGCATAGATCGTGTCAAAGGCCAGCGAACTCTTCCCGGAGCCACTCAACCCCGTGATGACGGTGAATGTATTCCGCGGAATGTCGACGCTTATGTTTCTTAGATTATGTTGGCGTGCGCCATGCACAGAAATACGTTCGAGCATTAAGGGGTAGCTACTTCTATTGTCAACCAGTCCTCGTTTTCTATGCAGGTTCGATAAACGCCGACTTGGGTCAGGTATGCGAAACCAATCTGGACGTTACACTTAGGCAAAGCTGATGGCTAAACACTTCAGAGAGCTCTCTGAACAGGAGGTTCTGGCGCTCGCGATTGCTCTCGAGGACGAAGACAGTCGGATTTACGGAGAATTTGCCGAGGGGTTGACAGAGAGTTATCCCTCAACGGCCAAGCTTCTCCGTGAGATGCAGCGCGAGGAGCAGGAGCATTGCGCCAGTTTAACGGCTCTTTTTCGGTCGCGTTTCGGTGACCGCGTCCCTCTGATCAGGCGCCAGGATGTTCGGGGATTTGTTTCTCGTCCGCCGGTTTGGCTGATTGAGCCGATTGGGCCCAAGATGGTCCGTCGGGCCGTACTTTCCATGGAGTCCGAGACCCGTGAATTCTATAATGCGGCGCTCAAGAAAATCACTGATCCCGCGACGCGGAAGCTGCTTTCAGATCTGGCCGAAGCCGAATTAAAACACACCGCGACGGCGGAAATCGTCGAAAAACAATATCTGACGCCGGAAGCGAAGCAAGTTGAAGCTGCAACTCAGCGGCGTGCCTTTGTGCTGCAGTTCGTTCAGCCCGCGCTGGCCGGATTGATGGATGGTTCGGTCTCCACTTTAGCGCCCTTATTCGCTGCGGCCTTCGCCACCCACCAAAGCTGGGATGCATTTCGGGTCGGCCTGGCGGCATCGATCGGCGCCGGGATCTCGATGGCGTTCGCAGAGGCTCTTTCGGACGATGGCTCCCTGACGGGTCGCGGCCGCCCAGTGGTTCGAGGCCTTGTCACAGGTGCGATGACAACCTTGGGGGGCATCGGGCATACGTTACCGTACTTGATCTCGAACTTTCATCTTGCTACGACGGTAGCTGTGGTCGTGGTGGTGCTTGAGTTAGCGGCCATCAGCTGGGTTCGGAACCACTACATGGAGACTCCGCTCTTCCGTGCTGCGGTGCAGGTGATGCTGGGCGGAGCGCTGGTGTTTGCGGCCGGAATATGGATTGGAAGCTCTTAGCGAGATGATCGAATACGAGACGGCGAGCGCCGAAGTCCGCGCGGTGTTCGACGACATCATGACGACGCGGAAGATCGATTCTGTCAATAACTTCTGGAAGGCTCTGGCCGTTCATCCACCCACACTGCGACGCACGTGGGAGAGCCTGAAGGAAGTAATGGCGCCCGGCGCACTCGATCCTCTCGTGAAAGAGATGATCTATCTCGCCGTCAGCGCAACTAACCAGTGCCAATACTGCGTAGCCTCGCACAGTGCCGCTGCACGAAACAAAGGCATGACGGACGAGATGTACGGTGAATTACTGGCCGTGATCGGATTAGCAAATCAGACAAACGCTTTGGCCGTTGGGTTCCGAGTTCCGGTCGATGAACAATTCAACACGAAGCCGTAGCCTGGAATGGCAAGCGCTGTGAGCACCCAGCGCACAATGCCTGGAGGCCGGGTGGCTCGCAATTCCGTTGAGAAGGGCGAGAATGGCCGGGGCATTTGCCGATGGTGCAGCCTTGAAGTTCCTCCGGGACGCTGGACCTTTTGTTCTGACTGGTGCGTGGAAGAATGGCGGCTCCGTACGGATCCGGGCCATGTTCGCCAAAGAGTGCTGGAACGCGACAAAGGCATTTGCGCCGCGTGCGGACTAAACTGTGTCGCTGAGTTTTCTCGGCTGCGGAGGCTGAGAGGCGCTGCCCGACTTCGAGCGATGCAGGAATGGCAGATCGGGCGCCGGAAATCAATCTGGGATGCTGATCACATCGTTCCCGTCGCGGAAGGCGGAGGCGAGTGCGACCTTTCTAACCTTCGCACGCTTTGCTTGAAGTGCCACCGGCTCTGTACAGCGCAGCTTCGGTCCCGACTTCGAGACAAACAACAAGCTGCCCCGAAACCAGGCAGCTAAGCCGTTTGAGCCTGAACGCGCTGAACTGTTAATGCCCGGCTGTATACTTCGCGGAAGGCTCGCGCGGCCTCGTTCGCAGCCCAGATTTCCAAATTTGTTCCGTTCGCTGCAGAGACAGACAGCTGTACAGTATTGTCTTTCAACCGCCCGCTCACATCCTTAATCTTTGCCTCATGGCCTCGGTCCAGGCTGTCCGCCAATCGTAGCAGCGGAGTCAGGTAGAACACCATGCGCTTGGCATCGGCATCCAGCTCATCAAAATACGTCTTTTTCGCCTGCGGCAAAGATTTGCGATGGAACCGGCAAAGCGAAGCCACGGCAAGCCGTTCACGATTTGTGAAACCAGGAAGATCGGAGTTAGCCACGAGATAAGCGGAATGCTTATGGTGGCTCGTTCCACTCACGAAATGTCCAATGTCGTGAACCAGTGCCGCTGCCTCCAGTAGCTTTCCTGCCGCCGGTGGCAGGCGATGAACGGGCTCAAGGATATCGAAAAGTCGTCCGGCCAGGAAAGCGACCTGGCGAGCGTGGTTCAGATTGACCGAGTACTTCTCTGCTAGCCACTCGACTTCCGACCGTTGCTGGTCCGTAAGCCGGCTCGCCTCGAGCCCCACGCCGCGCGCGGCAAGATCGGCAATGATTCCGTCACGAACGCCGGCCGAGCTGTAGAACAGAGAAGGGTGCTGAAAGCGTTCGAGAGTTCGAAGGAAGATGGCCGCACCCGCTACGATGATCTCGGCCCGCCGGGGGCCAACGCCCACCATTCTCTTGCGCTGCGCGAGACTGCTCGATGCTACGGCTGAAAAGAAGGAACGTATGTCGCGGGTTGATGCGCGGGCTCGGTCTGCTTCGTCTCGTTTCGCTCGGGGAATCTGGTTGATAGAACAGATGACGGCTGCAGCGGAAGCAGACGTCGCGATCGCCCGGTCGAATTTCTTATCCGCGTGTTCCTGCCAGAAGGGTTGAAGCTTTTCCGAGATAAATCCGTTCAGCCGGTCCAGTTCCACAGGCGTCGGCGGGTCGCTCTTCAAGAACATTTCGGTGAGACGAACTGCGCCGAGGGGTTTCGACACGGCATCTACGATCTCGGACCCACGGCTGATGATGAGCTCAGCACTTCCGCCGCCCACGTCGATGATCAGCGTCAGTTCTTTTGACCTGGGCCAGCGCGACTCGACCCCCAGGTGGATCAGTCTGGCTTCTTCCGGCCCGGAGATTATCTCGACGCTGGTACCGAGAACATTACTAGTCCGCTGCAAGAACTCGTGCTGGTTGCTTGCGTCGCGAACTGCACTCGTAGCAACTGCGCGGATGCCGGCTACATCCAGCTTGGAGTAAATGCCGGCCATGCGCGACAGCGTCGTCAGAAGAAGTTGAAACGCTTCGGCACTGATCTGTCCGGATCGGAAAACGCTTTCGCCCAGTCTGGTAACTTCCCGATCCTCGGCGAGGATTTTCGTCTGCCCGCCAGCAACTTCTGCCGCAACCATGCGCACAGAATTACTACCTATATCTACTGCGGCGTATCGCGGCATAGAGGCCCTCTTTATAGTAGGCGAGACAGCAGAATGTAAGCGCCGCCGTTAAACTAATAGTGACGATGCATGGTTTCAATTCGCGCTGGGGAGACTCTGCCCGTTTTTCAACCGATACCAGACCGTTCTCTCCGCAAGCATGAAGTTTCTCCTCCAACCTGTCGCAAGTCAATACCGCAACTGGATGCTTCGCTGGGAAAACCAGCTCTGCTTCCGCTCCACTGATCGGATTTCTCGCCCGTTCGAGTATGGACTCGAGTGGAGCCGCTCGTGGCCGTTCGCGAAAGAGTGCCTGGAAGAGGCTGACAGCGAAGAGGATTTCATCCTTCGCCTCAACAGGCGAGCGATCGAAGGAAGCGAAGAGTTCTTCAGCTATGTGCCTCCGACCGAATTTTCGCTCCAGGATAATTGGGTTTCGTTCCGATCTCCTGTTTCGACGCCTTACGAGGAAAACAACGTCGTTCGCGGGCTTTGGTTCCCGGCGAACAAAAACAACGGCAAGGCCGTGGTGGTCCTGCCACATTGGAACTCGAAATTACCCCAGCAGAATGCGTTGTGTGCCGGCCTGCAGCGTCTTGGTATCAGTGCTCTGCGACTGAGTCTGCCCTATCACGATGCACGCATGCCGGCGGGCTTGAGTCGAGCCGATTACGCGATGTCATCGAACATCTGTCGGACGATTGACGCGACGAGACAGGCCGTGATTGATACTCGCGCCTGTTTTGACTGGCTGCAGAAAGAAGGCTTCCAGGATCTGGGAATCATCGGAACAAGTATTGGTTCCTGTTACGCCTTTCTCGCGAGCGCCCTCGACGAACGCATCAAAGTCAACGTATTCAACCACTGTTCTACTTACGTGGCCGATGTGGTCTGGGAAGGTTTGTCGACGCGACACATACGCCAAAGCCTGGAAGGTACGATCGACCTCGATACGCTGCGGCAGCTCTGGCTGTGCATCAGTCCGCCGAGCTATTACGACCTCTACACCGCACAGAAGAACCGCTCGAAGTTCATTTACACACGTTTCGACACCACATTCCCGGTTCACCTTTCACGCCAGGTGATTGAAGGCGCCCGGCGCAAAAAATGGGACCACGTAGTTTCCGTCCTGCCGTGCGGGCACTACACTATGGGCGAGTTTCCATTCAAATACATGACCGGCTACCAGATTTGTTCTTTTGTGAAGCGAAATCTGTAGCTGGGAATCTCTTAATGGATGAAGAAATGAGTTGCCGCCCAATTGTCAGAGCCGTACTGCTCGTTCAATGTGCATTTTTCCTCACCGTTTGCGCTTTTGCTCAGCAACAGACTTCAGGGGCGGCCCCGTCTCCACCTGCAGTTGCGATCGGACCGAAAGTGACGTCTCAGACCGACGATTCGTCTTACAGAGGGAGCGTGCCACAGGGAGAGGTCTCTTCCACGCCTATTCCACTGAGCTTGGGTGAGGCGATTCGTCGAGGCATGAAGGCCAACTTGGGGCTGCTCACGACGACCGAAGCAGGCCGTGAATCGCGTGCACAGCGGCTTCGAGCTCTCAGCAGCTTATTACCGAGAATCACTGGTCAGGTAAGTTCCACCGAGCAGCAATTGAATCTACAGGCGCTGGGCTTTCTGGTTTCGCCGCCCCCAAGTTCCGGGTTTACCATTCCCAACATCGTTGGGCCTTACAACTACCAAACGGCGGCAGCGTATGCGCAGATCTCTCTTTTCGACTGGACTGCGATCAGCAACTTCAAGGCGTCGCGAGAGAATATTAAGGCCGCTGCTCTATCGGTACAAAACGCCCGCGATCTGGTTGCTCAGGCGGTTGGCAACGCGTACTTGCAGATCATCGCTGACGGTGCGCGGATCACAGCCACACAGGCAGAAATCGACGCCGATAACGCGGTGTACACCAATGCGGTTCGTCGTCATGAGGCGGGCACAGCGATTGGCATCGATGTACTTCGTTCTCAGGTTGAATTGAAGCAACGGCAACAGACTTTGATTGCCGTGAAGAATCAGTTCGAGAAAGATAAATTGACTCTCAGCCGCGTGATCGGGCTACCTGTGGGCCAGGATTTTACGGTGGCTGACCCGGCGCCTTCTGTGCCGCTTGAGGCCATGAGCCTGAAGGATGCTCTGGAGCGGGCTTACGTGAATCGTCCCGATTTCAAAGCCGCAAAGTCGCGCGTCGTCGCTGCTGAATTCACGCTTCGCGCGGCGAGAGCGGAGCGCTATCCCAGCTTGAGCGCAAATGGATACTACGGCGCTCAGGGCCTTCAGATGTTCGCGAACTCTCACGGAGTGTTCAGCGCAACCGGCGCCCTCCAGTTCAATATCTTTGACGGAGGAAGAATTAAGGGTGACATTCTGCAGAGTGACTCCGAGTTGCAGAACCGTCGCAACGAACTGGAAAATCTGCGGGGCCAAGTCGATTATGAAGTCCGGAACGCTCTTCTCGATCTGACCGCGGCTGGCGCTCAAGTTGAAGTCGCAAAGAGCAACACCGAACTGGCGAACCAGACGCTCCGACAGGGGCAGGATCGATTCTCTGCGGGTGTCACGAACACCGTCGAAGTTGTGCAGGCACAACAGGCTGTTGCGGATGCCAACGAGAGACTTATTGGTGCTCAGTACGAATACAACGTGGCCAAGGTTGCCTTGGCACGAGCGCTTGGCGTGGCCGAAGAGAACATGCAGCTTTACTTCAACGCCAAGCCGTAGGCGTATCGCTCGTTACTTGTCGATGGCGAAATTTCCGACAAATAGAGCATCAATGCCCGACGAATAGAAACTCCGCAACGCATCGCGCGGCGTACAGACCAAAGGATCTCCGAACAGGTTAAAGCTGGTGTTATAAAGCAGTGGCAATCCGGTCGAGCGCCCGGCGGCGTTCAGTAAAGAGTGGAACATCGGATTTTCTTCCTGCCGGACTGTGTGCACTCGGACAAGGTCGCCGTCGCCGAGGACCGCGCTAGCGAGGGCATTCCGATATTCAGACCTGACTTTTCCCACTGTGGCCAGGTAATTCGCGTTGGGACCGACTTCAAAATACTTGTCGGCGACTTCCGCAGGCACCGAAGCAGCGAATTTTCTG
The DNA here is from genome assembly GCA_045807925.1 of Bryobacteraceae bacterium. Classification (GTDB taxonomy): domain Bacteria; phylum Acidobacteriota; class Terriglobia; order Bryobacterales; family Bryobacteraceae; genus Bog-105. Next base: position 80,650 of record JBJMGK010000258.1, on the reverse strand, counting down.
AATGTTTCCCGGTGCTTGATGTAAACGTTGAGATTCTCCGTCGAGTAAGGATTTTGAGGAGAAGCAAGAATACTGCGATTACCTAGGGCTCGTGGCCCGAACTCGGTCCGGCCCTGCATCCATGCAACAACCTTGTAATCATTCAGCGCCTGGACCGCCCTGTCGATCAGTTCGCCCTCGGTTGGAATAAACAGGAAGCGCAACTTGCAATTTTCGAGGACCTGCTTAATCGTATGGGGAGAGTACCAAGCGCCGAGGCAGAGCGTCCGGAACGGGATCCGCTGCGTTTCTCCGTAGTAATTGTGCCAAACGTAGAGGGCCGCCCCGATGGAGGTGCCTGCGTTTCCGCCCACTGGCTGCACGTGAGCCCCGGCATAGTTTGTCTCGAGCGCTCTCACGAGCAGACTATTGAGCGCGAGTCCGCCGGCGACGCACACGTTCTCCGATTCGCCCAGGATTCGTAATACGGCCTCTTCGACCGCGATTTGAACGCTCGCTGCCAGGTTCGCTTTCGTCTCGTCCGATAGGGGTTCGTGAGGCGGGAGTCCGCACTCCTGGTAGAAGCGGGCGCTGAATCCGCCTTTCATCAGTTCATCCGCATCCAGATAGCTGCGGTCAAAACGGGGCCACGCAGACTGATTCCAACGCAGAATGTTGCGAAAAGTCGAGAGATACGCCGGTTGCCCCAGAGTCGACAGCCATTGAACCTTGTGTTCTTCCCCCCGAGGCTCAAACCCAATGAGTTCGGTGACGCGGTTGAACAGATCGCCGAATGAATCCGGAAAGTACATTTCGCGGATCGGTGTGATCTGATTGGCCTCGCCTCGATACAACACCGCGGAGCGGTAATCGCCCGCGCGATCGATGCTCAGGACCCGGGCATGCTCAAAGGGCGACGTATAGTAGGCCGAGGCCCCGTGGGCATGGTGATGTTCCACAACCACAATCTCACTCTTCGGGAACCGGGCACGCAGTTCCAATTGCGCCGCGCTCTCCGATGTAGTTGCAAATCTGCGCGCGACAGCAACACAGTCGATATCTTCCAGCCCGATCTCCGCGATGTCCAGCGCGTGATAGAAAGCGTCTTCTGGAAACATCTCCGGACGGTCGTGGCGAGAGACCTTCTTCTGCTCAACCGCCGCAACCAGCTCACCATTTTTCACTACACAGCAGGAAGGATCGCTAAGGAGCCCGCCCAGGCCCACTATGGTTTTCGACATGCTTTAGACTTTCTGCAGCCTGGCTAAGGTCCGCTCTCGGCCAATACACGCAAACACCGCGAAGGCGCTGGGTCCAACGGATTGGCCAGTCAGGGCCGCGCGGCCGGCATTCATGAGCACGCCTGCTTTCACCCCGCGCTCTTCCGCCAGCTTGCGCAACTCGCTTTCGACGCTCGCTTCCGAGAACTCCGGATTGCGCTCGAGGCGATCGGCAAGTTCATGCGACAATTCGCGGGCGCCCGGCGCATCGAGTTTTGCCAACGCCTGTGCCTCGATGGGAAAGTCGTCGGCGAAGTATGGTCGTCCTTTCAGAGGAAAATCGAGGAGCGTGGAGAAGCGTGCACGAATGGTGTCCACCACTTTCGCGAAAAACGCGTCGTCTCCATACGGTTGAAGGTGATGATCTTCGAGCGTCCTCTTCACGAGCGGCGCCAACTTCTCGACGGGAACGGAACGGAGATGTTGAGCGTTCAGCCACAAAGCCTTTGGATCAATCGGATCCGCCTCGCTGAAGTTAACAACCGCGTTGCTCCGGTTAACTCCTTCGAAACTGAACGCACACGTCAACTCTTCGAGCGACATTTGCTCCCGGTTATCCTTGGGCGACCAGCCCAGCAGGCAAAGGAAGTTGATATAAGCGGGCGCAAGAAAACCGTTGTCACGGTAGGTCAGCACACTAACCACAGGCCCGTGTTTCCGTTTCGATAACTTGGCGCCATCAGGAGCAATCAATAAGGGCAAGTGAGCAAACGCGGGAATCGGTCCGCCAGCCGCTTGAAACAGGAGTAGATGCTTGAAGGTGTTCGACAGGTGATCCTGGCCCCTGATGATATGCGTAATCTTGAGATCGATATCATCGGCGCAAGATGCTAAATGGTAAGTCGGCATCCCGTTGCTTCTGAGCAGCGCGAAATCTTCTATGTCATTCGTCAGCTTCGTTTGCAGTCCGTACACTTCATCGGCAAACGTCAGTTCATATCCAGGCTCTCGATCGACACGGAAACGGACAACGAAGGGTTCGCCGCTAGCTGCGCGTTTCGCGCTTTCCTCCTCGGTGAGCGCCCTCATCTCCGGATTGCACAGCCATGGCCCTTCCGCCTGCGACTTGTCTTCTTCGCCGGTGGCGGGCGTGAAATCGCGGTAGGCGACTCCCTTTGCGAGGAGATTGCAAGCAAACTCCCGGTGCAGATCGAGACGATCTGATTGACGGTAGTACTCGTCCCACGGCAAGTCGAGCCAATTCAGACCTTCGTAAATAGAGTTCAGCGACGCTTCTGTATTGCGATCGACATCGGTGTCATCGATACGCAGCACCATGGTTCCTTTGTTTTTGCGTACGTAAAGCCAATTGAAAATGAACGTGCGCGCACTGCCAATATGTAAATACCCCGTTGGTGAGGGCGCAAATCGAGCCCGGATCATGAAGCTTCAGTTTACTGAAGAACCCTCTTTCGACTCCTTATTCGCTAGCGTTTGGTATAGCGACGCGAAGCGTTCCAGGCTCAATTGTTCCGCCCGCAGATTGGCTTCGGGCAGCGAGTCCAGCGCGGAGCCGTAGAACGGTCGCAGATTATTTCGCAGAGTCTTGCGCTTGTGGGTGAAGCAACGGCCCACGAACTTCAGTAGCTCTCGGCCATTGGACGGTACGACAGGCTTGCGACGAAGCCGGACCGCTCCCGATTCGACCTTTGGCGGCGGAGAAAAAGCTCCGGGAGGAACCCGGCAGACGAGATCGACATCGCATACCAGTTGGGTGGCCACCGTCAGATACGCATAGTCGCGCGAACCCGGTTGGGCCAGCAGTCTTTGAGCAACTTCCCACTGCATCAGAAACACGGCAACTCCGAACCGATCGTCGAGGTCGAGAAATGTTTCAATGATCGGAGATGTGATGTAGTACGGCAGGTTACCAGTTATAGCCGCGGGTCCCCATTGCGACAGGTCCGTTTCGAGAACGTCGCCTTCGTGAACATGGAGGCGCGATTCGCCCGCGAAGTGCCGCTCCAGATACCGGACCAGACAGGGGTCCAGTTCCAGGGCGTGCAGTTCGTCCGTGCGCTTTAGCAGATGGCGTGTTAGGGCTCCTCGCCCCGGGCCAATTTCGAGTACGCGGGGCACATGCTCTCCGCACGCGGCTTCCGCCAATCTCGTCAAGATTTCATCCTTAATCAGGAAATGTTGTCCGAGATGGGCAGGCAAGCTCAAGTGTAGAACAGAATCTGACCGTGCTTGACGCACGTTTGCATCTATGGTGGGTGAACTGGCTTATCTACTTAGCTGCGATCGCCGCGGGCGCCGCAAACCCGGGTCAGGCGGGCACGAACGCTGAACTTCGCAAGTCCATTGGGCAACCAATTTTTGCTGCTGCCTGGGTTTATCTATCCGGGCTGATGGGCGTGCTCTTCGTTCAGCTCATATTTCGCGAGGGTTGGCCCGGCGGACAAAAATTGGCGGCCGCTCCCTGGTGGGCCTGGACGGGCGGCCTGATCAGCATTGCTTCCACGGTTGCGGGCCTTATGCTTGCGCAGCGGCTTGGCTCAGGGGTATTTACCGGCATCAGCATCACTGCTTCACTCGCGATGTCGATACTCCTGGACCACTTCGGCTGGATCGGTTTCAAGGTCCATCCTGCTTCCTGGCCCCGTATCTTGGGTTGTTGCCTCATGGTTTTCGGCTTATGGCTCGTCTCGGAGTTTTAACCCAGGAGACTAGCGCGTCATTCGAGGACGTAGCCCATCTCGAGAGACAGGGGCTTGGGGTAATAACGCCGGTCAGGAAGAATGTCAGAGTTGAGGGACTTGAACAACGCCCTTTCGTCCTTTGTGATCAGCCCGTCCCATACAACGCTGCAAACGCCTCCGAGAAAAGGCGTGTACACAATGCGCTTTCCTCTTCGCAATGCGTACGCGCCCAGCCACGCTCCCAGCAACGGCAATGATGTGCCTGGCGGAAGTTCCGCAAGTGCGTCATAAAGGAACGCTGGGTGGACCACCGCACATTGCAGCGAGACAGCACTCACTGATCTCTGCTTCCAGGCCTGTCCGAAGTAGCCCGGATCAGTTTCTTTTCTGCCGCCGTCCGGACTCCCACAGAGCCCTGCGTACCCCAGTTGCAAACCCGCCTCGACGATGTCTCCCGCCACGTTTCGGATGCGACCCCCGACCATCACCGTGTCCGGGAAAAGCTCAAGCAAGCCGAGCGCCTCCCATTCCCAGTTCTCGTTGTCGAGAATCAATTCGTCGCTCAGGAAGCAAAGCAGCTCGTCCCGGCTCGAGGCATCGCTTGCGATGGAGGAAAGGGAATGTGGCTCAGCGCCCAGGTTCAGGCTGATGGCCGCACCAGTGCCGTCATCCCCGGAGGCTTGAGCCTTACTGCGCGTCAGCATCACACGACGCATCACTTTTCCATTTGTGTGGCGTCGAACGAAATGCCAGTGAGCGGCCCCGGGAAAGAACGAACTGTTTTCTATTACAAGGCGTTCTGCCATACCCTTCGCCGCGAGGAAATTGGAAAGGACCGCCTGCTGAGAGGTCATGATGTATGGCTTCGAATGAGCGTCTTCGGCCGTTGAAGTCGCGTGCATTCGCCAGCTATAAACCACCTCGGGAATGTGCATTGCGGAGTGTCCAGCCGCGGCAAATCTGAGAAACAGATCCCAATCGGGGCTACCCTCGGTCGAGGGATCGGAGTACGCTCCCAGCGCTAATGCTGCTTCTCTGTTCACAACGCCCAAATGGGCGATATACGCCAGATTCCCGAGAAGCACCGGATCCCAATCCGGCTTGAAATACGGCTGTGACACTCCGGTGCTCGTCAACTTGTCCTCATCTGTGTAGAGAAGCGGCGGGTAGCCCGCCTTGTCCAGATAAGCAGTGATAACCTGCAGCGCATCGGGATACAGTTGGTCATCGGCGTCCACGGGCAGGATGTAGCGGCCGCTTGCCCGCTCTAAACAGAAACGGAGCCCGCGGATGATGCCCAGGTTCTGCTCTGACCGGTAAATCTTTACCCAGGGATGCTGTCGAAGAGCGGTAAGACACGCGAGGACTTCGGCCCGGAAGCAGCCATTGTCCAGTACCACCCATTCGCAAGCGCCTTCGCCGTTCTGGGAGGCAATCGATTCGGCCAGTGCTTCGAGGTATGGAACCGGGCTTCCGTCCCAGACAGCCGTCAGGATGGAAAGCAGGCCTGGACGCAACGGCACATCGTACATCTGCTTGCGATTGTCGACGTGCCGTGCGATCCATGCGCGGTAGCGACGCGTTTGAAGGTCAGGAAAGTAACTGGTCCATTGGCGGCGGAGAGAATGCCGGAACAGGGTGATTTTTCGCTTTATTGCCTTTGCCGCCTCGTGAAATTGGCTCACTTACAGTTATTTTCCTGTTGTTATCTTTGGTAGGTAAGACATGACGGAGCAATACGCGTCCGAACTCCAGATCGAAGAACTCAAGGACAAAATTCGCCACCTCGAGTCTGAACTGGAGCAGTCAAATTTCCGCATGGCTCAGGTCCTCGAAGCCCTTGAGTCTCACAAGGATAAGCTTCGTGCGCAGCAGACGTCGATCGCGCGGCTCGAGCGCATCCAGATGGAGATGATTACGGGCCGTGCCTGGCGCGCTCTGCGAGCTGCAACTGACTTGGTGAAGCGGTTCGTTCCTGTTTCGCGTCGCTCCTCTTCCGACTCGGTAGCTCTCACCGAAAAATTGTCCTTCCTGGTTTGTGATGAACCCTCACCCAAAGATAAGACTCCCCGAAGCGGCATAATCACGGTCCGGGGATGGTGCCTTTCCGAGGGTGGTGTCGACGGGGTTCAAGTGCTTGCCGGCAATCTCCCGCCAGTCGAAGTCAAGCCGTCCATAGCGCGTCCGGACGTAAAGAAAACGCATTCGGAGCTGGACACCACCGGCCGTTCCGGCTTCGCCGCCAACATCGATTCCGCACAGCTTTCGAACGGACCGCACACCATCACGATCCGTCTTATCTCGGAAGGCATCCCCGTACGAGAAGCGCAAACATCCGTGCTGATTGACCATCAGAACGGGTTCTCCTCGAAGTACGACCGCTGGATCAAAGAGCTGGAAAACCCCGATGAATCGCTTATGGCCTTGCGCCTGCCCACCCTGGCTACACAACCGCTGATCAGCATCCTGATGCCGGTCTACAACACAAACCTGAAGGAACTCGAAGCGGCAATTCAGTCGGTGATCAGCCAGTCGTACCACCGCTGGGAATTATGCATTGCTGATGACGCCTCTTCCCGCCCCGGAGTACGCGAGAAGCTGGAGAGTTTGGCGTTCAAAGATGCCAGGATCAAGCTCACGTTTCGCGAAAAGAACGGGGGCATCTCAGAGGCTTGCAACTCCGCTGCGCAACTGGCGACCGGAGACTACATCGCATTTCTGGATCACGACGACACTCTCGCATCGAACGCTCTCGCACATGTCTGCGAAGCAATCAACGAAGTTCCCGATGCTGACCTGATTTATAGCGACGAGGACAAGATCGACCCGCTCGGAAGGCGCTTCGAACCCTTTTTTAAGCCCGATTGGGCTCCGGACCTGCTCCTCTCCGAAAATTACATCTGCCACTTCCTTGTGCTGAAAAAGAGCCTGGCAGACAAGATCGGCGGATTGAATTCGGATTGCGACGGCAGCCAGGATTACGACCTCATACTGCGCGCGGCCCGGGACGCGCAGAACATCCATCACATTCCGCGCGTCCTTTACCATTGGCGCGCAGGCGTAGCATCAACCGCTTCGACGATTGAGAACAAGCATTATGCTCTCGACGCGGCCCGCAGTGCTCTGCAACGTCATTGCCTCCAGATCGATCCTGCCATTCGCGTAGAGCCCGGAAGTGCCGTTGGCCGATGGCGAGTGCGTTACCCGATCTCTGCCGAAGCTCGCGTCAGCATCATCATCGCCTCCGGCGGCAAAGCAGACGTTCTACGAACCAATCTGGAAGGCCTCTTCTCAAAGACGAAGTACCGCAATTTTGAGGTCGTCGTCATCGACAACTCAAAAGGACACGTCATCGAGAGATTGATCCATGACTCTCAATCCCACGCAACCGTACCGCTCCGGTATATCGATTATCGGAACCAACCGTTCAACTACTCGAGAATCAACAATGAAGCGGCCCGCCATTGTGACTCGCCGATCCTTCTCTTCCTGAACGACGACACCTCAGTCATTGCCGAAGATTGGCTGGAGTCGATGGTGGAACTGATTGAACGTCCGGAAGTGGGCGCGGTCGGGGCCAAACTACTGTATCCGAGCGGCACGATCCAACATGCGGGCGTCGTGATGGGTATTTTCGACAACTGCGGCCACGCCTTCAAATCGCTCGACGGCAGCACAACCCACTACTTCGATTTTTCCGATGTCATTCGCAACGTCAGCGCTGTCACGGGTGCGTGTCTTATGACCAAAAGACATGTGTTCTGGCAGGTGGAGGGTTTCGATGAAAACGATTTTGCCGTCGCTTTCAACGACATCGATTTGTGCCTGAAGATTGGCGGTGCTGGGTACCGCGTCCTCTACACGCCACACGCCTTGCTCTACCATCACGAGGCGCACTCGAAGACTTCCAAAGACCTGGTGCCCCACCCTCAGGAGGTCGCGCGAATGCGGTCTAAATGGGCGGAGGTAATCGCGCGCGACCCGTTCTACAGCCCGAATCTGACCCGCAATGACGAAGACTACTCGATCAGGACGCTCGAGTAACTATTGGCGGTAGACGATCGGGGTGAAGCTGATGCTGATGCCGCGGCTGATGGGCTGGGCGACCGCCAGTACACTCGGGAAATCCGGAACCGCAATATTGTTGTACTGCAGGCGCGATGTATCGCCCATGAACGAGTCAGAACCTTCGCGCACTTCATAATCCGTGATTCTGCCCTTGCCGTCGAGGTTCAGGGTCAGCACGACAGAAGACCGAAGCTGGAGAGGCACGAGATTCGCTCCCCAATGGTCGGCGTACATAATCGGGACTTCGTAATCAGAAACTCGAGTGGTGGTGCCGATTGTGAACGAAAGTGCGCCAAAGAGAATAATGCTGGACGCCAGGCCGCCCGTCGCGGGCAGGGTAATCGGGCGCATGAAGTCATCGAGCCGGAACAGCCAGCGGTTCCAAATCCGCCTGATTCTGGACTTTGCGCCTTCGGCAACGGCCTGACGCTCCCGAGAAGCAACTACCTGCAGGGCTGTTCGCAAATGAGCTGGCGATTTCGCCGCCGGCAGGGCCTGCAGGGTCGACCGCACTAATCGCATCTGTTCAAAATCGTTTGAACACGTCTGACACTCATTCAAGTGCCTGACGATCCGGGCTCGCTCGCGTTCACGCAGCCTCCCGTCGACGAAATTGATGCTACGACGTTTGGCGCTCCAGCAATTCATATGTGGTTCGTCCTAATACTTACTCCTACGCAAGTACTTCCGCCAACCCGGGGTTGGCTTGTTGACTCAACTCACGCCTTAGTGCTTCCCGCCCACGCAGAATGCGCGATTTCACTGTCCCGAGCGAGATTTGCAAAATATCCGCAATTTCTTCGTAGCTCAAGTTCTGAATGTCACGCAGAACCACGGCCGTCCGGAAAAGCGGATTGATCTTCGTCAGTGCCCGTTCCACGATGGCCCGGGTTTCACTGTCAAGAGCCTGGTCATAGGGAGACCGTCCCGGATCCTGCGCTAATTCAATCGAGTAGTCGTAATCAGGCCGATCCTTCTCAATCGGGACCTCGCGGCGGCAATGGCGCGCGAACCATCGGCGATGGTTATGGGCTTCATTTACCGCGATCCGATAGATCCAGGTTCGCAAGCTACTCTGCTCCCGGAACGAATGAACGCTCCGGAACACCTTCAGAAACACTTCCTGCACTACATCGCAGGCATCCGTCTGATTTCCCAGCAACCTGTACACCGTGTTGAAAATAGGTTGCTCATAACGATCGATCAGCTCCTGGTAAGCACCGTCGATACCGGCACGAAGCCCCCGCAGAATCCGGGCTTCTTCTTCTGAAATCCCGTTCTGCGCACCTGCCAGTATAGAAAGGCTACCCGAGTTCCCCGACAACGAGTGCGCCATCGACTAGAATTCTACTCCTAAATGCCAGCTGACCTAACTGCTGTTTTAGACACCGCCGGGCTTTCCTCGGTTCCCGGACCCTCGCACACGTTCCGGTAGTACGCTTCGTACTGAGGAATAATCAGATCCGTGCAAAAGCGATCGGTTGCGGTCTTCCGGGCAGCGTCCGCCATCGACCGGTGAAGTTTTGGATTCGTCAGTAGATCGATGACTCTACCCGCTTGGGACGCATGATTGCCGACCGGTTCCATAAATCCGTCCACACCGTCCGTAATCAGATCCGGCACACCGCCCGTACGAGTCGCGACCGGCACCACCCCGCAAGCCATCGCCTCGAGTGCCGCAAGACCGAAAGCTTCCGTCTCACTTGGCAAGTGAAGAACATGCGCGTGAGGGATGATCCGTTCCAGGTGATCCTGTTTACCCAGAAACTTCACTGTTTCACTGACCCCGAGTTCCCATGCGAGCCGCTCCGCCGGTCCCCGATCGGGTCCGTCGCCGGCCATAATCAATTCTGCATCCACCTCTTTCCGGACTTTCGCGAAGACATGGATGCAGTCCAGCACTCGCTTCACGGGGCGAAAATTCGACACATGCATGATGCGTTTCGGATCATGGCTCCTCCCTTCCTCGTCCGGCTGGTACAGCGAGCAGTTTACGAAATTGTGGATCATTTCAATCGGATTCTTCACCCCGAAGAACTCGACCGTGCGCTTCCGCATGTACTCGCTGATCGTGGTAATACCGTTCGACTGCTCGATGGAGAACTTAGTGATCGGGAAGTAGCTCGGGTCCGACCCCACCAGGGTGATGTCCGTTCCATGAAGAGTCGTGATGAAGGGGAGATGCCTGTTTTTGGTCATCTGCTGAGCCAGGAGCGCGGAGATCGAGTGTGGAATGGCATAGTGGACGTGCAGCAGGTCCAATCGATGCCTTTCAGCCACTTCTGACATCCGGGACGCCAGCGCCAGGGAGTACGGCGGATAGTGGAAAAGCGGGTAATTGGAAACCTCTACTTCGTGGTAGAAGATCCCGGGAGTTCCCATATCCAACCGGATAGGCGAGGCATAGCTGATGAAATGCACCTCGTGACCCCGACGGGCGAGCTCGAGCCCAAGTTCGGTGGCGACGATGCCGCTGCCTCCATACGTGGGGTAGCAAGTGATCCCGATCCGCATGGTTCCAGTATCAGCCGGGGTGGGGAGTTTGGCTTCATCGGGCGGGCTCGGCTGGAAATTTCAGGTGGTCAGTACTATCTTTCCGATGTGTTCTCCGCTCTCCATTCGCTCGTGGGCCAGCCGCGCATCCCGCAACGGGAAGGTCGAGTCGATCACCGGTTTGATCCATCGCTTTCCCGGCAAGGAGGCCCAGACAGCTTCGACGAGGCGGCGAGCCACCTTGCCTTTCTCTTCCTTCGAGCGGGCGCGCATGGTGGACCCCATGACGCGGGCGCGCTTGCCCATAAGCTTGCCAATATCGAGGTGCCCCTGGCGACCGCCCTGCGTCGCGACAATGCTGATTCGGCCCTCGTGGCCAAGCACCTCGAGATTGCGGTCGAGGTACGGGCCACCCACCATGTCCAGCACGACGTCGACACCGCGATTTGCGGTGAGACGCTTGATTTCGGTCACGAAGTCGGAGTCTTTGTAGTTGATCGCGTGTTCCGCACCAAAGCGGACACAGGCCTCCGCCTTGGAGTCGCTTCCGGCAGTCGCGAACGGCACCGCGCCCACTTGCCGGCTCACCATAAGCGCCATGCTGCCGATCCCGCTTGTGCCTCCGTGAATCAAGACTGTTTCGCCCTGCACCAATCCTGCGCGCGTCACCAGGTTGTCGTAAACCGTGAACAGGTTCTCGGGCAGCGTTGCCGCTTCTATGAAGCTCCAGTTCTCGGGACGCGGCAAGACTTGCTCGACCGGGGCAGTGCAGAACTCGGCATAGCCACCGCCGGTCAAAATGGCGCAAACGGCGTCTCCGACCTCCAGGCTCGAGACACCCTCGCCGACCGCTTCCACCGTGCCAGCCACGTCGAGACCGGGTATGTCCGAAGCGCCAGAGGGCGGCGGATATTTGCCTTGTCGCTGGAGCATATCTGCGCGAGCGACACCCGCGGCCCTCACGCGAATGAGAACTTCCCCGGCCTGCGGCTGCGGCACGGCACGTTCAGCGGGAAGCAGCACGTCCGGACCGCCAGCAGAAGAAATCTCGATGGCAATCATGCTTGTCCAATGCTATCTTCGATTCTTCCCTCCAAGAATGACAGCAATTGACGTCTCCAGCTTTGCGGGCCTGACTGCCATGGTGCTCCTGACGCTCAACATTCTGCTCGGTCTGGTTTTATCAGCGCGATATAACACCGTTCAGCAATGGCCGCATCGCAGGCTTCCGATTTTCGATATTCACAACTGGACTGCCTACGTGGCTCTCGGGCTGATTTTGTTTCACCCGATGCTTCTACTGTTTTCGAGTACAGCTGGTTTTGTTCCGCTGGACATTATCTGGCCGGTCCACTCCCCCAAACAAACGCTTTACAACTGTTTCGGGGGCTTGGCTTTTTATTGCGTGATCTTTGTCGTTGTCACGTCGTACTTCCGGTCGAAGCTAGGCAGCCGCGTCTGGAAGAAGCTTCACTTCGTGTCGTATGCAGCCGCCCTGTTTGTGTTCGTGCACGGCACGCTCATTGATCCGAATTTGAAAGGACTTCCTCCGGATGTTCTGGACGGCGAGAAATTGCTCGTCGAGGGCTGTGCCCTCCTGATCGTTGTCGCCACAATCTGGAGAATTCGCTACCGGCCGAAGAAGCGAAAGCTGGTAGCTTCCATTAACAAGATCGACTATGAAGCGGTTTAGGCAATTTTGCCTCGCCATCATCGTTGGCTGGCGTAGTCGCGCGAGTGGCTAGGATGCGGCACTCAGCTAAGGACGGTAGTACCAGGATGTCATGAAGCGGGCAATGGTCTGCTCGGGGAAACGTTCAAACGGTGGCCAACTAAGCCACCGCTTCGGCGGGAGCGCGCCTGCCCGAACGTCCGGCCCTGACCCATTTTAGGATGGAGAACACACTCACGACCAGGCAGAGTGCAGCTACCGTTCCGACTGACCACTTGAAGGCCGGCGTGTTGATGATACGAAGAATCGCTCGTCCGTATTTAATTGCAAGCAGACTCAAGATGATGAAGCGGATCAGTCTCGACACACCAACGACAGCCAGCAGTTTTACCCGTGGATACGCCAACGCGCTCACAGTAGCAACTATTGCCGTGAAAGGGAACGGCGGCGGACCTAAGCAAGCCAAGGCAACGAAAAATCCGCCCCTCTGGCCCACTTTCTTCTTCAGATAGTTGAACCGTGACTCGCCCGTGACTTTCTGGACACCGGCTTCTCCGATCTTGCGACAAACTAAGTCGAGCAGCAGGGCACCAGTTGTAGACCCGATGGTGGCAGAAAGCACGTAAATCCATGCCCCGCTGTGATGCCTGGCCGCCAGTATGACGATCAGCAGATCATTTCCAATGGGCAGGAACAGGAACGACGAGTCCATTACCCCCATGAAGAACGGACCCAGGTAGCCGAGGTGGAGCAGCAGACGCAGGAGATGCTGAAAAAAGCTCGACAAGACGTGATTGTAACCGGGCAGAGTTCGATTGACCTAATTCCGACGGATTGCCTGGGGCTAATTCGGGGAGACTGTGACCAAATCTGAAGCAGCGCGCTTTAGCTGCCCGCAGGCGGCATAGATATCCAGTCCGCGAGGCTTGCGGACAAAGCAAGGTAACGATCTCCGGACGATGTCTTGGAAGCTCGCCACCCTCTCCGGAAGCGGGGTCTCGAACCGGATACCCGGGCCAGGATTAAGCGCAATCAGGTTCACCTTGCAGTTCAGCTTCGCAAGCAATCGAACTACCCGTTTCGCATCCGCATCGGAATCATTGACGTCCCGCAACAGCACATATTCAAAAGTCAGCTTTTCCCAGGGCCGCACGGGATATTCGCGGCACGCTTCCATCAGATCGCGCAGATGATATTTGCGCGTGATTGGCATAAGGGCCTGCCGTTGCTCTTCCGTTGACGCATTCAGCGAGATGGCCAACTTCGGCCGGATATCCGCCTGCGCCAACTCGTAGATTTTCGGCACAATGCCCGATGTCGAAACAGTTATCCGCTTCGGCGACATTCCCACGCCGTGCTCATCCGTCAACAGCCGAGTCGCTTTCAGAACGTTATCTAGGTTGAGCAGCGGTTCGCCCATCCCCATCATCACGATGTTCAGCCGCGAGTCGTCGGGCGCCAGACCGTTTTCCCGAGCCACATACAGCACCTGGCCCATGATTTCTCCGGCCGTGAGGTTCCGTTCCAGCCCCATCAAAGCAGTGAGGCAGAATTTGCAGTCCACCGGACACCCGACCTGGCTCGAGATACAAACGGTATTTCTACCTGGCTCGGGCATCAGGACGGTCTCTACCGTTCGGTTATCATTTAAGCGAAGCAGGTAACGGCGCGTCCCGTCGTTCGAGTCGAAACGCTGTTCCAATGCCGGAAGCCCCACAGAATTCGTGGAAAACAGCTCTGTCCGAAGCGCTTGAGGCAAATTGGAACATTCCGACAAATTAGCCACTTGTTTCCGGTACAGCGCGTCATATAGCTGTATCGCTCTAAATGGTGGCTGCTGAGGTCCCAGCAGTTTCTGTAGTTCGGCAAGTTCCATTCCGACCAGTGGCTGGCCTCTAAGTACTTGCGGCATTTGAGTTTAGTGTAGCGTTTCTACACGCTGAAAGGTTGTTAGTCATGGTTGTTGCACTCCCTAAGGTCCGCCAAATTGAGCGCGCAGTGTTACCTAATGGATTTCGGGTAGTTACGGAGTCGATGCCGTACGTCCGGTCCGTCTCGCTGGGTGTCTGGGTTGGTAGCGGATCGAGGGTGGAACGTGTGCCAGAAAACGGACTTTCTCACTTCATCGAACACATGGTCTTCAAAGGGACCAAAAATCGCTCAGCCGAAGATATCGCTAAGTCGGTAGATTCAGTGGGTGGCGGATTAGATGCATTCACAAGTAAAGAGCTGGTCAGCTTTAATACAAAAGTTCTAGACGAGCATCTTCCGTACGCCTTCGATGTGCTCTCGGATCTGATATTGAACCCGCTGTTTCGGGATGAAGATATCGAGAAGGAAAAGGGCGTGATTCTCGAAGAAATCAAGATGGAAGCGGACCAGCCGGAGTTCGTGCTGCACGAGGCATTCATTGGCAACTTCTGGAAGGGGCATGGGCTCGGCAGGCCGATTCTCGGCACGAAAGAGACCGTCAAGAAGTTCACGCGGGAGATGCTGCTCGACTACTACGGCCGCGTTTACTCTCCCGAGAACATCACGATCACCGCGGCGGGCAATCTGGAACATGACGAAATTGTTAGGCTCGTCGAATCCCGATTCGCCGGCCTTTCCAAGCGTGAAGAGTTGACACTGGGCGCGCCGCCGAAGACGAGCGCCCCGATCATTCTCAAAAAGAAGGAATCACTGGAGCAGGTGCACATAGCCATGGGTGTTCCGTGTTATGCGCTGGCACACCCCTCCCGTTTCCCGCTTTACGTGTTGAACACTGTCCTGGGCGGCGGCATGAGTTCTCGCCTGTTTCAAGACATCCGCGAAAAACAGGGGTTGGCATACGCCGTGTATTCCGAGTTGAATCTATTCAGCGATACGGGTTGCTTTACCGTGTACGCGGGCACGGCGGCCGAAACGGCAAAGAAGGTCATTGATTCAGTTGTGGGCGAGTTCCGGCGGCTGAAAGATGAACTGATCAGCCCGGACGAACTACGTCGCGCGAAGGATCATCTGAAAGGCTCTCTCATGCTGAGCCTGGAATCGACTTCGAGTCGTATGAGCAACCTCGCCAGGCAGGAACTTTACTTCAACCGCTTCATGAGCATGGATGAGATGCTGGAGAAGATCGAGGCAGTCAACCGGGACGAAGTACAAAGGGTCGCCCAGGAGTTCTTCCGCTCCGAAGACATCGCCGTTGCTATGCTCGGCCGTTTGGGTGATTTGACGGTCACGCGAAACGATTTAATCTGCTAGATTTCAATCTTCATGTCGCAGTTGCTTTACAACACGCCCGCCGGAATTTCTGTCAGTCGTATTCGTTCCAAAGTTCCGTTCCGGCGCGGCCTTGGCAAGCTCCTCAAGCGGCTTGATACTGAGCGCGGCGCTTATCTATCTTCGGGTTACGAGTATCCGGAGCGTTATTCGCGCTGGGACGTGGCTACGGTAACGCCACCCATCCAGATCATCGGCCGCCATCGAACAATGACGTTCCAAGCGCTGAATGAGCGGGGCGAACAGCTGGTCAAGATCCTTTCAGCGCTCCTCGGCGGTCATCCTCACGTAAAGAGTCTCGTGCAAACGCACAATTCAGTTGCGTTTGAGCTCCATCCCTTGGCAGACAAGTTTCCCGAAGAGGAGAGAAGCAAGCAGCCATCTTACTTCTCTCTGTTGCGGGCGATGGTTCATGAATTTACAACCCCGCAGGATACACGGTTACTCCTGATCGGTGCATTCGGCTACGATCTTCTGCTGGAGTTCGACCCGATTCAACTTCGCCTGCCAAGAGGCGGGGCCAAAGATCTCCATCTGTTTCTTTGCGACGACATTTATTTCATGGATCGCAAGAAGGAGGTCATCGAGCATTACGAATACGACTTCGCCTTCGGCGAACTGAACACTGCGGGTCTCGAGCGCACGTCGCCAGAAGTAGCACGGACCACGCCAACCGAAGGAAGTCCCGAGATCCTCTCCGATCACACGCCCGAAGAGTATATGGCGAAGGTGGAAACCGTGCGCGAAGGCATGCGCCAGGGAAACTTCTATGAAGTGGTCCTGCGGCAAACGTTTAGCGCTCCGTTTTCGCAGAGCCCTTCTGAGTTGTTTCAGCGGATCCAGAAGACCAGCCCAAGCCCCTACGAGTTCATCCTGCAAATGGGGGATGAGCAACTGGTGGGCGCTTCACCTGAAATGTTTGTGAGGGTCGAGGGCGATCGAGTGGAGACTTGTCCGATAGCGGGCACGGCCAGGCGATCCGGCGATCCTTTGCGCGATGCCGAAAGCATCCGTGAACTCCTGAATTCGACAAAAGAAGAATCGGAACTGACCATGTGCAGCGACGTGGACAGAAACGACAAATCGCGTGTCTGCATTCCGGGATCTGTCCGCGTCATTGGCCGCCGGCTGATTGAGTCTTATGCCGGACTGTTCCACACGGTGGACCACGTCAAGGGCACGCTGCAGGAAGGCTTTGATGCGCTCGACGCTTTCCTGACACACATGTGGGCAGTCACCATTATCGGAGCGCCCAAAAAGGCGGCGGCTCAAGCCATCGAGGATCTGGAAAAGGACGCTCGGGGCTGGTACGGCGGTGCCGTGGGAATGTTGAGCCTGAACGGTGATATCAACACCGGGATCACCATTCGCACGATTCACATCAAGGACGGCACGGCTCGGTATGCAGCGGGAGCAACGCTGCTCTACGACTCCGTGCCCGCCGCAGAAGACGAGGAATGCCGGTTGAAGGCCACGAACTTTTTCCGCGCTCTCTATCCGTCGATTGCTTCCGGACCTCCGGCCTACTTAACGCGTCGCGTCGGCGAGGGAGTTCATCTGCTGCTTGTGGATAACGACGACTGCTTCATCCACACGCTGGCGAATTACGCACGGCAAACGGGCGCACGCGTATCAACCTACAGATCGAATGTCGCGTTGGAGGTGATCGACAGCGTTAAGCCGGACCTCGTTCTTATTTCGCCCGGCCCCGCGCGCCCCGCCGACTTTGGCGTCCCGACGCTTGTGGAAGAGCTCGCAAGACGTGAAATCCCGACCTTCGGCGTATGCCTGGGCCTGCAGGGGATTGTCGAAGCCTTTGGAGGGAAACTCGACGTGCTCGAGTACCCCATGCACGGCAAAGGCTCTTCCGTAACGCACGAAGATTCGGGCGTGTTCCGTGGTATTCCCACGCCGTTCCGCGTGGGGCGCTATCATTCGCTCTACGCCAATCGCGACAGCTTCCCGTCGTGCCTTGAGATCACGGCTGAATCGGATGACGGCATCATCATGGGCGTCCGGCATCGGAATCTCCCAATTGAAGCGGTACAGTTCCATCCCGAATCCATCCTTTCACTCGAAGGTGACTGCGGACTCCGCTTGATCGAGAATATGATCGAGACGTACACCCGGAACGCCGTTCAGCGGCAGTAACGCTTGTCTTCTTCGCCAACTATTGCAATTATCGGCGGCGGCCTCGCCGGGCTCGCATCGGCTGTAGCTCTCGGTTCAGCGGACTACACAGTGTCGGTCTACGAAGCGCGGCCATTTCTCGGTGGACGAGCCACGTCGTATCCGCTCAACACGGCAGACGAAGGTTCGTCGACCACGATTGATAATTGCCAGCACGTACTCCTGCGCTGCTGTAATAACCTGCTCGACTTCTATCGCCGCCTGGGCGTGGCGGATCGCGTCGAATTCCATCGCGAGTTCTACTGGATCGAACCTGGCGGTCGAATCTCGACCATGAAGCGCGGCCTCTTACCGGCGCCTCTCCATTTCACCGAGTCGTTTGCTCGGCTTCGTTTCCTTTCGCTTTCGGACAAGATAAGTGTTGCCAGCGGGCTTCTTGCGGTTCGATACGAGTACGGAAAGCGCAAGGATCTCGGTCGCATCACAATGATGGATTGGTTGCGGGAAAAGAAACAGAGCTCGGGCGCAGTTGAACGGTTCTGGCGTCAGGTGCTGGTGAGCGCAATCAATGAAGATCTGGAAACCATGGCGGCGGTGCACGGTTTACAGGTTTTCTATCTCGGCTTTCTCGCTAATCCCACGGCTTACGAAATGGGCATCCCCCGCGTGCCGCTCACAGATTTGTATTCCGACAAGTGCTGGGGCGAATACCCGAACGTCAAGATTATCGAGCGCTCGAATGCACAAGGAGTGCAAATCGAGAACGGTCGCGTCACGGCAGTCAAAGTCGGCGAAAAGCCGGTCACAGCGGACGCGTTTGTTTTTGCCGTTCCATTTGAGCGGCTTGCGAGTTTACTGCCCGGAATTGATTTCAACCTCGGTGCGTTCCGGCATTCCCCGATCACAGGAATTCACCTCTGGTTTGACCGCACGATCACCGATCTGCCGCACGCAACCCTGCTCGATCGCACGATCCAGTGGATGTTCAACAAGGGCGAAGGGCGATATATCCAACTCGTCGTGAGTGCTTCGCGCGGGCTGACGGACATGAGCCGCAACGACGTGATCGGGCTCGCCTTGCGAGAGTTGCAGGATTTCTTCCCTGCCGTCAAAGAAGCAAAACTTGAACGCGCGCATGTCGTCAAGGAAGTACGCGCCACCTTTTCCGCTACGCCCGAGCTGGAAGCCATCCGGCCGGTGAACAAGACCTCCATTCCCAACCTGTTTCTCACGGGCGATTGGACGAGATCCGGTTGGCCCTCGACCATGGAGGGCGCCGTACGCAGTGGTTACCTTGCGGCCGAAGCAGTAACGGAAGCGCTGGGCAATAAGCAGCGCTTCCTCATCCGTGACGCTAGCGAGTACAAAAACTAGCGCTGATTCGCCTTTAAGACCTTCTTGCGAAGCCGGATGGACTTGGGAGTGACCTCCACGAGCTCGTCTTCCTTGATGAACTCGAGCGCCTGTTCCAAGTTGAGGATCTTCGGGGGAACGATACGGATCGCTTCATCTGAAGTCGACGCACGCATGTTGGTCAGCTTCTTCTCTTTGACGATATTGACGTCCAGATCGTTGTCGCGAGAGTTCTCCCCGATGATCATGCCCTCATACACTTCGGTTGTCGGTGCAATAAAGATTGTTCCTCGTTCCTGGAGATTCGAAATCGCGAAGCTGGTAGCCACACCGGCACGATCGGAGACGAGCGAACCGGTTGGCCGCATCTCGATATCCCCTTGCCACTCAATGTAGCCGTGGAAGAGGGAATTCATGATCGCCATGCCCTTGGTATCGGTCAGCATCTCACTGCGAATGCCGATCAGGCCCCGCGAGGGCACGTGGAATTCGAGACGCACTCGGCCCGACCCATGATTGATCATCTTCGACATTTTGCCCTTCCGCATGCCCATCTTCTCGATAACGACACCGATGAACTCTTCGGGGCAGTCAATGGTAAGCAGTTCCAAGGGCTCGTGAAGTTTCCCGTCCACTTCGCGAGTGAGGATTTCGGGCTTACCCACCTGCAGTTCGTAACCTTCGCGCCGCATCATTTCAATCAGGATGGCGAGTTGCAGTTCGCCGCGCCCCATGACCTTGAATGCGTCTGGGCCGCCCGCCTCCTCCACCTTGATCGAGACGTTCGTCAACAATTCCTTATCTAGGCGATCCCGTAAATTGCGCGACGTAACATACTGCCCTTCCCTTCCGGCAAACGGCGAGTTATTGATGCTGAAGGTCATCGCAATCGTCGGCTCATCGATCTGTATCTTCGGAAGCGCTTTTGGCGTTTCCGCGCTGGTAACCGTTTCCCCGATGGTGATGCCTTCTACGCCGGCGATCGCGAGGACATCCCCGAGCCTGCCGACCGGCTCGTCTACGCGCTTCAGTCCTTCGAATGAGTACAGCTTTGTGATCCGGGTTTTCTGGATAGAACCATCGAGCTTGACAATGCTGACGTCGTCGCCCAGCTTCAGAGTGCCGTTGAAGACGCGGCCAATCGCCAGCCGGCCAAGGTAGTCGCTGTAGTCCAGATTCGCGACGAGAAGCTGAAGAATTCCAGAAGGATCGCCCTTAGGGGAAGGGATATTTTTCAGGATGGTCTCAAACAGCGGAAGGAGAGTGTCACTGTCATCATCCATGTTCATTTTGGCGATTCCGGCCTTGCCGTTCGTATACACAACGGGGAAATCAAGCTGGTCTTCCGTCGCGTCCAGATCGATGAAAAGGTCATAAACCTCGTTCAACACCTCTTGAACGCGGGCGTCCGGCCGATCGATCTTGTTGATGACCAGAATAGGAGGAAGTTTGGCCTCAAGAGCCTTCATCAGAACGTAACGGGTTTGCGGCAACGGGCCTTCACTGGCATCAACGAGCAGCATCACACCGTCGACAATTTTCAGCGCGCGCTCAACTTCGCCGCCGAAGTCACTGTGGCCAGGAGTATCGACGATATTGATCTTAGTGGGGCCAAAACGAACACCAGTCGTCTTCGCCAGAATGGTGATTCCGCGCTCCCGTTCCAGTTCGTTCGAATCCATGACGCGGTCGGCGACTTCCTCGTTCGCCCGGAATATGCCGCTTTGCCGCAGCATGGCGTCCACCAACGTTGTTTTTCCGTGATCAACGTGCGCAATGATGGCAATATTGCGCGTGTTGAGAGAGCTATTATCAACTGACATTCGTGAATTCCATGGTCTCACGCAAGGCGAGTTTTGCGCGTCACAAGCTTAGAATCCCAGCTGTTTTGCTTTCGTAGAACTCAGCCATTCGAACTGCATTTTTCCTCAGAAGTTCTTCGATTAGTCGAAGCGGGAAATCCTGACCGGCCACGGACAATCGTCCGCAAGCGTCCATATGCGAACCTGAAAACGGAATGGCCACGCCCGACGAACCGCTTCCGACCGTTGTGATCGTAGGTCGTCCCAACGTAGGTAAGTCAACTCTTTTCAATGCAATTCTGGGAACACGGCGCTCCATCGTGGGCAACGAGCCGGGGATTACGCGCGACCGCATCTATGGAGAAGCCGAGTATCACGGGAAAAAATTCGGACTGATCGACACGGGCGGGATCATCCCCAATGATGCCGCCCTGATCCCCAGCGAGATCCTGAAACAAGCGCGAGTCGCCCTCGATATGGCAGCGCACATCATTTATGTGATCGACGGGCGTACAGAGATCACCGCGGCCGACAGAGACCTGGCCCGACTCCTTCGGCCCCTGGGAAAACCTGTTACGTTGGCGGTCAACAAAATCGATGCCAAAGTGAGAGAGAACCTTGTTCCGGAGTTCTACTCGCTCGGGCTAGGCGATCCCAAGGCCATCTCTGCTGAACACAAACTTGGCCTGGACGAGTTGCTTCAGGACGTCACTGAGCCGTTCCCCAAGGACACGTCGGAAACGGTCGATGACGAGGACAGCGAAAAGACAGAAAAACGAATCAAAGTCGCCATCATCGGGAGACCTAACGTCGGTAAGTCAACGATGCTGAATGCCCTGGTAGGCGCAGAGCGGTCGATCGTGTCTCCCGTTGCAGGAACGACGATTGATGCAGTGGACGAAAGCGTGCGCGAAGGCAACACGACGTTTCGGTTCGTCGACACTGCCGGCATCCGACGCAAAGGACGCACGACAGAACTCACCGAGAAGATGAGCGTCGTCATGGCAAGGCGCAACATCCGCATGGCCAACGTGGTTTTGCTCATGATCGACGCCACGGAAGGGGTGGTGAATTCTGACGCCACCATTGCCGGCTATGCGCACGAAGAGGGGCGCGCCGTCATCATTGTCGTGAACAAGTGGGATGCCGCCGGAGACAAGAGCAAGCGAGCGTTCACCGAGGCGATTCGGGATGAACTGAAATTTCTGGACTATGCGCCCATCCTGTTTGCCTCAGCCAAAAACGCCGAAGGCATCCGCCGCATCTTCTCGACCATTCGACACTGTTACGATTCAGCTTCGAAGCGCGTCACGACGGGGGAACTGAATCGCTTTGTGGAAACTCTGAAGTTCGAAAGTGACATCAGAATTTACTACATCACGCAAGGCTCCGTGCGGCCGCCAACCTTTATTGTTTTCACCGATAAGGCTGACAAAGTCCATTTCTCCATTGAGCGAGCGTTAGCGAATCGCTTGCGCGAGCAGTTCGGTTTCGACGGAACGCCCGTCGTAATCAAGACGAAACGGCGCTAGGCTAGATCTACGGTGCGTGTTCAAGACTTCCTCCGAAGAGGTCCTTCGGGAGCAAAGCGTAGCGACGTCAGGTACAAGGCGCTTGTCTACTTACCGAATCTAACAACCTTAGGTATTGTGCTTGCCTGAAACTCATCGTTTGCTTGTAGTCTCCAACCGCCTGCCCGTTTCGCTGACTCAGGAAGGCTCCGGATGGATTACGAAGCGCAGCAGCGGCGGGTTAGCCACCGCGATGGACTCCATCCTGAAGGGAACAGGAGGTGTTTGGGTTGGATGGTCTGGAATTTCAGGCGATACTCCGCCCGAAGCGACCGAATTGCTTCGGAAGGAGCAGTCATGCATTGCCGTTGATCTTCCCGCGGACGTGCAGGAAAAATTCTACGAAGGCTACTCCAATGATGCGCTGTGGCCATTGTTCCATAGTTTCACTTCGAAACTGCAGTTCCGGGGCGATTACTGGGAAGCTTACAGAGAAGCAAATCGGCGATTCTGCCATGCAGTGATAGACGAATACCAGCCGGGCGACCGCATTTGGGTCCACGACTATCATCTAATGCTTCTTCCCAATATGTTGCGCGAGAAGCTACCCGAGGCAGCGATTGGGTTCTTCCTTCACATTCCGTTCCCCGCTTCGGATGTCTTTGCAGTTCTGCCGCGCGGGGAGGAACTGCTCCAAGGCCTGTTAGGTTCCGACCTCATCGCGTTCCATACGCATCAGCATCTGCAGCACTTCCGGCAATCGCTGCGTCGACTCCTGGGCATCGAAAGCACTGTTGATCGGATGGACGCCCTGGGCCGGGAAGTTCGGCTGCAAGCGCTGCCCATCAGCATCGCGCCACAGGAATTCATTGAAACCGCTCGCACGCCCGAAACGACCGAGCAGCTGGAACGCCTCCGCGCGCAGTATAAGAACCAGAAAGTTATCGTCGCTGTCGACCGGCTTGACTATACAAAAGGTATTCCCGAGCGGCTGCGAACTCTCGATCGCCTATTGAGAGAAAACACGAATTGGCACGGCAAGGTGGTTCTGCTGCAAGTGGCAGTGCCTTCGCGAGAGAACGTCGAGACCTATCGGCTGCTGCGCAGCCAGGTCCACGAGTTGATCTCAAGCATCAATGGGCAATTCGGCACGCCTGATTGGGTACCGATTGTGTACATCCACCGCAACATATCCAGACCGGAACTCACGGCTGTTTATCAGCTTGCAGATGTGGCCTGGATAGGTTCATTGCGCGATGGCATGAACCTCGTGGCGAAAGAATACGTAGCGTGCCATGAGGACGGGCGCGGAGTCCTGGTTTTGAGCGCATTCGCGGGTGCAGCTGCCGAAATGGGTGAAGCGTTGCTGATAAATCCACTCGATGAGGAGCGGACAGCCGGTACCGTGCTGCGAGCCCTGAATATGAGCGACGACGAGAAGCGGGAACGAATGACCGCCCTGCATCGACGCGTAGTTCGTAACGATGTCTTCGCCTGGGGCGAGCGCTT
The DNA here is from genome assembly GCA_045807925.1 of Bryobacteraceae bacterium. Lineage (GTDB taxonomy): Bacteria > Acidobacteriota > Terriglobia > Bryobacterales > Bryobacteraceae > Bog-105. The sequence continues at coordinate 56,950 of JBJMGK010000258.1, read as the reverse complement.
CATCGGTCTTCTCGAAGAGGCGGCGCAAATGAGAAATGCTCGCAGCTCCGAAGAGCCTCCCCTACTCCCGTCAGCCAGGCTTATCGATTCGTATCGGGAAGCGACGAAACGGCTTCTCTTGCTCGACTATGACGGCACGCTTGTCAACTTCGCAGCCCGCCCCCATGATGCACGGCCGGACGAAGAACTGAAGCGCATCCTGACACGCTTGACAAGCCATGAAGCCAATCAGGTTTACGTGATCTCGGGACGGAAAGCCGCAGATCTCGACCGATGGCTCGGTTCGGTGCCGAACCTTGGCCTTTCGGCCGAGCACGGTGCTCGATGGCGAATGCCGAGCTCAGTCCAATGGCAGGGCCGTAAAGCCGATACTAAGTGGAAAGATTCGGTGGGTCCTATACTGCAGCACTTCGCGGACCGCACGCCGGGAAGCCTCATCGAAGAAAAGGAATTCGCACTCGTTTGGCACTATCGTGCAACCGAGCCGGAGTTTGGGGACTGGCTGGCAACAGAACTGGTGGCGATGCTGGAAGGAATGCTCGCGGAGACGGAACTGCGTGCTTATCGCGGCCACAAAATCGTTGAGGTGAAACCGATGTGGGCCAACAAGGGATCGTTTGCGCGTGAGTTGCTGTCCCCGTATTCCGAGGCGGATTTCGTGATAGGAATTGGCGACGATCGCACGGACGAAGATCTGTTCACTGAGCTGCCGGGTTGGGCATGGAGCATCCATATCGGAAGCGGACCGACTAAGGCGCGGTTCCGCATTCCAGATACCAGAGAAGTTCGGCGCTTGCTTCAGCAGCTCACAACCGGAGGGTGACTCCGGTCCAAATAAGCCTCACTTAGCGCGAACTCTGGCGCCGGCGGTCGTCGTGTCCGGCACCACCTCGGGCTGGAGGCCTGCTTTCGCAAGCACCGCATACACGACAAACCCGGCAACGAAGCTGTAAACGGCTGCCGGCTGCAAATAGGGTTTGCTTTCCTCCGAGATCGGCAGAAATGGCAGGATTCCAATGAAAAATCCTACTGCCCACGCAGCGTACCCGGCGATATTGACACCGGCCCGGGGCCCGGCCCACTTCTTGCCGGACAGCCAGTAATCTGCAACCATGGCGCCGCAGATCGGTCCGAAGGAGGCGCCAATAATCGTGAATAAGTTCACCAGGTTGGCGGCTGCTCCCGTAATGGCAAGGATCGCCGCGATGACGGCGCCCACCATCGTGGATGTGGCGCGAGGCACACCGGGAATCATCGTCGCGAGGCTATTGCCTGCAATGAAGGACGAAAAGCACATCGGCGCAATGGAGGCGACGGCGAACAGAAAGAACGCAATGGCGGCGAAACCGCCCGTCTGCGCAATGGCGGAGTCGAAGTGGTAATCCTTCACGCCGTAAAAGGCGTGAGCACCAGCCACCGCGAGTAGCGGAAGTCCACCGGCTAGTAGGACCGGCAGCAAGATTCCCACGAGGCCACCCCATCGGACATCGCGCTCGTCCCTGCTCGCCATTCCAAAATCAACGCCCGCGGCTCCAGCGGTTGCAAAGAAGCCCACAACAACTTGAACCATCATGGTGAACCCGAGGTATGGACTGGGATGTTCCGGAACATACTGCCCGGCAGCCGTACCGGTTTTCGCAAACACGATCAGGATCATCAGCAGGGGGACCATATTCAGATAAAGGGCGAATTTCCCGACATACTGAATGCCCTTCGCACCGACGTAGCTTAAACCGAGGGCCCAGATGGCGGCGATGATCGCGAACGGAAACGTGCCCGGCCCGGCCTGAGAGCCGAACGCGGTCAGGATGAACGAAGTGGCGACGAAAGTGTTCACCGACATCCAGCCAACCTGCAGCACGCCCATGAGCAACCCCGGCATCAGATACCCGCCTTGCGTGCCAAATGTAGAACTTCCCACGACGTATAACGGATATCCCGTTCTCATGCCCATCAGAGCAGGTACGTAGTAGAAGAGAGCATGACAAATCAAGCCGGCGGTTAACAACGCCAGCAGCGACAGGCCAACACCAGCCTTATCCAGAGTGCCTCCCGCAATTTCTCGATAGAACACCACCCAAAGAAAGACACCGGCGTACGTTGGCGCGGTGTTCTTGTACCACGGGGCACGGTTGGAAGGGGGATTGGGTACAGTCTTTGAGATGTAGTCTGGCAACATAGCCGCTCCTTACTGTTTGCGAAAGAAGCCAATTATATCGAGCGATGAAGAAAGGAGGCTTTTGGCGGGAAAGGAGAGCCTCAGCCCGCAAGGGCGCGAACGTCGGGACTGCGGTGGCGCCTGGGCGAGTTTCGCGAAAGACTGTTCGTAACGGCGGGACCGTCATCGCGCTCGGAAACGCCCTTCGTAGATGTGCTGGCGGCTCTCAAAACAACTGATTTCTTCTGCCCCGGTTCGATACTGGCTGTTCAGGTTGACAACACCCACTCGGTCGGGTTCGGCATGCCCGAGAATACTTCGGCATCTTTCGCCAGGAGTTCTGCCTTCGAGATTCAGCCCGCTTACTTTGCTCCGGGAGGGCAGGTCAGAACAGTCGTGAAGTACGCGGACGATCACGTGCTACAAAGCGGTTGGATCCTGGGTGAAGCTCGCCTACAGAACCGAGCTGCCGCAGTCGATGTGAGGATGGGAAAGGGACATGTCATGCTATTTGGATTCCGGGTACAGAATCGGCCCAGCCGCATCCCACATTCAAGTTGTTCTTCAACTCGCTTTATTACGGCGCCGCAGCGCCGGTAAACATGAACAGGCCGGTGAGAACAGAGTAGCGCTGGGAGGAACGAGACAACAACAAGCAGGGTTGCGAAAGCTATTGGTGCCACGAAATGATTCGACTCTTTAATGGGCAGCCTTCAACCGGAATCGTGCGAACAAATTCACGCCCCATGCATGCGCACCGTAGTACGGCTTTAGCACCTCGTCGATGGCGTACGTGGTGATGTTGAAACCGAGCCCGGACTGCACGTTTCGGAAAACCGGGATGTCGCGCGTGTAGCCAAGGGTGAATGCATTCACCTTGAACGCGGCCTGACCAGTTCTGCTTTCCAGTAAATCCGCGAGCGCGTGATCGTTCTCAAACAGTTCGTCTCGCTGCGACCACTCGTACCGTCCCGTGATGAAGTTCTTGCGCCGGATCGGGACTACGGCTTCGCCCAGGACAGCATTCACGGTGCGGTTTTCAGCAACCTTGTGGTCCTGCCCCCAAACAAGGCTGCCCGCCCACCAGTTTTCATTAGCTGCCGGTCGAATATAGTGGACGGAGGCAGTTGTCCGGACAACATCACCCGGATGGGCCTGCTCAGGGTTGCGGAGTCTTCCTACAGAAATCTGTCCGGACCAATTCTTCGTCGGGAATACGCTGAAACGGGTGGACCAGGAATCCATGCGCCCGAAATCAATGTTCCAGCGATTCTCATCCGGCTCCCGCCCGTAAAATCCGGAGGCCTCGATCCGGACCTTGGCGTAGCTGATTCCAGCCGTGAATACATTGTTCGCAATGTGTGACGAATCCTGCCAGTGGTGACTCAAGGCGGCCTGTGGCAGCTCCATCGCGCTCGCGCGATGCGGATACGCGATCGGGCCCAGAGCCGGTTCTCCGACCGGGGCATAGTAGGCGTTCCAGGTTCCCTTCTCGCTTAACGGGTGAGCATATTGAATGCTCAGCTCCATAAACAGATCGTGCGGATGTTGCCCGTCTACGATCGGCTTCCCGAATGCGGTTTCGCCTGTTTGGAAGAGAAGCGGATATTCTCTGTTTGTGACAGTCGCGGGCTCTAAACTCATCATCCCGCGCAGCATCACGCTGCCTTTTCCAACTTGGTGTTGAGCGCTGAGCATGCCCCAATTCGTGGAGTAGAACTTGTCGCCGGCGCGTGGGCTGCCCGCCTGTTGCGTGTCGACGAGGAACGCTTGCCCCATCCACATCAGACTCCAGTCGCCAACATGATTCATGAGCATGGGCATCGGCCACGCCGACGGTTGGAATGCCGTACCGGAGCTTTCTCCCATCAGGAAGGTCCCCGCTTCATTCATCGCCTTTCCTGAATCCATTCCCGGCATATCTTTCATACCGCTCATGTCCTGGTTCGCGTCCCCCTTCATTTGCGAATGATCCATGTGGGAATGGTCCATTGGCTTCGCTTTGTCCTTCGTTTGCTCGCCTGCGTCTTGAGCCAGCAACGAAAGACTCGCCGAAATGGCGAGCGCCCGTGCAGCAGTAAAAACGGCCCGTGTGAACACGCCACAGCGGTCACGATTGTTCATAACGTCTTCTTTCTGTTTCGACTATCAGCAAGAAATCACACGGTGGACTCGCGGGACCGTGTGCCCGAGCGAAAGAACAGAAAGGATCAGAGCCGGAGCGGGGATGTAAGAGTCAGTTCGGACGGGAGAGGTGGTTTCGGTGGCCGCCAAGCTTGCCCGCCCACTTCCGTCAGAGGAGCGTACCCGCCCATTGCGGAGCGCGCCATTGGTAACGGAGCGTGTACGGCCGGTGAATTCGTCCGTTCATACCTGAAGTGACTCTGCACTTCATCGGCAGTGAGCAATGACGCTTTGCAGGAACCAGAAGTCGCGTCCGGCTTCGTTGGCTGATGATGGTGGCACGAGGGCGCTTGCCCCAGCTGTTCGTGACACGGTTGCGCAATGCATTGCACCGCACATTGCCAGCTGACAGTGAAGAGCACAAGGACGAGACAGGCGATTTTTGCTTGCAGGTAACGCGCCCTCATTTCCGTCTGATTTTAGAGTAGCGAATCCCTGCCGCAGGTGCTGTTGCGCTTCTGATGCTAAGAGTTGGGCATCAGAACGACAATGACGCTCGACGAAGACGTTCTGGAGCGCGTGAAGCACGAAAGCGCCTCGCGCGGAAGGTCCTTCCGGGATACGCTCAATAACTTACTGCGATCGGCATTGCTGCACGTTGACCAGACGCCGAGCGGGCGAGGCTCGCACGTCGCACTTGCTCCTCCCTGCCACGCCTCTGCTGTTCACTTACAAGCTCCGCGTTTACTTTGGATTTTCGTGACGTTTGGCAAGGTCGCTCGATTAGAAATAAAGCTTCAAAGCTAACTGGATCTCGCGGGACGTCCGTTGGAATAGCGGAGGATTTCCCGCACTGGTAATACGTCCCGCTTGGGGCGACCCGATCTGAGCATTCGGGTTATTGAACTGCGGGGTGTTGAACACGTTGAACGCTTCAGCCCGAAACTGCAGCCGCCGTGCTTCCGTTGCTCCCAGGTTGAAAGTCTTGAAGAGCGACAAGTCAAACTGCACAGTGCCCGGACCTCTCAGAATGTTCCGTCCGGAATCGCCGTACACGTAGCTGCCCGGCGAGACAAACGAGGCGCTCGATGTATCGAACCAATGGTCGATCGTTTGATTCGCAACTTCCCCCGAGCCGACATGATTCGGCCACTGCGGAGCAGAACCCGCATTCAGAGCGCTGCTCAGCATGGTCACCGTAAACGGAGTTCCACTCTGGAAGGTGTCGATCCCGTTCAATTGCCATCCGCCAAGGACTTGCTGCACAAATGTGTTGGGCGAGCCCAGGAACTTCCGGCCACGGCCCACGGGCAGCATGTACGTCCAACTCAAGACTAGGTTCTGCGGAACGTCAAAAGTCGAGTTGCCACGATACGCGTGCCGGTCATATGGATTTTGGATGGCCTCGGAGCCCGTGCCACTCGCGTTATCGATACTGTGCGACCAGGTGTACGCGCCGAGGAAAGTTAAACCTGCCGAGAACTTGTGTTCATACGTGACCTGAAACGAGTTGTACGACGAATTACCCCAAGGGCCGACGGCGCTTCCGTCTGCCAGGTTGGGATAGGGCCGCCTAGTGGAAATGGGAGTTGCACCCGGAATCGGCTGGTTGATGTTGGGTAGCGAGAAAATATGTGCACCAGCTTGCCCGACGTAGGCGAGCGAGAACACATCGTTGGTCCAGAGTTGCTGTTGGATGTTCAGGTTCCACTCGTATGCCACGGGTGTTTTGAAGTCTCGCGGATAGTACACAAAGGCAGTTCCCGTAGTGGGAAACAAATCCGGGCGGCTTGCGGGAAAACCTGCGGAGATGGGCAGCGCGGCCGCATAATTGTTTGCACTGTTGGTTGTTTGAAGGGAACCGCTGTATGGAGCGTTTTTCGCGATGGATTTATCGGACGTAATGCTCGAGAACGCGTAGAAAATACCGCCGCCACCACGGATCACGGTTTTCGGAGTCAACAAATAAGCGAAGCCCGCACGAGGACCCCAATTTGTCCACCGTGCGTCGACTACGCTGTCGCTACTGTAAGGCGCCGTCCCGACCGGAACCAGGCTTCCGCCGTTCAGCGGGGAGAAACCAGCCAGACGATTGTGCCGCTCTTTCCAGGGCGTTACAACGTCGTCGCGAAGACCGATATTCAACGTCAGCTTGGAATTGACGCGGTAGTTGTCCTGGATGTAAAAGCTGGGCTGATAGCGCTGGATACTAAAAAACTTCGTGATGTCAATCGTCGAGCTGATTGGATGACCAAAAAGGAAGTCAGTCAGGCCGTAGCCGGTATAGCTCCCATTGAAGTTATAGGAGCCGTTCGGGTAAGTGGGCGAGAAAAATGCGAATCTTCGGCTCATCCAATCGAAGCCGAACTTCAGTTCGTGGCTTCCCTTGACCCAGGTGAACGCCTGATCCACTTCCCAGTTGTTGTTGATCTTTTCGAGAGTACCGGAGCCGTCCCCGAGACCGACGTTTCCGCTGATCTGAATGTTCGTAAACCCGGGTACGCCGCCGGCATTTGCATTTGGGATTCCATATTGTTCTCCTAAATTTCCAAGCGTGTAGCCGGTGTCGATGATGAATTCGTGAAGCCGTGAATAACCAACGCGCGCTTCGTAATACTTACTTGCACTGAGTGACCGGCCATACCCGATCACCCCTTGCCAGGCAGGCACTGGCGTTTCACCCGGGCGCGAGGGCCCGGCCCCGATTGCTGGAGCAGGCAAAAAGCCGGGTGTGATGGTGTCCGGATTTTCTTTACTCATGCGGCCGAACAGTGATGATTTTTCGGTTCGGTAATCGACACGAATGTCGCCTTGGTCGACGTTGGTGATTTGCGGAGGATTGTACAGATAATTGGCAGTAATGCCAGGCAAGTTCTGCTCGGGGAACAACTGGAATAGCCGAACCGAGGTCGGGTCGAACGCAGTCACAGGAACCTGGTTGCGGGGAAACGGAGTCCGCGGAGTGGTACGGGGATCGAAGATCTGCGTCGTCGGAAGAAGAGCCGAGAAGTCGCCGCGCTTAAAGGCTGCCGTTGGTACCGTGCTGGTAAACGTCTGCGCCTGGCTGACGCGCTTGCCTTCGTAATCAGCAAAGAAAAACAGCTTGTCCCGCCCATTGAAAATGTGAGGGATGACTACGGGCCCACCAATGTTCGCCCCGAATTGATTGAGCCGGAACGGTGGAATTGGCTTGTTCGCCGGGTCGAAGAAATTTTTAGCATCGAAGGCTGAGTTGCGAACGAACTCATATGCTGTTCCGTGGTAGGTGTTGGTACCGGAGCGGAAAGAAACGTTGATTACTCCCTGGCCGCCGCCATAACCCGCAGGAGCAGCGCTGGTCTGGACTTTAAACTCCTGGATGGCATCCACGGGAGGGAAAAAGATCAGGACGCCTGCATCCGTATCGACGCTTTGGATGCCATCGAAAAGATAAACGACATTCTCAGATGGCGCACCATTGATAACGGCGCCGTTCGTTCCTCGCCCACTCGTGTAACCTTGCAAAACCGAGTTGGACGATGCGCCGCGATTGTTCACGCCGGGAGCCAGGGACACGAGTTGAGTGAAATTCCGGCTGTTCAATGGAAGATCGACGACCTGCTTGTTGGTCCGGACGTTACTCAGTTCCGAAGACGCGGTCTCAACTCGGGCAGCATCCGCCGCAACGGTAACCTGCTCGTTCACGGAACCGATGTCCAGGGACACATCAAGGTCGGTTCTTTGCCCGACGGCTAGAGTGAAGCTTTGCGACTTCTCCCGAAAGCCTTCGTGCTTCGTACTCAAGGAGTACGTATCGGGCTGCAACGAGAGAAAGTCGAATCGGCCGTCTTCAGACGTCTTCGCCTGGCGAACGACGTTTGTTGTCTGACTGCGAAGTTCGACCGTAGCTCCTGCGACCGGCAAACCAGACGGATCCTTAACGGTTCCCACAACGGACCCAAGATCAAATTGCGCCCATATCAGGCTGCTTGCTGCGAGCAGGAGAAAAAGCTTAACAACGGGGTATCGCATCGGTTACTCCTTCGGCTCAGCAAATTTGCCAAGCCACTTTCAGTATTTCTTGGGCTTTCAGGCAAAAACGTACGTTTAGCGGCGCCCGGCTTCGATCGGCTTAGAGCCGGCAAAGTCTATCTCGAGCAACTTCTCGCTCGTGGGGATCCGGGCAGCAATCTGTTTCGTGGCGGTATCGATCACAGCCCCGCCATCCGGGTAGGCGTATTTTCCGTCGATGCTGAACGAAATCCAGCCGGGATGCGGCTGCTCTTTGGGATCTTTAAAAAGAGGAATGCTGGCGATCTGTTTCGGCCTTTCGCCCTCAAGCGAAAACACGTAGATGTAGCCGAATGTGCTGTCGGCAATCCAGACCTCCCTTTGATCGGGGCGAATATTGATCCCGTGGCTGGGCGTGCTGTGGGGCCGATGCGCCGGCATGTTCATCTGCCTCAACCGTTCCGGGGGCGTCGTGGTCTCGACCGTGTAGAGTGCCGGTCCGCCCCACTTCCCGTTTTCCTGAACTCCACCCACCGAAAAGCCCATCAAGCCGTCCACGTTTGCGTAGAGCAGCTTTTCATCTTCCGATACCGCAAACGGCCGCACGCCTTTAGCAAACGGTCCGACTTTCCCAATGATCTGGTTTGTCGACGTGTCCAGAATCCGGACATAGGGAACCGTCAATACCTCGAGATAAGCACGCGTTCCATCGCTGTTCAACCACGTGTTGTGCGGTCCCACTGGATTTCCGATGGGATGAACATCGTAGTTCTTGCCGCGTTCCGTGTGAATGGTATCCATGACATTGCCGGTCGCAGTATCGACCACGAGCCAGAAGTCCTCATCGCGGAACGGCAGATACATTCTCTTTCCGTCCGGAGTGATCTGCATGCTGTCCGCGTATGCGCCCAGGTGTTTACGCCAATCGATGGTATCCGTTTTGAGATCGAGACAGATCAGCTCGTCTTTTTTGTAGGAAGTCACGTACAGCTTGCCTAGCTGAACGCTCGCTGCGATACCTTTGTAATCGCCGCTATCCGGCACATCGATCTTTTTTAATAGCTGATGACCGTGGTCGATATCGTAGACGCTGATGCCGCTTCTGTCTGTGACGTAGAGTCGCCTCTGACGGTCCGAAGTTTTGCTGTCCGCTCCTTGCAGACTGCACACGACCGAGAATGCCACGAGGAGCAGCGCAAAATTCTGACGTAATCCAAGGTACAGCACAGCGGTGAATTCTATCACGCGACTTATGCAAATTGGTCTGATCATTCGGACTGCCTGGATGATGTGCCCTCCAACTCCGATGGTGGCGGCGCCTCCGGTTAGTTACGGACGCCAGATTGCCCCGATTTTTGCGTTCCACTGTGCGGGATGCCACGGGCTTTCGAATCCCAGTTCGAATCTGCGGGTCACTCGGTTCGCATCATTGAGGGCGGGAGGCGATGTCGGGGATGAAATTGTGCCTGGCCATCCAAAGAGAAGTGTTCTCATGGACTTCATTGAAGGGAAACGAGGCCCCGGCCAGCGGATGCCACAGAATTCCAGCCCTCTGTCTCCGCAGCAGATAGCCCTGATTGGCCGATGGATCAGCGAGGGTGCCGAAAACGACAACGCCGAAGCGCCGTGTTTCGATCTGTTGATTCGGCGGGTTCCTCTTACGAGTAGCGAACCTGTTCAGATTCGGGCCCGAATCACAGCCGCCTCTTTAGTGATCATGACCGTACGCGATTCATTGTCAGGGCGGGAATTGTATGTCGACGAAGGTAGCGTTAAGTTGCCGCGCGAGGCAGCGAACATGGCGAAACCGGGAGAATGGATCTCCCGGAAGCTGACGCGTGAAGAGGATTGGCCTTCCTCCATATCGCTCGATTTGCGAATGCAGTATGCTTCCGCCATCCCGCGCGACTCAGTACTGATTGCGGCGACGCATGGACACGAGCAGAGAACGTCAAACCTTCTGCGCTCCGTTTGTGGACCGCTTTGACCAGGTGTGGTGATTTTATTGAGCCCGAATCGTGAGCTGTTCGCAAAGGCCGGAAAACTCCTCGACCCAGCTATGAGCGCGAGGATCTTTTCCCGCTTTTCTGCGCATCTTAGGAAGTAAATTCGAGCGCAGCGCGTAGACGTGATTCTGCGCAGACCAAAGGTTGATGCTGAACGGCATCTGACTTCCTGTACGCAGAGCAGATCGGAGGGCCTGCACTTTTTCGAGGCTCGCCGGCTCAGCGGCTAATTGTGCAGAAAGCGTCTCGATGCGTTTCCTGATGAGAAATTCGAGTGTCGTGCGATCGAGGCTGATATTGCTCGCGCGAGCTTCCCTCAGTAGGGACTTAATGCGTTCTGCATCGAGTTCTTCTCCCGAGCAGGCGCGTCGCAGCAGACTGTTCACGGCATATTCCATTGCAGCCGTAAACTCGCGCGGCATGGGATTGCCCAAGCTGGTGATATAGCGCATTAGAGATGCGTGATGTTCGTAGAGCTGCAAGTAAGCGGCTTCGGCCTCTGCGATCGTCGAAGACAAAATCGTTCGGACGATACGCCGCTGCTCGTCCCGAAAAAGAGAGCGGAGCGAATAAATCCGATCACCGAAACGTCGGTCGAGGAGACGCACCACTTCCGGGATATCCATGCGCGCGAAAGACTCGCCGACGGACTCCAGCATCGCCTCGTAGCCAGATTCCTCACCAGACTGTTGGACACCTCCAGCCACATTGTGATCTCCGAAATGAACCACCCAGAACGTCAGCGTTTCAGATTCCTGCGTCACCTTGGAAGTGAACCGCGCCTGCCCTAAAGCCATCCGGAGCTTGCCGGCTTCACCCGTGTGGTAATTCAGCCTCTTCACGGAATAGGAAAAGAGGTCAGTGCGCTCGTTGTAAGGAGCAAACAGCGAGGTAATTGAGTAATGCGCTCCCACCTTCTCCAGATCCACGACGGCCGGCTTTACATATTTGCGGTAGATATTCCGTCCGTTGCCGTACTCGGGGAGATTGCTGCACGCCCGAGTAAGCTTGTCGAGGAAGAGTTCTTCGACGGTATCGCCGAAGAGTTGTTCCGCGAGTTGAACGACTCGTCCTGCATACTGAATAACCTGCACGGTTTCAATTCCCGACAGGTCGTCGAAGAACCAGCCACAGCTCGTGTACATCAGCATGGCGTTACGCTGCAGTTCCATGAGCTTCCATACGATTACTTCTTCGTCGGGCTCCAGCTTGCGAAGAAAATGCTGCTTACCAAACTGCGCTCTTACCGCAGGGCTGCGATTCAAAGCGACATGGATATAGCCATTGCGGGCTTCCCAGGGATCACGCAAAAAGCGCGACCCGAGTTCCAGGAAGCGGGGAGCCACAAAGTCGCGTAACCAGTCGAGAGCATCCCGCAACGGCTCTCGCCATTCCTGATTCCAGCCTGCACGCCCCGAATTGCAACCACAATTGCTTCGCCAGCGCTCCACGCCGTGCATGCAACTCCACGCCGTGTTCTCGTAGATCTTCGCCTCGTGTGTCGGAGGATGTTTCTCGAGGAACTCTCCGTAGTTGGTTATCTTGGCGAGGTTATTCGACTCAATGTAATGCAGAGCATAGGCGAGGGCCATCTCGCCGTGCCGGTGATGATGCCCATACGTCTCGCCATCCGTTGCAATGTGCGCCAGCTGAGGCCAGGTGCGCGAATCAGAATAAGCCCCCATCAGACGCGAGGCAAACTTTTCGCCGTTATCCAGCAACTTCTCAAACGCCACTGCCTGAGAGATCGGACCATCGTAAAAGAACAGATTCAGCGTTCTTCCGCTGGGTGCGCGAAACAGATAAGCCCGAGTCGGATCAACTTTGGACCCCGTGACGTCGAACCACTCCGTTTCGCCGATCCGCCGCGTCGCCTGGGCTTGGTGTGGAGCAAGAATCACAAACCGCATCCCAACTTCGGCTATCAAGTCGAGCGTCTCCGAATCGACTGCTGTTTCGGGTAACCACATGCCCTCCGGCATTCTTCCGAACCGGAACCGGAAATCTTCCAGACCCCAGAGCACCTGCGTCCGCTTGTCTCGAGAATTCGCAAGGGGCATGATCATGTGGTTATAAGCCTGAGCCATCGCAGAGCCATGACCGGAGAAATGCTTTTGGCTTTGGCGGTCAGCGTCTAAAATCGCCCGATAGGTGTCTTTGGCGTTTTCGGCTGCCCAGGAGAGGAGAGTAGGCCCGAAATTGAAGTTAATGCGGGCGTAGTTATTGACGATCTGAGTGATAAATTGCTCTCGATCGAGGATCCTCGCCGCAAAGTTCGGTGCGTAGCATTCTGCGTCGACGCGCTCATTCCAGTCGTGATACGGATAAGCAGAATCTTGGAGTTCGATCTGCTCCAGCCAGGCGTTTTCACGAGGCGGCTGGTAGAAGTGGCAATGAACGCATAGATACTTCATTCGAGTTGAATCATCGGCGATATACGGGTCGGACTTTATACCTAGCTCCCAGAAATTTCCCGCAGGATCTGGTAGAACTCTGGGAAGGACACAGATGCGGCTTCCGCGCCGTCAACTGTCGTTTCACCGTCGGCCGACAAGCCAGCGATGGAGAAAGCCATCGCGATCCGGTGATCTCCTTGAGATTGGACGGTAGCGGCCCGAAAGCGTTGTGAGCCCGGGATTTCGATGGAATCCTCCGTCGTTCGCACGGTGACACCCATCCTCGTGAGATTCTCTGAGATCGTCGCGATCCGATCGGTTTCTTTCACCCGAAGCTCCGCCGCATCCCGGATGATCAAACCGTCCTTACTTGTGGCCCCCAGGACTGCGAGCACCGGAATCTCGTCAATGAGAGCGGCGGTCGTTCCACCCTCGATGACTCCCCCTTTGATCCGCGATGTCTTGATCTGGAGGGTGCCGATCAATTCTCCGTTCACTTGTTCGATGTGGACCAGCTTGATGGCCGCGCCCATGGCGCGGAGGACGTCGAGCAGGGCGGCACGCGTGGGGTTTAGACCGACATTGGCCACCGTAAGATCGGCATCTTCGGCCATCAGCGCAGCCACTATAAAGAAAGCGGCCGACGAGATATCGCCCGGCACTACTAGGGGTCTGCCTGTGAGTTCAGCGCCGCCCCGAATGCGGACCGTTCGAGGCTCGATCGTGATATCAGCGCCGAGTTCACGAAGAGCAATTTCCGTGTGGTCCCGGGTTGCTATAGACTCGCGCACAACCGTCTCGCCATAGGCGTAGAGCCCGGCGAGCAGCACGCAGCTCTTCACCTGAGCGCTGGCGACTGGGACCTGGTAGTCAATGGCGTGAAGCGGCGAACCGTGAATCACTAGGGGAGCGAACTGCCCATCAGTGGCGTCAATGTGCGCTCCCATCAAGCCGAGAGGCTTCATGATCCGCCCCATGGGCCGTTTCACGAGGGAGGAGTCTCCCGTCATTTCAGTTCGGAAGGGTTGGGCAGCAAGAATGCCCGAGAGCATTCGAATGGTAGAGCCCGAGTTGCCGGCGTCGAGCGTCTCAGCCGGCGCGCGTAACGAGCGAGTACCCGCTCCGTGAATCGTTAGGACGCGACGGCCGTCCCGTTCGGACGACTCGTGTCGCACGCCCAGGCGGGACATGCAAAACAGCGTGGATTGGCAGTCTTCTCCGGTGGAGTAGTTGTAAATCTCTGTCGTGCCCGACGCGATGCCCGCCAGCATTGCATAGCGATGAGAGATGGACTTATCACCAGGGACATTCACCAACCCACGAATCGTTCGAGCCGTCGATATACGTTCGACCATTCAACTCGTAATTGTAACGTCGCAGAAACTCTGGATTAAGAATCGAGCGTCCGAGAGAACCAGGAGGAAGTCTCAGGGCGTAAGGGCTGGCCGGGAATTACTCGTTCGAGGAAGAATTGCGCCCGAGTGGTCCTACATCGTCAACGTTGACAGGGCTGCGATCGATGCCTAAGTCATCGAGCTCAGTATCGTCGCTTACCGAACCATTTGCTTCACTGTTTTTCTTCTGGTGCCGACGTGCTAGCTTCTCTTCTCGTTTTTCTTTACGAGCCTGTTCTTTTTGGCGCTTCTGGAAAGTTGTTGGCCCACGACCTGGCATACTTCTATTTACCTTTCAGCGGCGGAGCTTTAGCCCAGCTCCGCCGCAAGAACGAACCCTCTAAGAGAAAGCTTAACTAAGGAACAACCGTCGCCGGATTACCAGCGATTGCCGCGACCGCCACGGCCGCCGCCACCGTTCCCGCCGCGGCCACCGCCACGGCTCGCACCACCGCCGAATCCGCCGCCACCCTGGGGTTTGGGCCGCGCTTCGTTCACGTTCATGGCCCGGCCGTTCAGGTCAGCACCATTCAGCGACGCAATCGCGTTCTCGGCATCTCGGCGCTCTGTCATTTCGACAAAAGCGAAGCCGCGGGATTGACCGCTATCGCGGTCTGTGACGATATTCACACGCTCGACTGACCCAAATTGGGAAAAAGCGGCGAATAGTTCGTCCTGGGTCGTCTGGAAACTAAGATTCCCGACAAAGATATTGGTCATAAGGACTCCTCAAGCAAAAAGTGTCTCTGTCGGACTGCTCTAGAAACCAAACTGCGAAGCCTAGTAAGGATGGGAGGGCGACCGGAAGGAACTCGAAATGAAGTTGCTACAAAGACAACTTAAGCGTACCACCTCGCCGCGGATTGCGCAATGGAGATGGCGAACGAGAGTGAATTAGATTGCAAAACTTCTAGAGGGAAAACTACGCAGAAAGCCAATCGGCCTGAATTCGTCTAGCTTTATAGCGATGGCAGACATAAAGGTGTACGGTGCAGACTGGTGTTCGATGACGAAAAGAACTCTGGCGCATCTAGATCAGCTGCGTGTTCCGTACGAATACGTGGATATTGACGACGACCGCAGGGCCGCGAGCTGGGTGGCCGCTCAAAATGACGGTAAGGAGAAGAAGCCAACCGTAGACATCGCGGGTTACGTGTTGAGTGAACCGAGCAACCAGGAACTGGACGACGCGTTGAGAGAGAAAGGGTTCGGAGTTTGAAAGGGTTGGAGTAGCCGAAAGGCCTTAGCTGCGGAGAGCCAGCTTGTCCCCTTCGAACTGGGCATCTTCGCCGGACTCACGGAAGAACGCCACTACACTGATCAGGATTTGAATGGCGATGAGTACGACCCAGATGTTCATGCCCTTACCAAGGCATGGGATGTTCCAAACCATCCCGGGCATCTAAATCATTGATTGATAAAGCTCTCCTTCTCGCGGTTTCAATCCGAGTCCCGGTTCGGAATCAGAGCCCGTGCCGTTTTGGGATTCGTGAACCGATTCGGCACGAGCTTACGCGAATGAGAGCCCAGGGTTCGCTCCGTCCTCCAAAGTAAACTACAGTTGAATGACTTTTGAGGAATTAGAACGGGAGTACGTTGCGCTCCGCCAGCAGGGTGAAGCTGTGCGGAGCTACCTTTGACGCGCCGAACAAAGAAGCGCAACTTGAGGATCTGGAACGCGAGATTGGCGACCCCGATTTCTGGAATCAGCCAGAAAAGAGCCAGCGCGTCATGCAACAGCGGAAGCGCCTGCAAGAGGCAATTGGGAGTTCCCAAACCGTAGCCACGCTCACCTCTGACATTGATACGTTGTTTGAACTGGGGCGTGAGGGCGAATCCGTCAACGCCGAGCTGGAGCGCGAACTAAAAGCTTTCGAATCAAAGCTCACTGAACTCGAGACGGCGATGCTCCTCTCGGGAGAAAACGACGCTCGAGACGCAATCGTCACCATTCATCCCGGCGCTGGCGGAACGGAAAGCCAGGATTGGGCCGAAATGTTGCTTCGTATGTACCTCCGCTGGGCCGAACGCCATAGCTTCACCGCAGTCGTGACCGACCGGCTGGAGGGTGAAGGTGCGGGGATCAAGTCGGCCACGGTGGAAATAAACGGCGAAAACGTTTACGGCGAATTGCAGTCGGAAGTTGGTGTTCATCGGCTCGTCCGCATATCGCCGTTCGACGCAAATGCGCGGCGTCATACGTCGTTTGCTTCCGTCTTCGTCTACCCGCAAATCGACGAAGACATCAACATCGATATTAAGCCGGATGATCTGAAAATCGACGTTTTCAGAGCGAGTGGGGCCGGCGGACAACACGTCAACCGAACAGAATCAGCCGTCCGGTTTACTCACCTTCCCACCGGCATCGTCGTGCAGTGCCAGAACGAGCGATCGCAGCATAAGAACCGCGCGAGCGCTATGAAGCAGCTCAGGGCGAAGCTCTATGAGTACGAGATGGAGAAGAAGCGGGCTGCGGATAAGAAGCTGGAAGACACGAAGTTGGGCATCAATTTCGGGAGCCAGATTCGAAGCTATGTGCTCGCCCCGTACCGCCTCATCAAAGATCACCGGACGAAGCTGGCCGTCGGCGACGTCGATCGAGTGTTGGACGGGGATCTTGACGCGTTCATTCATGCGTATCTTGTCTGGGCCAAAACCGGCAAAGTTTCGGGTGACGCCGGCAAAGAGGATCTGCCAGACTAAGCACCGCGATCCTGTTTGCATGCCTGTACCGACAGATGCGGAAGTCCAACGCGCGGCTGAGTTGATTCGCGGGGGCGGCCTTGTAGCCTTCCCGACGGAGACCGTGTACGGGCTCGGAGCAAACGCGCTCGATGCGGACGCCGTGCGCCGCATCTTCGAAGCAAAACGGCGACCCTGGGCCAGCCCCCTGATCGTTCATGTAGGCAACGAAGCAATGGCCCGGGCAGTCACAGCAGAATGGCCGACGATGGCACGCCGTTTGGCCCAGGAATTCTGGCCGGGGCCGATCACCATGGTGCTTAAGAAAGCTCCGATCGTACCGGACGTAGTCACCGCAAATCTCGATTCAGTCGGCGTAAGAATGCCAGCACATCCGGTCGCTCTGCAGCTCATACGGGCTGCCGGGGTTCCTGTCGCCGCCCCCAGCGCGAACGAGTTTTCGCAGTTATCGCCAACCACGGCCGATCACGTTCGGGAGGGTCTGGGTGATCGAGTGGATCTGATTCTTGATGGTGGACCGACGACGATTGGCATCGAGTCAACGGTTGTCACTCTGCACCGCAAACCTCCCGTGGTCTTGCGTCCCGGCATGATCACCAAAGAACAGGTTGAGCAAGTAACGGGAATTCACTTCGAGAGCGAAATGAACTTGCCGGAAATCATCGAATCGCCGGGCCAACATCCACGCCACTACGCTCCACGGACTCGGTTTCTGCTTCTTGATCGGGGCTCTCAGCCCCCGCAGGGTCGGGGCCGTTACCTGAATTTGCCGGAAAATCCAAAAGAGTTTGCGGCTTCTCTTTACGCCGAGCTTCACAAGGCGGATCGGGAGGGTTGGGATTGGATCGCGATTGAACGGCCGTCGGACACACCGGAATGGGCAGGCATCCTGGACCGCCTGCAAAGGGCGACTTTCACCGGGAGCACGGAAGGGCGTTGAGCCTGCGTGCCCCTATAATCAGGAGCAATGTTATCCCTTGCCGAGGCGGCTGACCGCCTCCGCGCCATACCTGGGCTCGAACTTCGCGAACGTGAACGGCTCGCACCGTATACCCGCTTCGGATTGGGCGGCGAAGCCACCTTGTTTTGCGTAACAAGCTCCCGGGCCGCCTTTGTCGAGGCGCTCAATGCCACTGCAACCGTGGCGCTTCCGCGCATGGTGATCGGCGGCGGAACCAATCTGGTCGTCTCCGATGAAGGCTTCGATGGTATTGTGCTCCAATTTGCCGGATGCAAAATTGAGGCAAACGGCACGAAGCTGACCGTCGAGGCCGGCGCGGTTTTGCAGGACGTCGTAGACCGAAGCATCGAGTTGGGCCTGCAGGGCTTGCAGACCATGACAGGCATTCCGGGGTTTACGGGTGGCGCTGTATACGGAAATGCGGGCGCGTATGGACACTCGATCAACGAACTGGTGAGGCGGGTCGATTTCGTCCGGGACGGTCGTGTAGCCAGCTTCGACAACACTCAATGCGGGTTCACGTATCGCCACAGCCGGTTCAAAGACCATAAGGAGTGGGTGATCCTCTCCACGGAACTTCAGTTTGAGCGCGGTGATCGCAACGCGCTTGCAAGGACCGCAGCCGAAATCCGGGCTCTTCGTGACGCTAAGTATCCTCCGACCATGAAATGCGCCGGCAGCATTTTCAAGAACGTGTTCTTTGCGAATCTGCCGCCTGCTACCCAAGCGCTAATTCCGCCCAATCTGATCCGGGAAGGCAAGGTACCCTCGGCGTTCTTTTTGGAACAGGTGGGTGCGAAGGGGATCCGGCGGGGCGATATCCAGGTAGCCACGTATCACGCCAATCTGATCTACAACGATGGCAAGAGCGGCCGTGCGTCCGACCTTGTCGCCGTGATTCAGGAGTTGAAAACGCGCGTACGCGAACGATTTGCTTTCGAGATCGAAGAAGAAGTCCAGTACGTTGGGTTCGACTATGCGCCCGTGGCGTCTTAAATTGCTTGCCCGGCTCTTCGTCTGTTCGCTTACCGCCGTACTCTGCGCCCGCGCTCAAAATACCGTAACCCTGGTCATTACCAACGGGAAGATCTGGACGGGAAGCCCGGGGCGGCGCGAGGCCGAAGCTGTGGCGGTAGGGGGCAACCGCATCATCAAGGTCGGCACGACGCAGGCGGTCCTGCACGGATTACCGCAGAACGTTTCCCAGATTGATCTCGGCGGCCGGCGCATGCTTCCAGGCTTCAATGACGCCCACGTCCATTTTTACGCGGGCGGAGCGAACCTGACGGGCCCGCAGTTGCGCCATTCCAACAGCCAGACGGAGTTTCGGGACACGCTCGGAGCGTTTGCCAGAACTCAGCCGAAAGGCCGATGGATTACGGGCGGCAACTGGGACCACGAGAACTGGACTCCGGCGAATTTACCAACGCGGCAGCTCATCGACGGTGTCACAGCCCACTGGCCGGTGATGATCAAGCGCCTGGACGGACACATGTCGCTCGCCAATTCCGTCGCGCTCACGGCTGCGGGGATAGACAAGAACACCAAAGATGTCCCGGGCGGTGTAATTGTTAGGGATGCGGACGGGAACCCGACCGGTGTTCTGAAAGATGCTGCGCAAACGCTGGTCCAGCGGTTCATTCCTTCGCCTTCAGAGGCGCAGATCATTGAAGCCGTCCGGGCGGCTCAGACGTACGCGAATGCGCAAGGCGTCACGAGTGTGCAGGACATGTCAACCTCTCCGGCCGTATTTCGTGCGTACCAGACCATGCTGCGCGAAGGGCGGCTTCGCGTGCGCATCTCCGGTCATCAGCCTTTAACCACGTGGCAACAGCTGGCCGGCATCGGGTTACGCGCTGACTTCGGCAACGAGTATCTGCACGTGGGCGCGCTGAAGGGCTACGCCGACGGCTCGCTTGGTTCGACCACTGCTCTACTATTTGAGCCTTATCTCGACTCGCCGAACACCAGCGGGATTGCGAGCGCGGAATTGTCGGATCCGCAGCAGATGTGGCACAACGTGTCGAGCGGCGGTGACCCGCCGACCCTTGGACGGCAAGCGGCCGGAGGGCTGGGTCCCGGAACAAAAGATCACGGTTGCGGAAGCGGTGCGCGCCTACACCATGGGTTCGGCTTATGCGAGTTTCGACGAGACACTCAAGGGCTCGATCGAGCCGGGCAAGCTGGCGGATTTCGTCGTGCTGACCGATGATATCTTCGCCATTGATCCCGTAAAGATTGCGGATACCAAGGTTTGGTTGACCGTGTTTGACGGGAAGGTGATCGTCGGCGCTCCACCATCTCCATATGAGCGATTGCCGAGCGGATTGTTGCTTCGGCCGTAGTTCGCCCGGGCGTTAAGCGTTGAAAACAGCCAACTCTTTCTTCGCTACTTTACCCATCGCATTGCGCGGTAATTGTTCGATCTGGTGAATTCGATGTGGCGTTTTGAACGACGCCAGCGACGCTTTGCAACGTGCCTGCAGCTCAGCCGGATCCAGCGGTTGTCTCAAAACTACATAGGCCACGGGAACCTCGCCCCAGATCGGATCAGGCGCCCCCACCACAGCCGCCTCCGAAATCTCGGGCTGTAACTGCAGGAACTCTTCGATCTCCCGGGGATAAATGTTATATCCGCCGGAAATGATCAGGTCGCTCATGCGACCCTGTAACTCGTAATACCCATCACTGCTGCGGATTGCGAGATCGCCGGTACGGAAGTAGCCGTCGCGAAAAGCCTCTTCTGTCGCTTTCTCGTTTCGCCAATAGCCACTGAATACATTGCCTCCCCGGACATGAACCTGGCCCACCTCGCCGTCATTCACCTGATGACCTTCAGCGTTCAACAATCGAACCGAAACACCCGCGACTGAAGGCCCACGCTGCCTGGACGACGTTCGCCCACGTAGGGATTGCTCATCAAGATCAAGGTTTCGGTCATTCCGTAGCGTTCCAGTATGGTCTGGCGGAATCGCAGGCGGAAGTCGTTGAGTACTTGGGTCGGCAGGGGAGCAGAGCCGCTCACGAACAGACGCATCTTCTCCCCGATACGGGCCGCTCCGCCCGGAGAGAACTGATTTAAGCGGACGTACATGGTAGGCACGCCGAAAAATAGAGTTGGCGTGAAATCGAGGAACGTCTGTTCGGCCGTTTTGGGGTCGAGCCGTTCCAGCAGTCTCATACGGCAACCGCTTGCAATCCAGCAATGAAGCCCGACTCCCAATCCATGCAAGTGAAACAAGGGCAAACTCAGAAGGAACCGATCCGCCGCCGTGATTTGCCAGAGTGTCAGCAGGGCCAGCGTATTGGCCGCGAGATTATTGTGCGTCAAGAGAGCTCCCTTCGCGGCTCCGGTCGTACCCGACGTATAAAGCATGAGGGCTCCCGCGTCTCCTTCCAAGTCCACAACCGGGCGGCTCGCGTCGAAGCTGGCTGCCGCTTTGACCAACTCTTCGATGTGCCATACGGGACAAGGAAAGCTGAGATCCTCAGAGACAACAATCGCCTTCGGTGCGACGTCGGGAACGATATGACTCAGCTCGCGCTCGCGATAGAGGGTATTGATCGGCACGAAGATGACGCCCAGTTTCAGGCATGCCAGATACACGTCAACGAACTCGCTTCGATTTTTCAGATACACGCAGAGCCGGTCGCCCATACTCAATCCGCGTTCTTCGAACAGTCGCGCGAACCGATTACTTCGAGCTTCGAGTTCACTGAAGGTACTGACTTCGGAGACCCCGCTGGCCGCTTGCCACTCGAGCGCGGGTTCGTTACGTCTTCCCTGTAGCGAAAGATCGAATAACTGGATCAAGTTCATTCTGGTCGTGCTTTCTAGGCGTCAGGGTACCGTTCCCGCCTGGTTCGGGTGACGTCACGCGGCGCATGCAGTGGCGCTTTTCCGACGCTAGCGCACAATGTTCCTGCCGAATTGAAAGGCAGGCCCGACGGATAGCCGCACAGTGTTGCGCGAACTCTTTAAGATGTCCGGAAAAAGGTCATTGTGCACATAATCGGCTTGGATGCGGAGGGTCCCGTGGCGGATAAATCTCAGCTCGAATCCGCCGCCGAAGCCGTAAAAGGGCTCCCAATCCGTGATCTTGCCAGTGGGCGCAAGTTGTTGAACAACGGCTGTCGTAAAAGGGTCAGAAGGATGCGGGGTAGCCGTCTCGTGGATTGCGCCTATCGAGGGATGTGCGAACAACGTGATCTGCTGGAAATGCCGGTATTCCCATTGCGGGCCGGCGGCAAAGGTCTGCGTAACGGAGGAGGTGCCAACTGCCACCTGGTAACCGGGCGGAAGCCGTCCAGCACGTTGGAGCAGTGCGACCTGTCCGCCGATCTGGGTCTGCAAATCAGAATTCAACAATTCCGGCACCAATGTGACATTGCCTTGAACAGCAGAGAAGTCAAAACCCACTGCGAGCCACGTTTTGGCGTTCACGCCCGCCTGTAAGTGATAGCCGCGCTCCGTCAGGTGGGCACTGGGGCTGTCAAACCAGACAAAACCGTTGTAAACGTCAAAACGGCCGACATAATCCTGCGCTGCGAGCTCGCGGGACGGAACGAAGGGCATGAGCAAAGCTGCAAGAAGACACACCGACTTGGCCATGATGATTACTCAGCACCTGTTCGATGTGCGAGAGAGAAGAATACTATCGTTCTTCTTGCGGGCTGTATGCGCTGGACTTAACTAAGTGTCCGGAAGGTCGCCAGCCGGATCCCAGTCTCATTCAAAACTTCGCGGATTCGGAATGATGTGAGCGCTTCGAGTTCTCGCACCCGTGCCTCTTTCAACCGCGTAGGTGCATTTCGCAGCTCGGAACCCAGATAGCCCGGATGACACATGAATTCGGTGCTGCCCTGTTCCAACGTGCCCAGGGCGGACGCAAAGGACTGCTCATTCAGAGTGCCCGTCAGGCGGAAGCCGATGAAGTGGTCGGTCATGCGCACATCAACGCGCTGGCCCGTGCGGCGATACAGTGGATCGGCAACTGCGCAAGGGAACTTCGCGTAGGGCGCGGTCCGGTCCAGAGGCAATCTCACAAACGGGATTCGAAATTCCTGGGCTAGCCGGATGACAACCTTAAAGACACTCGGGACGATGTGCGTGTGCTTGTGGGAATCCAGATGGCTCGGCGTAATGCCGGCCGCCAGAATCTTTTCAATTTGAGCCCGTAGTTCGGCGTACACGTCCAGATGCCGCCGGACGAGGGCGGCAACCACTTCGCGCGGAGTCTCCGGGAACGCTCGGCCGGTGATCAGCGAACGCCCTTGTACCAGGACGAGGTGGCAGCCGACGTCGAGCGTCGGCGTCTCGCGGGCAAGGCGAACTGCGTCCTCAAATGCATCGCCATTCGCCATCAGCGTTGTGGAGGTGAGAACGCCTTCGCGGTGGGCGTGAACAATTCCCGCATTGACGTCGCGCGTGAAGCCGAAATCGTCGGCATTGATGACTAACTGGCGCAACCTAGAAGATCTTCAGCTTGATTGAGAGGAACTTCTTCGGGTTAGCCCGGAAATCGCGCAGAAGGTCGTGCAGCTCGCGAGTAGTTCCGTTGAGTGATTCGTATAGCTGCGGATTGACCAGCAACTGGCCGATCGTGCCCTGGCCCGAATTCACCTTCTCGAGAGTGACGTTCACCTGGTCGAGTGCATCGTTCAGTTGACGTGCCGTCTTGTCATTACTGACAAGTTGGCCGATAGTACCTTGGCCGGAATTGACCTTAGCAAGTAGCGTATTCACCTGCCCCAGCGAGTGGTCGAGGTCGTCGTACACCTTCGTGTCCTTCAGCAGCATGCCCGCTGTACCTTTTCCGGCTTGCAAATCTGCGGTCAGTTGATCCATCTTCGTCACGACACTCTGGATCTGTCCGTAGAGAGCATCATCATTGATCAGGTGGCCGACAGTGCCCTTTTTCGAATTCAAGTTCGTCGTGAGAAGCTGCACCTGGCTCACTGTAGCTTGCAAGGAATTGTAGAGAGTTTCATCCACGAGCAACTTGCCGATCGTCCCTTTACCCACCTCAACCTGACCGACGATGTCCTGAACCTTGCCCAGGATCACCTGGAGAGAATCCAGAACGTTGTAACCCTGCTGAATCAGGGCGTCGAACTGGCGTGTATCCGCAGACTTGACCGTGGCATTGGGTTGGATCAAGTCAGACCGGGTGCCCTTATTGATCTGTAGGAACTTTGTACTGCCGAGGAGATTGTCCGACGAGATAGACGCAATTGAATCCGAAGGAATCTGCTTCCGCATCTCCTCATCCACTACGAAATCTGCCCGAATCACTCTTTGTGGGTTGGTATCTCCCGAGAGTTGGACCTTCTTGACCGATCCTGCTTGGATTCCGTTAATGCGAACAGGGGCGCCGGCGTTGAGGCCCGCCGCATCGGACGTGTACACATGCAGCGGAATCTGCTTCTTGAACCAGCTTGCATTCCCTGTCAGCAGGAAGACGATCAATGTGATACAAGCGAGCGCTACGATGGCCAGAATGCCGACCTTTAATTGAGAGAAGCTAATTTTTTCTTTTGCAGGCATCTTCAACCATCTTTCCGGACGAATTTCTTCACGTACTCGTCCCTGCTCGATTCCAACTCTTCACGGGTTCCGAAGAAAACGATCTCTCCTTCTTTCATGACGATAAACTTTGTTCGATCGTCCGAATGGCCGTGCTCAGCGCCGCCTATGGGTTCGAGACCTTCGCGTTCGGTATCGTACCGGAAGTTAGCCATCAGCTCGCCATCCTGATACCGGTGGGTAACGATCAGCGAGGCACTGTTCCTTGTCTCTCGTTGCTTGGCAATTAACGCCATGATTGTGTTCGCCGTGATCGGGTCGAGTCCGGCCGTCGGAGAGTCGTACAAAACAAGCGGCGGTTCCGTGACGATAGCGCGGGCGATGCCGACCCGGCGTCGCATTCCGCCGGACACTTCGCTCGGAAACTGGCTGAAAGTGTGTTCCAATTCGACAAATCGAAGCGCCTCTCGAACGCGCTTCTCCGCCTGCTCTTCCGAGATATTCTCGTCTTTTCCATCCCCGACCTGGCGATTCAAGAGCGGGTACTCCACATTTTCCCCGATGGTCAGCGAATCGAAGAGCCCGCCTTCCTGAAAGAGTACGCCTGCACGGCTTCGCAATGCGTACAGATCGTGTTCTTCTTTCGACGTCACTTCTTCTCCGAACAATCGGATTTCGCCTTCATCTACCCGAACCAGCCCGATCACTGCCTTCACCAGAGATGTCTTCCCGCTGCCTGCTGCGCCGAATAGAATTCGGGTCTCACCGGGTTTGAGCGTGAGTGAGATATCCTTCAGCGCTGGAACGTCGCCGAACCGCAAACTGACGTTCTTAAATTCGAGTAGCGGGGCGTCCTCTTCTGCCATGCGCTCAAAGATTCACGAAGACCTTATCGATGAGAAAGGTCACGAAAAAGATCCAGATGGATGACGAGACCACAGCCTGGGTGGTCGCCAGCCCCACGCCCTGTGTTCCGCCCGTTGTCCTCAATCCATAGAAGCAACCGACTAGCGAAATGATGATTCCGAACAGGAAGGGTTTCATCAATCCTTGTGCCAGATCGTTGAGGACGAGGGCGCGCCAGGACGTGGACCAGTAAGTGCCTCCGCTGATGATGTGAAGTAGAGGAACCGCGACAAGGTAGGCCCCGAAAAGGCCTATGGCATCCGCGATGACCGTCAGGCAGGGCAGCATCAGTGCCGTGGCGGTAAGCCGGGGTGTGACCAGTTTCTGGATCGGGTCGGTGCCAAGAGCGCGCATTGCATCAATTTGTTCGGTCACTTTCATGGACCCGAGTTCGCTCGCGATGCCGGAGGCATTGCGGCCGGCTACCAGAAGCGCCGTCAACACCGGGCCGAGTTCGCGGACGAGCGTAAGGGCAACGATTGAGCCAACCTGGCTGCTCGCACCATATGTATTCAGTGCACGCGACATCTGCAGGGCAATGATTGCGCCGCTGAAGAACCCGATAAGAACTGTGATGGGGATGCTGCCGATTCCGATCGCGTCCATTTGCAGGAACACGTCGTCGTAGTAATGCGGACGGCGAACGATGTTCAGGAAAGCACGGCCGGCGAGGAGGACAAAGTCCTGGAAGGAGCCTACCCAGGAGGTCAGGAAGCGCTGCAAATACTGGCTCCCGACGGCGACCGCTCCTTCATATTGCTCGATGCTACCATAGGCCCCGAAGTGTCGAAGTTGCGGAGGCCCCGAGATGTTAAGTCCGTCTAAAAAGCAACTTCAACAACTGGCGACTTCTCGCTTTCATTGTTCTTGACGTCAATCGCGCTGACAGCGTACCGATATGTTTTCCCGTGTTCCACTTTGCGATCGCTGAACGTAGGCAGGTTGGTGGGCTCTCCAACTGGTCCCAAGGGACCGCTTCCAAGGGCGCGATAGATCCTGTAAGACTTCAAATCCGCTTCCGGACTGCGCGACCAGGTCAGTTCCACGGATTCGGGACCAGCGAGCGCAGTTACTCCAGCAGGCACAGAGGGCGGGAAGGTGTCCGGGTGGTTAACTGTGACGCCGTCGGAGCGCAGGCTCTCAGCGCCGTCTTTCTTCGCGACGACGAAATAGGTGTAGGGGACATCCCATTGCGACGTTGAGTCCGTAAACTCAGACTTTTCGGCCGTTCCTACCGATTCAGGAGTCGCTTGCCCGTGAGCTTGACGCAAGATTTCATAGCGAACACCGGGCCGCTCTTCTGCCCAGCGGAGCTTGTATCCGTCCCGAGTCGCTTCTGCGCCGACCCTCGGTGGCTGTAGGGGCGCGATCACGTCCAAGTCGACCGGAGCCGACCACGATGAAAAACGGTTCCCACCCCGGACAGATGTACGCACCGAAACGGCAATTTTCTTGCCTAGCCAGTCCGAAACAGGGATGTTCACGTTCAACGGCACAGGCTGAGGGTCCTCGGTATTCATCGAAGGGATTTGGAGATCGTAGCGTTTCGACGTCACCTCCCACTTGGCCGCGTCGAACGGCGTTACTGCGGGACCCGCGCGCAATTCAACATCAGAAAGCTTCTTTACCTGCAGCAAATCGGTCGTCAGAGCAGGAGTCGTGAAGTTTACCTGGATTTCGTTGCCACGCTCGACCGCCGTGAGATTCGTGACCGGGATGGGGATCTCAGGGGATGGAGGAACGACGGGCCCGACATACCCGCAACTTTGAGTGAAAGCCAAGACCACACAAAACGCGGAAAAGGCCAAACGCACTAAAGAATATACCTGCTCAGATCCTGATCTTTCACAATCTCGGACAACTGCTTCCGCACATAAGCGGCATCGATCTTGATGTTTTTCTTTTTGAGATCAGGGCCGTCGAACGAGATATCCTCAAGCAGCTTTTCCATGATGGTGTGAAGCCGCCGCGCCCCGATGTTCTCCGTGAATTCGTTCACTTGCGCCGCAATCCGCGCGATTTCAGACAGGGCATCATCGGCAAAACTAAGCTTTATGCCTTCGGTCTCGAGCAGCGCTGTGTATTGCTTCACCAAGGCCGATTTCGGCTCTTTCAAGATACGGATGAAATCCGCTTCGGTCAGCGACTTCAGCTCAACGCGAATCGGGAAGCGCCCTTGCAATTCCGGGATAAGATCGGAGGGCTTTGAGACGTGAAACGCGCCGGCTGCAACGAACAGAATGTGATCTGTCCGAACAAAGCCGTGGCGAGTGTTGACCGTGGTTCCTTCGACAATCGGAAGAATGTCTCGCTGCACGCCTTCTCGACTAACGTCCGGTCCATGGCTGCTTTCACGGCCGGCGATTTTGTCGATCTCGTCGAGAAAGACAATGCCGTTGCGTTCCACACGCTCGAGCGCGATCCGCGTGACCTGATCCATGTCGATCAGCTTCTGCTCTTCTTCCTGTACCAGATACTCGAGAGCCTCGGACACCCGCATGTTTCGCTTCTTCGTGCGGGGCCCGAACAGTCCGGGGATGACATCTTTCAGATTGATGTCCATTTCCTCGACGTTCCCGTTGGTCGACAACTCGAACGTGGGGCCGCGCTCTTTTACATCTACTTCAACGAGACGATCGTCCAGCTTCCCTGCGCGGAGCTTCTCGCGCAGCTTCTCTCGAGTGCGTTCGGAGCTTTCAGTGGATTCAGGCTGGGGAGGCATCAAGAGATCAAGAAGACGATCTTCGGCCTGCTGCTCCGCGCGGTCGGCCACCTGCTCCAGGCGTTCCTCGCGAACCATATCAATCGCGATATCGACGAGATCCCGGATCATGGATTCGACATCACGGCCGACGTAACCAACTTCGGTGAACTTACTCGCCTCTACTTTCAAGAACGGAGAGTTTGCGAGCTTCGCCAGCCTCCTTGCAATTTCTGTTTTGCCGACACCCGTGGGACCGATCATCAGAATGTTTTTCGGCATGACCTCTTCGGCCATTTCCGGTTCCAGCTTCTGACGGCGGACACGATTGCGGAGAGCGATCGCGACGGAACGTTTGGCGTCCGCTTGACCGATCACATGCTTGTCGAGTTCAGCCACGATTTCACGGGGCGTGAGTTCATCAAGAAGCGGAGCTTCGTCTGTCGATTGCTGCGGAAGGTAGATCACCATTACGCGAGTTCCTCATACGAAACATTGCTGTTCGTGTAGATACAGACGTCCGCGGCGATTTTCATCGATTTTTCGACGATCTCTCGAGCGCTGAGATTTGTGTTTTCGAGTAGTGCGACGGCTGCGCTCTTCGCGAATGCTCCACCAGATCCGATTGCCGCGATCGGGCTGTCGGGCTCAATCACATCCCCCGTCCCGCTAACAATGTACATGTCGTTCGCGTCCGAGACGAGAAGCAGCGCCTCAAGATGCCGCAGCATCCTGTCCGTGCGCCATTCCTTTGCGAGTTCGACTACACTGCGGGGTAAATTGCCGCTGTACTGTTCCAGCTTGGCTTCAAAGCGGGCAAACAAAGCAAAAGCATCGGCCGTCGAACCAGCAAACCCGGAGAGTATCTTTCCGTTATAAAGCCGCCGCAACTTGCGCGCCCCGCTCTTTAGCACTTCGCTGCCCATCGTCACTTGTCCGTCACCGGCAAGTACAACTTGGCCGTTTCGCCGCACGCAAAGAACGGTCGTCGAACGGATTTTCTTGTTCATGAAATCAGGGACCGAACGCGCCGCGAGAGCTCCTTGAGCTTACCCGCGACTGACTTGGCAACTCCATTTCAGCACAATGGCAAGCCTGCTGTTTTTCGCTTCGAGCCGGCTTACTTCAGATTAGCTTCAAAGAACGACGTCGTCTCTTCGAGCAGATGCCGACGAGCGGGACCGCTGACTCCATGTGTCTTCTGAGGGTACAAAAGCATCGAGAACTGCCTGTTCGCTTTCTCGAGTGCATCGGCCATTTGCATTGTGTTCGCGAAGTGTACGTTATCGTCCTCGACGTTGTGAATGATGAGAAGCTTCGATTGCAGTTCTCCAGCCGCGGTTTGTGGCGACGTGGACCGATAGGCAAGCTCGTTTTCAGTCGGCAGGCCCATGTAGCGGTCGGTGTAGATGGAGTCGTAGTTGCACCAATTGGTGACCGGAGCTCCGGCAATGGCGGCTTTGATCAGCCCGGACGAATGTGTGACGGTGTAGAGGGTCATGTAACCGCCGTAGCTCCATCCGTACAGCCCAATGCGGCGAGGATCTACGAAGCCAAGCGAAACAAGGTGCTCGATGCCGCGCTTCTGGTCTTCCAACTCATGCGTCCCCATGTTGCGAAAGATCACCGATTCGAACTTATGCCCACGCCCGGCGGATCCGCGGTTGTCGAGCTGCCAAACGACAAAGCCTTTGTGTGCCAATACCTGGTCCCACGAAAGTCCCTGCCACGTGTCACGAACCTCCTGGACGCCCGGGCCTCCATAGACCATGACTATTGCCGGATACATTTTGCCTGATTGAAAACCGGCGGGCTTGATCAATCGCGCGTATAGCGGAGTGCCGTCCGCGGCAGCCACTTTCACGATCTCGGTCGGTAAGATCTCGTATTCATTCGCGTCCGCATCGTCCGGTTTGCGGTAAACCCGAACCTCGCTTCCGTCCGTCTTGTGCAGCATCGCCTGAGGCGGGCTTTTCAAGTTGCTGACCGTGTCGAGGTAAAAAGACGGGGTCGGTCCGGCGGAAATCGAATGAGTGCCTGGGCCCTGGCTCAACTTTCGCTTATCCGCACCGTCCAGACTAATGGCGTACAGCTGCCGCTCTAGCGGACTCTCCTCGTTCGAGGTGTAGAGCACGTGCTGGCCGTCCGGGTCGAGCCCGATAAGGCGGTCAACCTCCCACTCTCCTCGCGTCAACTGCTTTTGCATGCGGCCGTCATGGCTGTAAAGATAAATGTGCCGGAATCCGTCCTGCTCAGTTGTCCAAAGAAACTGATCCCCGCCGGGAAGAAACCTAGGCGCACCGGCGACGTTGATCCAAAACGGATCCTCTTGGTGCAGGATCACCGTGGCCCTCCCCGTTGCAACCTCGGCAAGGTACAGGTCGAGCTTGTTTTGAATTCTGTTCAGCTTCACCGCCGTGATGCTCTTCGAGTTAGGAACCCAGGCTACGCGCGCCAGCAAATTGTCGCGAGGCTCACCCAGGTTCATCCACTGCGTTTCCCCGCCAAGGGCAGAAACGACTCCCAGCCGTACCTCCGCATTGGGATCACCGGCCTTTGGGTATCTCTCGGGTTCGAGCAAGCCGCTCGGAGTTAACAATGATACTTGTGGGAATACGGGTTCATGGGTGATATCGAATTGCAGATATGCGATGGAACGGGAGTCCGGCGACCACCAATGAGCCGTGTTGAGGTCCAGCTCCTCCGGATAGACCCAATCAAGCTGGCCATTCAACAGAGTTTCTGAGCCGTCTTTCGTCAGCTGGTTCAGCTTCTTGGATTCCAGACCCAGAGCGAACAGATTAGGACCGCGGCGGAACGAAACGTAGTGCCCGTCGGGCGACAGCTTGGGATCGAATTCGGGCTCTCGTGTTCGGGTTAACTGCTCGAATGCGCCGCTCGCGATCGTAACGCTAAACAGGTCTCCGCCTTCGGACACGAGCAGACGCTTGCCGTCGGGAAACCATTGCACATCGCTCTCGCTCACACGGCGGTTCGTCCAATCCGTTGTGGGTGGCTGATCATGTTTTTCAGCGACCTCTCTCAATTTGGACAAGCCGATGACGTCCTGCTCCTTGCCGCTCGGAACGTCATAGATCGAGAGGGCGTCGCCTTTCGAAACAACAAACTGTCTGCCGTCGGGCGAC
This sequence comes from Bryobacteraceae bacterium, assembly GCA_045807925.1. Taxonomy (GTDB): domain Bacteria; phylum Acidobacteriota; class Terriglobia; order Bryobacterales; family Bryobacteraceae; genus Bog-105. The sequence goes on along the minus strand of JBJMGK010000258.1, from coordinate 25,939 downwards.
CAGGCTAGTGGATTACCACGAGCGCGATCGTGCCCGCTATTCATAACTGCATCGATCGTCACAGGCTTTCGTTCCGCGCTAGCGGGCGGAAGCCAGATCAAGACCGCCAAAAACCCAAGACCGAGGGGGCGCGCCATAGCTGTCGATTCTTATTGCCTGTCGATGGCCTATGGATGCGGCGCGGTTACACCAGATGGCGGTTGGTCGTGCGGCTCCGTCACATCGTGTCCGGAAGGCGCTTGCCGCGTCGGTTGGGGCGCCGGTAATGGCTTCCGGGGCAGCATATCCGGTCTGGTTGCGGTGTTGTAAACGAACGAAGCAATAATGGCGGAAGCCTGCATCAGGTCGCCGGATTGAATTCGGTCGAACACGTCCATATTCGAATGATGTGTACGGGTCTCGTAATCCATTGGATCCTGAATGAACTGGAAACCGGGCAGCCCGACCGCGTCATAAGATAAGTGATCCGTCCCCCCGGTGTTCCGGATGGAGATTGCGCTTGCCCCCAAGTCCTTGAACGGAGCGAGCCAGGATTCGAAGATGGGCCGCATCATGTCATTGCCCTGCAGGTAAACACCCCGGATCTTGCCTGTTCCGTTGTCGTAATTGAAATATCCGGAGAGTTTCGCGTGCTCGGCGGTCACCTTCATGGTTTCGCGGTCGCCGAAGTGCTCTTTCACGTAGGCTCGAGAACCGAGTAAGCCCTCTTCTTCACCTCCCCAAAGCGCGATCCGTACGGTACGGTCCATCGGCTGGTTGATGGCTTTAAGGACACGGACTGCCTCCATCATCACGGCGCTTCCGGCGGCGTTGTCCGTAGCGCCCGTGCCAGCGTGCCAGGAATCAAAATGCGCTCCCAGCATCACCAGTTGATCTTTGTGCGGTCCGGTGCCTGGAATTTCCCCGACGATGTTGAATGAATCCACAGTGCTGGCCGAAAGCTCGTTCTGAATGTTGAACTCGAGTTTCACCGGAATCTTGTGCTCCACAAGCCTGGCGATCCTGTTGTACTGCTCGGGCATGAGCGCCACGCCGGGTATGGCCACCGGGCGTTTCGGATCGTAGGACCCACTGGAAGCGGCAAAGATCGTTCCTCCTGATCCGTTCCCGCTGGCTGTGACGGTGAGCAGCGCGCCTTCATCCTTCATAAACGTCACGATCTTGTCGTACAGGGCTTCACGCGCCTCTCGAGAAGGCCGAGCAGACCCGTCCGCCCGGTTGATGGGAGTCGGCGTGGAAAAGAAACCCGAGCGGCCAGGATCCGGTGCCTCCATTTCAGCCGCGAGTTCAGCTTCGGTATACCGGTGAGCCTCCGCCGTGGTCGGGAACGGCAGCGGTCTGGGAGTGGAGGTCATGACGATCTTGCCGCGCAGCTTTCCTTTGAATTTGTCCATGTCGGTTTGAGTCCGGATGACCGCTAAAGTCGGCTCACCGACCACAGATCCGTTCGTGCTCTCCGTCCAGGCGAGGGGAATGGCCATTAAAGAAGAGAACTGGGGCTCAACCATGTGCCCTTCGTAGTACTTACACTGCCAATCGCGGCCGAAGGGCCCCCATTTCTCTTCGCGGACGTTCACCAGTCCGTACTCTTTCAGGCGGCCGACTGCCCAATTGCCGGCAGCCCGAAAATTCGGCGAGTTCGTCAGCCTGGGCCCGTGAACATCCGTCAGATAGAACATCGTGTCCATCACCTTCGAATTTGAGAAGGCTTCCGTTCGGATACGATTTACCACCGAGAGGTCCACTTTCTCCTCCGCAACGACAAGAAGCGGAATAAGCGCGAAAGCCGTTGCAGACGCGAGCCGAATGGAGAGAGTGGGCATGTTTCAAATTAGCCGATACCTGTTCGGTGGTTTAGTTCGAGGTCCCTCGTGGTGCGCCCGGAAAGGCCGCCCGCCCGATCAATGTGTCGCTTTAGACACACCAGTAAACACAGCAAGTCTCGAAGATTTAATGATTTACCGATACCCATGCCGCCGGAACCCTGATATTCTGGACTTTCGTAAATGCTCTACGAGAAGACCATTCAGACGCCAGTGGAGGTGGCCGGCGTCGGTCTTCATCACGGCGCGCCTGTCAGGCTCAGAATCACTCCAGCTCCGGCGGACACCGGTGTCGTGTTCATCCGGACCGATCTAGGCAATACCGAAGTAAAGGCCAATTGGCAGTTCGTCAAGCGGGTCAGCTACGCGACCAGCCTGATGCACCCGAAAGGCATCTTTATCTCGACGACAGAACACCTCCTTAGTGTTCTGTACAGCATGGGCATCGATAACGCCTATATCGAGCTCGACAATCTGGAGCTTCCAATTCTCGACGGCAGCGGGTTGCCATTCGTAAACCTGATACGCCAAGCCGGCATCCAGCAATGCCGGCGCTTACGCCGTTATCTGAAGATTGTGAAGCCGATCACGGTCGAGGCCAATGGTAAGCGCGTTTCCATCCTCCCCTGTGACTCGTTTCAGTTGCACTGCCGGAACTTCTTTGACCATCCGATGGTGGGCGAACAGAGCCTTGAGCTGACCGTTACACCCGAAACATACGCGTCCGAAATCGCGCCGGCGAGAACCTTCGGCTTTGAATATGAGTTGGACCAGATGCGCGACATGGGGCTGATACGCGGCGCGAGCCTGGATAATGCCATCTGCTTCACCCGTACCGGGGTGGCCAATGAAGGTGGGCTCCGATTCGCGGACGAATGCTGCCGGCACAAAGCGCTCGATCTGATCGGGGATCTTGCCCTCATCGGGCGTCCGCTACTCGGCCGGGTGGTGGCGGAGAAGGCGGGGCACGCTATGCACGTCGCCCTTGTGAATCAATTGATGTCGGACCCCTCGTTTTTCGAGCTGGTGACACTCGAGCCCGTTAAGAACAACCGTAGAAGAAGAGAAGCGGCGGCTTTTCACGCGCTGGTCCCGTAAAGTCAAACAGTAGGGCTTGGGCCCGAAAATAGAGCTTGCGCCAGCTTCCAAACCTTCTTACCCTGATCCGGCTCTTTGCCTCGCCCGTGTTGGCGTGGCTTTTGCTGCAGCGCCAGTTCCGGGAAGCGCTTGGCTTGGTGCTGCTAGCCGGCGTCACTGACTGGTTCGACGGTTTCGCTGCAAGAAAGCTGAGAATCAGCAACAGAGTGGGTGTATTTCTGGACCCCCTGGCGGACAAGGTGATGCTGGTGACCCTGTTCGTGGTGCTCGCAGTCATCCACCTGATCAGCGGCTGGATGTTGGCATTGGTGCTCGGACGGGATCTGGTGATCGTCTCGGGAGCCGGTTTACTGCGCGCTTTCCGTGGGTACCACCGGTTCGTTCCCAGCGTACTGGGCAAAGTCAGTACATTTTTTCAGATCGTCTTGGTCTTCCTCGTGCTCACACGAGCCGCTTACCCGTATCCGTTCCTTCAGGTGCTGGAGATCCTCGCGGTCGTCCTCTGCGCTTTGTTCACGGCCCTCAGCGGTCTCGATTATGTCCGTCGCGGGATCGAGATGACACGGCGACCGCAAGGCATCGCGCGCTGATAGCCCCCGAGAAATTCAGCAACTCTAAATCTTGAGACGCAGACGAGGCAATCGTTGACTGCGATAGAGGTCGGGAGTAGCCTAATCGTATGGAGCCGAGCGTCGAGATCTACGAACCGTCGCCTGCGTACGCACGTCTTGGCTGGGCATCTTTGGCCGGATCGGCCGTGTGCCTGATCTGCGGGTTGCGAGCGCCACTGGCCTTCGCACCTGGGGCGCTTTGCGCGCTTACGGCGGTTGTGCTCTTTTGGCTTGCCCACAGGCCTGCCATCCGGATCGGCACCACCCAGTTTAATATCGGCGAACGGGCGATCGCCTGGCAGGAAGTGCGTGAAATCAATACCGGCCGCTTCCTTTCGCCTCTGATTCTGAAGTTGAAGCTAACGAACTCTCGACGTAAAGCACTAGTCTTTCCGGGAGAACCGGAACGCATTGCCAAGCTGCTCGACTCCTTGCGGCGTCACTCCATGCTGGCAACCTTCAATGGAATCGCCTACCGGGATTACTGGACCTGGAATGACGTCAAGGAACTGAGCGGCGACACGTCGCCGAACGAAACTCCGGTTCGCATGGTGAGCGCCGAAGACGAAGACGAAATTGAGCGGCTGTTTCAGAAGTTGAAGAACTGTCGCGATTTGGACTCACACGATGCAGACCAGTCGAGGGCATCGCATGAGGACTAGTTCTGGCGGCTAGGTCCTGGAAGAGATCAAGACGCCGATCCGGCTGTTCCTCCTTCTTTCTTCTCCTTCTCCTGCTGGCTTTAGCCGGGTACTTCTTCAGAGTGCCTTTGATGACTGCGGCTGGCCGTTTCCTGGTTGAGAACGACAAACCGCAGAAAGCGGACGCGATCGTCGTCCTGGGCGGAGATGACTTCGGAACCCGGATCATCAAGGCGGCCCAGCTAGTCACAGCAGGGTACTCCCCCTACGTCCTGGTGAGTGGTCCTCGTTCGTTGTTGGGACATGAATCGGACGAAACGATCGAGTATGCCCACCGGCAAGGCTACCCGACCTCACTGTTCCGCTCCTTGACCCACGACCTCAATTCAACGCGAAGTGAAGCAGCCCTGATTGACGATTATCTGCGCGAGCATGGAGCAAGGAAGATCCTGCTGGTGACAAGCAACTTCCACACGGGCCGCGCCGCCAGGTTGCTGCGCAAGGACGCACCCCAACTCTGGGTCATCCCGATCGCCGCCCCGGACCCGTCCTTTACACCGGACGGGTGGTGGGAAACGCGTGACGGGCGGAAGACATTTCTTCTCGAATGGCTCAAAACCATCGCTACGGCCTTAGGGCAATAAATGCTGAAATCCTTGTATACGTTGTGGCCGTACGTGTTGAAATATCGGCGCGGATTAGCTCTGGGCATCGGCTCGCTGCTGATGAAAGACCTCCTCGCCGTGGCTTTACCGCTGATCATTTCGTACGGAGTTGACTCTCTCACTCACGGTTTGAACGTTCGCACTCTTTTGGCTTTTGCGGGCCTCCTCATCGCAGTGTCCCTCGTGAAGGGCGTTTTCCAGTATTGGATGCGGGTAATCATCATCGGCATCTCAAGAGACATCGAGTACGATCTGCGAAACGATCTGTTTTCTCATCTGGTCGGACTGTCGCAAAACTTCTATTCCCGATACCGCACGGGAGACATTATGGCGCGCAGCACGAATGATCTGAACGCGGTGCGTATGATGCTGGGGCCCGGAATCATGTACTGGAGCGAAACCTCCGTCATGCTCGTGCTTGCGGTTGCGGTGATGGCCCACACCGATCTGAAGCTTACTTTACTGGCTCTGATTCCAGCACCGCTGGTTTCGGTAGCGGTAATCTTTTTCGGCCGCCGGATCCACACCCGATTCGAGCATATCCAGAGAATGTTCTCGGACATTAGCAGCCGCGTTCAGGAGAATTTAGCCGGCGTTCGTGTCGTGCGAGCCTATGCGCAGGAGCGGGCCGAAGTAGAGCACTTCGAACGTCTAAACCGGGAATACATTCGGGAAAATATCGGCCTCGCACGCATCCAGGGTATGTTCATGCCGCTCCTCCAGGCGCTCATTGGCCTGACTTTCCTCCTTGTCATGTGGGTGGGCGGCCAACAATTGATCCAGAAGCGCATCAGCTTGGGTGAGTTCGTCATGTTTAACACGTACATGGGGATGCTCATCTGGCCGATGATTGCGTTCGGGTGGGTTGTGAATCTGATGCAGCGCGGGACGGCCTCACTCAACCGCATCAATGAAATCCTGCACGAGAAGCCCGCCATTGCACCGCCCTACGGGACTCCTGTTTCACCGGACTCCTACTCGGCCGAGATCGAGTTCCGGGACGTGGGCGTCCTGTTTGGCAATCGGCGAGCGCTGAATGCCATCAATCTAACAATTCAGGCCGGCGAAACCGTCGCGATCGTTGGACACACAGGGAGCGGTAAAACAACGCTGGTGAATCTGATTGGCCGGCTCATCGACCCGACCCAGGGTGTCGTCTCGTTTGGAGGAACCGATCTCAGGCAGTTCGACCCTCACGAGCTACGCCGCGAGATTGGGTTTGTTCCTCAAGAGACCTTCTTGTTCAGTGCAACGCTTGCCGAAAACATCGCTTGGGGCGTTGAGCACGCCACTCGATCGGAAATTGAGAAAGCAGCGGAAATCGCCGGGCTAGCGAGTGATATCGCCGGCTTCCCTGACGGTCTCGACACCGTGGTTGGCGAACGCGGTCTCACCCTTTCCGGCGGGCAGAAGCAGCGAACGGCCATCGCGCGCGCAGTCCTTCGAAATCCAAGAGTACTCATACTCGATGACGCGCTTTCGAGTGTAGACACTGTCACTGAAGACAAGATCCTGAAGGGACTGGCCAGTGTTATGAGAGATCGGACCACCATCTTGATCTCCCATCGGGTCTCCACGGTACAGAATGCACATAGAATTGTTGTGTTGAGCCACGGCGCCATCATGGAGATCGGAACGCATTCGGAATTGCAGGCGCGCGGCGGCTATTACGCGGAATTGTACGAGAAGCAGCTACTCGAAGAAGAATTGGAGGCAATCTGATCTATGTCTGATCACCTGATAAGCAGACGCAACTGGCTTGAGGCGGTACCTGCGGCGCTGGGCGCTGCCGCTTTTTCCCCTGGGGCGCTCCGAGCGCAGGAATATCGCATCGGAGGGGCCGATATCAAGCTCGGCGTCGCGTCTTATTCATTTCGCAAATTCAGCCGGGAGCGGGCTATTCAGATGTTGAAGGAGGTGGGCACTCCTTATCTGAACGTGAAAGACTTCCACCTGAAAATGGACAGCTCGCCCGAAGAGATTGAAGCGGCAAAGAAAGAATTTGCCAACGCCGGTGTGCAGTTGGTTGGGTGTGGCAACGTAAGCTTCCAAAAACCGGACGAAAACGACATCAAAAAGAAGTTCGAATATGCGAAGTCGGCTGGATTCCCGTTGATCGTTTGTGCGCCTACAGCCGAAACGTTGCCGATGCTTGAAAAGTACGTCAAGCAGTACAACATCAAGATCGCTGTCCATAATCACGGCCCCGAAGATAAGCACTTTCCAACTCCGCAGAGCGTATTGGCGGCAGTGAAAAATATGGATCCGCGCTGTGGGTTGTGCATGGATATCGGCCACACCTCCAGAACTGGAGTAAACATCGTCGATTCGATCGTTGAGGCCGGCCCCAGACTGCTCGATATGCATACCAAAGACCTGTCAGATCCTATGGTTAAGGAGAGTCAGGTCGCGGTGGGCGAAGGGAAGTTGCCGATCAAGCAGATATTCGCCCAACTCATTAAGATGAAGTACAAGGGCTGCGTCAATCTCGAATACGAGATCCACGAGAGCGAGCCGCTTCCTGGCATGAAGAAGAGCTTCGCCTATATGCGACAGATCCTGGACGAGCTCAAAACCAACAAAACCTAGTCGTTTAGTAGTTCGAAGCGGAAGTCATTCCGTTCTGAATGGCCGAGATCCCGAGATCCGGGATCTCGATCAGCGTCTTTGTCCCCTGGCCAGGCGCACTGTCCATCTCCATGCGGTAATCCGTGCCAAAGAGTACCTGGAGGCGTTCGTCGACATTCGTTACTCCCACCCCGCCTGACGGATGGAAGAGCGTCGCGAGCCTTGATTCCTCCATTCCGAGACCATCGTCTTCTATCGAAATGAATAGCCGGTTTCGTTCAAGCCAGGTTGACAGACGAACCGTTCCACCTTCGATTTTGTTCGCGAGACCATGCTTGATCGAGTTCTCGATGATGGGTTGGAGAATCATGCTGGGAACCAGGCGGTCTAGCGTCTTGGCGTCGATGTCCTTCTGGAACTTCAACTTTTCCCCAAACCGGACCATTTCGATCCCTAGATAGTCGTCGATAAACGAGATTTCATCGCGTAAAGGCGACAGATTTTCAGCTTTGCGTAACAGCCGGCGCAAGATCTTCGACAGGCGATAGATCAGCGTGCGAGCCCGGTCGGGATCGAGCCGGATCAGTGTTGAGATCGAGTTCAGGGTGTTGAACAGGAAATGCGGGTTGATCTGGTTTGTCAGTGCCGTCAGGCGGGCTTCAGTGAGGCGGACGTGCTGCAGTTCCAGTTGCTTCTCCGTGCGAAAGCTGCCCCAGATACGGATCGGCAGTGAAACCGCGAACAGAGTGCTGATTGCCGCCGCAGCAAACGTCCATCCCGTGATGGGCGGCAAACGTTGAAACAGAAAAAATGTGTTGTGTTCCGAGAAGGAGCGGAACACCGCCCAGCGCAGCGTCTCGGTCATCACAACAATTGCGTTGCAGGCCACGTTGAACGCAGCTCTTTCGACGACGGATCTCTGGATGGCATTGCGATTCAGGCGCAAGATTTGCCGGAAGAGCCGATAGAGATTCAGGTCAACAAATGGCGAGAAGTGCCAGATGTCTTCTTTGACGGGAGCCAGATCATGGATCAGAGCCCCAAGGAGGCCTGCGGCCGCGAAGAGTGGCATTGACATGAACTTGCCTTCGAACATGTCAGGCCCCGAGACGCACAACCCCGTAATTAGCCCGGTCACGTACCCGCCCAACATACCGGCGATTTGAGCACCCTCCAGAGCCAGATCGACGGCGCTATACTGACCGTGGCTTAAGATGCGAACGCCTGCGCTCGCGCCAAAAATGAACGAGAACACCAGGGCGAGTTGAAGGCGTTGCGAGATCGTCCGCTTGTCGCTGATGAGCAGTTTCTGTATCCTGGCGAACCGCATCAGGATACTCGCAATAGACGTCGCAACCGCGACTTTTATCAAAACTGCGGCGAGTTGCTGCTGGTCAAGCACTAATTTGCATCCATCCGCATGGTTGTGCAGTTTCGGTCTTTATAATAGTTGTTTCATTGTCCCAACCCGACTTCACACTCAGGAAAGTTGCCGAAGCAGACTTCCCCAGCAGATTTGGCAAGTTCCGGATTTTCGGCTTCGAAGGTGTCCGAACGATTGGCACAGAGGAAGCGATTTCTCTTAAGCTCGGCGATCTCTCGCCAGCGAAGGGCCCGACTCTCGTACGGATTCATTCTCAATGCCTGACGGGAGATGTGTTCCACAGCCTCCGGTGCGATTGTCGTTCCCAACTCGAGCTCGCGATGGATCAGATCGTTAAGGAACAGCGAGGTTTGCTGATCTACGAGCACCAGGAGGGGCGCGGAATCGGCCTCATCAATAAGCTCCGGGCGTACGAGTTGCAGGACAAGGGCATGGACACCGTTGAGGCGAACGTAGAACTTGGTTTCGAAGCCGACCTTCGCGACTACGCCTTACCGGCAGCCATTATTCAATACTTCGGCATCACCCAGGTTCGCCTTCTTTCGAATAATCCTGAAAAGGTCGCTGCCCTTGAGAACGCTGGGATCGAGGTTGTGGAGCGCGCTCCGATCATTGCCCCGCCCGTCGAGACTACGGTCGAATATCTAAGGACGAAACGCGAAAAGATGGGCCACCTGTTCTAGTTCTGCTGATCTTTTTCGGCAGGCTAGTAAACGTCGGCACCTGCTATGATTTCCTCGCGGGCCCTTAGCTCAGCGGTTAGAGCAGAGGACTCATAATCCTTTGGTCGAAGGTTCAAATCCTTCAGGGCCCACCAACGGTCGAGTGTCCCTTTCGGACCCGCCGGTACCGCGTTTCAAGCTGCTTCCCCGATACTGGAGTTGCTCACGCTTTCTTTTTCTCGAAGAGGGCCCGTCCCTCCTCAAACAGTTCACTCGCCCGCTTAGGACCGTGCCGTCCCTTAACAATGAACCTCTTGCCCCGGCTCTTGTTATAGGAGATAAAGAATTCTTCAAGCTGGTCCAGCACGGACTTGCCTACGTCTTTGATGGACTTTAAATTCTGCCGCGAATACGAGTGCACTGCGACGGCAATAAGTCGATTATTGACCGTTCGTTTGCCGTCTTGAATCTGATCAGCCTCAATGACCCCTATGATCCGCACATCCAGAAGGCAGCCCACATGGCCAGGCTCGTCCAAGAGAACGACCACATCGAGCGGATCGCCGTCCTCGCCTAGCGTTGAGGGGATAAAGCCAAAATCAAACGGAAAGGCCAATCCTTCGGGGAGCAGTCCACCGAGAGCAAAAAGGCCGTACTCAGGATCAAAATCGAACTTGTTGCGGCGTCCCTTCGGGGTCTCAATGATAGCTTTGCATTCGCGATTCTTAGGGTTCCATTTGTTCGGGCAGTTGAGCAGATTCTGCATGTGTATCGACTTTAAGCCTCGGGTTCTTCTTTGTGCACGTCTCGGGCCTTCTTGTCGTCCCTCAGGCCGACAAAGCTCGAGTGCCGAAGGTGGTTAGCTGCGGTCCAATCGGTAAAGTCAACCTGAACCACCAAGGCTGGCTTAGTCCAACGATAGTTCTTCGTCGCTTCTTCCGTCAGCGCTTCTCCTCTTCGAGCATTCTTCGATTCCGGCAAATTGTCGAATGGGCACTTCGTCGTTTCCAGTTTCCTCAATCGCTCATAGATGGCTTTCTTTGCCGTCGGTGTGAAGCCATTCTTGAGCTTGGCAATGAACAGGAGCTTATTACCTTCGTAGTAACCGATAGCGAGATTGTCAAACTCGTTCCTGCCGACTCTGTACCCTCCGACAACAAACTCTTGCCCACGGTTCGTTTTGTACTTCACCCACTGCCCGGTTCGTTGTCCCGGCTCGTATCTGCTTCCGGAGCGCTTGGCCACCAACCCTTCGAGGCCTTTGTCCTTCACGGCTGCGATGACCTGTTCTGCTGAAGCGTTCAGGATCGCCGACCGACGAATCGGGTCAGACACGTCCTCGAGAAGAGCGTCAAGCACCTCCCGGCGCTTCGAAAGAGCGAGATGGCTCAGGTCCTTCCTGCGATAGGCAAGCTGATCAAAGACGTAGTACACCACGTTTGCTGCCTTTGACGTATAGTTCTGAAGCAAGTTGAAAGATGGTCTGCCGTTGCTGTCCAATGTAACAATCTCACCGTCAAGAATGATTCCGTCTTCGAGCGATGCCAGGGCGGTTTCGATTTCAGGAAACTGATCGGCGAGTGACCGATTCCGCCTTGACAGAAGACTGACGTGCGACCCACTTCGAATCGCAAGCGCGCGGTAGCCGTCGAGCTTCACTTCGTATTGCCATTCGCTTCCTTCGGGTAGCTTTGCGACCAGCTTGCATTGCATCGGTTCAACGAATCTCATTTGGCTGTCAGGCAGAGAATCGAGATCGAGATCCGCCACGGATGTGCGATTGCTGTGCCATACGCTTTTTGCTTCGGCAGCAATCTGCTCCATCGTCCTCCCGGTCAAGGCAGATGCGTTTTCTTTGTTGGTGCTGACTGGCTTTGCGGCGGAGTCGATTTTTTCAATCTTCCATTTCGCGCTGCCGGTTCGATCTTTTGAGAGGAGCCAGTCGCCTTTGAGCTTTTTGCCTTTCAGGAAAACGTGAAGACTCCCTTTGTAGTAGTTACCTTCGACGATCTCGTAGCTTCCGATATCCCAGACCATGACAGTCCCGCCACCGTATTGACCTTCCGGAATGATCCCTTCAAACTCCAGATACTCAACGGGATGATCCTCTGTGGCCATCGCGAGTCGCCGTTCCTCCAGGGCATAGGGAATGCCCTTCGGGATCGCCCAGGACTTCAATACGTTGTGCATCTCCAGCCGAAAGTCGTAATGCAAGTGGCTAGCTGCATGCTTCTGGATGACGAAGCGCTTCTTACTCCCCTGTGAGCTGGCTCGTGGAACTCGGGGACCAGGCTCAGCGGTTTTCCTGAAGTCTCGCTTCCGTTCGTATTCGCGCAAGCTGTTATTCGGCTTGGGGGCCGGATTGACCGACTGGCCGAGCGCTTCCAGGACCGCCGCCGGTAGCGATTGCCTTTGCACAAGAACCTGAGCGAATAGGTCGCCTTTGTCTGTGACGCGTTCCAGCGCAGGCTCCGGTTCCCAGTACAACGACTGGCCGTCCTTCTTGTCGAGGGCAACTTTCAGTTCCTCCCAGGTGACCGGCAGAGAGACAAACGACAGCATGTTCTTTCCGCGAAGAGAATAGACCCCGACCGTCGTTTTAAAGTCAGAATTCTGGCTCCAGTCAATGAACACCTTGCCTTTGCGCTTCTCCTTGGGCATCTCGGCTACGATGAGCCTCGGATGCTGGCTCGCGAGCAGTTCTGCTAACGATCGCGCGAAAGGCTGAGTGACCGCATAGGTAACTGGCGCGTTCAGAGGAACGTAAACCTGTATCCCCTTTGAGCCGGATACCTTTGGGTATGAGATGAGCTGAAGCTGTTCCAGCAGATCTTTCAGAAGCAAGCCGACCTTCGCGAAGGTCAGAACATCTGAGCCCTCGCCCGGATCGAGGTCGAATACGACGGATGTAGGCAAGGCGAGCTCGGGCACGCGATGAAGGAACGGGTGGAGTTCCAATGTGGCGGCGTTGGCACACCATACGAGGGTAGGCAGATCATTGATGAGGATGTACTTGATATCCGGTCCACCAGCGTGACGAGGAACGGGAAACGTCCGAATCCAGTCCGGTGCGAAGCTAGGGACATCTTTCTCGTAGAAAGCGTCGCCTCTGACGCCGTCAGGGAATCGCTTCAATGTGACTGGCCTGTCATGAAGGTGCGGCAGCAACCAGCGCGACACCCGGATGTAATAGTCAATCACCTGCACTTTGGTGAACCGCCTGCCCGGATAGAGCACCTTCTGCAGGTTTGAGACCGGAACGTCCCGGCCCTCGATATCTGAGCTGTCCGCTGTGCGTTTTGTACGTTTCGGCATGCCGAAGCTGGCCTACTCGCAGGATGATATTCCGAGTCAGGCAAAAATCCGAAAATGCCCTGCAGAAAAGCTCCGCGTCGTCACCAACCAGAGGCGGTCGAAATCGTCGAATGGTTGATGCTCAGCCGGAGAACTTTGTTGTTTGCGGCGCTCGCGCCGGACGACCGTGGAATGGCGAAGCTTCCCGGTGGGACCTTCCGGATGGGTGCGGACGTTAAAACGTTGGAGCATCAATTCCCGGCCGCATCGGAAGGGGTCAAATCCATGCTGCGTACCGAGAGCCCGGCTCACCAGGTGACGATTGCTCCATTTCAGATGGACCGGTGTGCCGTGACGAATTCGCAGTTCCAGCGGTTTACAGAATCACGGCGCGAGTGGCGCAAGGAGAGCAGGACCGGTGATTACCTTCGCCACTGGCAGGAGAACGACAGATTCCCGGAACGTTCTGCTCGCGTGCCGGTCGTTTTTGTGTCATGGGATGCCGCTGTGGCCTACGCCGAATGGATGGGCAAGCGGCTTCCGAGCGAAGCCGAATGGGAGTTTGCTGCTCGCGGAGGACTAAATGATCCTCAATACCCATGGGGCAACGACGAGCCGACACCGATGCGGGCGAACTACGGTGCGTCGGGCGTTCGTGGTCCACTGCCGGTCGGAAGCTATCCTCCGAACCCATACGGGATCTACGATCTCGTCGGCAATGTCTGGCAGTTCTGCCTGGACCCATGGACTGCCTATCCGGCCGATCCTATAACGCAGTCCGAAGACGATCTGCGCCGGATGCGGAACGCTGGGTCAGAGCGGCGCTCGATTCGGGGCGGAAGCTTCGATGGGAACGGTTTTAATCTGCGGGTAACGGCGCGCGATAGCCACAAGGCCGGCAATCCGGTCGCTCATGTCGGGTTCCGCTGCGCCCAAAGCGGGTAGCGGAAAAGTAGCGGCCCGGTTCCTAAGAGTGCCGGGCCAGGCTGCGTTCCATCAACTCTGTCGGGTCAGTCAGATGTTCTGGCCGGAAATGCAAGCTGGACCAGCGGCAATTTTCTTCGAGCTGAATCCCGAGGAAGTAACCAATCTCGCGGAAAACGCAATAGCGGACGGTTCCGAATAATCTGCCGTCGCCGTAGCGCATGACAATACGGGTTCCTGCTGAAATCGGCTTTTCCACATGAAGGCAGATGCCCGAAAGCGAGATATCTTCCAGGTTTGCGATCCGGCGGCGTTGCCGTCCATCCTGCTCCCAAAGGACCTCCACGAGTTCCGCACACAGCATCCGTTTGTCACTTCGTCGTTCTTGCATACAACCTCATCGGGTTGGGAGCGCAATCGCACAACACCTCCGATTGACAGGATTCGTCCGAGTCGGTCATTGCAGTACGGTGTAAGTGTAGGCCTGAGATCCCGAGAACGAGCTCACGGCTGTTTTCGATGACCAACACCTCTCCCTCACTCCCCCCACCGGAAGTTCAAAACACCCGTTTCAGCGTCGTGATCCGAGTGGCATTCTTTGTTGCACTCGTCATTGTCAGCCGATTTGCCGTTACCGTCCCGCTGCTCGCCATTTTCGGCGCTTTGGTGGCGGCCTCAGTCGGGCTTTACCTGGCCGGAATCCTTGCCAATCTCTCGACAATGCGCGTCTTCGATCGGCGGCCGCTGGCGGATATCGGACTGCAGGTGAATGTTGCATCGGGCCGGAACCTTGCTCTCGGGATACTGCTCGGCGGTGGGGCGGCGGCCCTGATGTTATGGGCGCCTCTTCTCGCAGGCACGGGCCATCTGGTGGCAAAATCAGACACCGCGACCAACATCCCGTCCCTGATCTTCTACCTGGCCGCTCTCCTGTTCGCGGCGATGGGCGAAGAGCTGATTTTCCGGGGCTACGCTTTCCAACTGCTCATCGAGAAGATGGGGCCGTTCGCCACTATCCTTCCTGTCAGCGTCCTCTTCGGATTTGCCCACGGAATGAACCCAAATGCTTCCCGGCTGGGGATTGCCAATACGGTCCTCTGGGGCATTCTTCTGGGATACGCGTTCTTACGTACTCATGACTTGTGGCTCCCAATCGGGCTGCATTTTGGCTGGAATGCAGTACTGCCGCTTTTCGGGGTTAACTTGAGCGGGCATACAATTGATGTAACGAGGTATACCTACCGATGGGATCTGATGCCTGTCTGGAGCGGCGGAAATTACGGCCCGGAGGGTGGCCTGTTAGCCACCATTTTTGTAGTCAGTCTGTTCTTTGCGCTGATGAAGGCACCCGTCGTTCAGCAGCTGGCACGCGTAGCGCCCAGCCTCAACGATCCCGTTTGATTCCCCTGATCGCGGTCTGGCTTTTCTGCTTACAACCGCTTTCGCTCAGAGCCGATAAGCTCAGCTTCGATGATCGCTTGGAGATTGAGCGCGGGTTGGATGCGGAATATGCCACCATGCGCGTCCCGTTGCCCAGAGCCAAGAAACCACTGCCGTTTGTCAGCCCTGGCGGCATTGACCAGAAGGTTTGGGACAAGTCCATGCAGGAAAACGGGCCAGCGGCAAGGCTCGGCGACGAAGTCCAGATCACGCGGGTGGAAATCGACTCCAACAAGATTGTGCTCGAGATCAATGGCGGAACCCGGTCCGGTCACTGGTACGACCACGTACAGGTCGGGATGGGCGGCACCATGTCGTCCGGAAGCCCGTACCCGGACCAGAGTGGGCAGACCGCTCACGGCTCTCACGTGGCCATCGTTTTCCCGAAAGGGGTTCCTTCCCTGAAAGCAGCCGAAATCAGGGAAATGCTGGCGCCCGTGTTCGATTTTTCGAAGCATTCCGCTTCGGAGCAATATATGGACAAGCTGCCCGAGCCGATCAAAAAGGCGATCAAGGAGCAGCGCGCGGTGGAGGGCATGGATAAGGATCAGGTCTTACTCGCTCTTGGGAAACCGCGTAATAAGAGCCGGGAAGTAAGCCGCGAAGGCGATGAGTTGGAGGATTGGATTTATGGCGATCCCCCCGGAAAAGTGACCTTTGTGCGGTTCAACGAAGGCAAAGTCGCCAAAGTCGAGGAGTCCTACGCGAACATCGGAGGAACCACAGCTCCTCCCCTGCCCACAGTACGGTAACGGCCTGTTCCCGGCACCGCCTCTGGCCCCGAACCGGAATTAATTAAGCCGGTCCGTAAAATAGAAGTATCTATGGCAACCAGAGTAGGAATTAACGGCTTCGGCCGTATCGGGAGAAATGTTGTCCGCGCCGGACTTCACAATCCCGAGATCGAGTTCGTAGCCGCCAATGACCTGACTGACACGGCAACACTCGCACATCTTTTAAAGTACGACTCCATCCTTGGTCAACTGAAAACCGACATTCGTGCTGAAGGCGACACCCTTCACGTTGGCGATAAAGCAATCAAGATCTTCGCCACCAGAGACCCAGCCGAAATCGACTGGTCCAGTGTAGGAGCCGAAGTTGTTGTCGAATCGACTGGCCGGTTCACTGATGCCGCAGATGCGAAGAAGCATTTGCGCGGTTCTGTTAAGAAAGTCATCATCTCCGCCCCTGCAAAGGGCGAGGACGTCACAATCGTCCTTGGCGTGAACGAGGGGGTATATGACCCCGCAAAGCACACCGTGCTCTCGAATGCGTCCTGCACCACCAACTGCCTGGCTCCGGTCGTCAAAGTTCTGAACGATACGTTCGGTATCGAGAAGGGCTCGATGACCACTATTCACAGCTACACGAACGATCAGCCGGTGCTTGACTTCCCGCACAAGGATCTGCGCCGTGCTCGAGCAGCAGGTCTGAACATGATTCCCACGTCAACCGGCGCGGCGAAAGCGATTGGCCTCGTGGTTCCTGAACTAAAAGGCAAGCTCGACGGGTACTCTATGCGGGTCCCCACGCCAGACGTGTCGGTCGTGGATTTCGTGGCCGTCCTGAAGAAGGAAGCCGCAAGCGAAGACATAAACAGTGCGCTGAAAACGGCCGCCGAAGGGCCTCTGAAGGGGATCCTGGCCTATACAGAAGAGCCTGTGGTGTCTTCCGACATGCTCCACAACCCGAACAGTTCCATCGTCGATGCGGAGTTGACGAAGGTGCTTGGCGGGAACATGGTGAAGGTGGTTGCCTGGTACGACAACGAATGGGGCTACTCAAATCGAGTCGTTGATTTGGTTGTGTTCCTGGCTAAGAAGGGGCTTTAGCTCAACAGAACGAATTCCCTTTCGAGAATTTGCGAGCCCGGGTCAATCACTCTCACCTGGGCTTTTTCATTGAAATTGTTGCTTGCCGGTCTTCCGATTTGCCACCGGGCAGTGACTTCGGCCTCTCATTAAGTCTTCAGCTGCCGGACAACGGCATCAGTGAACTGTTGTGTCGATGCGGTTCCTCCGAGGTCGCCCGTCAGCGAGCGGCCTTCGCGATACACGGCCTCAATGCTCGATTGAAGCCGCGCGGCAGCCTCATTTTCACCGAGATGGGTCAGAAGCATGACGCCCGAAAGCATCATTGCGGTTGGATTGGCTTTTCCTTGGCCCGCGATATCGGGAGCGCTGCCGTGAACGGCTTCAAATACTGCATGACCCTCGCCCATGTTCGCGCCGGGCACAATCCCAAGACCGCCTACTAAGCCGGCCGCCAGATCGGAGACGATGTCGCCGTACAAGTTCGGAAGGAGAAGCACATCGAACGTCTCCGGCCGAACCACGAGCTGCATCGAGGCGTTGTCCACAATCAGTTCCTTATACTGGATTTCAGGAAATTGAGCCGCAGTCTCGCGACAACAACGCAGAAAGAGGCCATCCGCCAGCTTCATGATGTTGGCTTTGTGTATCGCGGTTACCAGCTTCCGGCCGTTCTTCCTGGCATATTGGAACGCATAGCGTGCGATGCGCTCGGAGGCGGTGCGGGTAATCACCTTCAGGCTTGTGACAACATCTTTGACCACCTCGTGCTCGAGCCCCGAGTAGAGATCTTCCGTATTTTCACGGAAGATGACCATATCGATAACGACATCCTGAAAACGCGTTTTAATGCCGGGCAGCGTTCGAACGGGACGCACGTTTGCGAAGAGATCCAGCGCCTTTCGTAACTGCACGTTGACGCTCTGGAACCCGCCGGCGACCGGTGTTGTTACCGGTCCCTTCAGGCCAACGCGAGTCTCATTCAGCGAATCGAGCACATGCTGAGGCAAAGCCTTCCCCGACTGCAGGATGACTGATTCATTCAACTCAACGGGGCGCCAGGAAATATCTACACCTGTTGCGTCGATCGCGCGAACCGCGGCTTCCGCCACTTCGGGACCGATTCCGTCGCCTGGAATGAGAGTGCAGTGATGGGGCACACTTCGATTCTAGTCAGCGAGTGCCCGATCTTTCCGTGCACTTGTCACAATGACAGTGATGCCCCGGATCGAACGCGCGTTGTTGAGCGTAACAGACAAGACTGGATTGGTTGGCTTTGCCAAAACTCTGCATTCACTAGGCGTAGAGCTGATTTCCACAGGCGGAACAGCTCGAACCCTGCGCGAAAATGCATTGCCTGTCATTGAGGTCGCGGAGCTAACCGGGTTTCCGGAGATGCTCGACGGCAGGGTGAAAACAATCGATCCTCATATCGCGGGCGGGATTCTCGCCATCCGTTCCAACTCGGAGCACATGCAGGCTTTGCAGGAGCATGGCATTCGGCCGATTCAGATGGTCGTGGTCAATCTCTACCAATTCGAAAAGTTTGCGTCGAAACCGAACGTTACGCGCGCGGAGTTGATCGAGAACATCGATATTGGCGGACCAACAATGATACGGGCTGCGGCGAAGAATTTTCAGGACGTCGCGGTAGTTGTATCGCCATCGCAATACAACGGGATCGCCGACGAGCTTCAGAAGAACGGGGGAGCGCTGAGCGCCGAAACTCATTGGCATCTGGCTCAGCAGGCTTTTTTGAACACAGCGTCTTACGATCAGGCGATTTCACAACGACTGCTTCAGATTCGTGAAGGTGGCCGGGACTTAGATTCAGCAGCGGCTACGGTTACCGAGGGCTTACCGCCGACTCTTCAGATTTCCGCAGCGCGCACGATGAGCCTTCGCTACGGCGAGAATCCTCATCAAGAGGGTGCGCTCTACAAATTGAGCGACAAGGGAATTGGCGGCGCGGAACAATTACACGGAAAAGAACTCTCGTTCAACAACCTGGTTGACCTCGACGCCGCTTGGCAATTGATCGCAGAGTTTGAAGGACCCAGTGCCGCGATCATCAAACACACGAACCCGGCCGGCTGCGCCGAACAAGAATCGCTCGCCGAGGCTTACCGGAAAGCCCTGGAAGCCGATCCCATTTCGGCGTTCGGGGGCGTCCTCGCGTTCAATCGGCAACTCGACGAAGAGACTGCGGCTGAGGTCAGCAAGTTGTTCGTCGAGGCCATCGCCGCACCCGAATTCTCGCCCCAAGCTTTGAAAGTTCTCACCCCCAAGAAGAACCTGCGGCTTGTCCGGGTAAAGCCGGTCGAAGCTCCGGAAATGGTCATTAAGTCGATTACGGGAGGGCTGCTGGTGCAGACCGCCGATGCGGAGAAACTCGACCCGGCTCGTTTGCTGGTGAAGTCTGCACGGCAGCCCACCGCGGAAGAGTGGGCCGGTCTCATCTTCGCCTGGAAGGTCGTGAAACACGTGAAGTCCAATGCCATTGTTTACGCGCGTGCCGGCCAATCGATTAGTGCGGGTGCGGGCCAGATGAGCCGTGTGGATGCGGTCAAGGTAGGTGCGATGAAGGCGGTGCTTCCGCTCGAGAATTCGGTACTTGCTTCTGATGCTTTCTTCCCCTTTCCCGATGGCGTAGAGGAAGCGGCAACGCACGGAGTAACGGCAGTCATTCAGCCGGGCGGCTCAGTGAATGACGCAGCAGCAATCGAGGCCGCAGACAAGCACAAGATGGCGATGGTCTTTACGGGCGTGCGGCACTTCCGCCATTAGTCGCGGAGAGCCATGGCCGACGCCCAATCGGCGGGAAGGGTGCCCAATTCGAGCAATCTCCCTTTGTCAAGATGGTGGACGGTTTTGGCAAACTTTGCGGCATGCGGATCGTGTGTCACCATGATGATCGTTTTGCCGTATTCGGTGTTGAGGCGTCGCAGCATGGTCAGAACATCTTCTGCAGACGCGGCATCCAGATTTCCGGTCGGCTCATCAGCCAGAATCAAATCCGGATCTGTCACGATCGCGCGTGCTATGGCGACTCTCTGTTCCTGGCCTCCCGAAAGCTGTTTGGGCAAATGAGTCAGACGATCGCCTAAACCGACCAGCCTGAGAGCAGTTTCCGCGTGCTCGATACGCTCTCTCTTGTTCAGGTTGGTCAGCTTCAACGGAAGCTCGACGTTTTCGAGCGCGTTCAAGACAGGAAGCAGGTTGAACGATTGGAAGATGAAACCGATGTGTTCATTACGCCAGTGGGCGATCTGCTTGTCGTTCATCCTGCGCAGATTTGCGCCAAGCACTTCAATTTCACCATCGCTCGCGCGGTCCATGGCAGCAATGAGGTGAAGAAGCGTCGATTTACCAGAGCCCGATGGCCCCATCAATGCGACAAAATCGCCTTTTGCAATTTGAATATCGACTGCATCGAGAGCAATAACGTGAAACTCATCTCGGACGAATTCCTTCGTCAGCTTTCGGGTGATCACAACGGCTTCGCTCATGCTTGTGCTCCTTTTCGGTCGCCCTTGAGTTACTTCACTTCGACGCGTTGTCCATCCTTGAGGTCTGCCGGAGGATTCACAACCAGCTCTTCCCCCCCAATCAACCCGTCCTGGATGAGTACACCGTTCGCCGAGGATCCGCCGCTGCTAACAGAACGTTTGCGAGAGCGCCCACCGACAACAACAAACACGCTCCCGTTCTGAACAGCGGCGGCAGGTATAACAACAGAACGCTTACCGGCCGCCGCTCCGGCCCCCTTCGTCTCATTGAAGAAGTTCACGGTTGCGTTCATATCCGGCCGAAGATACTGATCGGGATTGAGCACTCGCACCTTCACTTGTACCGTTGCTTTCGCGCGATCTGCCTCAGGCGACACCTGTTCCACGTAGCCCAAATAACGCCGATCCGGATACGCGTCTGTCGTGATGCTTCCCTTTTGTCTCGGTCCCAGCTTGGGAAAGTCATTCTGGCTGATGTCGAGTTCTACCTGCAGATAATTCAGGTCGGCCATCGTGACCAGATAACCCTTTGCGCCTTTGTCTCCCACGAAACCGGTGGTTACAAACTCGCCCTTCTCGACGTTCCGGTCAAGGATTGTTCCCGAGACCGGGGCCTTGATAACCGTGTTGTCCAGCTGCGTTTGCGCATAAGCAACAAGCCCCTTAGCCTGATTGATCTGCCCGATAATTTGGTCTCTCTGTTCCCTTCGGGGTCCGAGAACCGCGAGGTCGAGCGTGCGCTGAAGGCTCGCCACCTTGGACTCACTGCTCTTGTACTTCGCTTCAGCGTCGTCGAGAGTCTGCGGCGAAAAGACTCCCCCCTTTACAAGCTCACGGGTCCGGTTCAGCGATATCCTTGCATTGTTCAGGTCAGCATTGGCCTCGGTCACGTCGGCTCGCGCCTTCTCGATTTCTTCCGGCCTTGAACCATTCTTGATCTCTGCAAGCTTTGCTTCGAGATTTTCGAGCTGGCCTTTCTGTTGTGCTAACTGCGCCCGATATTCATCATCCTCAAGGCGCACCAGCACCTGTCCCGCCGCCACTTTGTCACCTTTGTCGACCTTGATTGAGGCAACCCGGCCATTCACCTTTGAAGCGACCTCGATCTTGTGTGCAGCAATGATGTAGCCGGTGGCCGTCAGGATTGTTTCTTCACCTGCCGCTGAGGCGGCAGTCGGCGACTGTACTTCGAAGACATGTACCGGAACGGCCGCAGTGAAACGCTGGTAAGCCACTGCAGCGCCAACCGCCAGAAGACCAATGACGGCGGATAATGCCAACAACTTCCTGATTGGCTTTGGTTCTTGTGTCCGCCTTGCGTCCCGATCGATGCGGAGGCGTTTCAGATCTGTTTCCATGGATGAGCTAGAGCTATGTAGAGCTGAGGACGGCGAATCAGACCTCTCGTAGCGCTACCAGAATCTCCTTTTTCGCGGCCTGCCGCGCCGGGAGCAGCCCGCCCAGGGCACCCAGCAGAAGAGAGAACAATAATCCGATCGCCATCAGAGCCGGGCCGATCCGGATGTTGAAGCTGGTCTCGCTAAATGTAACGAAGTTGCCCAGACCAGTTGTGACGCTATTCAGAGGGAGAACCAGCAGGCACGCCAACATGCCGCCGAACAGCGATAGCAGCAACGATTCGAGAAAGAAGCTGAGAAGAATGCTGCCTTTTGTAAATCCGAGTATTCGGAGGGTGCCGATCTCTTTAGCGCGGCGGGCAACGGCAGCATACATGGTGTTCATCGCCGCGAAAGCGCTGCCGACAGCCATGATGATGCAGATGAAGTAACCGAGGAACTTGATCGGAGCGGCTGAGACCGTCTGTGCAGCATAGTATTCTTTCTCACCTAAGACGGTGACGTTGAGCCTGCGATCCTCCTCCAAAGATTTCTTCAGCGCAGCGGCGGTGACTTCGTCCGTTGCTCGCAGCAGACCCGAGCTATACGTATCGCGACGATTGAAATCCGCCGCAACCTGGGCCGCATCCGCGAAGGCTTCACTGTCGATGGAACTTCCTCCGCCATCCATAATCCCGACCACCGTCCAAGGGCCTTTTCCAAAATGAAGCGTGCGACCGACCTGAGCAGCCGGATGGCGTTTGGCGAGGCCTTTCCCGATTGTGATTTCTCGCTGGCCGGATCGAAACCATCGACCCGAAGTAATCTGCACCTTTCGCATGTTTACGCCGGTCAGCGTGAGGCCACGGAGGGTGGCATTCGTTCCGTCCGGATTGTCCGGTGTCGGCATGTTAATGATGGTGACAATCTCAATCGAGGCCTTCAGTTGGCCGTTCGGTTCCTTGGCGATGCCAGGAAAGCTTTTTACTGTCTGAAACTGCTGCTGCGTGAATAAGCTGGTCAGCTCCGCATTTCCTCCCTTGCGCAAAACAAGCAAGTTGAGCGGATCTCCGCTGGAGGCAAATGCCTGCGTCAGCCCCGAGACAAGGCCCAAAACCGCGAGCAGGACCGCGATAGTCATCGCGATACCCAAGCCCGTCATGATTGTCGTGGTTTTTCGGACAATCAGATTGCGTACGTTATAAGAAATCGGTATTGCCAAGCTGGTTAACCACTGAACCTGAGTGAATCGAGAATGTCCGTTCTTGCGGCGTTCCAGGCGGGCACGAACGAGCTGACCAACCCGAGAAGAACCGCAATCGCCAGAGACATTGCAGCCGTCGCCGGTGTGATGGACAAGTTATGCAACTGAGCCGCAAAAGCCGCTCCGGCCTTTCCCACACCGACAGTAAGGAAGGCAGCAAAGACCAGCCCAATCACTCCTCCGATTAGTGAAATGGTGATGGCCTCCCCGATAATCATGCCGAGAATTGCGTTGTTGGTAAAGCCCAGTGTTTTTAACACACCGACTTCTTTGATTCGCTCGCGGACAGACATCGCCATGGTGTTCCCCGAAACCAGCAGAATGGTGAAGGTGACTGCAGCACTAATTCCGAGCAAAAAAATCCTGACGTCACCGAGAAACGAGACGAAGCTCAACGTGAACTGCTGTTCTGACTCGGTCTTCGTGGGAGGCGAGGCGTTTGCAAACATCGCGTCAACTGCTTTGGCGATTCTGGGCACGTCCTCAGTGCTATTCGCTAGAACCGCAATGGTCGAATCGAAACTGCGGCGAACAACCGGAAGCGAGTCGCGTAAATAGCCGATGTTGAAGAACAAGCTTTGAGCGGCATCAGGGTCATCGAAAATGCCGACGACCTTCAGATCGAGAGTTCCCGGGTAGATATCGCCCTGAAGAACGACTCGGTCTCCTACTTTGAAATTTAATTTCTCCGCCAAGTCTTTCGAGACGATACAAGCCGTGCGTTGAGTGATGAACGCGTGCTTCTGCTCTGGCGGCATCTCCAGTTGCGTTCGAATCGTGAAGAAAGCATTCGGTTCGACACCAAAGCGGGCGAAAAAGTTCTTTTGATCCCGATTGTCCTTATATGTTCCTCCGTACCAGTTCCAGGGCGTGAGCTCTTTCACGCCTGGCACTCGGCGGATCTTGTCTTCGTAGGCCACCAGTATTGGTTGAGCAAGGGACACCTTGTGCCGTACGATAAGGCGAAGCGCCTGGCCCGGGGTTGCCACTGAGTGAAAGAGCGCGTTGTAGATGGCAAGCAATACGCCAAGCAGGCAAAGAGAGACCGCGATGCTTGAGATCGTAAGCAAGCTCCGTCTTTTGTTACGAAGTGTGTTCTTGAATGCTAATGAAGCGTAGCGAAGCACCCGGTCCTCCTTCTGGCTAGGGTAGCGTAAACTGGGGGAACCCCAGAAGCCCTCGACGGCATAGTGTATACGCCGCCAGAGAGAATACGAATTTTGGCGCCTGCAGTTCAGAAAAAACATCGTGTCGCAGACAGCTCTCGCGACGA
The DNA here is from genome assembly GCA_045807925.1 of Bryobacteraceae bacterium. Taxonomy (GTDB): domain Bacteria; phylum Acidobacteriota; class Terriglobia; order Bryobacterales; family Bryobacteraceae; genus Bog-105. The sequence goes on along the minus strand of JBJMGK010000258.1, from coordinate 1,635 downwards.
ACAATTTATGCGATTAGCGCTCGAGCAGGCCTACGCGGCAGAGAAGGCGGGCGAAATTCCCGTAGGGGCGGTGGTCGTGCTTGGGAGTGAAGTTATAGGACGCGGGTCGAACAGCCCTATTCTGAGGAACGATCCAACAGCACATGCTGAGATCCTGGCGCTGCGAGAGTCAGCGCTGACCGTCGGCAACTATCGTCTCAAGGAATCGACCGTTTACTCTACGCTTGAACCTTGCGTCATGTGTGCGGGTGCAATCGTAGCAGCACGAGTAAGAAGGCTTGTGTTCGCGGCCAGAGATATTCGCTTCGGTGCTGTGAGAAGTAAATTCAGCCTGGCCGACTCAGAGTTACTAAACCATCGCGTACAAGTGGAAGAAGGACTGCTCGCGGCCGAATGTGGAGACCTCGTGCGCTGCTTCTTACAGAGGGCCCGGCAACGGTCTTCAGATTCCGGCCAACAACCATAAACGGTGCGGCGGCGAGTTCGTAACCGCGACCGCACCTTGTCTCTGCTCTTTGTGTAGCCCCAGGATTAGTCCTATGCGGCTCTCTTTGTTGGGTACTTAGCCGCTCGCGTCTCATCCGTTTGTCCCTCCGTTGAGGCAGGAAACGGCGTGACGGCCTTCGTTTCCCGGCGGCATGTGCTATTGAAATACTCGTCTAAAGGGAACAGCGCAAATGGTTCGAGTTCCCGGAAGGTGCGTCCCAGCTTTTGCTCTATCCTATATACCTCGTGGAAGAAGGCGCCGCGCTCCATACCTAATTTGCGGCAGCAGAGCTTCCAGTCCGCGCCGAGCAGGAAGTGGTTGGTGAAGATCTTATATTGATGCTCGTCCAGCGTGCGTTTGCTGACGAGGCAGAAGTCTGCCATAAACTCTTCATTCTTAAGTCCCCAAACTGATCTTCTCTGCCTGCCCGGGTTGGCCTCAAGAGAAACACGGCTGATATATTTCTCCTTTGAAGCGCATTGGCGGAACCGGGCATGGCACGCTCTAAAGATTGCCCGAAACACACAATTGCAAGGGGTTGACACCCCTGCGCGTCCTGGTCTCAATCCGAGACCGTAACAGTGAGTGCAGGACTGCTGAGCTAGGGCAAGAGTTTCTGATCGAGTCCACTGCATTATTGTTTTTTTTCTCTCCAACTCCCCCGAAAATTAACCGCGTGCTAGGGGGCGCTTCAGTACTAAAGACAACTTACAGTACTACGGGAATTAAGGCTAATTAAAGCGATAATATTTGCCACTTACTCCTGAGATTAGTTTGGGGTACCCCTAGAAACCGTTGCAATCACGGGACTTCCACTTACAATAATTGATCATTTGGTCGTTGTAAATTTGGGACATTTAGGGAGAAAATACAGGGGCCTATATCAAATTGAAATCACGCCGAGGAGAAGAGCCCGTAACCTTTGCCATCCTGCAGGCAGTGTTAATAGCCCTCTTAAAAACCCGAATTAACAACGGCCATTTCACTGAACGAGGCTTAGCGCGTATTCTGGGGATCTCGCAGCCCCAACTCCATAACGTGATGAAAGGAAAGCGGCGATTGCAGACTGAGTTAGCCGACCGCATCCTCGATAAGTTCGGTTTGAGCGTCCTTGACCTGATCGACGCGCTCAACTTTTATCGGCATCC
>JBJMGK010000257.1:0-17149 GCA_045807925.1 Bryobacteraceae bacterium | reverse complement strand
GGCGGCCCGCTGAGACGACGGATTCCCCTGATTATTCCGACTGATGCCGGCTACGGAACTGCATATTCCGACTCGGCCGCCCGGCGCACCAAGCGTCGATGAACTGCCAAGCCGGCCTGACGGCTCCCGATTATTCCGCCTGTGAAAATCGTGTGGAGCCGCTTTCTCTGTCCTTCCATGCAAACAACTGAACTGAATCGGAATAATCAGGAAGTCGGAATAACGTGGATTATTCCGCGCGCGGAATAATGTTCGGCAAAGACGGGGCGCTTTGTGCGCCATTTTCCGGCATTCTAGGGGCGACAGCTCGGCATTGTGGGGGCGGCACTATATAATCCTGACGTTCCTGTAGTAATCCTGTAGTCGGCCTGTGGATTTGTGGAATTCATCCGCAGAAAGGAATCCGCGCGCCCACACCGGCGGGAAAAGTTTGCTTAGCGCGCAGATGAGTGCTTGTTATCCGCATCAAAGAAAGCGATGAGCGGAGCACGCCTAATCATTCCCGACGTTCACCATAAGGCGCAGATAGTGAACGATCTCCGAAGCAAACATCCGGGAATGCCGGCTATTTTCTTGGGAGACTATTTCGACGATTTCCACGATTCCGTTTACGACATGAAGAAGACCTGCCGGTGGCTTAACCAGGCGTTTGAGAACGACGATGACGAGTTCATCCTGGGAAATCACTGCTTCGCATATCTGTCCTACGAGCTCGGCGTCCGTTGGGGCTTTTGCACGGGATGGCGAGTTTACAAGCAGCACGTGTTCCACGAATATTTTCCCGAAGACACGCTGTTGAATCGAGGATCTTGGCTCAGCAATTGCCAGGGCTGGCTTATCAGCCATGCCGGCCTCTCGAATGACCTGTACAGATCATTTCGCAAGCGCAAAACGATTAGTGAAATCGTGCAATGGGTTGCTGATGCCGAAGCAGCGCTGAGAGCCGGACTACAACATCCAGCGTTCTTGGCGGGAGTAGATCGTGGGGGTCCTCAGAAATTTGGCGGCATCCTGTGGTGCGACTGGCAGGAACTAAAGCCAATACCCAGTGTTCGCCAGCTTGTCGGACATACTCCAGCGGCCGAAGTTCGCTTCAGAAGGAATGATGTTTGTCTCGATACGCATCTGCGCCATTATGGGGTGCTTGAAGACGGCAAGCTTTCGATTCTCGAGCCGTGAGGAGCTGCAGGCGGGGCAAGTCGATACGGTGAAGAGCGGAATCCTACGACAGCGGTGCGTAGGGCGCCTCGAACAGCACATCACGATTCACTCGCACATTGAACCTATAACCGACCGGAATCTTAATCGTCGGTTGCACGTTGAGATTTTTCCGTGTGACCTGCGCGCCAAGGTCCGATACTTGCTGGCCAACTGCGCTTCCAGCGATTTCTCCCGGACTTGGATATGTCAGTACCGAGCGGTTCTGATTTTGGGCGACATTTGAGGCGGCAGCAAACAGACTCGTTAGAACCGCGAAGCCGACAAGCCGTTTATAGTGGTGATCAATCTTGTCGCGAAAGCCGGAAAAGCCGTGCTCATCCTGCCCGAGCATTCCGCTGAGATCGAGCGATGAACCGTCCGGGTAAATGACTCGGTTCCAGATCACCTGGGCGCCGTCCTGTCCGTAGCCGAGCTGCGAGTTGTATCCACCGACCAAGCGCGCACCTTGCGGGATTAGAACGTAGCGGCCCGTCGCGGTGTCGTAAACGTTCGACGTGACGAGTGCTTTGACTTCGCCGGGCAGGTCGGAATTGAGGGCTTGCTCCATGACAGCAGGGATCTCCCAGCCTGCCTTGATTTCATATTGAGAGATCGGCGCCGTGCGAGTCGATTTGAGATAGTCGTCGCCTTGCGCTGTTCGGGCGTTCTGCACAAACGCCTCTTGTGGAGTTGTACTGACAGGGCTCCGATCGTCGGAGCCAAATCGATCAATTCGGTTGCTGGACACTGGTCGCACTCCGGACGCGAGCGAATATGCGGGGGCACTCGGTTCGATTGATGGTGAGGGCGAGGAGAAACCATTCGCAGCGCCGAAGCCACCGCTAAGGCCGGTAGGAGCGGCCATGGCTCTCTGTTCGGCTTCATAAGCCGCAGCAATGCGCTGTTCCTCAGGCGTGGCTTGGTGGACCTGCTGAACAGGAACTGCAGTCGCCTGGACGGCGGGACTCTGGCGAACATAGACGACTCCCGGTGCAGTTGCTGCCGCGGAACCAGGAACCGCATACCCCGGGACCTCTTCGGGCGCCTGGAGTGGACCACTGCCAGAACCGATAGGTTGAACCCGCGCGGTCGGCACATTGCCTGTCGGCACATCTTTTTCGATATCAGCAGCGGCCGCAGTTGCTGGGGCAACACGCTTGGGCATGTTGGCGTCAGCTAACGCTGCGACCTGGCGCTGCCGACGTTTCCAACCTCCATACGCGAATAGGCCGAGAAGGATCACGGCGAGCGCTACCAGCGCCATAGAAGCTCGACGACTGATGCGCACGGTCTGTGGCGGGCGTGGATTCAGATCGAGGCCGCTTGGCGACTCCCAGGACGTTGCAGCCCGGTTCTGGGTGACACTGTCCTTAGCTTTTTCGCTCACGCTCGATCTCCACTTTTTGCGCTTTCTTGCCAGTTCCCAGAATCAGTTCCGCGCGATCAAAGAGGCGGTCCACGATGTACATATCACCTTTGACGCGGTAGTTGACCATCTCCTCCTTGCCATCGCGCTCGAGGACAACCAGCACGGGCGCTTCGCGCGTTTGCGTTTCCCGGCTGATCTGGATGAAGGTTTTCTCGCCATCGTCAAATACCCGAACCGGTTTGATGGCTTCGTTTTTGCCTTTGACGCGATAGTCGAAGAAAAGCGCGGCGAGGGATTTGTTGGGCAGCTCCGATATCGTATTCTTCCGGTCCTGCGCTTGCTGGTTTTCGATTTGCTTCTGCCATTTCGAACTGTCTTCGTCGGCAGGATATGCGAAGGCAACACGGGCGACGTAGTCTTCAGGTTTCGAGAGAAGCCGCAGATAGTAGGCGCGGCGGTCGGTTGTGATCAGCAAATTCGTATCTAGGCCGGAGATCTGAGGTTTGAGAACTATGAGCGTTGTTGCCGAGTTGCCATGGCCGAACATAGCCGGAGAAACATTCCAGCGCACGGAGTCGCCGATGTGAGGCTCGCCATCCAACTTTTCTCCAGACTGCAACTCAATGATGCAGACGCGCAGCGGAGCGCACACCACTGTTGGCAGTCCCGCTCCGTATGAATACAGGACACGGCCGTCCTGACCGGCTAAGGGCTGATTGTGTTCCGCCATCCACTTCTCACTCATTTGCACCGCATCCAGCGCCGTCTTGCTGAGTTGAATGTCCATCCTAGGCTTAAAGCTTGGAGGCGGCGATCCTGCGAGCATGGGAGACGAGACGGTCTGCTGAGCTATACCGGTGCCGTTCTGGATCGCGGAAAGCTGCGCAGCTAAGCTCACTGCGTCCATCTGCCCAGGAGTGCTGACGCTCAGGTCCGCTTTCTCCGGCGGCAGCCGCTTTGCTTGGAATGGCGGTAGGACCGCGCCGGTCGATTGCTGTGCAACGGCGGAAAAAGAAGATACGGCGAGGTAAGCCGTAAATAGTGATGGACGCATGGAAAATCCTTTCAGAGAAGCTTGCCCCAACTGGCATTCGTGACATAAATGCCGAGCGGATTGACGCGTGCCGTTACCTCATCGGTCGGTGGGTTGATGGCAATCGTGAACGCGGCCTTCCACCGTGCTCTTTGCGTCACTGTCCCGTACAGATCACGCGTGGTTTCGGCCCACTCGATTTCAAAGGTCCGATCGCTCGTGGGAAGCACGGACTGCACTTCGATGCTTGCGGTTTCCGTCTGAGCGCGTTTCTGAGGTGGATCGCCTCGATAAAAGTCGCTGATGAAGGCTTGCGCTTGTGAGCCGCTTGCTACGTACGCGTACACGCGATCGATAGACTTTCTCTGAGCAACACCGTCGCTAGTCACCAGGCGGAGATTCTCCAGCCAAGTGTAAAGAGTTGCGCGCTTGATGCGATCATCCGCCGTCGTGGTTTGTTCAGCTGCCCCTGCAGCGACAGGACGGCCGAGTGAATCCATCGCGACCACGAACGGCACGATGTGTGTTCGTGCGGAAAGGTAAACAAGTCCAGCGACTGTCAGGAGGGAGCTCAATGCGCAGAGGAGAGCCATGAGCCTCCAGTTGCGTTCGCGCGCGATGAGGTGACCATAGCGTTCGTCCCACTCGCGTCGCGCGGCGAGGTACGGATTTTCGGGTCGGTTGCCTTTCACCGGCTCGCTTTGTATCTGCGAGTCCGAGGCCAGAAAAGTCGAGGTAATTGCTGCCATTTTGAAATCCTATTCGTGGTGATCGAGATTCATGCGGGGCGGACCTGCACTGGGTGCGGAATCCGAAGGCGGTCTGGTCGTCAGATGTCTGCGAACGTCAGGCATTGTTGAGTTCGTTCTGGACGAGGAAGACGAAGGTGGAGACACGCTGCTCCCCGATGATGAGGCCGATGAAGGAGGTGACGGAGGTTTTGCAGTTGCGCTCAATGCAGAAGCGGTACCGCTAGAGCCAGTTGCGCCAGCTACGCCGAAAGCCCCGGCGGCCGCGGACAACGCTCGAACGCCGGCAACAGCTGAACCAACGCCGGTAGCGGCCATCGAGCCTACGGCCACGGCACTACCGGCGAGAAATGCCGAGGTGCCCACCAGGTCTCCGCCAGTAAGCGCGGGTGATCCGCCCAGCACGGCAGAGAACAATTTCGGGATCTGCCAGCAAAGCATCATGAAGATGATCGAAGCGCCCATGATTTCGAGTGCTGACATCGCCGGGCTGGAATTGGAAGCGATGTTGTCGGCTTGCGTCATCCAATCAGTCGAAAGGTTCATGCCTGTTCCGATTAGCAGGTAAAGCAGCATGATCTTCACACCATTCGAAACGCCCAGACCGATATAGCGCTCCACGTACGGAGCCGTCCAGCGAGATCCGCCGAAGCCGATGAAGATAAACGCGGCCGCGACGATCACATAGCTTTCGACCATGGCCACGACAAACTGAACCGTGATGGCGATGAACGCGAGCGCGGTTATTATGCCCGTGACCACCATGGCGAGTGACGTGCCCAGATTCGTGAAGAACGCCGCAGAGCTGGACGTTGCCATTAGGGCACCAGCCAAGTCGATTCCGCGCGAGAAAACATCGCTAGGGGACATCGGGCCGGTACCCGCTGCGTTTTGCCCGATCATCTCGAAACTATCGGTGATTGCCGGAATCCAGAAACGGCCGTAGAGCAGCAATGCATAAAATGCGCCGAGCCACATCACCTTGCGAACAAGCGCCGCGGCCCATGACTGGAGATCTGTCTTCTCCAGAAGCATGAGCGCTGCACTCCAGGCAAACTCTATTACCGCCAACATGCCGAACAGATTGTTTGCGTAGGGCCAAATGTTTGTGAACCAAGTGACCCGTTGGTCGCGGTATTGATTCAGAATGGCGCTCGGAGCCTTGAGGTTTGCCGCCGATGCGACATGCGATGAGAGCAGCGCAATTGTTAGAAACAGGCCGATGCTGATGATTAGCTTAGAGTTCCGAATACTTTGTGACATGACACACTTCGAGTGAGGTCTCTGCTGAGTTGCTCACGATCGAGGTCTAGCTCGGAAGAGTTACTTCCAGCCGCCCTGGAATGTCTCGTGATCCTGAGAAGGCTTTCGCACCCATTGCGCTACGTTTCGGGACGCAAGGCAGACACGACCCTCGGTCGAATCGGCCCACGCCGCCGGAGCGCTTGCTCGAACCGGTTTGCACATCTGATCCACCGTGACCGCGCAGTCCTTGTGTTTGCTGAACCAGTCCTGCACGGCCACGCCCGATGCTCCGGCAAGTTCGCCCGATCCACAAGCTTGCGCTTTCTGAACAATGGCGCTCGGGGGCTCTTTCGTCACGGAGCAGCTCACAAGGAACACGGCCATCAGAAAAACGATTACTTTCATTCGCCTCACTTCCAGCCGGATTGGAATGTAGTCCCATCGGAAACCTCCGGCGTGTAATTGAAAAAGTGTTGAGTTGCGGCTTCACTCGCCGCTTGTCGCTGAATTACATAACCTTGATATGCAGCTTTGCCGGTCATGTCTTCCAGTTGCAGCTCACGGAGCTTTTGCAACTGGCCGACCTGCTCAGCAGCGATCTGACTACTCAGGTTTATCGCGTCGTTTCGATTCAACAGATTCGAAGAGCTCAAAATCCTCAGCACTGAGAGCACGCCTTGTTCAGTCGCAAGCAGTTTCCCCTGTAAGCCAACGCCACGAAGGATGCCCTGCGTCGTCGCCAGACTGGTCTGCGCCCATTGGGTATATTTGCTCTGGTACGTGCCGGCGTTTGGGACAGGGCCTAACACCGGCTGGTAGCCGGGGAATGTCGCCCGGAAGACTGCGTCCTGACCTCCCAGCGAGTACGCCAACGCTTGCCCACCTTGCACAACGTTTGCCAACTGAGCAAGATCGCCAGCGGCGTTGTTCAGAGCCGCTGAACCGCCATGAGTGCTGTTCTTGATGGCGTCCGCGAGCTGCTGCACTTGGATCGCATATTGCAGAATCTGCTTTGCATACTCGAGATCATGCATAATCTTGATGCTCACTGCAGTCGGCTCCGAAGCACAATTGGCGCACACGAAAACTCCCCCTCCGAACTGAGCATTCAAGTTAAAGGGACCATACAGTGCGAGGAAGACGACAGAAGCAAAGCGGTTCAACTTCATAAATTCTTTTCTCGAACATCAACATGCCGCAGCAAATGCCGCACGAGGTTCTGACTCCTTCTGAATTCGTTCGTAATACGTGGCCCAGTCCAAAAGCTGCTCATCTTTCAGGGCAGTCGCACGGTGGCGGAGCCAGGCGCTCTGCCAGCCGAAGGGGCTTTGCTGAACCAGATCTTCTACGAGCTGACGTTCTTCACGGCCATTCACACCGACGAAGGAAAGCGCGACGTTGTGAATGCCTAGTGAGATGAGCCGCCGCCCCAGCGGAGAAATGAAGTAATAATGCTGTTTCGGGATGCTCGTTTGAATAATTTCGAGCTCGCGCGAATTCAATCCGATCCGGTCATAGAAATCCTTAGAGGCAGGATTCTTTGCCTCAGCGTTCGGCAGCAGGATCTTTGTCGGGCACATCTCCAGGATCACGTCGCTGATTTCCGACTTACAGATATCGCTCAGATTTTGGGTTGCGAGCAGCACGATTCCGTTCATGCGCCGGAGAGTCTTCAGCCAGTCGCGCAGCCGTTCCCGAAACACAGGATGCCGGAGATAGGCCCAAGCTTCGTCAAGTGTCACCAGTGTCGGCGCGCCGTCCAGGCGTTTTTCGATCCGGCGAAACAGATACAGCAGGACCGGAATCACCGCTTTGTCGTCGAGCTGGAGCAAGCTTTCCGTCTCAAAGGTTAGGAACCGGCCATCACTGAGCAGGTCTTCGTCAGCGTCCAAAAGATGGCCCAAAGGACCGGCCAGAGTATAGAACTGCAGTGCCTCCCTAACCTCTAAGTCCTGAACATTGGCGCTGAGTTCTGTGAGAGTACGGGACGGCGATAGACGAAGCTGCTGCAATGCCGCAGTTAGGGCATTCCGATGCTTTGGAGTAACTACGAGACCATTTAAAGTGCATAAGTCTTCCAGCCAGGCAATCGCCCAGGTCAGATCCGCGTCGGAATCAATATCTCGCAACGGGCAGAACGCCAGGTCCGTATCTTCTCCGGCCAAATCGTAGAACTCACCCTCGGCAGCTTTGGTCAGTACGAATAGTGAGTGCCCTTTGTCAAAGGCGAATACCTGGGCGCGCGGATATCGAAACCACTGCGCTGCAATCAATCCCAGAGCAGTTGATTTTCCGGCACCGGATGGTCCGCACATAAGTGTGTGCCCCAGATCGGACACGTGCAGGTTAACCCGAAATGGAGTTGCACCTGTCGTGGCTCCGAAAAGAAGCGGTGGGCTATTCTTTGGCATCAGCCGAGACGGATTCTGGCGTTCGCCGGCCCAAACCGACGTGATGGGAAGCAGGTCGGCCAAGTTAAGCGTGTGGAGCAGGACCCGACGAACGTTCCGATAACCATCACCCGGGAGACTGCCTCGCCAGGCCTCGGCCGCGTTCACTGTTTCCAACCGGCAGGAGAAACCCAGGTTTTGGATTCGCTTCATGACCGTGCGAACGTTCTCCGCGAGCCGCTCCACATTCTCGTCAAGGCAAATGATGTTGCTGGTGTACTGGGCAAATTGAACATCGCCGGAAGCGGCGACTCCCATTGCTTGCTCGGCATCTTCGGCCATCATCTGGGCATAGAGGTTGACGGCCCCACTCTGGCTTCGGAGTATTTGATCTTTGAATCCGCGAATCCTGGAACGCCATTTCCTGCGGTTCTTGTCAAGGATGCTGCCGGCCTCTTCGGGATCGAGAAGGATTGCCCGCGTACTCCAGCGGTATTCCATCGCGAGTGAATCGATCTCGCCGAGAATGCCTGGGAAGCTCGTTCTCGGAAAGCCGTCCAAAGCAATGACCCGGACATGCTTCCGCCCAATTCGAGGTTCGACCCCGGCGCAGAAATCGTCCGCCGCGAGAACTTCATTCAAAAAGACGGGGATTTCAGGTAACGCGAACGGATAATCGTCTCCTGCTATGCATCGGCGGAAGTAGCGCAATAGCCGGTCGTGCGATTGCGGAAATCCGAAATTATCAACGAGATCCACTCGCTTTAGGCGCTCCACCCGGAACAGCGAGGCAAAAACATTCTCAAACAGATCTATCTTCGACCTGAACCGTTCTAGCACCAGGTGCGCAACACCGGAACCAGTATCGGTCCGGCCTTCGAACATCCAACCCCTGATTCGTTCCTCGGATTCAATCGGCGGAAGGTACGTGAGTGCGAGATAGTGCTCGCTCTCGTAATGGCTGCCTTCTTCCATGAATTGTTGCCGCCGCTCATCGTCGATGATCCGCGTGACCGTGTCCGGAAACTCGCCTTCAATTGGGTAACCGGGGGCTCGGGAACGGATCAGATCAGTGTGGATCATCCAACCACTACCCAGGCGCAAGATGGCGTTGAGCCTGGCAGCGAGTGCATGCATTTCAGCGTGGGTTGCCGAGTGCATGTCAGGACCACGAAAGGACCACGCGACAAGCAGTGAACCATCCTGCTGAAGGAGTATCCCGTCTTCGATTAGAGCGAACGGCAACAGCAGGTCCGCCATTCCTAAAGCCCTTGTTCGGTGTTGAGTGATGTGCATGAAGACTAACGCCAGCTCCGTGGCGTTTCTGCACTAGGCGCGTGCAATCCGCTTTTTGCCGGATAGAACGACAGATATCGAATGTGGCGTAAATATACGTGACGGAGGAGGGGGTCGGTCTTGCCCATACGCTGCAAGACCGCAATCGAAGCGATCCAAAACAGGACAGCCAAGCCGATTCCCCAGAGCGTCGCTAAGCTGAACGCCAACCCGGCGGCAACCATCATCGTGACCAGTACGAGTTCGCGGTCACCGCCCACCAGGAGATTAGGCCGGTTTGCCGACTGGTGGATGATAACTTCCCGGGGCTTGTCTGCCACATCCATGATCTAAACCACCGCAGCAGCAACACCGAAGGCACTCGCCAGCATCGGCGCGGCAAAGACGAGAACAGAAACAACCAAGCCGATCATGCAAGCGCGACGGCCAAACTCGGTCAGCTCGCCTCCCCACAGCATCGCCCCACCAGCAATGGCAATGCCGATGAGGCCGATTGCGTAGGCGACCGGGCCTGTCAATGAGGTCGCAATCGCTGTCATCGGCCGTTCCCACGGCAATGCTCCCGCAGGCGCGGCATTTGCGTGGGCAGCAAACGCGTACGCCACGAGCAAGACAAGCGCTGTTCGTCCGTGTATGGCACGGGCAGCAAGCTTGCTTAAACGGAATCTAACACTATTCACAACACCTCCATTAGGTTCAGACATACTCAACTTCATAACGGCCATCGCGATAGCCGGAAACGACCATCACTTCCTTGACCTTACGGCCGGCTTGCAGGCCTGGCTCCTGATCAACGAAGACGACTAGATCTATGGCTTCCGCAATGAGGGTTTGCTGCGGAGCGCTCGTCGCCTCGGCTACAAGACTCTCCATGCGAATCAACCCGCTCAATGCATCATTAGCGTGAACAGTAGCCGCCCCGCCGGGATGCCCCGTATTCCAAGCTTTCAGCATCGCGTGGGCTTCCGCACCGCGGACCTCCCCAACGACAATGCGCGTCGGCTTCAAACGCATGCACGCGCGAAGGCAATCCAACATCGAAACCCCTCCAACCGCGCGCAGATCAACGTAATTTGAAACAGAGCATTGAAGTTCGGTGGTGTCCTCGATGGAGATGACACGATCGTTAGGAGCAATGCGGCAGAGTTCGTCTAGGACGGCATTGACCAGAGTCGTCTTTCCCGAGCCAGTCCCGCCGACCACAAGGATATTTTTCCGAGCCCCAATAGCGGCGCGCATGACATGGCCATGATCTACGCCACGGACTGCGTCCGCGAGGGACACCCGCGCGCCGGTTCGATTCCGAGCATCACCTCTTCCGGTAAGGATGTCGGCGCTTTCGTAATCTGCCAATGTGAATATATGTTTGGGGCGTAACCGAATTGCAAAAACTGGGTTACGGACAACGGGCGAGACAATTCCCTCGAATCGGCTGCCATCAAGCGGGAGTTCGGTTTCCAGGACGGGCCGATCATGATTCATGACCGTTCCCTTCCAGGCGGCAATCGTATTCAGTACACTCGCCGCTTGCGCCGGTGCCATGGCGCCAACTCGCTCAAAATCCTTGCTCATACGTTTTGCCCAGAGTGACGAATCGGGGTTTAGAACAATATCTTCGGTGTCTCGGGCGGCCAGGAGTTGGAGGACCGTTTCACCCAACTCTCGTTTCAGCTTCGCCTCAAGTCGTGCAAAATGCGGCTCAACAGGTGTAGCAAGAATTGGAATTGCATTGTCTACGTTTTGTGCTATATTGCGAGGCATTAGGGGAATATTCCATTCCTCTACTCCGTAGGTCATCGCAGGGCCTCTCCGTGACATGCCTCCGGAAGTTTGTTGTTGGTTAGCTGCAAAGACGCATGCCGGTTATAACGATTCCATTCGACTACGACGAAAAGCTACATCCATCTGTCGTACCGATCTGCATCTGCGATACGGACGTTAGCGGGAACCAGATCCATCCGGCTTGGTTTGAACTCGGAGTTGCTCCGGTCGCCGATCAATTGCGCCGCATGACCCGCAGGGTTCTCGATGACGTATGTAGAGTTTCAGAGATCACCGAGAGCGCAGTTCATTCCATTTGGCGAAACCGAGGTTCAGACCTAGGCACTAATCCTGAGCTTGTTGTGCTCAAACGCGCGAAGTGGCACGCCGAGGATGCAAGGGCCGGAGGACGGCGAGCGCGCAGCGGCTACGATGTCGAACTATTCTCGGAAACCGTCGACCGGCTTCGCGATGAATTTGATTTGATTGCGGAGGCAGAATCGAAAGATCTCCTGGACAAACTGGTGGCACAAGCTGTCGAGTTGGGCATGACCGAGACCGCTGAGATGGTCCCCATGATGTTGCGCGGCTGCAGCGCTGAAGAATATGTCTCAAGGTTCGGAAAAAAGCGCAACACCCTCACGCAGATGTTCTTCCGGAATATGCGCAAGGCCGCTGAAACCGCAGGGCTCTCCTTATAAGTCTTTTGCTCCAAACAGGTTGCACGTGACTGGCATAATGTCAGGAAGTAATGGGCCCTGACGAATCGCCGAAAGCCAAATACGAACGACTCCAGCGGCGATTCCAAGAGGAAATTCTCACCAAATACCCCAATCCCGAGCGGAAAGGGTGCCCTGGAGATGCCGCGCTGCGAAATTTGGCCGCCCGCCCTTTAACAGAACCCGTCGATAGCAATCCGGCTTGGCAGCACGTGACGCACTGTTCTGAATGTTATGGGGAGTTCCTGGGATTTCAATCCGCTGTCGGCCGGAATAGGCGCGTTCGGCGTGAATCGATTCGGTGGGGAATTGCAGCCGTTGCGCTTGTATTGGCCTTGGCGGTGCTGTATGTCAAGCGCGGATTCATATTTGAATCAAAGCGCCCCCAAAATGCCGAACTCGCGTACGTTCCCCGAACAATCGACATCGAGTCGATGACGCGTTCTCTCTCCGGGGGCGGAGAAAAAAAGCCCTTTTACCTGAATCGAGACCGGGAGGCGTTGACGATCCACTTGCCGGTCGGAAGCAGTGCCGGTCAATACGAGTTTCAACTTCGAAATAGGGCGGATCAGGCCATCCTGACGAAGTCAGCCACTGCAAAGATCAAGAACGGTGTCACAGCCTTTCAGGTGAATGCTGATTTGACCGGATTTCAACCGGGTCAGTACAAAATGGAGGTGCGCCAGGTCCCGTACGATTGGGAATACTATCCGGTTGTGATTCGATGATTGATCTCGGTTCATCTCGCGCGGCTGTCCTGGGGCACAGAAAGGCTAAGACTCCATGAGTGTTTGTCGGTAGGCTCTGTCGTTAGGTGACTCGAACTTTTTTCCGGTTAGCACAGCAAGCCGCCGACGTGCTAGATTGCTGCCCGTTCGAGAACAGATCGACGAATTACTTCCGTGAGACGCCGACTATGGGTGCAAGTGGATTCCTCTACACTGCGCCGTTAGAACGAAGCCGACCGCGCGGCGGACGCTACGCGTGGGCGGTGACCGATAGATAGAGGTCGATAGAGTGTGGGGTCACAAGGAGCTAACTTGTGACCCATTTACGCGAACTGATGCTGCAGGAACTGCAGCGCCGTAATTATTCACAGACTACCGTAACCAGCTACATCAAGATTGTCGCTGACTTTGCGAAGTATTTTCATCGATCTCCGGATCAACTGGGACCAGACGAGATCCGGACCTATCAACTTCATTTGCTCAACGACCGGAAGCAGGTTCCACGAACGATCCGCAATCACATTGCGGCACTGCGGTTCTTCTTCTGCAAGACATTGAAGCGGAACTATCCGGTCGAAGAAGTGCCGTATCCGCGAGCACCGCGAAAGCTGCCGATCATCCTGACGCAGGAAGAAGCAGTCCGGCTCATTGATTCAGCCAGTAATCTGTTCCATCGCGCCATGTTGATGACGCTGTACTCGACTGGAATGCGCCGGGCCGAACTATGCCATCTCAAGGTCGAAGACATCGACAGCACGCGCATGATCATCCATATCCGACATGGCAAGCGGAACCGTGATCGCGATGTGCCGCTCAGTCCGAAACTGCTGGAGACTTTGCGCGAGTACTGGCGCTGGATGCACCCCAAGACGTATTTGTTTCCGGGTACGAAAGACGGTTGGCGAGCCGATAAGCCGATCACGCCCAAAGTGCTGTGGGAGGCTTGCCGAGAAGCGGCACAAGCCGCCGGCATCACCAAAGACGTTCGCCCCCATTTACTGCGGCACGCTTCGGCATACTACACCACCTTTCAGAGTCTGTTCATTCTAAAGGTAATTGCGCTTGGTCAGGCACAATCAGCGGCAGTCTACGGCCATTATGTACGGCTTGCACTTGTACCTGCACAGCTGGCAAGCTGAGATCCTTCCGGTCAATCACCCAGGGTGCGCATTGGACGACCTGTGTTCTGGGAAGAATCTCTTCACGGATGAGACGTCTGATGACCGTATTGCTCACCTTGAGTTCTTCCGCCGCTTGCTCCCGGGTTACCCAGCCATCCTGCTTCTGGAATGGCTCTATGTGGTGATATCCACGCAACCCGGCGACCCGGGAAGCGTTCCAGTTCTTCTCTTGTCCCGTCTTGTATCCGAGGCGATTCAGAATCGCAGCGATCGCTTTGTCCGGACAGACCTTGGCTAATTCGCCTACTAATTCAATGACGGTTCGTTCCGCCTGACGCCGATGTTGACCGGATGGATTGCGCTCCACGGATAATTCGGTGTGAACACCTCCAGCCCAGTGAAGGATGAGCCGATGTGCGCGCGATTCCCGCTCACTTTGAACAATGATCTCGTTGAGCACGGTTCGTAGAATGCGCTTTTTCAACTGCACTGGGGCATCCGGATGCTCCCAGACTGTGCGCAGGTCCTCACCGAGCGCCATCAACTCAGTCCGCTGCTCCTCATTAAGCGGCCTAGATCGTTCTCCCATTGCTGCAATCCGCGCCTCGAGTGAGACGACCTGTTCCAATGCGTGATTCCAGCGAGCTTCCAGTTCGCCGGCCACGAGACGATTTTCGGGTTCGACCGCATCGAACTGCCGGCGCGCCCGGTTGGCCTCGTATCGAGCCCGCTCCAAGGCTAGTTCCAGCGCGTGGCGCTTCTCCTCATCCTCTGCTTGAGCGCATTCACTTACCTTGACAGCTGCCTCGATTCCGGCGGGCTGAATCGCTGCCAAAACGTTATGGGCCACTGCTCGATCCACACGCAAACTGCCAATGGTCAAGCATGAGCCAGAGCCACGATTGCCGCGATCCCCTCGGCAGCCATACCGGGGCACCCGGCCGCCGTTGCCGCTATAGACCACCTGCAGTTTTCGTCCACAACGGCCACAGCGCAGCAAGCCCGAGAGCAGAGCCGTGCCGGCTTTAGCGGCGCCGCTGCTTTCTCCATCGCCCCATGCCACATTCGCCTCCAGCCGCCTTTGATTTTCCAGATACTCCTCCCAACTGATGTACCCCGGATGATGATCCACAAGCAAGACTTTCCACTCATTTTGCGGTTTTCGATATCGCGATTGGTGTCGCGCTCGTCCGTCTTCGATCACGGTTCGGGGCGCTGTCTTGCCGTATGCAAACGCGCCGCCGTAGCATGGATTTTTGAGCATCTGAAGGATTCTTCCACTGCTCGGTAAAGCCCAGATGACTTCCTTACCGGCAGTGGCTCCTTTGACGTGTGGCAATGAGATCTGCTCTTCACGAAACCAGATGGTTGCTTGCCGCGCACTGCCGAGTTGCTGAAACTTCTGAAAGACGGTGGCGATTGCCTGCTGCACCTGGCGGTCTGGCGTCTTTTCTAGGCGACCTTCTTCGGTGCGAATAAAACCAACTGGGACTTCCCATAACGTGAAACCGCGTCCTACTTTTTGTTCGAACGCCGCACGTGCCCGTTGTCGTAACAGACCGAGTTCAAACTCCGCCATTGAACCCTTCAGGCCAAGCAGCAACCTATCGTTCAGTGACCGCGGATCATAGATGCCATCGGTGTCAATGAGGAGCGTTTCCGCCAATGCACATAGGTCGACCAGATGATGCCAATCTCGATTGTTGCGGGCCAGTCGGGAAGCTTCCAACGCGAATACGGCGCCGGCCAGACCCTGACATACGGAAGCGAGCAGGCGACCAAATCCGACTCTTTCCTGGGCCCCACTGCCGGACCGGCCAAGGTCCTCATCAATGACAATCACCTTGGAAAACCCAAGCTGCTTCGCTCGCTCCGCCAATGCATACTGCCGTTCTTTCCCCTCGAGGTGATTGCGAACCTGATACGGGGTTGATTGACGAACATAGACATAGGCCCCGCGTTGCAGATGCTCGCCTTTAATTTTCTCGCTCATGCTGCCTCCGCTCATCTTTCTTCGCAACACTCGCCAGCAGTTCCTTCCAGAGACTTCGGCAGCTCTCCTGCACCGACTCGGGTAGTCTGTTCCAAAGTTCGTCGTCTTCGAAGTGAATCTTGCGCTGCCGTGTCACCGGATTCTCCTTGTTGTGCATCCCGACCTCCTGAGGCGGATTTTGCACAACGGTCGGCGACGTGGCCTCCGATCAACCTGCGAACATCAAGAAGAGAGCTCAGCGACATGCGCGGCTTAGCCTCAAGCTTCAGCCCATCGCACGTTTCCGGCTTTAACATCCATTCCGGTACGGCCAACTGCGAGCTATCCGGCAATCGGACGATCACGACCGCGGCATGACCGCGCCGCAGGTATCGAACTAGTTGTACTGCTACTCCATGCAACGGGTGATAGCGGTAGCAGATTCTCTCGGCATACAAATCATGAGCAGTACGGGAATGCCTTACGCCATAGCTTCGCGACACACTTGCTCGAGAATGGGGCCGACTTGCCAACTGTGCAGTTGCTGCTTGGGCACTCCGACCTGAAAGCGACCTCTATCTACCTGCACCTTTCCGAACGTCATCTGAAAGCGGCAGGCACCCCCATCGACAAGGCCGAGTTCTCGGAGCCGCAACAAGCGAAGCGCTCCCGCAAACTGCACAAGAGATGAACGCGCCACCCTTCGAGGTGGCCGACATCGTTCGAGCAGCGGGCAAAGACTTTATCGAGAAGAATCGATCCCGATTGACCTGGCAGCATCTCCGTGTGCTGCACGCCATCGAGCGCTGCCGAACGGCCGCGCTCGGCGGCCATCTGGATCAGTGCTCTCGCTGCGGCCGGCAGGCCATCTCCTTCAATTCGTGCCGGAACCGCCATTGCGGAAAGTGTCAGACCAACGCGCGTGACCAGTGGCTCCGAGATCGTGAAAAGGAACTGCTGAACGTTCCCTATGTGCACGTGGTCTTCACGTTGCCGCATCAGCTTTCCCCACTCACACTCGCGAACAAGAGAGTCCTCTATGATCTGCTGCTCCGCGCCAGTGCGGCAACACTCTTAGAAATCGCTGCCGATCCCAAGCATCTGGGTGCTGAGATCGGCTTCATGAGCGTGCTGCATACGTGGGGTCAGAACGTCCTGCATCACCCACATGCGCATTGCGTGATTCCGGCTGGCGGTCTTTCGCTCGACCATCAGCACTGGGTTCATCCACGCTACGCATTCTTCTTGCCCGTGAAAGTGCTCAGCCGGGTGTTCCGCGGCAAGTTCACGGCTGGATTGAAGAAAGCCTTTCGGAGAAGACAGTTAACTTTTCCAGGCAGTCTTCAACCGCTTGCGCAAGAAGCGGCATTCCGCTCCTTCCTTCGTTCGCTTTTCCGTCAAGATTGGGTCGTGTATGCCAAACCGCCGTTCGGCGGCCCGCAGCACGTTCTTCATTACCTGGCCCGCTACACCCATCGTGTCGCCACCTCCAACCACCGGATCGTCAACTTCGCTCGCGATCGCGAGCGCTGGTTTCAGATTGTGATGGGGCAGAAATTCGAATTC
>JBJMGK010000256.1:0-8065 GCA_045807925.1 Bryobacteraceae bacterium | reverse complement strand
CCGCGCTGTAATACTTCTGAGTCCAATCATTGTTACTTTGCATTTCGATCACCTCGATGATTTTTTTCAGAATCTCGGCATCCGGACGCCCACCCGCGGCAAACGACTGCTCGGCTTCGCGAATGGCCTGAATTGCGCGGTCGAGCATTTGACGTTTGTCTTCCAGCATGATGCGCTGCATGCGCAGAGCGTCGGGAAGTCCGGGAGCGTTGCGGTCGAGGATAGCCTGGATCTGTTGTAGAGGAATGCCGATGAACTTAAGCGCCACGATCTGCTCCAGCCGTTGCAGTTCACGGCGACCGTAGAGACGGTAGCCGGAACTGGTCCGGCGGGGCTGCAGCAGGCCGAGCCGGTCATAATGATGCAGCGCCCGCACGGTGACTCCGGTGAGCGCCGCAAATTCCTGCACGTAGCACGGTTTGTCCACCGATCAATGCCTCCGACGTCATGTTGGAGCCTAACGCAACGTTAGGGTCAAGCACAATTTTGAGGCTTTATGGCTGGTGCTCTTCCGGAACAGCCGATTTCGAAACCGACGATTTCCTGGTGACCACCTACACGGACCCGAGTTGGACACCCCTATTTATAGCCGTCAAAGGCTTTTTCTCGCTGGCAGGTTCATCTTTCCAGCGGACTCTCGACCGCCTGCGATTATCGGGGAACACATCCAAAGTAATAGATCCCGTTGTAGAAAACCCTGTCAACCCGCAGCCAGGAAAAATCCTGCCGTTCTCTGCTTACCGAATCATCACTGGAGCGGAATAGACAAAAGGCCGCTATCTCAAGGCTGTTAACGGAAGGGTTGTAGGTTCGAATCCTGACCGCGGAGCCGATTCTCGCGTTCGAGAACGGTTCCGTACGCACCGGGGGCGAAGGCGACGAATGACGGGGCACTGTAGTTGATGGCGAAGGCTGCTGTGCCGGCAATCTTTGTACAAAGCGGGGCTGATGTACTCCACCCAATCAATCCTGACGGGGGATTCTGGGTGACCTTAATGCTCTGGGCAGATGCCTCATTGGCGCCGGCAAAGGTAAATAGGGATGCACCGAACACGAGCGCAGCGAACTGTGGTTTTGTGTAAGCGTCCGCTTGTATCCGCTTGTAACCGTCTAGCGGATGATCGCGGCATGCGGGATTCTTCGAAGAGGCCTAGCAGTAGATGCCGGCGAGGAATGATGAACGTTTCTAATCAAAAAGGCAATGAGTTAGAGAATCCGGCAAAGAAACGGCATGGCGTTCGGCGGAAGAGAGACGTGCGATAGCGGAAGCATCACTGAAGCCTGGGATTTCCGTGAGAGAAGTGGCGGATGAGTACGGCGTGCATCCCAGCCAGATTGGGAAGTGGCGGCGCCTGTACCGAAGAGGCTCCCTGGGCAGCACGCCGGCTCGGGCGATGTTGGCGGTGCGTGTCACAGAGGATGCCCAACCGGATCATAGGAGCCGTCCGTCGAAGTCGAAGGTGAATGGGCACGGCATGGTTCACATCGAGTTGGCAAGAGCCCGAGTCAGCATTGAAGGTGTGGTGGATGCGGCTACGTTGCAGACTGTGTTAGCGAGCCTGGTCGGATGATTGGACCGCCACCCGGAGTACGGATCTGGATTGCGGCAGGGATTACGGATCTGCGGTGTGGCTTTACCGGGCTGAGCGCCGCGGCGCAGACAGTGCTTGAACAGGATCCATTCGACCGACACGTGTTTGTATTTCGAGGCCGGCGTGGCGATCTGAAGCGGCAACCACGACTCGCGTCGAGGGTCTCCAAAAAAAAATTGCCAGCCGTCAGAATGAATGCCGCGAACTCATTCCCATCGCAAGGTAAGTATTGGGTCGATCAACGTCGCGCGGCGTGCCGGAATATACGTCGCCAAAAGAGCGACTCCGCTCTCGCATTTATGGCAGCTATCGATTAGGGCAGTAACTTCTCAGGGGAATGGCGATTATCACTTGATAAGAGCTACTTTTAGACACAACGGCTCGTCGATGCCCCCGCCCTTATCTCTCAGTTCAGCTGTGTGATTCGTCCCCTGTGAACACCTGAGTTGCCTGATTGGCTGTTAGCGCCTACCTTTTCCAAACCAGCGCGGTGTTGTGCGCCGGTACTCGCGATAGGCCTCGCCGAACCTGGCTTCTAGCCCTCTTTCTTCGCGGGGGACCACAAGCGGACCGAGCGCCAGAGCCAGCGTAGCCATACCTGCCAGTACGAAGCTTCCATAGAACGCCAGCCAGCCTAGCCAGATCACTGCTTCGGCCATGTAAATCGGATTACAGCTGTAACGATAAGGGCCGTTCGTCAACAGGTATGACGGAGTTGGATAGTATCGAGTCTTTTCGAGTTCCCAGCCGCTCGGCGCTGCGGCAAAGTGTTCGTGCATGCACCGATATTCGATGTAAAATCCAGCCACGACTGGAACAAGACCCACGACATTCCACGCGCTGGGCAGACCCAAGGCCCAGCCATGCCGTGCGCCCATAAGCGACAAAGCCCAAGGGAGGAGCCCGTGCACAGCCGGGAATGCGACGAGTTGAGCGGCGATTCCCAACCACAGAGGTACGTGCCGGCCTGTATACCAGTTCATAGTTGTTCTTTCTCCTAGACGCGGTAAATGGCGACCGTTGTGCCGAGGTGCTAACCATATCAGAAATTGGAAAAGTATGCTAACAGCCCGTGTCTAAAGTCAGAAAAGGCCTGACCTTGAAAATGTTTTGACTTTAATATCGCGTTATGGCGATGGGGACGCCGTGTTCACGTGAGACTGTTCCGCGCTTTATTGATAAACCCTTCCGGACCAGGGTAGATCAGTACATCGCACATCCGCTTTCGTGCCGGAGAACCGCCATCTTAGCCGAGCCAACTGAAGGTGGTTAATTTAGATTGAATTGGATCAAATCCCCATTGCTAGTCCCAGTCGTATACGCGAGTCGAGTCCGATCGGGTGTGATAGCAACATCGTGTAAGTAATTTGGAGGAGCGGGGCCTATGTCTACCGATTTGGCTAACGCGAATGAGTAGAAGCGAAAGGTCCGAAGACGGCTACCAAGCGTAAACCCGACGTAATAAAAGCCGTCTTCGACCACTGAAAGGCCAGAAAAGGCCGCAATGGAATCATTCACCAGGCTCATCTCCGGATTTTTTGAGGCGTCGCCGACTAGAGAGCGGGCATAAACCCACGGTTGGTCGAATTTGCGATAGAGAAGCAACTGGCGGCCGGGTGCCTCCCACGGGTCGCAGCCGGACCCGAATGACTGAGGAGAGCCGCCATCAGCCGGAACCCGACTAAGCAATGGCCCGTCTGCACGACCCTCGGTCATGTAAATTAGTTTCCCATCCGACGAAAACGACGCGAGGGCAAAGCCTGGGTTTCGATGGGTGATTTGATGTACGATTCCATCACGCACGCGGATGGTGTAAACCTGCGCTACGTCGGGAAGTCGCGCGTGATACACAAGAAGATTGCTATCTGGAGACCAGCGTGGATAGCCCGCAATATAAGCGCCGATGTGCGTTAGTTGGCGAGCATGTTCGCCGTCCGAATCAGCGACCCAAAGCTCGGAAGCACCGCTGCGATTGCTCTGAAAGGCCAACCACCGCCCGTTGGGAGAGAATTGTGGATGATCCTCCTTAGCCGTAGAATGGACGATCCGCTTGGCCTCTCCGGCAACCTGCAATCCTTTAAGTGGCAACGTCTCGATATCGGCGTCGAGCTCTAGGCGGGAAGAAATCAAGTGCATTCCCGTTCCGTCAAGCGTAAGTCCATTCAATGTGTGGCTGGCAACGTAAATGAGCTTAGCCGCGCCGCCGACTTGCGCGTGCATGATTCTTTCACCGTCGTGATCTAAAAAAAGAATCTGCTTGCTGTCCGGCAACCAAACCGGGGTTGTTGCGTTGCCAGAGGTGTTGGGCATCACCCAGGGCTCACCGTCCGGTTCGAGATTAACCGTCAAGCGCTGGACGAGTATGTTGCTGTTGTAAGGATTAGCAAAACGGGCGAATGCAAGCCATCGACCATCAGGCGAAAACGCCGCGGCCGTATCACCGCCGGGGCTCGTTGCTTGCGGGTAAATAGGACGTACACGTCTGGAATCGAGGGACATCAAGAATAGTGCATGGTGGGTCGAAGGGCCAAGTTCACTCGTGAAGCAAAGAGACTTGCCGTCTGGAGACCAGGCAAGCAGCCTATTGGCCCCGGCAACTGAAAGCCCAACGCGAACTCCGTGCAGAGTTCGTTCCTGACCACCGATTGCGGGAATGAGCATGATGTCGAATTCGGATTCCGACCGCCGACGCAAGAAAGCAATTTGTTTACCGTCCGGCGACCACGCCGGAAAACTATCGTCCGCAACGTCTTGTGTCAGCCTGAGTGGATGCTCTTCGCCCGACAGCGCTACATAGATATGCCGGCGACCACCGTCACCGTTCCAGGAAAAGGCAACCTGGCGCCCGTCTGGCGAGAACGAGGGTTCACGCTCGTCACCGGGATAGCTGGTAACTGGGGAGATGCCCGAGACCGTCAAATGAAACTGCCGCTTCAGGAGCCAAGATGCGGTCGTTCCAAGAAGAAGCAGCAATACCGAAATCGTTGAAACGGTCAGCCAGCGGCGGGGATTGGATCTGACGGCGCTGTGCAAAAGTTCTTCTTTAGCAGGCGCGGCAGCAAGATCCACAGCTCTGTCTTCTTTGGCGATGCCTTCTAGAGATCCGAGAAAGCGGTAACCCTCGCGCGGAAGTGTCTCGATAAAACGCGGACCGGCAGGGCTGTCCCGCAACGCTGCTCGTATTTGGCGAACGCAGAAATTGATGCTCTGATCGACATCGATGTGGACGATTTCACCCCAGACGTGCCGCCGGATCTGATCGCGCGAGACGGTCTCGGGAGCGCGTTCAATCAACAATGCCAGAACTTGGCAGGGCTGACGCTGCAGTTTGAGGGGGATGCCGCGCCGCGAAAGGGTTTGGCGATCTAAGTCGAGTTCGAACTCTCCGAAGCGCAGCGTGCGCTGTCGCGCTGGTGCTTCCCCGGTGGCCATTTTCGGAGTCCATTGTAACGCTCCGCGAGTGACTTTAGATTTCTTGACAGAGATCTGCATTGAGTGCGCTGAATTTCACCGCCTCATGTTTCTGCCAAATGCCTAGCGTTCAACCGCATACATCCTCAGGAAGGCATGAGGAATAACTTTGTTGCCCAAACAGATCCACCTGCGTACGATTCCACCAAGTCGGGAGTTTCGACCTTGGAGATCAACATATGAACCTAACAGCTAGCAAACTGTCATTCGCGCTGGCCACATTGGTCGCCGGACACGTCAATTCAGCACGAGCACAAGTAGGCGTCACGACTCTGGCTGTCGAGCTAGACAATGTTGTCGAGTACCAAGTGGACACCTCGGATCTGTCGAAGTGGGGAACCAATCTGAACGTGACTCCTGGCAAGATCGCTCAGGGAATGGGCGTGGGGTGCGCAGGGGTGCGATTCATCGGCTACGGAGATATCGTGGCAGTGAACGGCCAGCCGGCGAGGGGCATATATGCGGTCCGAGGGGTCGCGGTTTGCATGAGCCCAACGCCCACACCTGGCTTGTTTGCAATCTCTGACACTACTTGGCCCTCTATCCGTGACGAGACGTTTGAAATCCTGCAAAGCAACGGTATTACGTCAATCGGAACTATCATGACGTATGGATTGAGTAGCGGAATGCCGTCGCCCCCAGGACCGCCGTCGGGAAGCAAGGATTCCGCGATTACCGGCGGCACGGGCGCATTCTTCGGTGTTCGAGGGCAAAGGGGCCAGAGAAACGACTTGTTGAGCGCGGCTGTTTTCGAGCGTACCGCGTCCATCACCGAGGATCCCGCGAGAAGACGCCAAAATGGAGGAGGGCATCTCCTAACGGTTCTCTATGTGATCCCACAATGTTCCACCCGGAAGTGGTAATCACTCCCTACGGGCCCTCCGTCGCCCATTCCGACGACTTCTCGCTCGTCAGTTCCGCCAAGCCCGCTACAGCAGGCGAGATCTTGTCCCTCTTTGCCACGCGCTTGGGGCCGACGCGCGCGAGCCTCGCCCCAGGTCAGCCCTTCCCGTCGAGTCCTCTGGCTGTAGTCAACTCGCCAGTTGCTGTAACGGTGAATGGAAAGGCCGCGGAAGTGCTGAGTGCTGTCGGGTATCCGGGCGCGTTGGACGGCTATCAGGTAAACTTTCGCGTGCCACAGGATGCGGTGAGCGGAACAGCCACGATTCAAGTGAGTGCCGCCTGGATTGCAGGAGCGCCGGTGAGCGTTCCGGTGCGATGATGACGAGCAACTTTCGCGTTAACGGTCGCGGCTTGGCCTAACTGGGCGGCCCGAGCAATGAAGTGACGACGCAAATCGATACGCACGCCGTTTCCTGTGGAATTGAAAAGGAGAACGAGAATGTGGACCAAACCGTCCAAGCTTATCGCTACGCAGCTCCGGACTGAGCGCTAGGGAAAGACCCTCTCCATTTGGTTGTGGCCGATCCACAAAGGGGACCAATCCTAACTCCGCATAGCCTTGTGTCACCGGTTCCCAGGGTTCCTTTCCATGGTTTATTCAGATGGAACTTAGGAGATCCTTTGAACTTAAATTTCCAGTAGATAGGCAGGCGCAAACTACACAGACGCACGCCGCATCCGGTCAGTTCTGAGCCTGTACTGCAACGCCCAGGCGTGACAGGCAATGCGCGGAGTGGGGCGAGGGCCACGGAGTCAAACGCGGACAGCGGCGTCCTTGCCCTTGTCAGGATTCATGATTCGAGCGTTCGCGAAAGCCTGGCTGAAGCTTGCCCGGGTACGAGTTGCTCGCAAGTGAAATCAACGCGGATCGAGTCCAGACGATCCTACACATTGCACATTCGGGGAAAACACAATGATTGTATATGCTCGCCAGCCACATGGAAAGTGGCTTTCATCCTTCTGCCGAGCAACCGCAGTGGCCTGTCTTCTGCTGACAGCTGCATCGAGCGCATTCGCGCAACGCATCTCGGTTGGGATCAAGGCCGGCGTGCCGCTCACCGACGTTGTGGAATCCGTAGACACCCACGGTGGCGATCTGACGTTTCAGGCACAAACGAAGCGCTATACCATCGGCCCGGTAGTAGATATCGGGCTCCCGCTGGGATTCGGCGTCGAATTTGGGGCGATGTACAAGCGCGTCGATCAGAAGTCCCGCGCTGTCACCATCACTGGCTTTACCACAATGGGTGACACGTCTGTCGCGATTGAGCAAAGAGCCGACATATCCGCCGTTGGTCATAGCTGGGAATTCCCGGTAGCCGTCCAGTATCATTTTTCCAAGTCCTCAATACGGCCGTACGTGGAAGGCGGCATTTCCTTCAATCATCTGGGCAATGTCTATAATTTCAGCAATGTCTATAATGTCGCGAATGCTTCTTTCCCCTCTCCAACCCCACGACAACCGCCGTACACTGTCGCGCCCATTCCCGGCTCGTTCGAACGGGTTGGTGGGCTGGTCGGTATCGGCGTCGATTTCAAGCTTCACGTGATTCATGTGACGCCTGGACTGCGCTACACGCACTACAACGAAAAAAGCTTCTGGCTCCCCAGCACTAACGCCGTGGATTTTCTCGTGGGCTTCACCTTCTGAGTTTCTGCAAGTTTCGAACGTCAGTCTTATTCTCGATTAGCAGTTCGGCCGGTTGAGTGGAAAGAACTTGGGACAACTAGCCTACTTGGCGACCCATTATTTAGGCCGATGTGGCAGCAATCTCAGAAGATGTCTCGTTTCACCGGTCCGCACTGAACGTGTGCAGTCCGGAATCGTCTCTCGAACGAGACGACTCAACTCGGTTCGCTGGGAGGGGATCGAGGATGCGGACGCAGTGATGTTCTGAAACACGCGCTGCCCGGAAAACTAGAGCCCGCATCGTTTACATCGCCAGTAACGTACATCGCCAGTAACGTTAGGATTCAAGGTCGAAAATGCACGCGTCGCAATCAAGCGGTGCCGATTTGAAGACTCAGCGGCTGTACTTCATAGCCGAAGCTACGAAGTTCCCTAATCATTCTTGTCGTGCGGCGTCGCTTCGATTTCT
>JBJMGK010000255.1:0-5767 GCA_045807925.1 Bryobacteraceae bacterium | reverse complement strand
GGAGTCATGTAAACCATTGTCAATCAGCGGCCGAATCGCGGGATTGCTGCAAGCGACCGAGCAATCCGGAATGACGCGCGTGCGTGTTGTTCTTTCGGATCGCCATCCCAAGCGCCTTGGCTTCTCCGGCCAGCACGACCAATTTCTTTCCACGCGTGATCCCGGTATAAATAAGATTCCGTTCGAGCAGCATGTATTGCTGCATGGCCAGGGGAATCACTACTACCGGAAACTCTTAGCCTTGTGACTTGTGAATGCTGATCGCGTAGGCCAGCGATACCTCGTCCAGTTCTCCGTAGTCGTAGCTCACCAGCCGCGTATCGTAGCGGATGGCGATTTCTTGTTCGATCACATCCATCGATTCGATCTGGCCGATATCCCCGTTGAAAACATCTTTGTCATAGTTGTTCTCGGTCTGGATGACTTTGTCCCGGAGGCGGAATCGATATCCAAACCGCTCCACCTCTATTTCGCCTGCCAGCAGCGGATTTAAGGCCGCCTGTAACCTCTCATTCAGTTCTCTTGCTCCAATCGAGCCACGGTTCATGGGACACAGAACCTGGATGTCACGAATCGGGTCCAGTGCCAGAGTGGCCGGGATTCGCCGGACCACCAATTCCACCAGTAGGTCCCGAATCTGCTCAGGTCGCTGCGCGGTGAGCGTGAACTGATACGCACACGCACCAGCGAAGGACGCGCTCGAGCTAAAGCTCGAGGCGTGAAGCTGGGGCGGAGATTCAAGCTCACGCTGCACCAGCGCAAGGAAGCATTAGCCAAGCGCGAGCGCGGGAAGGAATCTCAAACCGACATCGCACGCAGTTACAACGTCAGTCACAGCACTATATCGAGACTCAGGCCATGACCGCGACCCTCCTCTACCGCATCGACCCCGCAAAACGCATGCAGCGCTACTACCGGCTGGACGTGCAGCCGGATTAATTCGGGCAATGGTGCCTGATGCGCGAATGGGGACGCATCGGAAGCAGCGGGCAGATGCGCTCCCTACCCGGGCAGAAGCTGAAGCGGCGCTCATAAGCAGCGCCGTGCGAAAGAGCGGCGCGGATAGTACAATTTCGCAGCCAATTGATTGTCGTGCACAAATCGTAATTGATGTACACCGCCGGGCAACAGCAGGCATTTGAGACAGGAGATTTGCAACAATCGGATCCCAATGTTGAGAGGGCTTCCACTCTTGTTGCAAAACTTACGCTTTGTGAGACGGCGGCTCTTAACTTGCACGCTCGTCTTCTCGGCCTGCACAAATGGACCATTCTGAAACAACCTATTGAAAATAGGTCAGCCCAGCTAAACTTACTACACGATGCCCGACCTGTGGAGCACGCAAATCGGCTTAGTTGAGCGGCACTGGAAGGAGAAGCCGAGGAAGGACGTTATTGCTGCTCTCATTGCATTAAGAACGAACATGATGGAATGCCAACATTGCTACGAAGAATACACGGCGTTACGTGAGCAGGGAGATGTTGACTATCTGTGGAGGATTGAATGTGCCAAGGCCCAAAAGGCCGGCTTAGTGATACGGGATCACCCCCAAAGGGAGTGGTTGAGATCTTTGAATAGACTGGCATATGAAGTACTGCGCCTGGATTCCCTTTTTGTCGATCTTCAGTCCAGACGCGCACACAAACATCGAAAAGTATCTGGATTTTGAATTATCGGAATTCAGAGCGCTTTACGCGGCGGCTGACGAACTAGGGCTGTCGCGAGGCTTCGATACGCGCGAGGGCACGTTGGAACCGACGTTTAAAGCGTCTCTTGAAAAGCTCGATGTACTCATAAAAGAGCATTTCACGCCTGAAGAAATTTCAAAGCTGCGCGACCACGATAATGGTGTATCACAAAGGAATCGTTTTGCAACGGGTTAGCGGCTTGTTCTCTCTGGTTCCTTGAGCTGCAGTCGAGATGTTAACCTCATCTCCCAAGCCGACAGGCTATCAGCTGAGCGGGCTGGTTGAACGCGTCACTTTCTTTTCGGAAGAGAGCGGATTTTGTGTACTCAGGGTGAAGGCCGAAGGGCACCGTGATCTGGTCACGGTTGTCGGCTCGGCACCCAGCGTTTCCGCGGGAGAGTGGATCACCGCTGAGGGCGATTGGGTGATCGACAAGGAGCATGGGCGCCAGCTCAAGGCGTTTCATCTTAAGACGATGCCGCCCAACACCCGCGAGGGCATGGAGAAGTATCTGGGCAGCGGGATGGTAAAGGGCATTGGCCCAATCTATGCCAAGCGCCTCATTGCACGCTTCGGTGAGGAGGTTTTCGAAGTCATCGAGAAGACCCCGAATTCACTGGAACAGATCGAAGGCATAGGACCCAAGCGCAAGTTGAAAATTGTGAGTGCTTGGACCGACCAGCTGGCCGTACGCCAGATTATGCTGTTTCTGCATTCACATGGATTGAGCACCAGCCGCGCGGTACGGATTCATAAGACCTACGGCGCAGAAGCAATAGAAAAGATCCGAAACAATCCGTATGTGCTCTCCAAAGACATTCGCGGAATCGGTTTCAAGACAGCGGACGCGGTGGCCCAGAAATTGGGAATCCCCAGCGATTCCCGATATCGGGCCTGCGCCGGTCTCGAACACATCCTGTTGGAGGCGACACAAGAGGGCCATTGCGCTCTTCCGAATACCGATCTGCTGGCCAA
Organism: Bryobacteraceae bacterium; assembly: GCA_045807925.1. Classification (GTDB taxonomy): domain Bacteria; phylum Acidobacteriota; class Terriglobia; order Bryobacterales; family Bryobacteraceae; genus Bog-105. The sequence continues at coordinate 3,104 of JBJMGK010000255.1, read as the reverse complement.
AGCGAGCGAACTACTTGACGTGGACCCGCTGGTCGTCGAGCAGGCGCTCGCCGGGATGCTGACGAAAGGGGACGTCATTCTCGAGTCGGTAGGCAACGAAGGCCTGATCTTTCTGCCGTATCTGATGCGAGCGGAGAAGGAAATCGCGCAGCGGATTACCCGATTCTCAGGCCTACGTTCGGTCGTTCCGGAGCTCGATTTCGGACGAGCCGTCGCTTGGTGCGAAGAGCGCACCCAGAAACAATTAGCCGAGAGCCAACGCGAAGCCTTACGCCAGGTTCTCGGGAACCGTTTGGCGGTCATAACTGGCGGTCCCGGAGTGGGCAAGACAACCCTGATTCAGTCGCTGCTGACGATCGTGCGGCCGAAGAAGGTTCGCTGTGCCCTGGCTGCGCCCACTGGTCGTGCCGCTAAGCGACTCAGCGAAACGACTGGTCTCGAAGCAAAGACGATTCACCGCCTGTTAGAAATCCAACCCGGATCCGGGCGTTTCGCCCGCAATGAGAACAACCCGCTCGACTGCGATCTCCTGGTAATCGATGAAAGCTCCATGGTGGACGTTCCCTTGATGAGTGACCTCCTCCGGGCGCTTCCGGGGCACGCGAATCTCATTCTGGTCGGTGATGTGGATCAGTTGCCGTCAGTGGGTCCCGGAACCGTCTTGCGGGACATTATCGAAAGCGGCGTGGCGCCCGTAGTCCGGTTGACGGAAATCTTCCGGCAAGCCGCGCAGAGTCAGATTGTGAGGACAGCTCATCGGATCAAAAACGGAGCAATGCCGGAGCGGTATGGCAAAGAAGCTGGATCGGATTTTTATTTCTTACAACGCCGCGACCCTGAGCAGATTCAGAGCCTTTTGGTGGATTTGGTGGCCCGGCGAATCCCGGCAACTTTGGCGTTGGACGCGATTCGTGACATCCAGGTTCTGTGTCCCATGAACCGTGGGTCTATTGGAGCAAGAGAACTGAATGTAAGGCTGCAGGCGGCTTTGAATCCGCTGCCGGCAGGCGGAATAGAGGTGGAGCGGTTTGGATATCGATTCCGCCTACGGGACAAAGTCATCCAGACGGAAAACAACTATGACAAGGATGTCTTCAACGGGGATATCGGCCAGATCGAATCAATCGATGCGGTCGAACAGGAAATCGCGATCCGCTACGATACGCGGCTGGTGAGGTACGACTACGGAGAACTGGACGAGATATCGCTGGCCTACGCGATCAGTATTCACAAGTCACAAGGCTCAGAGTTTCCGGTTGTGGTGATCCCTCTGGCCATGCAGCACTACATGCTGCTCCAACGGAATCTCATCTATACCGGGATCACGCGTGGAAAGAAGTTAGTCGTGCTGGCCGGAGAAGCCAAGGCGCTGGGCGTCGCGATCCGAAAGAACGATACACACGCGCGTCATTCTGCATTGCTCGATCGTTTGCAGCAATCCGGCGATTCGGCTCGCGCTCGTAGTGAACAAGGCTGATCCACGCTAACGGACGTCTTCCGTTTGCCTGGCTACGGCTCAGATTCCCTCTAATGTGGACCGAAATGTACTAGGGCGGGAGGCCGCTTTCAAACGCAAGTCTCGCGTTACCCTGAGATCGTAGCTAGTTCGACGGACTGGTCGGTGAATATCAAAAGCCTCAGAACTCACGGTCGACGGGCTGCCGGTTCGGAGGATTGCCTGTTCTACTTTGCGGTGGTAGCCTTTCCAAATGACGAAGAAACTCGTGATTATTCGCAATGACGGGTGCTCAACGTATAAGGTGCAGGGAGAACAGGATCGGCCGCCCCAAACGTTCATAGGCGGCGTATCGCTGGACCTTCCGCGGTTAAAGACTGAGCTTATACAGCACGGCTGTCCCGAACAAGTTGCCGCAAACGCACTACAAGCGGTCGAAAGTAGCGGCTACACAACCATCTATCTTTGAAACGACTCGCGAGGCAGTGAAGAAAGGTTTTGAGATCCTCACCGAAAGTCAGCTGCTGTTTGTGCGCGCCTGCATCAAGGAGGGCGTCGACGGGTTCTACGCCTCCACACAGGGCGGCGAAGCTCAGCGCTATCTGACCGTTGTTCTCCCAAAACGTTCTCCTGCTGGCGAGAAAGGGATCATCCGGGGCCGGCTGCATCTTGCCATAAATATCAAATGCTCGCGACCGGATCTTGTGCTCTCCACTGGCAGCTCATACACGATTGATGGGGGAATCGGACGCGTCTCGTCCGCGCGGCGACAACCGAAGGAAGCGGTAAGGATCATTCCCGCAGCGATGACCAAGTGAACAGCTGGTCTACCAGCAACTTTCCGGCTCCGTGTAACTAAGTAATGAACCGCCCTCATCTTCGTTTACGGCCCGCGGAAGCGCCTCTCACAATTCACTGCGCGCCGATCCTACATTCCGAAAATCCATATCATCCCGCCCTGGCTCGTATGCCGACCGAGCTCGGGCGCAAAGTCCGCCGGCGGGCGCACATCGGCGGGATCGTCAGAACGCACGTCACCTGAGAGCAGGGACCAATCGCCTCCGATGCCCGCGAGGATCGCCACGTATTGTCTGCCATTCGGACCAAGATACGTGATAAAGTGTCCGCGGGTTCCTTTCGGCCAGCATCCGCAAGCAGGGCCGCACGTGGATGGAGGCAAAGCGCTGCACGCTGCGGTGAAAAAGTATGCCGGCGAAGCGGCGCCAATCCAGCGCTGCCAGGTGCACAAGCGACGCAATGTGCTGGATCACATCACCGACCAAGAAAAGCCCACGGTGGCCAGAAAACTCAGTCTACGCGGAGACTTGTGGAATCCGCAGAACTGTCACTGAATCCGCAATTTCCACAGAGACACTAAGAATTGCTTGACTGCCGTCACGGACCGTGGCCGCGCGGCTGACCAGCTTTAGTTCGGCCAGAAACGTCTGACCTGTAAGAGAAGCAAGGCAGACAATCCGGCCAGGATCAATGCTAAGGACACGGGCTCCGGAGCGACATTGCGATCAGTGGGTTGCGTGAACGTCAAATCTTGAGGTATCAACCCTCCGAGTTCCAGTCCCGCGAAATTGATGGATAACCCCGCGTAGAGGTCATTCTGGGCAGGATTCCCATTCAGGGTGACGGCGCT
>JBJMGK010000254.1:0-59515 GCA_045807925.1 Bryobacteraceae bacterium | reverse complement strand
TACGAGCAGAAGACCGCGCCGCCGGTTACGACTGGAGTCTCTCGATCTGGCAGATGGAAGTGAGTCTGACGCAGATCTTCGACCGGCCTCTGCGCGGTCGCGAGTTCTTTGAAGAGATCATACGTGACAATCTGGACCTGGGGCGGCCCGACCGGGTGCAGTTAATCTTCGACCGGGTGGTGACCAAGAAGACGCCGGGGGAGTTCCGCACACGCGTGATCCAGGACGGAGTCCACCCGAGCCAAGATCGACGACAAGGTTTCCGCTGATCAGCGGGGCCACGGGCTGGGAGTGAGCATGGAGGTCTATTCCCACAGCGATCTTGACCAGAAAAGTGAAGCAGTGAACCGCCTCGAATCTGAGGTGATTCAGTAATGAACCCGCGATTCAGGCGAGGGTTGGAAAGAAAACGGAGTAAACGGAGTAACGCGTGTTTTTCGGTTCTTCCCAAGTGATTGAAAACATGGAGCGGGAGACGGGGATCGAACCCGCGACGTCCAGCTTGGGAAGCTGCTACTCCGAGGGTAGTTATCATTCGAGAAGCTCGCGAATTGGCTTGCCAATGAGCCGACAAGTGAAGATTTGCCATTCAGTTGTTCCAATGGAGGGAAGTCTATGGCGAAAAGAATAGAGAAACTTCGCGAATCAGAGTTTCACCAGGAACTTGGACAAAAGATGTGCGCGGCCTTTATTGCCCAACAGCAAGGTATAGCTCTGAATACCGCGCTCAAGAAGACCGCGCTGCCTGTTGGCGATCTATGGCTGCTCCTCGCTGAGTTTGCGCGAAGCGGCTTCGCAGAAAACGCAGACGTTGAGGTTTTGGGCGCGCTTACTGGGGCATCGTCCAAGTTCATCGTGTAGAGTTGGGCCTATTTCGGTCAGAGATATCGCAGCTCTACGCACAAGAAAGAAAAGCTAGCGCGTAATGTCACTGACACACGATACCGTGGCTTACCGTATGTGCAACCGATTGTGACGACGACGGGCGGCAACGACGCTTTGCGGAGAGGATGAATATGGCAATCGAGATCAACACAGACACGATCGCCGAAGCGGTTATAAACCGCCTGAAGGATTCGGTAGTTCTGACGCCGAGGCTCCTGACTCTAAGTCAAGCAGCGACGTATCTGGGGTTAACCACAGATGCGCTCAAGGCGAAGGTCCACATGGGTCGGATTCCCACAGTCGATCTCGACAAGAAGCTCCGCTTCGACAGATTCGACCTGGACCGCATCATTGACGAAAGCAAGACCACTCCTTAACATGCCGAAGACCCGTAAGAAGAGGAACACGAGAGGTCAAGGAACAATATACCCGCGGAATGGAATTTGGTGGTGCGACTACTCGATTGATGGCGTAAGAAGGCGCGAATCTTGTGAAACAAGCGATCGTGAGGAAGCTCTTGCCTATCTACATCGGAAGCAGGGCCGACTCGCCTCTGGCGAATTGCTCACCCCGGATCGCGTTACGGTGCGCAACCTCTTGACGCTGTTACTAGAAGACTATGAAATCCGCCGAGTTGCACAGCTTTACATCGCAACATTGAAAATAAAATCGATCTTGCTGCCGAAACTCGGCGATATCAAAGCCACGAAACTCAGTAGTGCACGCATTAAGGAGTACGTCGAGGTTCGGTTGAAAGTCGTAAAGCCGGGCACGGTCAATCGAGAACTTGGGTTGCTGCATCGAGCGTTTCAACTTGGGTTCAACCAAGACCCACCGCTCGTGGCCCGCGTTCCCCATTTTCCGAGACTCACCGAGGAGGAGCCAAGAAAGGGATTCTTGAAGCCGGACTTGTATAAGACGCTCTTGTTCGAACTGCCTGAGGAACTCCGATTGCTGTTTGTTGTCGGCTACCACGTTGGGCTGCGGAAGGGTGCGCTTCTGAGAATCAAGTGGTCGCAGGTAGATCTGAAGTCCCAGACAATCTGGATGGAGGGCCGAAAGAGCAATCGGAAGCCGGAACCAGTGGCCGTTCCGATTTACGGCGACATGGCCAAGTTCATCGAAATGCAACCGCAAAGCAGCGAGTACCTTTTCGCGCGCGGAGCAAAACCAATCAGGGACTTTCGAGAGAGCTGGGATCTAGCTTGCCAGCGGGCAGGACTTTCGGGATTGCTTTTCCACGATCTGCGCCGAACCGCAGTGCGTAATCTCCGCCGCGCAGGTGTTGCGGAAACCGTCATTATGAAGATCACCGGTCATCGAACGCGCGGTGTGTTCGAACGCTACAACATTACCGACGAAACCGATACTCGAGAAGCCGGGCGCAAAGCCGAAGAGTTCCTGGCCAAGGAACACAAAGAAGTGGCACAAAGTACGTCACAAAAGCCCGAGAGGGTGAATTGAAAGGAGGAGGGTAAATTCTTTGTTTTGTGTTTGGTGCGGAGAGGGGGACTTGAACCCCCACGGTGTTACCCGCTAGCACCTCAAGCTAGTGCGTCTGCCAATTCCGCCATCTCCGCGTTGTGAAGAGTTTTACTTTTTAGTGTTCGTCTTGGCCGGTGGCGTTGCCGGTGCTTTCTGAGCCGCCGGAGCCTTTCGGTTTTCGAACACACTACCGGTCGAGGGCGCGCTTCGATCGGCCATAACGGCCAAGCTTAACGAAGTCACCATGAACAGGAATGCAGCGATTGTCGTGGCCTTCGAAAGAACCGTCGCGGTCCCGCGCGGGCCGAACACCGTCTGTGAACCCATTCCGCCGAAAGCCCCCGCCAGATCAGCCGCTTTTCCGCTTTGCAGAAGAACGACAATGATCAGAAACAGGCAGATCAGGACGTGTATGGATGTGAGAACGTACACCATTCCGGTCTGAGTATAGCAATTGCCGAGTGCCAAACTAAGTCGATGGCGCAATTTCTTGAGGGTGACCCTCTCGGTCTTTCGCTCGAAGAACTTAGGCTGGAATATAAGCGTGGAGCGCTCGACGAGGCGCACTGCGATCCGAACCCAATCGAGCAGTTCCGGCGCTGGATAACGGACGCGCGCACAGCCGACCTGCCCGAGCCAAATGCCATGACGCTCTCAACCGCGACGGCGGACGGACGTCCCTCCGGACGCATTGTGCTCCTCAAGGAACTCACCCCGGAAGAGCTGCTCTTTTACACGAACTATACGAGTCGAAAAGGCCGTGAAATGGAAAGCAATCCGTTTGTTTCTCTGACGTTTTACTGGGCTGAACTTGAGCGGCAGGTCAGGGTGGAAGGACGGGTGCGACGCGTATCCCGGGGAAAATCTGAAGCTTACTTCCGGGGCCGACCAAAAGGCAGCCGGCTCGGGGCTCTCGCTTCTCACCAGAGCACCAGGCTTCCGTCAAGGGCGCCACTCGAACAGACTCTCTCCGATCTGGAAGCAAAATATCGAGACTCGGATGATATACCCACCCCGGAGTGGTGGGGCGGCTACGCGGTTCGCCCGGATCTCTTCGAGTTTTGGCAGGGGCGGCCCAACCGGCTTCACGACCGGATTGTGTACTCGAGAACGGGAGAGACCGGGTGGGAGGTAGGACGCTTATCGCCGTAGTACACGCCCGAATACCTCGCCGCGTCCTTACTAATGTGTTTCGTTGTCTGCTGATTTGCTCGCTCCTCGCCCATGGGGCGGCGTCAGGTGTGCCTCTCACGACTGACGCGCTGATTGCGCAGGTCGAATCCCGTTACAACAAAGCGCAGACGTTATCGGTTCACTTTGACGAAAGCTACAGCTTGCTTGGCCGCAACCGACCGCCGGAATCCGGTACGCTGACGCTGCGCAAACAAGGAAAGATGCGCTGGGATTACACGCGTCCTCAAGGGAAGCTGTTTATTTCGGACGGGAAAGCAGTATTCCTCTATACCGCAGGGGACAATAGGGTAGAGAAAGTACCACTTCGAGACACTGAGGATATGCGGGCTCCTTTGGCGTTTCTATTGGGAAAACTTGAATTGAAGAAGGAGTTCCGAGATTTCCAGGTGCGCGAGCAGCAGGAAGGTGCGATTCTGACTGCCACCGCCAAAAATGATCGGCTTCCGTACAAGAGCATCGAAATGTTGATTGCCGGCGATGGCTCGATCCGGCAACTACAAGTTGCAGGCCGGGATGAGTCTTTACTTTCTTACGTTTTCCGTGACGAGAAGCTGAATATACCTTTGAATGACTCGACTTTCCATTTCGCGATTCCTCCCGGGGCCGAAGTCGTTGATGCCGTTGACTATAAGCCCGAAGGGAAAAGCTAAGCATGGCTGAGTTCGTCCTGCGTTACGCCGATCCGCGCGGCCAGATGCATGAGCAGGTCGCCGAAGCTCCGAGCGAGCGGGAAGCTCGCGACCGGCTGTCTCAGCAGGGCTACCTCGTTTACTCGGTCCGCGCCAAGGATTTGGGCGCGAGGCTGAGCGGGATGACGCAACGCCGGAAAACCGTCAATCTCGAGAAATTCCTTGTTTTCAACCAGCAGTTCGTCACCTTGATCAAAGCGGGTCTCCCCATTTTGCAGGGGCTCGATCTCCTGGCAGACAAACTGACGGACGAAAAGCTGGGCCGTCATATACGGGCGGTTCGTGATGAGGTGAAAACGGGCACAGTGCTGTCCGACGCCTTTGCGCGTCAGCATGTTTTTCCTTCCATCTACGTCACTTCGGTACTTGCGGGCGAGAAAAGCGGTTCGTTGGCCGAGGTTCTGGAGCGCTTCATCACTTACCAGCGGCTTACGCTGGCCTTGCGCAAGAAGTTGCTGGTGTCGCTGCTCTACCCTGCTATTCTCCTCGTCCTGGTTACCTGCCTGATCGTGTTTCTGGTAACGTATGTCGTTCCGAATTTCGCTTCTCTTTACAGCAGCATGGAAGCGAAGTTGCCGGCTGCAACTCGCATTTTGATTGCGGTGGGCACCACGGCCCGGAGTTACGTTCTGTTTGGAATTGCCCTTTTCTTTGTTCTGATCGGGGCTGCGTTCGTCTGGTCGCGCCGGCCAAGCTCGCAGGAAACGCTCGATCGAGTGAAGATGCGGCTACCCTTGGTCGGGGAAGTCTGGACGAAGTATCAGGTTGCGCAGCTTTCTCGCGTATTGGGAACCCTTCTGGTCGGCGGTATCCCTTTGGTTCAGGGACTCGAGACGGCAGGCCGCTCCCTCGGCAGTTTGCTGCTCAAGAAGGTTCTGGATCGCACGGCTGTCCTGGTTCGTGAAGGAAAGCCGCTTTCGTCTTCGCTTGCTTCAAGCGGGATCGTGCCTCCCTTGGCCGTCGACATGATGCAGGTGGGCGAGTCCACGGGCGCACTGCCGCAGATGTTGACCAGTGTTGCCGAGTTTTACGAGGACGATGTGTCTACCCGAATGACGGCCCTGCTATCCCTTATTGAACCCGCGATCATGATTTTTATGGGTATTTTCGTAGCGTTCGTCTTAGTGGCCCTCTACCTGCCTATCTTTTCGTTGGCGGACACGATCAGGTAACCGATGGCAACCGAAATCATCAGAATCCGAGAGTCACGGGATGAAGTGGAAGAGGCGGAAACCCTCGCCCGGCGTTATTGCTGCACCTTTGTCGACCTAAAGAAGACCAAGATCGACCATGAGCTGTTTCGCACTGTTCCAGTGGACCTCATGTTCCGGTATCACTTTGTGCCTTTGCAGGCCATTGGTGGAACCCTTGAAATTGCGCTCGCGGATCCGCGGCAAATTGTCGCCATCGACGAGTTAGCGATCCTTCTTTCAAAGAAGCTCAAGGTCAAAGTTGCCACTCACTCGCAGATCTCAGATCTGCTGAAGAAAACCGAGCAGTCCCAACGCGTTCTCGAGGAGGTGACGGAAGGATTTACGCTTGACGTTGTCGGCGACGACGAGAACGCGGACGAGAATCTTTCGATCGACCGGCTTGCTTCCGATGAGGGCAACATTGCGCCGGTCATCAAGCTGGTCGATACCACGATCTTTAATGCCCTCGAGAGACGGGCAAGCGATATCCACATCGAAACGCGCGACCAGGAACTGGCCATTAAATATCGAATTGATGGCGTGCTGCAATACGCGATGAGTCCTATCGCCAAGGAGTGGTATTCGGCCGTCATCTCGCGCATCAAGGTCATGAGCGAACTCGACATTGCCGAGCGCCGCGTTCCGCAGGACGGCCGTTTTCGCGTTCGCTACAAGGGGCGCCTGATCGACTTCCGTGTTTCGATCATGCCGACCATCCACGGCGAAGATGCTGTTCTCCGCGTGCTCGACAAAGAGTCGATGAGCGAGAAGTTCTCGCGCCTCACGCTCGATGTCGTCGGTTTTGCCGAGAGCGATGTTCTCAAGTTCCGTCGGTATATCAAGGAACCATACGGCATGGTGCTGGTCACGGGACCGACAGGCTCGGGTAAAACCACGACCCTCTACGCTGCCTTGAGCGAGATCAAGAATGATGAAGACAAGATCATCACGATTGAAGACCCAGTAGAGTACCAGATTAAAGGAATTACGCAGATCCCCGTCAATGAGAAGAAAGGGTTAACGTTTGCGCGCGGTCTGCGTTCCATCCTGCGCCACGATCCGGACAAGATTCTGGTCGGAGAAATCCGCGACCAGGAGACCGCCCAGATCGCCATCAACGCAGCGCTGACCGGGCACCTTGTGTTTACGACTGTCCACGCCAACAATGTGTTGGATGTCCTTGGCCGGTTCTTGAACATGGGCGTCGAACCATACAACTTCGTTTCTTCGTTGAACTGCATCCTGGCCCAGCGGCTGGTCCGCGTTATCTGCCCGCACTGCCGTCAGCCCGTTCAATACGATGATGAGTACCTGGTTGAGAGTGGGTTGAACGTGGACGAGTGGGGTTCGTTCCAGTTTTACGAGGGCCGCGGCTGCATGGAGTGCAGCGGAACAGGGTTCCGCGGCCGCACGGCGATTCACGAATTACTCGATTTGACCGAAACGATTCGCGAGATGATTCTCGAACGGAGACCCGCTTCGGAAATCAAAAGGGCTGCGCGGGCAGACGGCATGACCTTTCTTCGGGAGTCGGCGCTCGATCGAGTGCGTGAGGGAATCACGACCCTGCGCGAAGCGAACAAGGTCACGTTCATCGAATAGGAAAGGTGTTGCTGTCTGTCGTTTCTTGACCGAATTCAGAAGTTAGTTTCCGAACCTCCGCCGGATCGTCTGTTTGAAATCACAGAAGATTCGATCGCGGTCGTGCCTCCGAAATCGCCGGCCCAACAAAGGCAGATGGTGTTGAACGAGCGCGGCGCGATGGCGTCACCCGCAGCGCCGAACCTGTTGAAGCCGCAGCTGTATCTTGAGGCTATCAAGGCGATCTCTCCCGCTGTACCGGGTAAGCGTCCGACGGCCGGCTTGATCATACCGGATTATGCCGTCCGAATGGCTGTCATTGACCTTGAAGAGTTTCCGTCCGGAGAGGAAGAGCGGATGTCCTTGCTGCGCTTCCGGCTTCGTAAAACCGTGCCGTTTCACATTGATGAGGCGCAACTTTCTTACTCTATACAGGTAAACGAACCGAAGCGAATCGAAGTGTTGACCGTATCCATCGCAAAGCCGATCCTCGACGAGTACGAGGCATTGATCAAGGACGCGGGATATCGCGTAGGGCTTGTGGTGCCATCGTCTGTGGCTGCTTTGCCGTTGTGTGTAACGGAAGAACGAGGCCTTACCGTAGTAGCCAAAACGGCGGGATCGACTCTCTCCGTCACCTTGCTTGACGGCGGGCGTGTTCGGCTGGTTCGCTGTCTTGACTTAGCGCTGAGCGCAGAAGAGGACGCCGTTTCCGAAGAACGGACTGTTTTGCCGCTTCTGCAGCAGACTCTGGCTTACGCGGAAGATCAGATCGGACAGCCAATCAGCCGGCTGCTGCTGTGCGGCTTTGGACCGGATACGGATTCTCTGGGAAGGCAAGCCCAGAGGGAACTCAAGATTAGTTACGCTCCTCTCCGTTCGAAGTTTGGTGCGCCTTCTCAGGCCAATGCGGGCCTTCTTGGATTGTTGGAGCAATACGCGGCATGATCAATCGATCGCTTGCGGCAATCAACCTTGCCTCTCATCCGTTCCGGCGAGAACGTGCGCAAAATGTCGGCCTCGCATTAGTTTGCGTCGCGCTCGTCTGTTCGTTGCTTGTAGGAGTCAGCCTCATTTTTTCCGCCCGGCGGCGGGCGGAAGATATCCGTCGCGAGATTACGACCGAAAAGGCTGAATTACAGAAGCTCCGGCAAGCCGAAGGAAGCTTTGCCGCCTTTCTTGCGAAGCCCGATAATTCCGATGTCTTCTCCCGCAATGTTTTCCTGAATGAATTGATAGCGCGGCGCGCAGTGAGCTGGACTGTTGTTTTCCGCGACCTTGAAAAGACGCTTCCCGCTAACATGCGCCTCGAAGGCCTGCGCTTGCCGCAGGTAAGCGGGCAGGACTCGACGGGTACAAACCGGGTGCTGCTCGACATGATCGTAGGCACCGCTCAACCGGAGACCTTTATAGAACTTTTGAAGCGCTTGCAGCAATCGCCTCTATTTGGCGCTGCACAAGTACTCGGCCAACAGCCACCGACTCAGAACGATCCGTTATTCAAATTCCGGGTCACAGTTGCTTATGCGCAGAAACTTTAGTTCGATCCTTCCTGGCAGAGGTGGCGTGGTTCCCTCCGAAGCTCGCCGATGGCTGCAGATTGCGGTGGCCGCGCTGGCCATACTCAATGCCGTTGCGTTCTATTTGTATCTCGATCCGCCGGGCGGCTCGCGCCGCGAATTGACCAGCCAAAGTGAGCAGCTAAAACGTGAGATTGCGTCCACCAAAGGTCGAGCAACGAGATTAAGAAGCGTTTCGGCTAAGGTGCAGCTGGGCGGAAATGAATCCGCAGACTTTCAGAACAAGTATGTTCTGCCGAAACGCATGGCTTACGCCACAGTCATTTCAGAAATCCAGCGTATGGCCAAAGTCTCCGGGTTGCAGGAGCGGGATGCGGTGTACAGCGAAGAGCCGATTGAAGGCTCACCCGATCTGAACCTGCTGAACAGCACAGCGAATTACGAGGGGACTTACGACAACCTGAAGCACTTCCTGTATCAAGTGGACCATTCGCCGATGCTGATCATGCTTGAGAACATAACGGCGGCGCCTCAGCAAAAAGGGAATCAAATCAACACCTCCATTCGATTTCAGGCAGTCATCCGAGATGATGGCGCGCAGGGTACGAGAGAACAACAGTGAGCGCCTCGACTACAAGAGTGTTCGGAATGAAGGTCGGGATCGACCCCAAGATCCTGGTGGGCAGTCTAGTTGTGTTTGCAGCGGTTCTGTTCTGGTACAACTCCCGATCGGACGATATTCCGAGCTCTCCGTCACGGGTTCCTTCCGCCGTGCGCACGGACACCCCGAATATTGCGCCGCCTGCAACGGCGGCACCGGCGAAGCCCCGAGTTTCTAACGCGAGACGCACCGCGAATCAGCTCGCGAATGATCGCGGAACACTGCGGTTGCGACCCGTGGATGCCACTCGGGGTGATGTCGATCCTACGCTGCACTTGAACCTGCTAAGCCGGTTGCAGGCCGTCGAGGAAACACCTTCGACCCGGAGCCTCTTCGAGATCGGGACAGTGACGCCGCCGGCCGCCTCCGGTATGCCGACGATCAAAGGGCCAGTTGTCATGCCTAAGCCTTTGCCCGGTCCTCCGCCGGCCGCCGCGGCAGCAACGCCGCCGCCGCTCAATATACCCTGGCGATACTACGGTTACGTCCGGCCGGCCGAAACCGGGAAAACGAACTCAGGACTGTTCCTCGATGGAGACAACGTCCTGGTTGTTTCCGAAGGGCAAGTGGTGAAGCAGCGATTTTTGATTGTTGAACTGACGCCGACTACTGCTCGGATTGAAGATACCCAGTTGCGGCAAGGACAGACCCTGCCGGTCGTCCCGGTTGCAAACCCATGACCCGTTCGTATTCCAAAGCCGCTACATCAACGCGCAGAGGCAACGGCGAGCGCGGGTCGGCGCTTCTGATTATTCTGGTTTTCGCTGCAATCATTGCGATATCGCTGTATACGGAGCTGCCCGTAGCCACGTTTGAGTCGCAGCGCCAGAAAGAACAGCTCCTCATCGACCGCGGCAATGAGTACGCGCGAGGCGTAAAACTCTATGTTCGCAAAATAGGGCAATATCCACCCTCTTTCGAGGCGATGGAGAACACAAATCGCATGCGTTTTCTGCGAAAGCGCTACAAAGATCCGTTTACCGGGAAAGACGATTGGCGGCTTTTACATGCGGGACCGGGCGGAGTCATCATCGATTCCAAGGTGAATCCGGTTGCTGCCAACGGCCCAAATGGTCCGAACGGAACGAATAACAACGGTGCACCGAACAACAACTCGCCTGGCAATACCGGATTTAGTTCCCCTATCGGTTCAAATTCGGGCTTTGGCGGATTCAACAGCAACAGCAACACCACAGCGAACTCCGGTTTCGGCGGATTCAACTCCGCGCCGTCGTCCAACAACGGTAACGGCAACAGCAACAATGGCGCGCCGACAGGCTCGAGAACTCAAAACGCCGGAGGCTTTGGTGGGTTCAACTCCAACAGCGGAAACAGCAACGGGAGTTTCGGAGGCTATCTTTCGTCGTTGAACACAAACGCGGATCCGGAAGCTCCACGCGCCTCGGGGGCTGTGATGCGTCAACGCGCAGCTGCTATTGCGGCGAATGGTGGCCCCAGCGGAGTCATGACAGGCATCGCGGGGGAGCAAGGGAAAATGGTTGCTACCGGATCTGATCAGCCGTTGAACCCTGCATTGGCCAATAACTCGGACCCAAATTCGAATGGAGAAAATGGTCCGGGCATGCAAGTGAAGGTTGGGCAAAATACGCCGTTCACGAACAACCAAAACGGCCCGGCGAATAACCAAGGCAGTCCATTCAATAACCAAAACAGTCCAGTCAATAATCAGACTGGTCCATTCAATAATCAGAGTGGTCCATCCAACAACCGAACTGCCCCAGGTGTGACTACGTCCGGCAGCCTTGGCACACCATCCTCCGGAGCGGGCCTCATCCAGGGCGGCGGTATCGCCGGGATTGCGAGCAATGCACCCGGAACCAGTATCAAGACCGTGAACGATCAGGATCGCTACAAGCTTTGGGAGTTCGTGTACGACGCAGCCAAGGATGCCGCCCGCCAGATGGCTGGAGCGGTGGCGCAGACGGGAGCGGCTGGTGGTGCTTCGAACGGTTTGGGCGGGGGCTCACCCGGCAATACGGGCTTCGGCCAGGGAACCGGACCCGGTAACAACTCGTTTGGCAACTCCGGCTTTGGCGGCGGAAATTCCTCGTTCAATAATCAGCAGAATCGCGGGTTTGGGAATTCGAACAGCAACGGCTTCGGCAATTCCAGCAACGGGTTCGGCAATTCCAGCAACGGGTTCGGAAATTCCAGCAACGGGTTTGGGAACTCAAGCAATGGGTTCGGAAATTCCGGCAGCAATGGATTCGGGAACTCAAACAGCGGTGGATTCGGTAACTCGACTTCAAACTCCGGCACCGGTTCGAACAACGGCTGGTTCAATAACGGCAGCAGCACCAGCAACTCGCAAGGGACGTCGACCCCGGCTACGGCCAGGCCTCAGCAGCAGTACTGACGTAGCAATCCCGATAGAGTTGGTCATGATAACTTATCCTCATGGCCCAGTATGCTCATCCTGAGGTTCTTGTCGATACCGAATGGCTAGCAAGTCATTTAAACGACAAGGATATTCGTATTGTTGAAGTCGATGTAGATACCGGTGCCTACGATCTCGGTCACATTCCCGGTGCCGTAGCTTGGGCATGGACCACTCAGTTGTGCGACACCGTGCAGCGGGACATCCTGCCCAAAGAGCAATTGGAAGCGCTTCTTTCAAAATCGGGCATCGCGCGCGATACGAAGATTATTCTTTACGGCGACAGCAACAACTGGTTCGCGGCGTGGGCCTTCTGGCAATTGAAGATCTACGGGCACCCTGATGTGCGATTGCTCAACGGCGGTCGCAAGAAGTGGCTCGCGGAAGATCGAGAGTTGACCGACCAGGTGCCATCGTACAAGAGCACGAGCTACAAAGCCCAGGAGCCGGATGTGTCGCTTCGAGCCTTCCTGCCCCAGGTTCTGGAAGCGGTGAAGCAAGGCGCAACGTCCCTCATAGACGTCAGAAGCTCCCAGGAGTTCACCGGTGAGATCCTGGCGCCGCCCGGATTGCCAGAAACTTGTCAGCGCGGCGGCCACATCCCCGGTGCACGGAATGTTCCATGGGGTAAGGCATGCAATGACGACGGGACTTTCAAATCCTTCGAGGAACTGAAAGCCTTGTATGCCGCCGAGGGCGTTGATGGTAACCGCCCGATCATCTCTTACTGCCGCATCGGCGAACGGTCGAGCCACACATGGTTCGTCCTCAAATATCTGCTCGGCCTTCAGAACGTCACAAATTACGACGGTTCCTGGACGGAGTGGGGCAACCTTGTAGGCGTGCCGGTAGAGCGCGGTGCAGCAAGGGCGGTGTCAGCGTGACAAACGAAGCCGCAGCACCGAGCCGTTCAGATCACTTTTCCGAGCGTCAGATAGAGCTGAATGGATGGCCCGTGCGTTTGACCAGCTACCGGGTCGGCGAGAAGTTCGTGTGCCAGGCCGACAATGTCTCACCAGGTGCATGCCTCGCGCGGTTCTCGGCCAATACTGCGGAAGAGGCTGAGGCGCAGGCCATCTCGAAGGCTAAACATCTATTGGGCAAGACTAAGCGCAGAGACGTTTAAACTCGCGGCGGAATTCGTTCCATGACCGCAGTCCATATGAAATGAGTTAACGAACTGCGTGAAGTTGGCTTCGAACCGTTGAACTTGATCGGCCCGGGCTTCCAGTTCGAGCCGGTAAGTCAGGCTTTCGCGGCGGGAGAAGACCACCTCATCGATCCAGAGCCTGCGGTCGCGCGGGTCAAGGTAGCGAATTTTGACGAACAGGCTCGGGTTGGGTCCGAGCGAAACCGCGCGTTTTGCCAGGATCTCGATGTGCTCGGCGCGCGCGAACTTCTTCAGTCCCGTTACTTGCAAATCAAAGTCGTCGTCCAGCGTAACTGCGAAGGTGCGAATTTGAGAACCGGGAAACGTGAGCGCACTAACATCCATCGATCCTATCGGAATCGGTGAATGCCTTTTCAACCCCGTGCTCACAGCCAGACCCGACCCATCATAAGTCTCGCTTCGATACCAGCGCGATGGGTAACTGATGCAGAACCCAGTGGCACGATTGAGGTAAACCTTCCAAGCCCGATCCTGTCGGAGTACCGAACCCGCAGGAATGCTGCTTGTGGTGACCACCAACAGGCAGACGATGACGATGAACCGGTATGAATCTGAGGCCTTGAACATCGAAGGTAAGTTCGAATCTTACGTCGGAAATTCGCCTAGCGTAAAGAGTACTAACGTACTATCCGTAGCGTGATTGCGCGAGCGATGCGCAGGGTCGGGCAATTCTTTAGGGGCTTCGAACGAGATAGGGGCAGGGTAGCGCCGACTTCCTGATTGCAAAGGCAAACATGGACGATCGCCGCAGACAAATTTTAGCCACACTGGCCCAGATGGATAAGCAGTTCGGAAAAGGCTCCGTACTGATGTTAGGCTCGCGGGCCGCACTCCCGGTTGAGGTCATCACGACTGGCTCCATCGGTATCGACAATGCTCTCGGAGCAGGCGGATTTCCCCGCGGCCGTGTGATCGAAGTGTTTGGCCCCGAATCGTCCGGCAAAACCACTCTGGCATTGCACGCGATCGCCGAGGCGCAAAAAGCAGGCGGAGCGGCCGCGTTCATCGATGCTGAGCACGCGCTCGATCCGATCTACGCGGCCAATCTGGGTGTGGATACCGAAAACCTGATTGTTTCGCAGCCGGATTATGGCGAGCAGGCGCTGGAGATTGCTCAGGCGCTGGTGGTGTCTCAAGCCTTCGACGTGATCGTCATTGACTCGGTTGCGGCCCTGACCCCGAAGGCCGAAGTGGAAGGCGAGATGGGCGACAGTCACATGGGCTTGCAGGCCCGCATGATGTCGCAAGCGCTTCGCAAGCTGACTGCCTCCGTCTCGAAGGCCAATACTTGCCTCATCTTCATCAACCAGCTTCGTGAAAAGATCGGCGTCATGTTCGGAAACCCGGAGACGACGACGGGCGGTAGAGCGCTGAAGTTCTTTGCGTCGGTGCGCGTCGAAGTGCGCCGGAACACTGCGATCAAGGATGGGGAAACCGTCATCGGAAACCGTACGAAGGTCAAGGTCGTGAAGAATAAAGTGGCGGCGCCTTTCCGCGAAGTGGAAGTCGATATCTTCTACGGCAAGGGCATTTCGCGCGAGAGCGATCTGCTCGATTTGGGTGCGCAAAACGGCGTGGTCGAAAAGAGCGGATCGTGGTACAGCTTCAAAGGCGAGCGTATCGGCCAGGGAAGAGACAACGCCCGTCAAACTCTGATCGAGCGATCCGAATTGGGCAAAGCAATCGAAGTCGAATTGCGCGCCAAGCTGGGCTTAAACGGCAGCAATCGCAACGGCAGCGATTTCGAGCTGACCGACGGCCGAGCCAGGATTCCTGCCTAAGGCGACACACGCGTTCTAAAAACTGAGCGCGGCTACGGCCGCGCGTACGTCCGCCTCGATCCGCGCTTTCTGCTCGCGTAGGCTGCGCTGGCGATCGCTTACAGTTGCGATCTGAGCTTCGTTGGCTGAAAGACTGGAAGCGTATCTGCGGACCTGCTCCTCCTGCCCACTCACTCGATTCAGGCTGTCGATATTCTGACGCAAGCGCGCCTGATCGCTCGTTAAATCCCGGAGTTGAGTTTCAGTTGTACGCAGGTCGCCATCGGCCTGGACTGCCTGACGTTTCAATTCGAGCACGTGGGCGAGCTGCTTTCGTCCCGCATCGCTAAGCTGCTTGTTTTGTACCAGGCTCAGGAGAAAGTCAGGCGTGGTGCTCACGACTTCCGTCGTATTCAGGTATACGTGCTCGCCCTCAATCTTCAGTGTCTGTGTGCCGTTGGCCGGGAGTGAAACCTCGAACCGGTAGGCAGATGCAGTACGTTCCACCGGCTTGGGCGAGAGGATCGTATACTGATCGACTCCCTCCTGCTGAATAATCAGCGTCTTTGCTTTCGCATCAACGTTCTTGATTGTGTAGGTACGTGTCTGGTGATCGGCGTAGCGCATTTGCAACACGCCATTCTCAACGTGTATCTCTCGGATCGTCTGGCTTGGACTATCAAAGGCTGTTGTCACACGAGTGCCGTAGTCAACGGCATACCCGATCAGACGCTTGTCACCGGCTTTTAATGTTTCCACCAGAGCTTCGCCGGCGTATGCACCACTGTCGTAAACCGTCACCGGTCCTCCGTCCAATGTCTTCGCGGTGTTGTTTGTTACTTCAGCGGCGTTGACAGGATACTCGCTACCACTTGAGCTATAGATGAGAAGCTTACGCGCTGCTATCGGTCCCTGGACAAAGGGAAGCATCGCCGATTGGCTGCGCTTCACGGTGATTGGTTCGGCAAAGTTATATTCGAACAACTCGCCGAGCGGCGCTCCGGATGCGCCTTCGACCGTTGATTGAGTTTGATGCTCCGCGATTCTAGGGATCGCCTTGGGAGCGGAAAGCTCGTTCGCGACAAATTGTCTCGTCTGCGGCTGTGGCGAGCCCGCCACTCCTCCAAGTACACCAGCTGTTTCGGCCTTTGCTGAATCGACGCTCCCTCCATAAACCACGGGACCAGCCGATTTGTCATCAGGCAGTTCCGCCACTTGTCGCTGTCCATATCGCGGCGTATCCAGTTGGCTGATGAACGAGATCGGCCGGCCTGAAACGATCGAGAGTTGCACGTCGTTCCAATCCTCGTCGGTTGTGTTGTCGACAATCGCCCAGCCTTCGAGCGTAGATTTCTGGGAATCAAGCGCGAGTCGGTAAGAGGACTTCCAGATCGCAGCCGGCGTGACGTACTGGACATGGAGATTGTGCTGTCCGCTCCCCGGAGCTTCGATATAGATGCTCCTTTTGTCGAGCGAGCGAACCTCGTTCACAGCTTGCAAATATTTTTTTAACTGCGTTTGCAATTGGGGATCAAGGAGGTGCAAGGAAGAAACCGAACCTAAATCGTAGGTCGCAATGTCACCGGAATCGAGGACTAATGACACTTGTTCGCGAACCGTTTTTCGATCAGAATCAAGACCTGATTGAATCGCTCGCGCACCCAAAATTGTTCCGGCAACGGGACGGTCTGCCGTCTTCAACTCGACCTTTGCTCCTTTGAGTCCGTCAAGAAAAGCACTGATGAGCTCGCCATTTCCGACAACAAAGGGAAAATCCTGTAGCCTTTGTTGCAGAGTCTCATTCGAGTCATAGCGAATTCCAAGCACACGGTTACCTGACAAATCGTTGACAATCAGCGACTTCAAAATGTCGTTCATGTCGTTCGTCTTGAACTCGAGCCGAGCCTGTTCGCCCGACGCAACTGTCCCAGCCCGTTCAAAGAAGCCGATTCCGTGCTTGTAGAGGACCACGTGCTTGATCGGCAAGTCGGCTTTGCAGAGTGGAGGGCCAGCTAAAAATCCGGCCAACGTACCCGCGGACCAGAACACGCGCCATCGCCAAGCGTATCGAGAATGCATCCAGATATCCCCTTGCTCGAACGCGGGGAACTGAGAAGAGTTCGAGCTACTTAGTTAGAGGTCGGTAATGCTCGCAGGGTTCCCGCATCCGGACGGAAAGGCTCAGTAGTAGCAAAACGTAGGGTACAGTGACTCCAGATGATTCGCGGTCTTTTTGCGGTACTCTGTGCAGCTATCGCAATCGGTTTACCCGCCAGAGCTGAACCTGTCACGTTCATCTGGCATAACGGGCTTGTCGCAACCCATCCATATTATTTCGCCCAGTTCCTACCGGCGACCAACAAAGGCATCAATGATGACGGTCTTGTCACCGGCGCAGTGCAGGATCCTACCGATTATCGTCGCACCACGGCGATCTGGAACGGCTCTGCTTTTACATCGCTTGGGGCATTAGCTGGCTTTCCTGATAGCTTTGGAAACAGCATCAACAACACTGGCGTTGTTGTTGGTGCGTCCATCTCTGCCGGCTTGATTGCCCCCACTGCCTGGATTGACGGGAACATTGTCGATTTAGGTATCCTGCCCGGAATCTCCGGACCTTTTGGAGTCGTTGGAGGATTTGCGAACACGTTGAATGAGCAGGGGCAGATTGTCGGGTTCCAATATGCGAACTCAGGAGTGATTCCGATTTTGTGGCAGAACGGTGTTCCGAGCCAACTTAGTAACTTGCCCGGCCATAGCACCGCGGAGCCGACCGACATCAACGAGGCCGGAACTATTGTTGGATACTCCGAAGGTCAACCGGTCATTTGGCAACACGGCATCGTGTCTGCGCTTCCGGGTTGCTCGAACGGCAACGTGTACGCACTGAACGACCTCGGTCAGTCCGTGGGGTATTGCGGTTCAGACGCTGTGCTGTGGGACACAGACGGAATGAAGATTGTGGGGCCCGATATTGCACTCGGGATCGACAACAATGGCAATGTTGTTGGAAGGACGTCCGACAATCCTCTGCAGAGCCAGACCTATACATGGACGGCAACTGGCGGGATGCAGATCTTGCCTGGATTCGTTTGGTCGGAGCCGTTCGCTATCAGCCCGAACAGCGGCTACATTTTAGGCTATGGAGAGCTGGCCCCTGAGCCTTCCGCGTTTGGGCTGGCATTAGGCGGGGCAGCGATTTTGATTCTGATTGGATGGAAGGGAATGCGAGCCTGAGCTGAGATGGAACTGGCTGATAACTGTGGAGATCACCTGTTATCAGCCACTTATTGTTACTGCTTCGGAAGCGAGTTCAACGCTTCCAGAACTTCTTCACCATGGGATTGCGGTTTAACGCCCGTCCACTCTTTGGCGATCTTGCCTTGAGGATCAATCAGGAACGTATTGCGAGCCGCGAGCTTATTTCCTTTCATCTCCATAAACGGAAAGGTGCCTTTCGATGATCGCGGTTTCCGAGCGGCGCCCGACCCGGCTTAACTCCGACCGCCGTGATAGCGCCCGAGAATGTTCGACAGGTTCTGAGAGAACGCAGATCGTGCGACGACCACATCACATCCTTCCTCCTGCGCCGCTTGCTTCAAGTCAACCTGCACGTGCGACACATAACCGAGCAGGCGGATAGCTCTCGTCTCCTCGGACGTCTTCAATTTCCTGATTGTGTCCAACGGTTCGGTGTCGGCACAATTCAGGTCGAGAATGATGACGGCTGGTTGCTCCTTGGCTCGCGACAGAGCGTCTTGCTGCGATTGGACAAAAACGGTCTGTAAGCCGGCCCGCTTTGCCGCTTCGTCAATTTTCACGCGAAACATCAGATCACTGAGAACCGCCAGAACAGTATTCGTGTTTGACATGCAAGTGCGCGTCCCATTGTCGGGAGATGCGCAATCCTTGAGGGTTGTCTGTGACACCAGTCTAACGTGAGGTGCAAACAGAGATGAGAAGCGCACATTTCGGCACCACACCGGCACGCGCAAGCATTATCATCAAAGTCAGACATGAGCGTTGCCGTTGTCCCTAGCACCGAGGAGAATATCCTCCAGGATCCGCTGCGTTTCGAACGTCGTGTGCCGCCCTGCGCCATCGTCATTTTTGGGGCGAGTGGAGACTTGTCGAAGCGCAAGCTGCTGCCCGCCCTGTACCGCTTGTTTTTCGAGGGACGAATTTCTACTGAATTCGCGGTGATCGGAAGCTCGCGCACTCCGATGTCCGATGATCAGTTTCGCGAACGGATGCGGGAATCCGTTTCGAAATTTCTAGAGGACGCCCCGTTCGATGAAGATGTCTGGAAGTCGTTCTCCCAATCTCTTTTTTATGTGCCGGGTGACCTGAGCAATCCCGAGTCCTACGAACACATCCGCAACAAGCTGGACGAAGTAGAAAAGTCACACCAGACCGCCGGGAACGTTCTCTTCTATCTGTCTACTCAGCCAAGCTACTACGCGGAGGCAATCAAAGCCCTGGGCGAACATGGACTTACACAAGGCAAGGGCTGGCGACGCGTCATTATCGAAAAGCCATTTGGACACGATCTTAATAGCGCTCGCAAACTGAACGAAGAAATTCACAGGGTGCTCGATGAGTCGGACGTATACCGTATCGACCACTACCTCGGGAAAGAGACCGTTCAAAATATCCTCGCTTTTCGGTTCGGCAACGGGATTTTTGAGCCACTCTGGAACCGGCGATACATCAGCTTTATTCAGATCACCGCTGCTGAATCGATTGGCGTCGAAGGGCGCGGGGGATATTACCAGGAAGCTGGAGCTCTTCGCGACATGATTCAGAACCATCTAAGCCAAGTCATGGCGACGGTTGCGATGGAACCGCCGTCTGTCTTCGACGCCAACAACGTCCGTGATGAACGGGCGAAGCTGCTGCGTTCGGTTCGGGTGATGAAGCCTGAAGACGTCCCGAAGTATGCGGTTGCAGGCCAATATGGACCCGCCAAAGTGGGCGGGCAGGATGTTCCAGGTTTCCGCCAGGAGCCGAGCGTCAGCCCGGATGCCCAAACCGATACTTACGCGGCAGTTACTTTTTTCATCGATAATTGGCGCTGGGCGGGAGTGCCGATCTATATCCGATCCGGCAAACGATTGCCAAAGCGCGTGACCGATATAGCAATTCAGTTTCACGCTCCTCCGCTCGGATTGTTCACTCAGGAAACGAAGTCCGGGCCAAGGGAGGCGCGGCCGAATCTCCTGGTTTTACGCATTCAGCCTGAAGAAGGGATCTCGCTCCGGTTCCTGTCGAAAAGCCCGGGTAGCGGCATGCGCGTTCGGCCGGTCTCGATGGATTTCAATTACGGTTCAAGCTTCGGAGAACGCTCGCCCACAGCTTACGAAACGTTGTTGCTCGATGCGATGAACGGCGATCCGACCCTGTATACGCGCCAGGATATGGTGGAAGCAAGCTGGCAGATCGTTCAGCCGATTCTGGACACCTGGGCACAAACAAAGTTCGATTTTCCAAATTACCCCGCGGGTTCGTGGGGCCCCAAAGAAGCCGATGAAATGCTCGCCCGACAAGGACACGTCTGGAGGATCCCATGAGCAGCGCAGCCATCTATCCCGCGCATCCAGAGAACATACTCAAGGGGCTGAGTAAGCTCTGGACTTCGCTTGGGCAAGAGGAAAGCCACCAGGGGAAACCTACCGTTATTCGAGCGTGCGCGATGACGCTCATCGTCGCGACAGACGAACCGGACTGTGGCTATTTCGCCTCTCAGATTATTTCGGAGCTGATGCGCGAACACCCAAGCCGCGGAATCGTCCTGGCCATCGACAAATCCGCAGAGCATGGATTGCAGGCGCGTGTTATGGCGCAATGCTGGAAGCCGTTTGGCAAGGCGCAGCAAATCTGTTGCGAACAGATTGAGGTCCTTTCCAGTCCCGATCAATGGCCCAATGTTGGGCCGACTCTCGTTGGCCTCACGGCCGCCGATCTGCCCGTCATCTTGTGGTGCCGTCACAAAGCTGCACTCAAGGCATCGGCGACGGAACAACAGAGCGAAGGTCTTGAAGTAGTCCTCGACCTTTCAAGCAAGGTGATTATCGACACGGAAGGCGAAGATCCCGGGGCGGCTTTTGCGCTGATCTCACGCCTTAGCCGCAGAGGTCGGGTTGTTGCGGATCTCGAATGGGGACGCCTGACGTACTGGCGAGAACCCTTCGCTCAAATCTTCGATAATCCCGCCAGGACGAATAAATTCTCGAACTTCCACACGATCGAAATCGTTCACAGCGGCGATAAGGCCACACCCTCTGCGGCTTACGCCGCCGGTTGGTTTGCTTCCGTGAGTAAGGCCAAGATCAGCCTCAGCGGTGCCGAAGGATTCGGCCCCGGAATTCATGCCATCCGATTGATCTCCGACGCCGAGACGATCACGTTTCGGAGAACCGGCCCGGAGTGTGCGCGGTTATCTATTACAAATGGCCGGGAGCGAAGCTACACGTACGTTGAGCCTAGCCTGTATTCGCTGCTGCATCAGGAGCTTTCGATCCTTGGTGTTGATCCGGTGTTCGACGCTGCTTTTTCCCGCGCGGGAGAGTTTGTCCGGTGAGCGGTGACGCGATACGAATCAGCGATGACGCTGAATCAGCAGCATCGGCGTGCGCTTCATTCGTTCTTGAGACCTTGCGAGGTGCTCTGAAAAATAAGGCGAGCGCGACCTTCGCCATGTCAGGCGGAAGCACGCCCCGGTTGCTATTTAGCCGGCTTGCCGCATCCGGGTTCGACTGGTCTAACGTTCACTTCTTCTGGGTGGACGAACGATGCGTCCCCCCGGATGACAGTCAAAGCAATTATAAGCTCGCGAACGAAACGCTGATCGGCCCGGCGAAGATCAAGAGCTCGAATGTACATCGCGTTCTCGGAGAATTGGAACCGGAGGTAGCGGCCAAGCGATATGTCGACGAAATCGTCCGGTTCTTTGGCTCTGATGGGCTTCCGGAGTTTGATTTGATCCACCGAGGTATGGGCCCTGATGCCCACACGGCCAGCTTGTTCCCGGGCGACCCGCTGATCGACAATCGAACCGATATCGCGGCAGCGGTCTGGGTGGAGAAGATGAAGAGTCATCGAGTGACTCTTTTGCCTGGAGTTCTCCTTAAGGCGCCTCAGACCGTACTGCAGGTGGCGGGAGCGGATAAGGCAGAAGCGCTCCACAATGTTCTCCGCGGACCGGAGGACGTCAGGCAATACCCTTGCCAATTGGGCACGCGGGGATCTGATCGGGCTGTTTGGTTTCTCGACAAAGCGGCGGCCGCCAAGCGGTAGTGCGTTGGCTGATATCGCTTGCCCTTCTCGGGTGTCTCTCGTGCGCGCCGCCACCTCCGCCACCTGCTGTCCGTAAAAGCCGTCCGAAAGAGGTGGATCTTCCTCTCAATCGGGTTCTGTTTGCGGGAGATGTGATGTTCTCGCGCGGCGTACGTCGCGCCATTCTTGCCTCGAAAGACCCGGCGCTGCCGTTTCGGAAGCTGGCGCCTCTCACTTCGGCGGCGGACATCACCTTCATCAACCTGGAAACACCGTTTTCGGACAAGGGGCCTTATCAGGAAGACGGGCTCATATTCCATGCGGCCCCGGAAATGATCGCGGCTTTGCAGCTAGGTGGCGTGACGATTGCATCGACGGCGAACAACCACTCTCGCGATTGTGCTGCCCACGGCGTGCAATACACCGTTGAATGGTTGCGATTGCATGGGATCTGTCCCGTGGGAAGCGGTGAGTCTGCCGCGGAAGCACACCGGGGAGTTGTGGTGACGAGTAAAGGCGTTCGCTTCGGTTTCCTTGCCTACACGTATGACCAGAAAAATGGTAACTGGAAGGATATCGACGACCGGATTGCGATAGCTGACCCGGAAGTCATGTCCGAGGATGTCCGTTCACTTCGGAAGCGAGCGGACGTCGTGATCGTTTCTATGCATCACGGCGTTGAGTACATGCTGAGACCGTCGAAAGAGCAGGTTGCGTTTGCGCATGCAGCAATTGATGCCGGCGCCGATGTTGTCATTGGGCACCATCCTCACGTTGTGCAGGCCGCCGAGACTTATCGCGGGCGACAGATCTATTACTCGCTTGGGAATTTTGTCTTCGATCAGTTCCAGCGAGAGGCAACGCAACACGGAGAAATGGTCGAAGTATCATTCCTCGGAAACAAGGTCTTCTCGACCCGCGTGATGCCCGTGAAAGTCACTCCGACCGGGCCGGAACTCGAGTAATTTCAACCGCCGGTTGCGCGTTCCACGTGTCCGCCAAATTTGGAACGCATTGCGGACAACACCTTTTCGGTGAAGGTGTGCTCAGCACGTGAACGGAAACGCGTAAACAGCGCGGAGGCCAGGACCTCAACTGGTACCGCCTCTTCGATCGCGGCGTTGATCGTCCAACGTCCCTCTCCCGAGTCCTCCACGAACCCTGTGAAATTCGACAAATTCGGATTTTCGGTGAGAGCCATTGCCGTAAGGTCCAGCAGCCACGATCCCACAACGCTCCCCCGCCTCCAGAGCTCGGCGATGTCACGAATGTTGAGGTCGAAGCGCTCGTCCTGCGGCAACTTCTCTGATTTTTTGTTCACCAGCACGTCGAATCCTTCGGCATACGCCTGCATGATGCCGTATTCGATGCCGTTGTGGATCATCTTGACGAAATGGCCCGCCCCGGGGGGACCGACCCGCAGGTATCCCTGCTCGGCTGTCACTCCGGTTTGTTCGTAGCCGGGCGTGCGTTCGATTGTCCCGAGTCCCGGCGCCAGTGTCTTAATGATCGGTTCGATCACGGCAAACGTGTCTTCTTCTGCTCCTACCATCAAGCAATAACCGCGTTCCACGCCCCAGACGCCGCCGCTCGTTCCGGCATCGCAATACCTGATTCCGATCTTCTTGAACTCGCAGGCCCGCCGAATATCGTCCTTGTAAAAGCTATTACCACCATCGATGATGATGTCGCCGTCTTCCATACTCCGCGACAGAATCTGAACGGTGTTTTCAGTGGGTTTACCCGCTGGAACCATGACCCAGACAATCCGCGGCTTGGGTAGCAGTTTTACTAATTCTTCGAGAGAGCCGGCACCGTTTGCGCCTTCGCCGACGAGCTTCTTGACGTTCTCAGCATTGAGATCGAAAACGGTGCATTTGTGTCCACCTTTTTGTAGCCGGCGCACCATGTTCGCGCCCATACGGCCAAGGCCCACAAGTCCAAGTTCCATTTCTCTCCTTATCGATAAGCTATGACAGGTACCGCTGTCACACTGATCGACTATGAGATTCCACTTGGAGCGTCTAGTTTCACCTCGTGCTTGGGCTTCTCCGCTCCTAGCACTGATTGTTCTGTCCTCTGGCTGTAACCGCACGCACAGGACAACTGTGGCGGTCATACCGAAAGCGACTGGCGATCTTTTCTGGGAGAGTGTTCACGCGGGCGCTGTGAAGGGGGGCCGGGAGCATAAGGTAGACATTGTTTGGGACGGGCCGCCTGCGGAAACCGACATCGCCGGTGAGATGAAAATAGTCGAAACCATGATCAATCGCCAGGTAGATGCGATTGTTCTTGCGCCGTCAGACCGCTCGGCATTCAAGATCGTGGTAAACAGGGCCAGGGCTGCGGGCATTCCCGTAGTGATCTATGATTCTGGTATCGACTCGCGAAATTACACGAGCTTCGTGGCTACGGACAACTTCCTGGGCGGCTCGATGGCTGCGGATCGTATGGGCGAGATTCTTAAAGGGAAAGGGAAGGTCGTGATGATCAAAACGGTGCCGGGCGGTGCATCGACGACCGCACGTGAGGATGGGTTCCGCTCGGGACTAAACGCCAAGTTCCCGGGAATCAAGATCTTGGACGAGCGCTTTGGAATGGCGAGCCCGGCGGTGTCGCTGGGTGTCACGGAAAACATGCTTACCGCTTATCCCGATCTGGACGGCATTTTTGCCTCAAATGAAAGCGGGAGTGCCGGCGCGAGCCAGGCACTGAAGAACTACGGAGGAAGAATCAAGCTGGTGGGATTTGATTCGAGTCCGATGTTGATCGACCAGCTCAAAGCTGGCGTAATCAGCTCGCTTGTTATCCAGGACCCGTTTCGCATGGGTGAAACAGCGGTCGACCAGGCAATGAAAGCCATCCGCAAAGAGCCGGTGCAGAAAGACATGTTTCTGTCGCCACGACTGGTCGACCTGAGCAACTTGAACGATCCGGCTGTCCAGGCGCAGATCAAGCCGGATCTTGAGCGTTACCTTACGGGGTCGTGATCCGGTAGTAGCCTTGCACGGAATCGCCGACGGCCGGTGTCACTGCTGTGCTCGAAAACGTAATCACGGCTCCGCTTAACGTATAGTCGAGGTTCGGCATCAACAACATGCCATTCTTATAGAGCTTGAGGCTTGGTCCCGGATTGGGAGTGGACGGAAGTGTAAACGCAAGGTTCACGCCGTTCATGGTTCCCGTGGGCGTCGCGCCATCAACAAAGAGGAATTGGCTGTTGGTTCCAAGCCGATAAGACGCTTGCACTGTGTCACCCACATGCGGTTTGCTACCCGAGGAGAAGGTGATTTTGTTACTCGCCAAGGTGTAATCCGACCCACTCATCTGAAGTACGCCGTTCACGAACAGCATGAGGCTCGTGGAGGGATTGGGGAAATTGGATAACGAGAACAGCGCATTGGTTCCGTCGACAGTTCCTTGGGGAATTTCATTGTCGATAAAGCCCGGAGTTCCTGACGAGGCCGGCGTCGAGTTGTTCATGATGTTATTGACGGTGGCCGTGAGATTCGAGACGGACGTTCCCAAGCCGGCCAGCGTTGTATTGAAGCCGCTGAAGCTCGAGGTCACAGTGTTGAGCGATGTCGAGAGAGCATTCAGGTATGAACTCAAACCGGTTACCTGCCCGATTGAGATCGCGGTTGTACCGGAGGAACTCCCCGTGGTCGGCAAATTCGTTCTCACTTGTGCCAGCGTGAGCGGGCTGCTGCTTGGGCCGACTTGCCATGTTTCCACCCAACTTGTCAGCCCATCTCGACTGTTGAAAGTTGCGACGTAAAACGCCGACGAAGCGGAGGCAACGGACGGAACCAGGTTCACCGAAAGCGCGCCATTGTAGATCTTTACGGAAGTAGAATAGGGTGCTGGTGAGCTACCGGCCGTTCCCCCGGTCCAACTGATAACGACAGTGCCATTGAAAGGCGTGCCGTCCGTGTTCAAGACCGTGTCAACGATCTGTGTTGTGGTTTGTGCGCCTGCGCAAACGACAAGCAGTGTTGTGCAAATAAGAACGGTGAATAGATTCCTGAGTTTAGTCAAGGTGCCTCGCTTCAAAGCCGCCCGAAATCGGGAGCGACTTCAGTGGAGCACAGGAGATGGGGCGAAGCACACGACCCTATGTTGTCGGGACGCCGCAGCAGGCCCTAAAATAATGAAAATCAAATGGTTATTAGAAGATTTGGAAAAATTCCTGGATTTGTGAACGGATTCGTGCGGTCGCTCATCGCCCTCTTATTTGGAGGAGCGGTCGTACGCTGTAAGTCGGTCCGTTTGTAAGTAGGGCTGCAGAGGTTCCGGCACGAGAACGGTGCCATCCGCCTGTTGATAGTTCTCCACGATCGCCACCCAAGTACGGCCGACAGCCAGGCCGCTGCCGTTGACCGTGTGTAGAAAATCGGCTTTCGCCTTGCCGCCCTTATATCGAATCTGTGCACGACGGGCTTGAAACGCCTCGAAGTTTGAGCAGGACGAGATTTCCTTGTACGCGTTCTGTCCTGGTAACCAGACTTCGAGATCGTAGGTTTTGGCCGAACTGAAACCTGTGTCGCCGGTCGATAACACCACGCGCCGGAAGGGCAGTTTCAACCGCTGCAGTACGTCTTCGGCGTCCCGGGTGAGTTTCTCATGCTCGTCTTTGCTCTGCTCGGGACGTGTGAATTTGACGAGCTCGACCTTTTGAAATTGATGTTGGCGAATGATGCCGCGTACGTCTCTGCCGTACGATCCAGCCTCACTCCGAAAGCAGGGAGTGTAGGCACAGAAGGACAAGGGCAGGGAATCCGCGTCAAGCGTCTCATCGCGAAACAGGTTTGTAACAGGAACTTCCGCCGTCGGAGCAAGCCAAAGATCGTGTTTCTCGCATTTAAAGAGATCGTCGGCGAACTTGGGCAGTTGTCCCGTTCCGTAGAGGCTGGCGGAATTGACCAGCACTGGAGGTAGAACTTCTGTGTACCCATGCTCTCTCGTGTGCAGATCGAGCATGAAGTTCGCGAGTGCGCGCTCTAAACGTGCTCCTGTGTCCCAGTACACTGCAAAGCGGGCACCTGCGATCTTTACCCCACGCTCGAGATCAAGAATGCCGAGATTCGCACCCAAGTCCCAGTGAGCTTGAGGGGAAAACGAAAAAGTTGGAATCTCGCCCCAACGCAGGATTTCTTTGTTGTCGCGTTCGTCGCTGCCGATTGGTACCGTTTCGTCGGGAAGATTGGGTACGTTGCTTAGGAAATCACGGAATGATGCATCCAGGCGGGTGACCTGTTCATCCAGTTCGGTAATCCGCTCGCCCATTGCACGAACTTCGGCCTGGCGCTCCGTTGTATCTTCGCCGGCCTTTCTGAGCTTGCCGATCTCACCCGTCGCCTGATTCCGTTGAGCTTTGAGGCCCTCAGCTTCCGTCACGTACTGCCGACGCTCCGTATCGAGGTGGCGGAACTGATCCACATCGAGCGCGTAACCGCGCGTCTGAAGGCGATCCCGGATGTAATCGAGATTGTTTCGAAAGAAATTAAGATCGTGCATTCTCGGGTGATCGAGAGCAGCAATGAAGGCTGAGGCGTCGAGACCTCAGACATCCGTCACTGGCGCTGGGCTATAGGCACCCACTTCTGGCCATCCTTAGCACCCGTGTAATCCGCACGCGGACGAATCAAACGGTTGTTTCGATACTGTTCCAGGATGTGAGCCGTCCAGCCCGACATTCGGCTGACAGCAAAGATTGGAGTAAACAGGTCGATCGGAATGCCCAGCGAGTAGTAGGTCGAAGCTGAGTAAAAGTCCACGTTCGCGTTGAGGCCCTTCAAATCACGGACTAGTTGCTCAATCCTTGAGGATTTGTCGAAAAGCTCGACCTGCCCGGTGCGCTTCCCAAGTTCCTCGCTCAATTTCTTTAAATGGATCGCGCGGGGATCGAGTGTGCGATAGACGCGGTGACCAAAACCGGCAATCTTAACCCTGTTGTTGAGTTTGTCTTTTACGTTCTGTACGGCATCGTCCGGCGACTTGGTGGCCAGCAGGAGCCGAATGACGTCCTCATTGGCTCCACCGTGCAGCGGTCCTTTCAAAGCCCCTATCGCTGATGTCACTCCAGAGTAAATGTCCGAGAGGGTTGCGGCGGTGACCCGTGCCGCAAACGTGGACGCGTTGAGCTCATGATCCGCGTGCAAAATCAGGGCTACGTCGAAGACTCGCTCCATGACTTCATCCGGTTTCTTGCCTGTCAACGTGTAGAGAAAATTCGCGGCGTATCCAAGCGATGGATCACCGGGAACGACTTCATGTCCGTTGCGCAACCGATCATAACAGGTGACAATCGTAGCCACTTTGGCCATCAGCTTGGTGGCCTTCTGCACGTTCGCCTGCGGCGAATTGTCACGAGCAGTTGGGTCATACAAGCTGAGCATCGAAATCGCGGTCCGCAGAACGTCCATCGGCAGTGCGTTCTTGGGAACACCCCGCAGAAAATCTGTGACCTCGTTCGGGAGTTCTCGTTCCGCAACCAGTGCCGATTTCAGTTGAGACAATTCCGACTGGTTTGGCAGCTTGCCGTTCCAAAGCAGATACACCGTCTCTTCGAACGTTGCATTCTCGGCCAACGTGTGTATGTTGTAGCCAAAGTAGCTCAGTACACCTTGCTCTCCGTCGATGAAACAGATAGTCGAAGACGTCGCGACCACGCCCTCTAGACCTGCTCCTGTACTCGCCATGTGTTGTGGTTGCTCCCGCTTTGATTCTATATAACCGCGCTTCCCATCTTAACTTTGTCAATGGAGGGCACAAGTCCCACCTGACGCCCGATGAACCGGCTGGCAGTGATGCAACAACAGTGACTACACAACGGTGTGCGCCTGACGCCAGCGCTCTACCAGGTCCACGCACGCGCCTCGCCAGTTCGGAAAATGAAACTCAAAGCCCGCATCAGGCAAACGACGCGGAACCACTCGGCGGCTCTTCAGAATTAGCTCAGTCTCGGTTCGTAGCAGCACAGCTCCTATTTCGAGCATCCATTTTGGCGCGGGGATGCCAATGTAGCTCGTGCACCATGCCCGGCGTAAGCATGACATGAACTCGCGATTCGGCAGAGGACAGGGCGACGCCAGGTTCACCGCTCCGTCCAGGTTATCTTTCTCAATCAGGAACTCTACCGCTCGAATGAAATCCACGTCGTGGATCCAAGACACGTATTGTTTTCCTGAGCCCGCCTTCCCACCCAGACCCCATCGGACGAGCCATAGCAGAGTATCGAAGACACCTCCGGGGTCGGGACTCATGGTCATAGCGCTTCGCATCGCCACTCGGCGTGTGTTCCGGACGTCTGCCGCGAAAAAGGCGCGCTCCCAACTTGTCGCAACATCGATGCTGAACCGCCACTTCGGCGGTGCATCCCGTTCCGAACCACCCAGTTCGCCCGTCAGGTCGTCTATGGGCTGATTGAGGCTGTGCCGATAAATCGTAGCAGTACTGGCATTCAGCCAGACCGGCGGAGGATGGGATGCCGCGGCGATTGCCTCGCCGATGAGGCTGGTCGTGATCGTGCGGGAAGTTTTGACTTCGCTTTGATTTGCGGCGTTATATCGGCAGTTGACACTCCGTCCCGCCAGATTAATGACCACGTCACAGCCATCAATCGCTTCGGTCCATGGGCCGAGGTCGAGCCCGGTCCAGGCGATTGTTTTCCACTCTGCCGCAATCGGGTGACGCGTGATGACCGTCACGTCATCACCGTTTTCGTAGAAGTGTCGCGCCAGTAATGTCCCGACTTGGCCCGTGCCCCCCGGGATCACAATTCTCCGACCGGTTTGGGGTGACATCCAAGCGCATTCTACCCGATGCAAAACGAATCAGGGCCCGCGGAAACTCCGGTCCGGCCCGCAATGAAACGGCTCGACGTGCCTTTATATTTTTGCAACTATCGAAACAGACCGAATGACCGTTGAAATTTTGGCACGGATTAAGGGCCAGCCCGATGCGGCACGCTACGCCGATATGTTTTCGGCGGTGAAATGGTTCTCGAGCTGGGCTCGGCGGGTATTGATGTTCTGATTTCGGCAAGGCGCTGGGCCCGACCGGAAGCCATATGGCTTCGATATGACGGACATGCTTGTGCTCGCGCGTGAGAATCATCGCCGCGCGCGCCTGGAGAATACGAGTTTCTGAAGGGAAAATTAAGGCAAGTTCGTGAGCGCTTTCATTCGCGCTACGAAGCCTTCGGGATGCTGTGGTGCCGGATGTTGCTCATAACCCAAATCGTGTCTAAGCCGTCGATACCATCGAGAGCGAGCTTACCCGGTCTCAAGCGAGCGCAGTAACGGAAGGACCGGAACTTACGAACAGGTCCTTCCGCACTTATTCAATCGTTAGCGTTCGCCGAATCGCCACCCGATCGAGGCGCCGTATTCCGGCACCCAATTGCTGCCGAATTGGAAGAAGTTATCTACGTAGCGCACGTCCACCTGAGGCCGTATGAATAAGTGGGGCGTCGTGTAGAAGCGCACGCCAGCGGCCATGTGCACCTGGAAGTGATTTGAACTTTCCACGAACGTATTGTTGCTTGAGCAGCCAGCGAAAGAGTCACAGTACTGCGATGGATAGAAGAATCGCGTATTCACCGCGCCAAGTCCGCCCTGAAACTCTGGGACAACCCTCTTATGAGCGAATGGGTGTATAGATCGCATTGAAATCGTAAAACATCGGCCGATAGGTCAAGCCCGCGTAAGCGCCTTGTGAAAAGCGGAAATCGGTCTCCGCCCCCATGCCAAAATGAGGCGTAATCATGAAGTCGCCCCCGACTTTCCCGACCGCACCCGTCATGGACGGAGTGCCGAGCGGATTACCGGTGCCGAATGTATCGATTGTCTGGCCGTTAGAGCTGAGTTGGGTTGTGCCAACTCCGAAATAGACACTTTGTGCTGAAGCCAGGCCCGCACCAAAACAAAACGCGAGCAAGACTGGTGAGATAGATCTTAGTAACTTCAACTTACTTCTCCTAGATATACCCGGCGAGTGCCTTCTTACGACAAACTCTGAGTTCGGATGACTCAGTGCGTGGAGGTTGTCGGCAGTGCCTTGGGTTTACGTACAAACGGACGTATGCCTCCGCTGAATGGGTTTCAGCGGAGACATACAACTCGTACTATTTAGAGGAGAAAGCTAATGACTTTACTAATGACTTTAGATGAGAGAGGGGTCATCACTGTCAGCGTTGAGCCCTAGTTCGGAAATCGCTTGGGCGGCCCGGTTTGCGTCGAAGCGCCCCCAAGAAGCAAGCCTCGAGAGTGCCGCCGCGGCAATACTCTCCCCGTCCACTTCAAAGAATCGCCGTAGGTGTTCGCGGTTCTCGCTGCGTCCAAAACCATCCGTTCCGAGAGCCGTCAGCTTTCCCGGCAACCACGGCGAAATTTGATCCGCGACAACCTTCAGGTAATCCGATGCAGCAATGACGGGCTGGTCTAGATTTCCGAGCGCCTGCAACAAGTACGGCTTACGTTGCGGTTCGTTCGGGTGCAAGCGGTTCCACCGGTCGGTAACAAGCGCGTCCCGACGCAGTTCGGTATAGCTTGTGACACTCCAGACGTCCGCACCGATGCCATACTTCTCCGCCAGGATGTGCTGCGCTTTGAGGGCTTCGTTCAGGATGGATCCGCTGCCGAAAAGCGTCACTTGAGAAGCGCCCGATCCAGATGCCTTGTAAAGGTAAAGGCCGCGCAAGATTCCTTCGCGAATCCCGGCGCCTTCTGCAATTGGAGGCTGGACGTAGTTCTCATTTCCTACCGTGATGTAGTAGAAGTGATCCTCGTTCTCCTCGTACATCCGCCGAATGCCGTCCTGCACGATGACTGCGATTTCAAAGCCGAACGCAGGGTCATAGCTCTTGCAAGTAGGAATCACACTCGAGAGAACGTGGCTGTGCCCGTCGTCGTGCTGTAATCCTTCGCCGAGGAGAGTAGTTCGCCCGGCCGTTCCGCCGATCAGGAAGCCCTTACCTCGGGAATCGGCGAACGCCCAGATGAGATCGCCGATGCGCTGGAACCCGAACATCGAGTAGTAAATGAAGAAGGGAATCGTCGGAACGCCGACGTTGGCATAAGCTGTGCCGGCCGCAGTGAACGAGGCCATGCTGCCGGCTTCGGTAATGCCCTCTTCGAGAATCTGTCCGTTCTGTGCCTCTTTGTAGTACATCAGAACGTCGCTGTCTACCGGCTTGTAAAGCTGCCCGCTCGGAGCGTAGATGCCACGCTCGCGGAACATGGACTCCATACCGAAGGTGCGTGCTTCATCGGGAATGATCGGCACGATGTACTTCGCCAAATCCGGAACCTTCAGCAGAGCTTTAAGCACCGAGACGAAAGCGGTGGTCGTAGAGGCTTCGCGGCCGCGCGATCCGCCCAGAGCCTCGCCGAAAGTTTCGACCGGGGGACTCTTGAGCGTGATCTTCTTTGGATTGCGAGCGGGCAGGTAACCGCCAAGAGCCTTCCTCCGCTCGTGAAGATAGCTGAGTTCAGGGCTGCTCGCTTCGGGCCGAATGAAGGCGATCTCGTGAATCATCTCCTTCGGCAGGTTGAGATCGAACCGGTTTGAGAGATAGAAAAGCTCTTCCTCGTTCAATTTCTTCTGCTGGTGGGTGATGTTCTTGCCTTCGCCCGCCTCGCCTAATCCGTACCCCTTGACCGTTTTCGCGAGAATGACAGTGGGCTGACCCGGGGTCTCCACTGCACGTTTGAACGCGTTGTAGACCTTTACCGGGTCGTGGCCACCGCGTCGAAGACGAGCGAGTTCGTCATCGGACTTGTCTTCGACGAGTTTCAGCAGCTCCGGATACTTTCCAAAAAACTCTTTGCGGACGTAAGCGCCGCCTCGAGCCTTGAAATTCTGATATTCGCCGTCGACGCACTCTTCCATGCGCTTCAGCAGGAGCCCGCTTGTGTCGCGCGCGAAAAGCTCATCCCAATCGCTGCCCCACAGGACCTTGATGACGTTCCAACCGGCGCCGCGGAAGATGCCCTCATATTCGCGGATGACGCTTCCGTTTCCTCGCACCGGTCCATCGAGACGCTGCAGATTGCAGTTGACGATGAAAATCAGGTTGTCGAGCTTCTCGCGAGATGCGATATGGAGCGCACCGGTCGATTCTGGCTCGTCCATCTCGCCATCGCCCAAGAACGCATACACTTTCCGATCGGTTCGGGGTATGATTTCCCGGTTTTCAAGATACCGGAGAAACCGGGCGTTGTAGATGGAGTTGATTGGGCCTAAGCCCATAGACACCGTCGGAAACTGCCAAAACTCCGGCATCAGCCATGGGTGAGGATAAGACGACAGCCCCGGAGTGTCTCGCAGCTCATGGCGGAAATTCAGCAGGTGCTGCTCGGTCAGGCGACCTTCGAGAAATGCGCGTGAATACACGCCCGGCGACGCGTGGCCCTGATAGTACACGAGATCGCCTGGCTGATCGCCGTAGCTGGCGCGAAAGAAATGATTGAAGCCAACTTCGCTCAGCGTAGCGAGCGAGGCATAAGTGGAAATATGCCCGCCGATGTTCGGATCGTATTTATTCGCTCGAACAACCATCGCTGCCGCGTTCCAACGAATTAAGCTTTTAATCCGGCGCTCCAGGGCGCGATCTCCCGGATATGGCACCTCTTCATGCGCCGGGATCGTGTTCACATATGGCGAGCGAACTCGCGGCGCGGAAACTCCAAAATCGGCCGCTCGGTTGAGCAGCTGTTCAAGCAGATAAGAGGCCCGGTCGGGGCCAAACTCGTCAACAACCTGATCCAGCGCTTCCAGCCATTCCGAGGTCTCCTGCGGATTCAGGTCGTTCTGCCGTTCTTCTTTTGTTTTCAGCATTTCGTCCGGGTCAAATCTAACAATACGAATTTCGGCCCGGTTTGTGCAATCGGGGCGCTGAAACAGGGCCGATAGGAAGGGAAATCCGCGTCGGGGCAGACATCGCTTGAAACACCAATTATCGCTCATCGCTTGCTTTTCGCCGTTCCTTCAGGCAATCTAAAAGGTTTTCTGGAGACAAACTCTTTTCTGATGAAGGTGCGAGTTCTGTATCATGACCACTGCTTTGATGGAGCTGCTTCTGCCGCTTATATAACTCGCTTCCTGCGAAGCAGCTTCTACCCCGATGCTGCATTTTTCTACACTGGGCTCGCTCACCGGGCGGATCAGCTATTCGAAGACAGACTTTTCGATGGCGACATCAACGCCATTGTCGATTTTAAGTACGCCACCCATCCCAATCTCACCTGGTGGTTTGACCACCACCAAAGTGCCTTTCTCAGCCCGGAAGATGCAGAGCATTTTCGCCACGACACATCCGGTAGAAAGCTTTTCGACCCGAGTTATCGCTCGTGTACGAAGTTCATCTCAACAGTAGTCAGGCAGCAGTACGGCTTCGTGGCCCCGGACCTGGAAGAGTTGGTGACCTGGGCAGACATCGTGGACGGAGCTCTTTATGAGAGCGCGGAGGCGGCCGTAGAAATGAAGGCGCCCGCGATGAAGCTCACCCTGGTCATTGAAGGAAGCCGTGGCTCCCACCTGGTACACAAGGCCATCCATGCGATGCAGAGTCAATCATTGACCGACATTGTCGCGGATCCGGAGATTGTCGCTACCTATAATGACCTGCACCAGACACACCTCCGCAATATAGACGTTATCCGCAAGGAAGGAAGCTGCGAGCGAGGCGTCATCTTCTTCGATCTGGTTGATTATGGAATCGAAGGGTACAACAAGTTCATCCCGTATTACTTGTTCCCGGATTCCGCGTATACGGTCTCCGTATTGACTTCCAGCTATCGGACGAAGGTATCTGTCGGATCGAACCCCTGGGTTCGCGAACCTCTACGCCACAACCTCGCAACTATTTGCGAACGATACGGCGGCGGTGGTCACGCCAAAGTAGGGGCCATCAGCTTTCCTCCTAATGCAGTAAAGGCAGCGCGCAAAGCGGCTAACGAAATCCGGGAAGAATTGAAGAATTAGCGTGGCGCCGTCGCGGAGTTTCGGCCGCGTCCGCGATAGCCGTAACAGTCTCTGTCTGAACGCATTTCTGTGGATCGTGGTCGCCGGGTGCGTGACAGCTGCCAATGCCGGACAAAATCCTGCGGACAACCAGATCCCGACCTTCGGAACGACGGTGGTGGAATCATCCGGGCTCCGCGGCTACATTTATTTTCTGTCGCCAGGTACTGAGGCAATACCTGATTTCAAACACCTGAAGCCGGTCGGGACCATCTATACGACCCGTCTGAACATTCCCCCGCGCGACTTCAAAGAAGGGTTTCCAGGCATAACGGGACGCTTCGAATGGTTCGCAATTGATTACATCGGGCGATTTTTCGTGCCCTCGCAAGCACAGTATCGATTCGGACTGACCTCGGACGACGGCTCCAGGCTATACATCGACGGCCGCTCCATCATTGATAATGACGGGATCCATTCGCCTTCCGGCTGCGAGGCTAAAGTAGAACTGCAGCCCGGAAGTCATACGGTGCGCATCTCCTATATGCAGGGACCAGGTTGGCAGGTATCTTTGCAGCTGTTCATCGCGAGGCCCGGCGAGCCCTGGCGCATCTTCGACACCAGAGATTTTCTGCCTCCGGAAAACTCGACAGGATGGACGGATTCGGGCCGCGGCAAAAAAGGTGTCCATCGGTTGTCAGGAGGCGATTGTTGGGCGGGACGATGACGATCGGGCTATTGGCCGGGAAGCAGTCGCTCCAAATGCTTGGCGAGGATGTCTACCTCGATGTTTACTCGAGATCCCTGGGCATAGGAACGGAGGGTCGTGTGGTCGTAGGTATGAGGAATTAAGGTAAAGCTGACGACCTCTCCGTCAATTTCAGCCACCGTCAGGCTGATTCCGTCTACGGCCACTGATCCTTTGCTGACGATAAAGCGGGTCAGTTCGGACGGCACCCGGATGCGGAGCCACCAATTCTCGTTTCCGAGGGATTCCAGAGAAACGATTTCCGCTGTGTTGTCCGTGTGGCCAAGGACGAAGTGCCCGTCCAGCCGCCCATTGGCACGAAGCGGACGTTCCAGGTTGACAATTGACCCAACCACCAATCCGCCCAGATTGGTCCGTTTGAGGGTCTCGGGAGCAAGATCGGCTCGAAACCGGTCCGCCCAGATCTCTACGGCGGTGAGACAGGTCCCGTTGACCGCTATGCTTGCTCCGACGGTCGCGTCCTGGAGAACTCTTGAGCACAGCACGACAAGTGAAGCACCCGCGTCCAAGGCCGTTACACTGGCTACCCGCCCTAACTCTTCGACAATGCCGGTGAACATCAGCTTTTCACCACATACGCTTCCACGGCAAATTCATTTTTGGAGACTGGATGGATTGTCAGGCGATCGAGCAGCAATGCATCTGAGCGCTTCATTCGCCCTTGCCCACCGGCGACGGGCAGGCTTTTCAAGCCCCCCAGAATCTTTGGCGCGTAGTAGAACAGGATCTTGTCGGCAATTTGCGAGTCGAGCATGCTCCAATTGACCTTGCTTCCAGCTTCGACCATCAGCGAGAGATAACGATGTTGAGCAAGATAATCGAGGACTTTGAGAGGGTCGGTACGACCGCCCGGCCCATCACTGATGAAGACCTGCACACCGGCGGATTCTAGTGCTTTACGGCGCTCAACCGGAGCGATGGAGGTCCCCACGACGAGGACGTCGCCTTTCGCGCTGGTCACCATTTTGGACCCCAACGGAATGCGCAACTGGGAGTCGAGCACGATCCGCAGCAACGGTCGGCTACGTTCGAGCCCGGAACGGTCCGTCAGGAGGCAGTCGTCCTCGAGAACGGTTCCTAAACCCGTTAGAATTGCATCGGAGAAGTGCCGGACCTGCTGCACGTCCGCCCGAGCGACGTCGCTCGTGATCCAACCGACGTTGTCCTGAGGCGCCGCAATTTTCCCGTCAAGTGTCAGAGCGGCCTTCACGGTCACAAGAGGCTTGCCGGTTTTCATGAAATGAACGAATGGTTCGTTGATTTGCTCAGCTGCTTCGGTATGCTCACGGTCGAGAACCACCTCCACGCCAGCCTCGCGCAGCTTTCGGAAACCCGCTCCACTCACGAGTGGATTGGGGTCTTGCATGGCTGCCACCACTCGCTCAACTCCGGCAGCAAGCACGGCGTCGGCGCAGGGCTGAGTGCGCCCGAAGTGCGAGCAAGGCTCGAGGGTAACGTAGAGCGTTGAGCCTCTCGCGTCATCTCCCGCCTGCCGTAGCGCCACAATCTCGGCGTGATCTCTCCCCGCCCAGGTATGGAACCCCTGTCCCAGGATTTGGCCATTCTTTTCCACGACCGCGCCCACAGTGGGGTTGGGGCTGGTGAGACCTTTTCCCTTGGCTGCCAGACCAAGGGCCTGCTGCATGAATGAACTCATCGGAATAGGCCTGAGTTAGTCAAACAGCGACTGGATGAATTTCTCGGGCTCAAAGGGAAGCAGATCGTCGATTTTCTCGCCCACGCCAACAAATCGAATGGGAAGATTCAGCTCGCGCGCTATGGCGATCACCACTCCGCCTTTGGCAGTGCCGTCGAGCTTAGTAAGAATGATGCCCGTAACCCCGGAGGATTCCGTGAATTTCCTGGCCTGTTCGAGGCCATTCTGACCGGTTGTGGCGTCAAGAACCAGCCAGACTTCGTGCGGCGAACCCGAAAGAATGCGTTGGCACGTCCGACGCATCTTTTCGAGTTCAGCCATCAGATTTTCCTTGGTGTGAAGCCGTCCCGCAGTGTCGACGATGACGTAATCGGTCCCGCGCGCTTTGGCCGCTTGGAGCGCATCGAACACAACTGCGCTTGGATCGGCGCCTGTCTTCTGACGAACGACATCAACTCCCGCACGTTCCGCCCAGACCTCTAGCTGCTCGATGGCGGCTGCGCGGAAGGTATCAGCCGCGCATAGTAGAACTTTTCGGCCTTCACCAAGAAACCGGTTCGCCAACTTGCCCACGGTCGTTGTCTTACCCGCGCCATTGATCCCGACGAGCATCACGACGGCCGGAGGAGTTCGAACGACCCGGATCGGCGTCTCGGAGGCCTGAAGTACCTCCTGCAGATGCTCCCTGATAAGACCGCGAATCTCGCCCGCATCGCTCGTCATTTTGCGATCGATACGCGCGTGAATCCGATCGATGATCTCCTGCACCGTCCGGACGCCAAGATCGGCGGTGATGAGGGTATACTCAAGCTCCTCAAGGAGTTCGGCATCAATCTGCTTCTTG
The DNA here is from genome assembly GCA_045807925.1 of Bryobacteraceae bacterium. GTDB lineage: Bacteria > Acidobacteriota > Terriglobia > Bryobacterales > Bryobacteraceae > Bog-105. Next base: position 21,467 of record JBJMGK010000254.1, on the reverse strand, counting down.
CCGGAGAGTACGTCTTCCAGCCGGTCAACCAGTCCCGAACGTGTCTTTTCGACACCGGCCTTCAGCCGGTCCAGAAGCGTCGGTTCAGTCGGAACACTACCGAAAAGAGTTTGAATGGCCATCGAGGGAGATTGGAAGTACCCAGAGGGGCACCGCTAAAAACAGTTTACCTTCCAGGTCTGGCTCTTCACCGGCAGGGATGCCCGTGTTGTTACCGGGATTCTTAGTCACAAGCTGAAACAAACCGGTAAAACGGAGGTCCAAAGAGTAGTATGTTCGACGCGCCCAGTTGCAGACGGACTGCTGAGTGAAACGCGATTGATCGGTTCCGGGTGAAATGCCGCCACGCCCGAGCTTCCTACGCCTTCAATGGTGTACCTGATGGCGGCGGCCGAACTATGACTTCGCAAATACCCACGAAGCGACGTCTCGCTGTCTTGTTTGCTATTCCAATCTGCTTTTCGCTGCTGTTTTTCGCGGTGACGACCACGACGGAATATATGGCCGCGAAGTTCCTGGACGTCGAAAACCTGCTCATCAACCTCGACGCGCTACGAGGGGTGGCAGCCGACGTGGATACCAGCGAGCGCGGATTCCTGCTCACGGCTGATCCGCAATACCTCAACCCGCTTCGTCAGGCTTCTGCCAGCATGCCTGAGCTGTTCCAGACAACCTTAGAGCAAGCCAAGAATCAAGATAAAGATCTGCAGGCCCGTGTATCACATTTTGTTTCTTTGGTCCGCAAGCGCGCAGATGGTGCAGAGCGCATCGTAGCCCTGGAGCGCTCTGGTGGCCTGGATACCGCAAAACATGCTGAACGGCCCGAAATAGCCGAGCAGACTATGAACGAGATCAGGAGTTCGGTTCGCGATCTCCATCAGCGAATCAACTGGGAGCAAACCCGTTACGCCAGGGCACAGACCAGGCTTAATACGATCGCGTTCTTAATCTTTGCCGTGGGTACCAGCTTGATGCTGGTTATGTTGATCCGCATTTACCGTGCAGCGTTGGATTCCCTGAGAGCCCGGGACGCCATGTACGGCCGATTGCAGGAAATGAACGCCAACCTGGAAGCGGAGGTTGATCATCGCACCCGTGATCTTCGTGCGGCAAATGATGAATTGCAGCAGTTCGCTTACGTCGCGAGCCACGATCTCCAGGAGCCGCTCCGGACCGTAACAAGCTTCAGCCAGTTGCTCGAGGCTCGATACAAAGGCAGGCTGGGCGAAGATGCCGACGAATTTATCGGATACATCGTCAATTCCTCTCGAAGAATGACCGACCTCATCAATGGCCTTTTAGCCTTGGTGCGGGTGAGAAGAGAAGGGCAACCTGCGGAACCGGTGTCCTTTGAAGCCATGGTGGCCGATGCCAAAACGATCCTGCAGGCTTCTGTGCGCGACAGCCAGGCGCAGATCCTCGTTGAGGGTGAGCTTCCAGCTCTCGTGGTAGATCGCATTCAGTTCATGCAGGTGCTCGAGAACCTGTTTTCGAATGCGATCAAATACCGCAGCGAAAGACCTTTAGTGATTCGTGTTGCGGCTCGACGGACTGCGACGGAATGGGTCTTCAGTGTCGCCGATAACGGACGGGGATTTGATCAGCAGTATGCTGCTCGAGTCTTTGATTTGTTTCAGCGATTGCATGTGCATGAAGTGCCTCAAGGGACCGGGATGGGTTTGTCCATCGCCCGAAAGGTCGTCGAGCGGCACGGTGGGCACATTTGGGTCGAGTCAGCCGCGGGTGTCGGTTCGACGTTTTACTTCGCCCTGCCGGTGAGCCTCGACCTTTCGCGCGAAACGCACGACGAGGGACCGCCGCAGAAAGCATTCGCCCGCAGCGCTGGCTAGCGGACACAATATTCGGATAGCTAAAGCGGGGGGCCGCTGGTGTCGCTATTCAGAAGCACCGTGGGTACAACTGACATCCCGGGAATTAGCCGATGCTCGCGGTTTTCGCCCGGCTCAAGAACGATCTTCACCGGCACTCGCTGGACTACTTTCACGTAATTTCCCGTAGCGTTCTCGGGGGGCAGCAAGCTGAACTTTGCGCCTGAAGCGGCCGCGATGCTGTCGATGTGCCCCTGATACTTCCTGCCTCCGCCGTAGGCATCGACCTCGATTTCAACCCGCTGACCAACCTGCATCTTCTTCAATTGAGTTTCTTTGAAATTCGCGGTCACCCAGACATCCTCGAGCGGAACTAAAGCCATGAGCTGTTGTCCGGCCGCGACCTGTATACCCGGTTCCGCCGTCTTGCGGCTCACTACGCCGTCAACGGGTGCCCTCAAAATCGTGTAATCGAGATTGAGCTTGGCTTGCTCGAGGTCCGCTTTCCTCTGTTTGGCTGTCGCTTGGGCGCTTTCATAGCGCGCTTGCGTAACTGCCCGCTGGCGTGATCGCAATTGCTCGCTCTGGCGCCGTTGAACAATAGTGGTGGCTAACCTCGCCTTGGCCTCGTCAACCTGAGCTACCGCCTGATCCATCATGTGTTGCGCTTCAAGAATCTCCGCCCGCGCGGAGACAACCTGCGCAGCGTTCGCATCAGCAGCCGCAACTGCGGCGTCGTAGTCCTGTTTCGAGATCTCGTCCTTATCGACAAGAGATTTGAAACGAGCAAGATCTTTTTGCGCCTTTACGAAATTCGCCTGGCGCTGCTCCAATGCCGCATTTGCGGAGTTCAGCTTCGCCCGAGCCGCCTCCACGGCCTTTTCCGCTGCCGTTACGCCGGCCCTTGCTTGTTGCTCCTGCGTGACGCTCGTGCTGATAGAACTCGATGTGGTGATGTTGGTAACAGGAACGTTCTGCTCGGATTCGAGAGTATCCGCTTCCGAACCCGAGACCTGGGCCTCGGCTTGCGCGACAGCTACTTTAAAGTCGGCAGGATCGAGTCGGACAAGCTCCTGGCCCGCCCTCACCCTTTGATTGTCGTTCACGAGAACGGAGAGAATATTGCCGGTGACGCGCGGGCTTATCGGTATAACGTGTCCGTCGACTTGCGCGTCATCGGTAGATTCGCGAACGGAATAGTAGGAGTATACGGGAATTGCGACGATGATAGCGACCACCAGAACTGCGATAACGATAAGTCGTACCGTCCTCTTCCGGCGCGGGTCAGAGCGCTTCGTTCTATCTTGCTCTTCCTGCCCTCCGTCCTTGTGCTCGCGGTCGCCCTTCTGTTCTTGATCTTCCGCCATACCGACCTTCTACTCCTTCGACCTCTTTCCTGTGTTTTGCCGTGCGCATTCGTTCGCATTTGATGTCAGACTGTGTCTCATTTTGCCCAACAGACGTGCGAGTACATCTTTGTCCTCAGCGCTGAGCCCCTGCATCAGAATGCCCAGATTCTTGAAATGAACGGGAGCGAATTCATCCAACAACTTCTCCCCGACCGCGGTGATTTGAGCGTAACGAACTCGCCGATCAGTCTCGTGAACAAGACGTTTCACACATCCCCGTTCCTCTAACGAATCGATCAGGCCAGTAATGTTGGCGCGGCTGACCACTAACATCTCGCCGAGATCGTGAAGCTGCATACCTTCTCGCGGGCCGTTGCGCAGCAGCATGAGTACGTTATAGGTCGATTTCGACAACCCGAAATCGGCCATATACCGACCTAAAACTTGATGCAGTGCGTCGTAAGTCAACGCGAGATCCAAAACTACGCGAGAGGAATCGAAATCGAAACCTTCGTAGCGAGGACCTTCATCTCTTAATAGCGAGCGATAGAACGAGTGCCGCTGGCCTTCTAGCACAGACGTTTGATTCGCAGAAAATAGTAAAGTTCCTAATTATTTAGCATTGCAAACGCTCCGAGAGCGTCACAGAATAAGCGCCGGTTGAAAGCGGCGTCGGGAGGACGGCATAGCAGTGAGACGGGCAGTTGTTTCGACTTTACTTTGTTTAGTGTTCTTGAGTTCTGTCCGCGCCGCGGAAGTGCAAGGTGTTCTGGCCGACTGGAACTGCACTGAAAAGATGGTCAGGGATGGCCGGGAGAAGACTCTGAAGCAGGATCCAGGCTGCTCTCTCATGAAAAATCCTGGGCGTAGCGAATACGGGTTGATTACTAGCGAGAAGAAATTCTACCGGCTCGACAAAGCGGGCAACGACCAGGCGCGGGAACTTCTGAGCAATAGCCACGACAAGGATGATTTGCGAGTGGTGGTCCGCGGCGACCTCAATGGAAACACGATTAAAGTTCAGTCGATGAGTATTCTGTAACTGAGCCGCTAGCCAATTCCTAACCGCCCGCCGCCACGTCGCCGTGTATCTCGACTCTGTCATCGTCCAGGGTCCGGGCCGGCTCCGGCAGCTTTCCGGTCCAGTTCGCCCAGCCCCAAAAGATCGCGGTAGAAGAGCTCAGCAGGCCGGATACCGCGCCGATCGCCCGGATGCTGAACTTCTGGGAAGCCAACCCGGCCCCCATCATTGAGAGCATCATTGTCGACCAGTTCATCGTCTCGATGGTGGAGAAAACTCGACCGCGGAATCGGTTATCAACGTGAGTGAGAAGGTTCGACCAGTTAAGGACGGAACTCACCGCAACTGCAGCCCGCGAGAGCGCCATAAAAAACAGGGCAAGCCCCCAGGATGGCATCTGGCTAAAAAGGATGTACGACCCGCCGTGCAGCAGATAGCAGAAGAACACGGTGTGCTTGTATGCGTTGAAGCTGATTCTCTTCCCGAGGCGGTTCCCAATGAAGCCTCCTATCAGCAGGCCGACTCCCGCAATTCCCCACAGCTGCCCGAGTCCTTGCGCGCCGCGTTTGAATACGATTTCGCTGAACAAGGTAAACAGGACCTGCGCTGCGCCGCCGCCGCTTGCCCAACCCACGCTAATGAGAGCGATACCCAGGATTAGCGGGCTCTTTGCCATGTACGCCAGGCCTTGTCTGTATTCGTGCCAAGGCCTGGCGACGTTCGTCTCATTCAACCCGGCCGGCGTTGGCAATCGTCTGGCGCGAAAGTGACCCTCGGGTGAGCGGAGCCGGGATATGCAGAACCCGGAAAAGAAAAACGAAAGCGAGTTGAAAAGGAACGCCACCTCGTATCCGAACTTTGCCGATGTCGTCCCGCCGAAGAATGCACCGACGGCGAGCGTTATCCAGCCGGTTGTCTGCGTGAGCGAATTGGCCGTGTGAAGCTCTTCCGGGGTTGCAATAGATGGCAGGATAGCGGAACGACCGCTCGTGAAGAACGGCGAGGCCATCATCAAAAGTGCGCTCAAGGAGTAGAGCAGCCAGATCTGGCGATGAACGAACGCGGCGATGAATCCGAGGGCAACGACGCCCCTAACGAGATCACTGGCGATCATAATGCGCCGCCTGTCGAAACGGTCGAGCCAGACGCCCGCAACCGGACCGATTAGAACCGCGGGTATCGCTCGGGACAGCATTACGCCCGCAATGACACCGCCGTTGTGGGTCATCTCGATCGCCAGGCTCAGAACGGCGATGTTGTTGAAGTGATCGCCGACCTCGCTGACGATCTGGCCAAACCAGGTGTAGCGATAGTTCCGATTGCGTCGAAGCAGCGAGCTGAAACTACTACTGCTCATCGGCTGGTTCGGAGACATGGACGGTCGAACTCCGCACGACTCGTGCCAAAGTGATCGCTTGCCCTAAATGTCTTTGCGTATGTTCGGCGAGGTGTACGAGCAGCCCGATGACCGTAGATGGCAACGCCTTACGGCCTACTCCCCGGAAGTCGAACAGCTGCGCCGAATCGACTTGGCGAAGCCGCTCTTCGGCGGTCCGCAGCTTCGCGAACACTTGCTGGAGCAACTCACCGACGCTTCCTCCACCGTCCGATTCGGCCGAAAGCTGTTGCAGTTGCTCTTCGGTCAGTGTGCCTCCGATCAGGTAGGTGCTGATGCGGTCCACGCTTCCCGCAATATGTTTCAGGTGAAAGCCCAGCGTACCGCCCGGTGTCTGAGCCCACACGTCGCTGTCCGATATGCCGCGCGTGTGTCTCTCCAAGTCTTCGCGAACTTGTTGAAAGCTGAATAGAACCGGCATAACGGCCGGATGAACATTGGGGAGAGGCCCTCGCAGCCAAGGTTCTGGTGAGGTTGCGTTCACCCGGCCTTACCGCATGTTTCCGGTGTGTCCCAGTGAGTAACGTCCCGGCTGAGGATAGACGCACAGCCCGTGTGGACCATCACCGACTTTGATCCGCACCTTCAACTTTCCCGTCGCGGTGTCAAAAACATAAACTTCGCTGTTGTATCGTCCCGAGAGCCAAAGCTCTCTTCCGTCCGCTGAAACACCGCCCATATCGGGGCTTCCGCCCCCCGGAATCGCCCAACGAGTTGCCACTTTTCGTGTCTTCAGATCAATGAGCGAAATAGAGCCGTCGGAGTGATCGGTCGCCGTTCCCCGATTCGAAACGTACATGTACTTGGAATCACGGCTGAAGTAAAGTCCGTGAGCGCCCACGCCGGTGGGAATGAAGTCAATCTGCTTAAACTGCTCCCAATCGATGACGTGAACTCCGTTTGAATCCATGTTGGCGACGTAGAACACTTTGCCGTCCGGTGCGATGCGGCAGTCTTGCGGCATGCCCTTCGGTGTCAGCCGGAGATGCCCGAGAACCTTCTGCGCGGGGACATCAACCTTGATCATCTCGCTCGAAAACTCGCACGTGGCCAGCATGTAGCGCCCGTCGGGAGAGAAATCTGCATGGTTGACCCCGGCGCAATTCACAGGGACGCGATTGACCACCTCCATGGTCTGTGCATCGCGGAAGTCGATCCGTTTTTCCCGCTCGGCCATGATGATCGCGTACTTGCCGTCAGGCGTGAAGTACATGTTGTATGGATCGTCCACATGTATCGTTGCGCCAAGTTTACCGGTAGAAGGATCAATCGCGGTCAGCTGGTCGCCCAAATCCTGTGCTACCCAAAGCTTTTTCATGTCCCACGATGGCACAACGTGTTGCGGCTCAAGCCGGCCGGCGCGTTTGCCCTTTGGTAATGCGAAATGATCGACGACCTTGTAGGTCTTCGGATCAATCACGTCGACCGTATCGCTCTTCGTATTCGGAACGTACACGAGCGACGGATATGACCGGACGGTTGTGCTGATCATTCCGGCGCCGGCCGAGGCGTACAGGTTTGCGGGGTCCGTGACAGGGGGCATGCCCGGCAATGCGCTCGGCTTGTCACCCGCAACAGCGGCGAAAGCGGCGGTTCCGATCGGAAAACAGACAAAAAAGGCCAAGAGAGAGGCCGCGACACCAGTGCCAAGTGCCGCAACTGGCCTGAAACTAGAATTCATATCGAGCTTTGGGGGTCTGTCGTCAGGTTATCATTCCGGTCCTTGCCCGTTTCCAGTACAATTCGGATAAGAAATGTTGCGAACGAACGATCGCGAATCCGAGATCCTGCTAGGCAATAAGCAGCTTCTGGGCATCTTCTTTGCCGTAGCTCTCTTGCTGGGAGTTGCGTTCTACGGCGGCTATATGGTCGGCCGTGGTTCATCAGCGACGAAGGCTGCGACTGTGTCTGACACGGTAGGCGCCGTACCGCCGTCCAGCCCGAGCGCTCCAGGCGAGACGCATACGATTCCCGGAGAATCAAATGGTTCGGCCGAAGAGAACCAATCCTCTGGTGAGCGGCAATCCGTGATCAAATCAAATCCGGGCTCTCACGAATTGGCAGGATCCGCGAGTGCGGACGTGCCTCTAGGCTCAAGGAAAACCAAGTCAGGTTCGGCACACGAGGCGAAGGTCCCGGCTGCGGCAGATGTCGACGGCGAGGCCTCCGGCAGCTATTTGCCCAAGCCGGGATCACAGTACCTTCAGGTTGTTGCCATTGCACGCAGCGAGGCCGAGGGACTGGCCGACGTCCTGCACAAGAAAGGGTTCCCCGCCCATGCTGTTCCCAAGCCGGGAAACAGCGCTGTTTATCGAGTGATTGTTGGGCCGATCCGGGACGCGGGTGATCTGTCTTCCACGCGCGATGCACTTCGCAAAACAGGCTTCCGGGAAGTGATCGTCCAGCGATATTAGAGCGCTCGAGTGCTCACCAGTTGAAAGGCTCGGCTTGTTTCAGCCGAATCACTTGAATACCGTCCTTGCTGATCTCCGCTTCTAAAGCTTCGGGAGTGCCGGTCAGTACTGGAAACGTCCCATAGTGCATCGGGATCACGCTCTTCACTTTGAGCATGCGCGCTGCGCGTGCCGCCTGTTCGGGACCCATCGTGAAATGATCTCCAATGGGAAGGAACGCGAGTTCAGGTTTGAAGAAATCACCGATCAGCGCCATGTCTCCAAATAGGGCCGTGTCTCCGGCGAAATAGGCTTTCCGGCCATCCCTGGTTGTGAGCACATAGCCGGCAGCTTCACCGCCGTACACCATGTTTTCGCCGTCTTTGATCGAGCAGCTATGGAGGGCGTTCGTCATTGTCAGCTTGACAAAACCCAGATCTACGGAACCGCCCTTGTTGATCGGTATCGTGTTTTCAACACCCTTGTTCTCGAAATACTTGGCTGTTTCAAAGATTGCCACCACCTTCGGGGAGAACTTTTTCGCAACCGGCAGCACCGCATCTGAATGGTCAAAGTGAGCATGCGAAATCGCGATGGCATCCACCTTTTTCAATGCGTAGCCCTTAGGGTAAGCAGGATTCCCTTCAATCCACGGGTCGAGGAGGAGTACTTCCCCACCTTCGAAGCCAATCTCGAATGTTGAATGCCCTAGCCAGGTGATCTTCATTGTTTCGGTCAATTAGATGTGCTGCGGGGTCTTACTGCTACACGGAGTCCCTCGCCGATATTCGCGATCCCCGGGATGGAGACGGGCAAAGTTCCTGTAATCGGGATGTCTCCAAGGATGGCCCTGGCAGCGGCCATCTCAGAAGTTCCGGTCGTGCTGAATGTCGCCGCGTAGGCGCTAACCGCCGGGTAGTCGCGCAAAAGATAAGGGTTGCCGAGCGAGATGAGCGCAACGGGCGATGGCCCGGCGATCAGGCCTTTCAGGAAGGGACCTAATCCATCTTCGAGCGTGACGTTCCCGCGATTGGCCGCGACTGTAATAAACGCCGCAACGTAGATTTGCCCGCAATGCGATGCATCTTGCACGACTGCTTGCAGGACACTATCCGGGACAGCGGGAGTTAACACGTAAATCTTCAGATCGCGCATCCCGCCCCGCTGCAGTTCAGTCGCGAGGGTCTCTCCTCTTTGCGTGAAAGTGCTCTCACCCAGGACGACCAGGCACGATCCTGTCATGGCAGGAGCAGGAAAAAGATGGCGTGTGTCCTTTACAAGAGTAACCGCGCCGTTCGCAACGCGTTGAGCGAGTGCGTCGGCCTTCCGCTCCTCGAGTTGATCGCTTATCTCATCGAGGTTCACGAGCCGGGTTCGATACAGTCCGACCCGCCGCTTGGCTGCGAGAACTTTTGCGGCGCTTACATCGATTCGTGTTCGCGAGATCCTCCCGCTTGCAACGGCGGCCATAATGGCGCGGATACAAGCGGCCGGATCTGTCGGCATGAGTAGCACATCGGCTCCGGCTTCGATCGCACGAACAGCCGCTTCGCCCTGAGGAAACGAAGCGGCGATCGCTTGCATTTCAAGCGCATCGGTGACGACGAGGCCCGTAAACCCGAGCTCGTTTCGTAACAGTCCCGTAAGGATATTGGGAGAGAGCGTGGCCGGCGTACTGATTTGATCGAATGCGGGAACCGACAAGTGCGCCGTCATCACGGCGTCCGCTCCGTGCTGGATCGCGGCCCGGAACGGCACCAGCTCTAATGACTCAATACGTTCTCTGGTCTCCGCCAGCTTTGCGAGTTGCATGTGGCTGTCCTCGGACGTGTCGCCATGGCCCGGAAAATGCTTGGGCGTGACAAGCACGTAACGGGAAGGGTCCGCGTGTGCCCCATCGATGAAAGCTGATACCTGCGCCGCTACCGCCTGGGGCGAAGCGCCAAACGAGCGCACATTGATGATGGGGTTATCGGGATTGTTGTTGACATCCGCATCGGGCGCAAACACCCAATTGACGCCGAGAGCACGCGCCTCTCGGGCTGTCGCTTGGCCTAATTCTTTCGTCGCATTCAAATCGTTTGCTGCCCCGAACGCCATCATGTATGGAAAGCGGGCAGTCTCTGCCACTCGAGCGGAAGCCCCACGCTCGAAATCGGAGCCGACCAGAAGCGGAGTTTTCGCGATCCGCTGCATGCGATTGATGAACGTCGCCATCTCGAATGGTTGAGCGCTGATCACGCTCCCGTTCCGGATGCGGCCTGCCACAATGAATCCGCCCACGTGGTCCTCGCGGATCCATCTCAGAAACCGCTGGTACTCCGGATCGTTGCGGGACGGATAGTCCCCGTACCCGCGCACGATAAATAACTGTGCGATCCGATCATGCAGCGATAGACCCCGCACCGAGGCCGAACTGGCGGTCGCGGGACGGCGGTTGCTGGTTCCGGTGGTGCGTTCCGCTGCCGCTGTCGCCGACCTCGCCCGGGATTGTGCAGTCCCAGACGAAGCCGCCGTGACCGCAAACACCAACACCAGGCCCAAACTGCCGCGGAAAATCATTGCTTCCAGTGTAGAAGCGGAATTCCGGAGACTGAGATGACGCTGCTAGGAACCGACCGAATGAGCGCGCGTGAGTAGCTTCCGCCCCGTATGGGAGCGGGCTGACTTTTTGGGAGGGTGCAAAAGCTTTTTGGCTGTTCGCAGTAGCGTTGGGAGCTCGCGGGAGCTCTTCTGGATAACGATGTCGGCTCCCGTATTCTCAGGAGTCAGACCAAGGCTCTCTGCGAAGCCCGTGAGAAGGACAACCGGCAGAGCCTTACTTGCCTGACGAATTTTAGCGATGAGCTCTAAACCGTTTACCGGAGACATCCTGTAATCCGTGATGATCAGATCTACCGATTCTTTCTCCAGAACCTGTAGTGCTTCGCGGCCACAACGGGCGGAAAACACTTTGTATCCCAGTTCCTCAAGAACGGACTGGCGAGCAGAATTGCCGTCGGTATTGTCGTTTACCAGCAGAATCCGTGCTGGATCAGCGCCGCGGCGGGTGGAGGCAGAGTGCATCGAGACATGTGAAATTAACAAACGGCAAGAAGGCCTGTCAACGCTTTCCTAAATCACTCAAAGCGTGGCGCTTTTAGGACTTGACACTTAAAAGCGACGGCCCTACGCTAGTCTACTTCTCGCGGAGCCTTGTATCCCGCCTTCGCGACGATCTGATACTTGATCGGTTTGCCTTTTTCGTTCGTGACGCGGAGCGGTTCGTTTGTCTCCGGGTTCACTAACTCCACTTTGATGCGCCGGAATTTGCCGTCACGCGCAGTATTCGTGGGATGGTAGGCCAGCGCGTACTGGCTGCGCATGGCGTCCTCAATCTGCCGGAACACAGAGGGATATTCGCCGATGAATCGAGGAAAAAACGACATCCCGCCGGTTTCTTTGGCGAATGTCCTCATCTCGTTATCAGCCTGGAGAAAATCCATATTCTCGATCGGGCCCATGGCCCCGTAACTCTCCGCCATCATGCGGGCCACTTGCAGCAGGCTGATGGTGTAGATGGGAACACCGGATTCCTGCAGCATCTTCCGCGTCTTGTCGAAGGTGATCTTGCTGAAGGTATCGAGTCCCGTTCCCATTAGCACAATCGCCTTTCGGCCCTCGATCGCCTCCATACGGCTGGCCATGTCAGTCAAGGCGTCGAATACGTTTGACTCGCTGAAGCCCGGAATTCGCAGACGGGCCATTGCCTCTTCCGCTTTCCTCTTATCAGGCGAGAAGTCCGAGAGGATCGTCGGCCGAAGATCATACGCGACAACCGCCACGTTGTCGTCCGGTTTGAGCGTTTGCAGGAATCCATAAGACGCCTGCAGGGTCTCGTACCAGCCTTGGGACCAGAACGCCTGGAACCTGCCGCTGAATTCGATGAGCATGCAGATCGTCATAGGCGCCTCGCCCTGCCCGAACTGCGAGATCTGTTGCGGGACCCCGTCTTCTAGGACGCGAAACTCGTTCTGCGGTATGCGCGGGATGAATCGATTCTTGTCGTCTAAAACGGAGACATCTACCGTGACCGTGGTGGCGTTCGATTGAAACGTCGGCGTGTCGGGCGGTGGTTCCTTCTGCTTCTTGAATTCGGAAGGAAGCCGTGGCTTTTCTGTTTCTTGCGGCGTATCGGCAGGCGCCTTCTTCGGCTTTGCAACGGAATCGCTGCTCTGCGATTGGGGCCCCTCCTGTCCTGCCTGGAGATAGAACAATCCGCCACTTGCCAAGGCAACAGTCAGCCCCAGTGTCGCTCCGATCCCGAGATTACGGTACGTCATCCTCTTACCCCTTTGGACGGCTCAATGCACCCACGGGTCACGTTTGGTGTCTTGTTTCCGCAGGTAAACCTCAAATTTCTTTTTGGCTCTCCTTAACTTCCAATTCTTATATGCCCCGGTAACGGGCTGCCGGACACGTAGCCGCAGCTTACGTCCGCGAAGCAGAAGAAACCCGGTAAGCAGTCCCCCCAGGTGAACCACCACAGCTGCACCTCGCTGTCCGCCGACCGTGGCCGTATAGGACTGGAGCAGCACAATTGCGCCAATGATCATCACGAAGTACTTTGACTTCAATGGGATCAGGAAGCCGAAGAGAACCGTTCGGTCCGGAAACAAAAGCCCGTACGCGACCAATACGCCATACACTGCTCCCGAGGAGCCTATAATCGCGACGTCCTGGAACCCGAAGAAGTAAGCAGCAATTATGACGGTCACCGCCGCGCTAATTCCGCAGATGAAGTAGAAGCGCAGGAACTTGGCAGTTCCCCACAAACGCTCGATCTCTGCCCCAAACATCCATAGGCCCAACATGTTCCACAGAATGTGGCCAAAGTTGTCCACCGAATGCAGGAACATATACGTAACGAGTTGCCAGACGGCAAACGTTTGAACCACCTGCGACGGAACGAGCGCAAAGTTTTGAAGGAAAAGGCCGGTGCCGCTGGCCTTGAGGATATACGTGAATACGAAGATGCTAATGTTCGTAATTAGCAGCCACTTCAAACCTATAGGAAATCGGTTTGATGGGACGTACCTATTCACGTAGGAACGCGAACTGAAAGGCATTGGAACCGGAAAGCCTCAATTGAGATTAACAAAGCCGATCTCACCTCGGGACTAGTCCCAGTTCAGAAAAGTTGGGAATAGCTCAGTTTCCGTTTGGATCGTCGGAGCGAGAGGCATCGGTTTGCGTGCGGCGCTTCAAAATGCTCGCGGCCACGTTCAGTGTCACGGCGAACCCAAGCCACACCAGCCAGTTAGATAACGGTCCTCTAGAAACCAGGAACGGACCGGTCCAGCCCAGATTGCTGGCGAGACTCCATGCAGTAAGGGAGTACGCGGTAAAGATACCAGGACCCATCAGGTCGGATAGCAGTGAAGCAAACTTCTGTGCTGTGTCGCCGAACCAGCTTCCGGCGTGACCCAATGCCTCAAGCGCGGACTGCGCCCCAGCACCCATCCATGCGCGGAATGGCTCGATTCTAACTGCAATCCCTGTCGTTCGGATCTCGGACATCTCAGATGTGACCTTGTCGCCTTTTTTCGATGCACGCTAGTGGCCGAAAGTTTCCCAACCCAAAGGGCTCCGAAGCACCTTGGAGTTAGAGCGCTCATAAGAGGGCCAATCCCGGCAATCGAGGCTTTCAGATTTACCGGCCGCAGGGAAATTCCCGCTCTATTCCTCTGCAAAATGTGGGTTAGCGTTATGGAAATTGGAATTTCGTTCGCTCGTCAATTCAGGATGTGCGGCACCGTAATTCCCCAGTAGCCTCGCGCCTAACAGAAGGATTGCGGCCAGACAGAGCCAGACTTGCCAGTGGGAGAAGATTCCTGCGGTTACGTAGAATTGTCCGACCAATCCCAACTCGGCGGCAAAACTCCAGATGCAAATCGTGAAAGCCAACAAAGCGCACGGCGCGAAAAGGGCTGCGAATGCTAAAGCGACCTGCGACTGGAGATCGACGATGCTCTGTCGAGTCCTCAACCGGATACGAATCACCATGCGATAGTTCTCAACAGACTACCACCTATCGGCTAGAAATAGATCAATACCCTACCGTTATAGAGTGTTCTGGAGAGAGATAGCGAGATTCGAATGCCAAAGATAAAAATCGCGATTGTCGGAACAGGATTTATGGGCAAGGTTCATGCGGAAAACGTGCGCAGACTCGGATACGTCGAAGTAGCCGCCATCGTGGGCAGCCGTCCTGAAACGGCAAGAAAGTTTGCGGAGAGCATCGATGTTCCTTTTGCGACAAGTGATCTTGGAGAGGTATTGAAAAATCCGGAGATTCAGGCCGTTCACATCTGCACTCCGAACGTTCAGCACTTTCCGATGGCGCTCGCCGTGGTAAACGCGGGTAAAGCCGTACTCTGCGAGAAGCCCATGACGATGAATGTCGACGAAGCCAAGAAGTTGGTCGCGGCGGCAGCCGAAAAGAAAACGGTCAACGCTGTTCAACACAATCTTCGGTACTATCCGGTGGTTCAGCAGATCCGGCAAATGATTGCGGCTGGTGATCTCGGCGACATCCTGATCGTACAAGGCACCTATTCGCAGGATTGGCTGCTCTACGAGACCGATTGGAACTGGCGGCTCGCGTCCGAATCGAACGGGAAGCTGCGTGTCATGGGTGACATCGGATCACATTGGATGGATATGATCCAGCACCTTACGGGGCAATCGATCACAGCGGTATGCGCAGAGCTTGCCAGGTTCCACGATCAGCGCAAGCGGCCGAAAGGCTCGGTGGAAACTTTCTCGAAGGCAGTGGCGGCAGAGTACGAGAGCTTCAATGTGGACACGGAAGACTTTGGTGTGGTCATGTTGCATCTTGGTGAAAGAGCCCGCGGCGCCTTTACGGTCAGCCAAATGTCGGCAGGACGCAAGAATCGCTTCGCATTTGAGATCTTCGGAACGAAAGCCGGCGTTGCCTGGAACCAGGAAAAGCCGGACACGCTCTGGATTGGGCATCGAAACGAACCCAATCAGATCATTATCAAAGATGCCTCGCTGTTCTATCCGGCTGCAGCAACGTTTGCGGACCTGCCGGGCGGACATAGCGAAGGCTATGACGATTCGCACAAACAATTGTTCAAGCGCTTTTACGCCAAGGTAGCCGACCCTTCTGCTCCAGTGGATTACCCGAGCTTCGAAGACGGCTTGCACGGTATGGTGCTCCTCGAGAAAGTTGCACAAAGCAACGAGAAGCGCGCTTGGGTAGATTGCTAACGCTGTTTGACTTCGACCATGCCTCGTGCTCGGGTAGGCCGATTCGGTCAATACACAGCCTCAAGACGCATCAACAGTAACGACGCAAATGCGGCCGTTGCGGCTCATTCAGTGGCTTTCGGTTGAGCGAACCTCCGGAAATAGCTGTCAGACTTCCATTGGGGCTTTCCGGGCGCATTCGCCACGCGTTCTACAAGCTGTAGCATCAGTTTGTCGAACTTTGCAGCGGCAGCAACATCAATCGGCTGCTTTGTGTCGTCGGAAGGGGCGTGATAGCGATTCTTGAGCCACTCGGCCTGGGCTTTGTCTTCAGGTGAATTCGCCATCGCGCCGAACTCGGGCATGATGGACGGAACACCGGCGCGGATGAAATTGTACTGATCGCTTCGAATGAAAATATTGCGGTCCGGCGCACGATCCGAAATGATGCGAACGTCGAGCGGAGCAGCCGCTGCTTTAATATCGTCACCTAAAGTCGATTCCTCCGCTCCGTAAACCACAAGGTAGTTCAGGGGGAAGATAGGCAGAAACATGTCGGTGTTCAAATCGGCCACCATTGAAGTCTTGGGCACTGTTGGTTTGTTCGCGAAGTACCGCGACCCGAGCAGTCCTTTCTCCTCTGCGCAGACGGCGACAAAAAGAACAGATCGCTTCAGCTTTGCACCCGAGGTGTGCAGCGTTTCAGCCACGTCAAGCATGCTCGCGATACCCGATGCGTTGTCCATGGCTCCGTTATAAATCTTGTCGCCCTTGATTGGTTCTCCCAGGCCGACGTGATCGAGATGAGCACTGTAGACCACGTACTCGTTACTTAGCTTCGGATCGCTCCCTCTGAGAATGCCAACGACGTTTGGTGATTCGACCTCTTCGTTTTTTGTGGCAACCATTGCCTTTAAGACCGGATTCAGCGCGAAGTGAGGCATCGGCTTGCCCGCATCGGCCAGCGCGAGCAGATCTGCAATTTGGTGACCCGAACCGGTCAGCAACTCGTCGGCGCGGGCAGGATTCCATGTTGCCGAAAACATCGGCTTGTGAGAATCCTGCAACTCCGGATCCGCGATGCGCATGCCGGCCTGCGAAGCAGATAGCTTTAACCGATCCCACGGGATGTCCATCGACTTCGGATTTGGAATCACGATTATCCCCAGAGCTCCTCCCTTCTCAACAAACCTGACGAAGTCGTGAGTCGCGCGAGCGCTTGCCTTCAATGCGCCAGAAATGTTCGCCGGTCCTCCGTTGATATACACAATCACCTTGCCCCGCACGTCGATGCCTGCGAAGTCGTCGTAGTGAGCCTCCGGAATGTGCAATCCGTAGCCCACGAAAACGAGAGGTGCCGTAATGTCTTTGGGTTGCGGCAGCCTGCTTGCGAGAAGCGCGCTTTGCCCCAGTTGGACTGGCGTTTCAGACCCGCCGGTTTTTAACGACACTTTGGATTGGCCGGCTACGACGTGCTGAACGTCGAATTTCACCGGCTGGAAATAGCCTTCGGTGCCGCCAGGTTCGAGTCCGTACTGCTTGAAATGATCGGCCACGTATTGAGCCGCCTTGCGGTATCCTTCCGAACCGGTTAAGCGCCCTTCCAATTGGTCGTCCGCCAGATATTGGACATGTGCGAGCCAGCGCTTACCGGCATCCGATCTTGCATCCTGAGCGCCCGGTGCCGAGATGGCAAGTCCGCCAAACAAGCCGATGGTGGCGCATCCAATCACCAAATCGCGGCCAAACTTCCATTGGCCCGGAGGTTGAATCGAACTCATGCAAACGAACCGCATGAAACTCCTTGACATATGGGGTAGAACCTGAACGCCAAAGCTAGTCGAGGGGCCTCATCACCAGATTTCTGAAGATCACGATGCTGCCCTTGTTGTGCTGCTGCAGCGCCAGATAACCTTTCGTGAATGTGTTCTTTGGGTCGACGTAATCCACTGTTTTCTTCCCATTGACTTCAATCACAATGTGGTTGCCGCGGGCCACAATATGCTGCGTGAACCAGGTGTCCGGAGGGACTAGCTGGTCAAAGACTTTGACGAAATTGTACAAGCTACCCGTCCGTACCGGATCCTTGTGAGTACTATTCACTTGCGCTTCATAGCCCTTGGGAAACCCGGGTCCGAAAGCAGTTCGAAAGTACATGCCTGAATTCCCGCCATCACTGATTTTTGCTTCCGCCTTGAACTCGCAATCACCGCACTCCCGGACCATCCAGAAGAAGTGACTCGCTTCCCCATCACCTACGATGGCTCCGTCCTTCACACTCCAGGAGTCAGGATGCTCATTCGCCTTCCAGCCGTCGAGTGTCTTGCCGTCGAACATACTGATCCAGCCGCTCTCTTGCCCGTGAGAGTTCACGGCGGCGAATAATCCCAAGATTACTAAGGCGGACCAGCGCCTACAAACGATTGTCATCATCAAAAGCTTTCTCCTAAAAGGGGTTGCGCAGACAGCTCTAATTCGGATCCGATGAAGCCCCAAGCGTTTCAAGCATAACCTGCAACCGCGCGACGAAAGAATGTCTCGGCCGTCCTCGGATGCCCGTGATACAGCTGCCAGTTCCCCGCGCCGTAGTTGACGGTGTCGAACGATAATTCGCCTTTGATGTCGGATGGGACTTTTGGCGCGCCACAAACAACCCGCCAGTTACCGCGATTGTGCGCCGAACCATGACCGGAGTATGCCACGGAGATCTCGATGTCCAGCGGGTTAGAAATCTGAACATCAGGTAAGATTGTGAGCGGAGGAATGGGAGAGCGGTTTAATCCGGCGGTCTTGAAAACCGTTGAACTCGAAAGGGTTCCGGGGGTTCGAATCCCTCTTCCTCCGCCAGTTCTATTCGAGCGAATCGACCGTACTGTGCCCTGATTCGTTAGCGCCTTCACGAGTCAGTTCCGTTGCCATCGCGCAGCAACTTCGCCGGATCTAGGGCTGAAATTTTGGTCTCATGACAAAGAGAATACCGGTCGGTTCCGTGATACATTCACGTACTTAGCTTGACAGAACGGTTCTGCCCTGTGAGCGCTCCCGTGCCGTGAACGCGTCGAAGATCCCGGTCCCGGCATGACTCGTGAGGCATCAAAGGTAAATGGTCGGATTCTTTCGTCAGCTGTTCAGCACAGACTTCATGCCGCACGGCTACTGTCTCCAGCTGCCAGAGGTTATCTGGCTGCACGAGATCTCGGATCTTGTCATCGCGTTTTCGTATTTCCTGATCCCGCTGGCAATTACTTATCTGGTTCGGGTCCGGCGCGATCTCGTCTAGCCGTGGATGTTCTCGCTGTTTGGCTTGTTCATCGTGGCCTGTGGCGCAACCCACTTACTTTCCGTCGTTGTGTTGTGGCACCCGGTGTACCGCCTGGATGGATTCGTAAAGGGAATTACGGCTCTGGCTTCATTACCGACGGCGCTTCTCCTGTTTCGATTGCTTCCCGAAGCGAAGCGGCTACCGAGCGCCCAGATGCTCAGAGATCAAAACGCGAAGCTCGAGGCCGAAGTCGGCGAGCGCACTCGCGCTGAAGAGAGGATCCGTGAGCTGAACGCGCAACTCGAACGTCAATTCTCCGGAGTCAACGATCTCCTTGATGCGGTTCTGGATGCCCTACCGGTATCCATCATCATTGCCGATGCCGAGGGTCGTGTGGTGCGAATGAACCGTGCAAGTGACCGGATCTGGGGCCATCATTCACCGGCGTCTCAAAGCGTGCACGATTACGACGATTGGGTTGGCTACTGGCCCGGTACGGGAGACCGTATCCAGGCGAAAGAGTGGGCGTTAGGCCGGGCCATCCTCAAGGGCGAGGTTACAACGGAGGAGCGCGTCGAAATCGAACGATTCGACGATCACGAGCGAGTAACACTGGAAGTTTCCGCCGCACCGGTGCGTGACGCAGCCGGGCAAATTATCGGGGGCGTGGTCGCTTCCGCGGACGTAACGGAAAGAGTTCGGGCTGAACAAGCCGTGCGAACGAGTGAAGCAACCTTGAATGCAGTCCTCGAGCATTGCCGGTGGCGGTGGTGATTGCTGATCCGTCTGGGCGGCTGGTTCGCCACAATCGGGCACTCCGTGAACTCTGGGGTGTTCCACCCGAAACTGTCAGTTGGGAACAATACGGCGAATGGGTCGGTTTCTTGCCGGAAACGGGAACTCGCATTGAGGCGGCCGAATGGGTTATGTCGCGAGCGCTGTTGAATGGCGAGATCGTGAAAGACCAGTTGGTCGAGAGACAGCGGTTCGGATCGAACGAACGTCGATTCATGCTGAACAATGCCGCTCCCGTTCGCGACGGTAAAGGCAAAATCATCGCCGGAGTTGTCGCTGCAACCGACATCACCGAGCAGCGCCGCACCGAAGAGGCCATTCGCGAGCACGACGCTACGATCCGGGCACTACTGGAGACAGCATCACAGGCTATCCTCGGGGCCGATCCGAGCGGGAGGGTCCGCATCGTGAATAAGATGGCCGAACAAGAGTTCCGCTACTCACGGGATGAACTAATAGGCCAACCGCTTGAAAACTTGCTACCCGACCAGTTGCCTTCGCGATCCATGGAGCAGGTCACCGAGTACACACCGGTTGGGCGGCAGCGCCGCATCGAGGCACAGCAGATGCTGCTTACTCGGCGCAAAGACGGAAGCACATTCCCGGTGGAGGTCAGTCTTACTTTCGTTGAGACGAGAGACGGCGTTTTTTCGGTTGCGTTCGTCACCGACACTACCGAACGGGAAGAAGGTGCTCGAGTTTTGCGCGAAAGCGAAGCTCGATTTCGCCAGTTGGCCGACTCCATGCCCAGATGGTCTGGACGGCCCGTCCCGACGGGTATGTAGATTATTACAACGAACGCTGGTATAGAGTTTACCGGGTTTGACCGCTCGGCTAAAGGCGATGAAAGTTGGAGCCCTGTTATACACCCGGACGATTTACCCGCCATTCGCGATGCCTGGTCTTCCGCGTTGCGGAACGGCCATATGTATGAGCAGGAGTTTCGGTACCGCGATCGTCGTGAATCCAGGTGGAGGTGGTTCATCGGTCGAGCTCTGCCGGTTCGCAACGAGTCAGGGGAGATTGTCAGATGGTTTGGCACATCCACGGACATCGACATACAGAAGCGGGTCGAAGATGATCTTCGCCGGGCGAACCACGACCTGGAGCAGTTCGCATATTCGGCGTCGCATGACTTGAAGGAGCCGCTGCGCAATCTTGTGATTTACAGCGAGATGCTGGAGAGACGTTACGGCCAGCAGTTCGACTCGGAAGGGCAAGAGTTCCTCGATCATTTGTCAGAAGGCGGGAAGCGGATGTCTGCAATGTTGGCCGACCTCCTTGCCTACACTCAGGCGGCCACACTAACCACTGAAGTTCTCCCGGTAAACTGCTCCGACATCTTCGAACAGGTTGTTCAGGATCTTGAACGGGATATAAGGGAAAGCGGTGCAACCATTACGGATGGAGATCTACCCGTTGTTGCCGGTAACGCCGTTCATGTTCGCCAGTTGCTCTAGAACCTCATCGCTAACGCCCTGAAATACCGAACGATTCACAAACCCCTAGAGTCATTTTGAGCGCGTACCGCGAACGGTCTTTCTGGCACTTCATGGTTCAAGATAATGGAATCGGCATCGAATCGCATTACCACGAGCAAATTTTCGGTATGTTCAAACGGCTGCACGGGCGATACGGCAAATATAGGGGCACCGGCATCGGCCTCGCGATCTGTCAGAAGATCGTCGATCGCTATGGAGGACGTATCTGGGTTGAATCGACGCCAGCCCGGAATTCTCACACAGGGTCTGGCAAAAAGCCGTCTTCTCTGGCATAAACATATTTGTCACAAGATGTTTCAGCCCAGGAGGAGACGGCTTTCGCTATGACAGAGTGTACCCAATCCCGATTGCCCTTCGCTCACCACGGCAGGCGTGAAGTGGTGGCGGAGTTTAGCGGTGGAACGATGACTTCCGATAGCGGCGCGCTGCTGCTACGGGAAACCGACCGGAGAATGAAACTGCTGGCGCGGTTCCGTCAGTGTTTTCTGGATGGGCGTAACCAAGCGTTAGTGCAGCACCCGGTGGAGCAGATGCTGGCGCAGCGGATCTACAGTTTGGCTCTGGGCTACGAAGACCTGAACGATCACGTCTCCCGGCCCGGAATTTCGTTGGACAGCTCGTTGGGAATATTTGTAGAGAAAATGTTCTGAAGGAGGGAAAGCATGT
>JBJMGK010000253.1:0-5737 GCA_045807925.1 Bryobacteraceae bacterium | reverse complement strand
CATCCAGATCGCTCGCTTTCTCCTGGCCCAACTTCCTCACTGCCCATTCTGCTACGCGCTTCGTTTATAACACAGTAGTACTAGCAGGATGCTGAAAAAGGGGTTTTCGACCCAGGTTAGTCGGTTACACCAAAAACAACTTCTTGCAGAAACGTTGTATACGCGATCGTTTGAGCTTGGGTATACATTGGAGATCCCCTGATCTGACTTTATGGAAGCCTCTCAGAACCCTTTTTCAGCATCCTGCTAGTCTAGGAGTCCCTGCACGCCTCTCACGTGCTCGAGCAGGATGATTGTGGCGCTTATCACGGCCGCGATCGCAATTACGATCGCCCCGAGTACCTTGCCCGTTCGCTCCAGCTGAATCTGCAGGGGAGTCTGCTCGGACTGCACTCCTTCGAGGAGAGCCGCAATTTGGCCCAATTCCGTATGCATCCCGGTGGCAACCACAATTGCCGTACCCCGGCCTCGCACAACCAAAGTGCCGCTGAAAACCGTGTTGAAGCGATCACCAATTTCTACCTTGGAACCGAGGTCACCTGCTCTCTTTGAAACGGGAGAACTTTCGCCCGTCAGTGTGGCTTCTGCTGTTTCCAATGCTGCCGATTGAATCAGCCGAGCGTCGGCAGCGATCTTGTCTCCCTCTCCAATCACAATGAGATCGCCGGGAACCAGTTCTTCGGCCGCGAGCATCCTCGATTCACCACCGCGAATCACGGCCGCTTGGGCCGGAGACATGGCGCCGAGCGAAGTGATTGCCCGCTCGGCCCTCGAAGCCTGCGCGTAGCCCAGCACGGCGTTGAGAACGACTATCGAAAAGATAGACAAGGCCTCGTAGGGCGCAGGAACATCCCTTTCGAAAAACCAAACCGCAGCCGAGATCGAAGCGGCAAACAGCAATAGCAATACCAACGAGCTTTGAAACTGACCGAGGAATGTACGCCAAGCTGGTACCGCTTTTTGAGTCTTGAGCTGATTCTGCCCGTAGAGCTTTAGCAACTCTTGAATCTGATCGGGTCCTAGCCCGCGCACACGGTCTGTCTTTAGCTTGTTGACGATGTCATCAACACTTTGAAGATAGATCGGCTTCGAATCCGACCTTATCTTCTCGTCCTTAAAGGCTGGAGTGAGCAGGGGCTATTCCTCCGACAGAAGCAGTAAGCAAAGACATCCGGAGTGCAATCAAACACGCGAACGAGAAGTTTTCATTCGAAGTCACATAGCTTCTCAGTCGAAATGGCAGACAGGCGCACTGAATTCGACATTCCGGACGCGCTCGCTGCCATTCCTCGGAGGCCGCTCTGGAGCGCAATCTTGCGCATGGGTGCCCGACATGTTATCAATTCATCGATCCTTGACGTGCACTGTTTTCCTCCTCTGATACTTCGCTTACGCTGCGACCGTTGAGGTCGTACCATGGTCATCGGATTCATGTCATGCGCTTGCTTTTGATCGAAGACGAGGAAGAAGCAGCAGTTATGATCGCCAAGGCTCTTCGGCAGGAGTCTCATACAGTGGAGTTGGCGTTCGATGGAAAAGCTGGGCTAGAAAAAGCTCTCTCCTGTCCGTTCGACTTGATCATTCTCGACGTACGTTTGCCTCTTAAGGATGGTTGGACAGTCTGCGGCGAGCTGCGTCAAGCTGGTCTACAGGTCCCGATCTTGATGCTGACCGCAAGTGGCGCGTACGAGGAGCGAGTGAAAGGACTCGACCTTGGCGCAGACGATTATCTCGTCAAGCCATTCGACACGGGCGAATTGCTGGCGCGGGTACGAGCGTTACTCCGCAGGAGACCCCTCCTCGATAATCCTGTATTGAGCGTGGACACGCTCGAAATAGACACGCGATCCAGGACCGCGAGACGACGAGGCGATCTCCTTCGCCTCACGGCAAAGGAGTATGCGCTTCTCGAATGCCTCACAAGAGATGCAGACACGCTACTCGATCGCGATACCATCTCGGAACGGGTTTGGAATGAACCGTACGATCCGTTCTCAAATCTAATTGAAGAGTACATCAAGCGACTTCGAAAGAAAGTTGATGTAGAGGGCCAGAAAGCTCTCATTCACGGCCGGCGAGGCGAGGGTTATATCCTTACGGCCAAGGACTTTGCTTGAGCATCGTCAACAACCTTATCCTCTTCGAGAGCCGGAATTGCAATCTCGAATGTACTCAGTCCCGGCCTCGTTTCGACTAGGGTTATTGTGCCCGTATGACTCTCAACAATCGATTTAGCGATCGCTAATCCCAGGCCCGCGCCGGCAGTTCCCGCCTTGCCTTCTGTATTCTCTTTGAAGAAACGCTCGAAAATTCGCGGCCGTGCTGCTTCCGAAATTCCTATCCCGTTATCGGTCACCGAACAGATCCAATCGCCGTCACGTCGGAAGAGCTTCACTTCGATCGCCCCGCCATCCGGCGTAAACTTCACGGCATTATCAAGCAGGACCAGTAACGCCTGCGCGATGAGACTCTCGTCGCCTAGACACCTGGCTTCCGGCAAACTCATGACTGTCGGCGCTTGGTGCTTCTCGCGTGCAAGGGGTTTAGCCGCACGCACCGCTTCCGAGACTGCATCGTCGATGTACATCATTTTTCGATTGATCTTCGTGGGTACGGCGTCCGCCTGCGAGAGAAAGAACATGTCCTCGACCGTTCTTCGGAGCTGTAGCATCTGGTTCTCAATGATTTGCAAAGCCTCTCTACAGTCGACGGACGTCGCATTCGGATCCCGATTTGTCACTTGAGCACTCGCAAGCGCAATTGTGACCGGCGTTCGAATTTGGTGTGAGGCGTCTGCCATAAACCTTCGCTGCACGCTGAAGGCTGCCTGCAGCCGATCTAGGAGCGCATTGAATCGTGAGCCGAGTACGAACACCTCATCGCCGCTGCGGGAATGCAGCGTTACACGTCTACCTAAATCTGAAGAAGTGACCTCATCTATGACCCTCGCGAATTCCTGTAAAGGGCGTAGCGATCTCTTTGCGAGAGAGTACCCGCCCAAGCCCGCAAAGACGAGACCGACGGGCACGAACACAAGCAGTATGAGACGTATGCGGCGAAGCTGGACGATTGCTGGGCCGATCGGTTTCGCAGCATAGATTTTGTAGCTGGTGTTGAATCTTGGCAGCCGCAACGTGTGCGTCGCAATTCGAAAACCGGCCACGGTCGAACCGGCCTTGAGCGCGGATCTCGGTACCCCCCTCAAGTCGAGTCCCCGCTCGAGAGCCGGCTTATAGGCCGCACAGCGGTCTCTCTCGCAAACCAGAATCTGTGTATTTTTCAATGCGGGGCTTTGAGTCTCATTCAGAACAGATTGAAGATCGCGCTCACCAGCCCGTTGCGTCGGGTTTTCGTTCAACTCGTGTTCGGCCGACATGGACGTGGCGCTCGCTGCAATCTCCACGGCGGCATCCAGCCTCTTATAGGCCTCACTCTTTTCAAGCAAATAGAGCGATACTGCCAGCGCGATGACGATAGCGCCGAATAGGGCAGTGAAGATGACCGTGAGTCGTACCCTTACAGACATGTAAACCTGCCAGGGTTGAGCGAGTTTACAGATTGCAGGATAAACGCTCGATAAATTTCACACGTGCAAACCAACACTGCCTTGATCTTACTCGTTTCAGCTCCCTAAGATGGAATCTCCATGTACCTACGAGCCGTTCTAGCTTTCATCCTGGGATTGATCATTCTGCCGGTGTTCGGGTGGTGCTACTTCCGATTTGGCTATGCCCCGGTCGCAACTGCATCTTCTCCGATGCCGTTCGAGAAGCAGTTGGCGCACATGGCGTTAAACCAGCGCATCAATAAAGAGGCTCCTAAAAATTCGCCGATCCAGCCAAACGACGCGAACTATGAGGCCGGAGCTCACGTGTATCGCGAAAACTGCGCGATCTGCCACGGGTTGCCGGGCCAGTCCCGGACGCCCACTTCGAAGGGGATGTATCCTCCTCCGCCGGAATTGTTCAAAGGTCATGGAGTGACCGATGATCCAGCCGGTGTCACTTACTGGAAAGTAGCGAACGGCATTCGACTGACCGGCATGCCAGCCTACACGAAAGCCCTTAGCGATACGGAAATGTGGCAAGTTAGCTTGCTGCTTGCGAACGCGGATAAGCTTCCGGCGAAGGTTAACGCGACATTGCAACAACCGTCGGCAACGAACTGAACAGCATCACGCGCGTCTTATTTGTCGGGCGTTTAGGAACCGCTGATATCAGGCAGACGTCCTCAGTTTTCGGATCGCAGTGCGCGGGATCCGTTTGCATCTGCACAAAACCTTCGAGACATGCCCCTCCTTCCACAGATAGATCCCTGGTCGGTTGGCAGGGAGGAAAACTCCTTCGAACGACATTATGCTGATGTGTCAATCCGCACTGGATGCGCTTGCTGAAGCTGCTCGAGATGAATGTTCGCTACGAGCGTTGTATCGGAGCGGAGCTGTTCACGGTCGACGGGCAACGCATCCTGGACTTTCTCTCGGGCTATTGCGTCCACAATCTGAGCCACAATCATCCAGCCATCAGCGAAGCGGTGAAGGACGAATTCGATCGCCGCGGCCCTGCCATGCTGCAGAGCCACATCCCTGAGCGAGCCGGCGAATTGGCGAGCCGGCGCCTCAAGAAAGTGTTCTTTTGCAGCTCAGGTAGTGAAGGTATCGAAGCCGCTATCAAATTTGCGCGCGCTCATACGAGACGAGAAGGGCTCCTGTATTCTGAGGGCGCTTTTCACGGCCCGACTTGTGGCGCGCTGTCCCTGATGGGTGATTCGTTTTGGAAGGGAGGCTTTGGCTCGCTGTTGAGTGCCACGGACCGAATTCCTTTCAACGACCTGACTGCCTTGGAAGAGCAACTGCGAACCAAACGGTACGCGGGCTTCTTTCTCGAGCCTATACAGGGCGAACGTGGAATTCGGGTTCCGGATACTGATTACCTGAAATCCGTCGAATTGCTTTGCAGACGCTACGGAACTCTTCTCATTCTTGACGAGGTACAAACCGGATTCTTCAGGACCGGCAAGTTCCTGGCTGCTCACCACTACCGTGTCGAACCGGATATGGTCGTGCTTGCGAAAGCGATGAGCGGTGGTTTGGTTCCAAGTGGCGCCGTACTGATGAGAGACAGCATCTACGACTCCGTTTATGGATCACTGAAGCGGTCGCTGATCCATACCTCGACCCCTCTGAGAATGGCCTCGCTATGCGCGTCGGCCTCGCGGTCCTCGATACTCTCGAGGCAGAAAATGTAGAGGCTCGTTCGGAAGCCTCCGGCGCGTACATGCGGCGCGTGCTCCGGGACCGGCTTACCGGATTCGAGATGGTGGAAGACATCCGTGGCGAAGGATTGTTCACCGGAATCGTATTCCGACGCCCCGTGGGCTTTCGTTACGGCTCGCTTTTGAGGCGTTCACGAAGATACACCCGGCGATGTTTGGGCAGATCCTTGTGATGAGGCTCTTCCGTGATCATGGTCTTCTCGCACAGATTTGCGGAAATAATTTCTCCGTTCTGAAGCTCGTTCCACCTTTAATTGTTAGTACCGAGCAAATTGACGAAGCAATCGATGCCTTCTGTCGAGTGATTGAGCTAAACACAGCGTCATAAGTAATTGCGCATCATTAGCGAAACGTGATCTCCTGGAATCATGAGGCGCCACTGGTGATATCGGATGCGATGTCGGTGCTTGGCCTGCAGCAGGAGATCCAGCGTTCTGACGAGTCGCGCTACGATCACCGGCTG
>JBJMGK010000252.1:0-53379 GCA_045807925.1 Bryobacteraceae bacterium | reverse complement strand
TTAGCCCGGCGCGCTCGAAAAGCCTGGGAACGAGTACGTTCTTCGATGAATCTCCCGTCGTCCTCATCGCTGTCCGATGGCATCCTGCAGGGAGCGCACGGATTTGAAATCCGCAAACTGCCAGTGATTCACCCGGAAGCGCTTCGTCTTGCGAAAGTTGACAGCCGCTTTTCGATCCAAAGGCATTCGGCGTTTGAGCGGTCCGATGAGCCCTGTAATGTGATCCGTACGATGAATATCTACAATCGGGCTTACTTCTCGGAAGAGCGTCTTCGCGAAGGAGTCCGTGCGGTACTTGCGAGTCTTGCACCGCAGGGAATCTGGATTGTAGGTCGGACCGCCGACGAAGCAGCCACGTCTCACAATGTAACCGTATTCCGCAAGCGTGAGAACGGTGTTCTTGAGGTACTCGAGCGCGTGGGACAGGGATCCGAGATTGAAGATCTCGCCGCGAGGACATCCCAAGTGTTTGCTGAAGCCTCGATCGCGCCGTAGCCAGGAACGGTGAAGTCACGTGTGCCACTACGGGCGGATGTAGCCTTATCGGTTTCTTTGATCACCGGAGAGCTTAGGCGGGATTAGTGTCGCTGGTGCAAGCAATTAAAAACCATTTGGTGAAGTTAGGGCCGCGTAACGTATTACTACAGACTGCGCTTCGGCTGCATGGGCGACGCGAAGGGTTCCAGGTCAGATTCCCTGTGTCCGGAATTCAGATCAGCCGCAACGATTGCCGTCTCGTTCTGAACGATCAGCAGTTTGTGCAAGCCCCGATCATGATGGAGTGTTTCGATCTCTTCTTTGACACCATCGAGCCCCAGATGCAGAATAATGTTCGGGTACTCGATTTCTCAAGGCCGGGTCTGCACGAATATACAAAGAGGAAGCTTAGCTTTCACTTTCCTTCTGTACCGGAGGACGACGTCATGGATGCGTACGTCTAGGAATACGCTCCCAAGGAGGGTGATATCGTCTGGGACGTTGGAGCGCATGCTGGTGCAACAGCGTATTTCCTCTCCCGAATGGTGGGACCTTCCGGGCGTGTGTACGCCTTTGAACCAGACGAATCGAACTACAGCTATTTGCTGAAGAACATCGAAATGCACAGGGCTACGAACATCATTCCAGTAAAGAAGGCCCTTTCCGGCTCTACGGGCCGGACCACCTTCAATATGGATGGAACGATGTCAGCGGGCATCCACGAATTCCTGGTGTACTCGGGAAGAGATACCCTCAGTTCTGTTGAAACGATTACGATCGAGGATGCCTGCAATCAATTTGGCAGGATTCCGCAGTACGTGAAGATGGATATGGAAGGCGCAGAGGTCGCCGCAGTTGAGGGCTCTGCGGAATTCCTGAGGCGGTATAATATCCGCTTCGCGATCGAGAGCTATCATCGGCTGGGAGAAACTTATACGCACACGTTGCTTGATGCTTTATTCCCCAAAATCGGCTACAAGGTCCGATCGGAACCATATTCTGGGCAGATGTTCACCTGGGCCGAAAGAAACACAACAAGCCGGAATTCGTAAAAAATAATCGTTGAACGCGGGTTCGGAGCTACTTCGCGCGAACGGCCCGTCTCTGCCTGTCCAGTTTGTCTTTGCTCTCAAATACCTGGTATTCACCTTTCGTGAAAACGGGCGCATACCCTTGCTGAAGAAGATTGTTGAAGTATGCAACAATCTCCGGGTGTACGATCCTGTCGTGCAGCAGCACCCCCCGGTATCCGTTGCTGATAACAATAAAAGCCGGTTTCTTGTGCGACTTGTAAGTGAAGTCGTTGTCGTCCACGATGTTCCTGTCAAAACCTAGCGCAAATCCGAATTCGGAGCCGGCCATGATGAGGTCCTGCGGCGCCGCCTCATGCTTCAAGAACTCGGCGGTCGGCAGATACATCTGGTGATAATCGTCCTTCACTAAAGAGGTATACGCCACGCCTCCCATGCTCACGAGAACGAAAGCGACGCCGCATGCGGCAGCAAGCAGTCGTTGAACTATCCCTTTCGTAAACGCATAAGCAATCCAAATGGCAAGAATAGCGTCGTAAAAAGGAACGATATGGATGGCGTATTTTACTTCTTTCGTGTTGTCGTAGAAGGTCATGGCCAGGAAATAAACTGACCAGAGGACGAGCAAGATTCGGATGCCTTTCTGCCGGCGCATCTCGGGCCTTGCAAACAGGCCTACAACAGCAACAAAGTAGGTCAGGACCGCAATGATCTTGATTCTGTACAACGGATTCATGGTCGGGGCGAAACCGGACATTCCGACGTAGCGCCCGATTTCCCGTTCGACCGCGCGAAACGGGTGAGCGAAGCCGCCGAGCCGATCGATGTCTGTCACGTTTCCGAAGAACTGGGCACGGAACAGATCAGGTGCGTAGCTGATATACCAACCCCAGAAGGCAGCACCAAGAAGGTAAGGAACGAAAGCGGTCGCGACGTGCACGACGCGAATGTGCGAGAAGTCGAGCACGAGCGTGAGAACCAGGACCGCAACAAACGCCGGCACACCAGCCGTCGGATGCGTCAGACCGCAAGCGACTACGGCTGTTTGGGAAAGCGCGATAGCCCAGAGGAATTCCTTATTTCGTAGTTCGAGATAAGCAAGGATCGCGAGTGAGGCAAGGGCGACCGCCATTGCGTCCATGCGTGCGAGGGCCATTTGCGAGGCAAACTGGTAATCGCAGGCGAGGAACAGAGCGGTCAGCAGAGCCGCGAGCATGCTTCGCGAAAGCAGGAAAACAATACGGGCCCACGCGAGCAGTGCGATCAGACCCCAGCAAATCGCAAACATACGCATCGTGATAAGACCAAACCCGAAGGCTTCGATCCACGGCACCTGCACGAAGAACTGAAGCGGCACAACCCAATACGTGATGTGGTCCATGCCCTTCCAAAACTTTCCCGTGGTTTCAATGATCGGTGTGCCGGTATTTCCGTGATGAACCAAACTCCACGATGGCGAGGCGTACCAGGCTTCGTCATTCCAAGGCTGAGTCGAGTACGCCCGGCCCAGCGCAAGCGCGAGATAAACAATCACGATTGCAATGAGCGCCCATCGCCAATGGCGGTCTACAAATGATGCTGGCATCTGCTTGCTTCAGCCTACAATGTAGACTTATCGGCGCCTCAAACGGCGCTTTCAAGCAAATCAAGAGATTCTGTACCTAAAAACAGAAAGAGGGGATACAGCGTTTGCCGTATCCCTTTTTGTTTTTGATGAAGCGTAAGCGTTCTACTTGGTTCTGAACAGACCCGTGGGCTGCTGAACCGCACAGTTCACTCGGTAGTAGTACGTTGTGTGAGGCGAGAGTGACGTAAGCGCAATGTTTCGAACCGTGTTTCCTCCCGCATCCGAGACCCGGGTAAAGTTGCTGACGAGAGTTGGATCGGTACTACTGAAATCGACCGGGCAGCCTTGAGCGTCAGGAGCAACGAAACTTACAGTCGCCGACGAGGCACTGATGGAGCCATTGCCTACTCCAATCAGAGTCACTTTACCTTGAGCAGCATCGAGCGCGTCTATGTCCGCGCCAAGGCTGGAACCGTCGCTTGCCCGGACAGCACCGCCCGAGATGAACTGCGAATCACTTCGCAGGTGGAAGTCCGGCTTAGCAAACGGTGATGCATATGGTGTATACGCGGTGGCAACCCCATTGTCCCAAGCGGATGACAGATTGAACCACCTTGCTGCCCTCTGATCTGTAGGGTCGTCAGGAATATAATTCTTTCCATTGGACCACCACGATTGAACCGTTGCCTTCGGCGAGTCGGAGAAGAATAGATTGTTCGATATATCGTTCCCGGGCAATTCACAGTCGGCGAAAGCCTGTCCAGAGGCGACTTGACCGCATGCATTTGGTCCGGAGAAGAAAGTACTACCGGATTCCTGTCGTATTCCGGCGCCCCCGCTGCCTGCGGACATGAAAAAGATATTGTCTTTGATCTTCACGCCCTCTGTCTTTTGGTCGAAGAGGTACGCGAGAGCAGACGCTCTGCCATGGTTGAAGAACACGGTGTTGTGCAGCACCGTGGCGTCCTCTGATCCGATCGCTTCGAAAAGCCAGCCCGCACCAGGGTTCTGAGGACCGCCTGGGGCAAAGTAGCTCTGCCGAATGTCCCAGGCCAGATTATTTCGGAACAGGAAGCGCTTAGGTGGAGGTGTTTGCATGCAACCTCCCGCCGTGGACGACATCGCGACCAAAACTCCTGGCCCGTGCTGGAACGTGTTGTTCGTATATGAGGCGTCCTGTATGCCTTCATCGCAGACAGAAGTCATTGCAACAAAGATGCTGGAGGCCGTGTTGGTGAATCCGCCGCTAAAAACGTTCCCATCAACATTGATCCGATGGCCGGACTTGAACTCGAACGGCTGCCGGTGCTGATAGTAGAGGTGATTAGACAGCGCATAGAGAGTCGGATCATAAGCGGAGTCATAATCGGGATTTCGCGTTGGATCCGTCGGTGGTGGCTGGCTCGACATATGGCTGAGCGGAACCTCAAAGTAGTTCCGCCGGTACAGGTAATCTCCTCGCACCCAGAACGCGGTGCCATCGCGAGTCCCCGCACGGTAGTGGTCGCCCGCGATTCCGCCCTCGTCGTGGTGGAATCCGTTGCCGGTCGTGCTGAGAAAGTTGTTTTGAATCAACCACGGACCAGGCCCAATCCCGGCGATGAAGCAATTGCAACCGGACTGTGAATTCACTTCACCGAAGGTGGACGTCCTGGCATCTGCGCGTTGAATGTTACTGATTGAACCACTGTTTAGCGTGACGCAAGCTACGATCCCAACACTGGTTCTGCCCGCCCAGTTCTTCGGCCAGTTATCTCCCGACCAGCAACCTCCGCTTGAAG
This sequence comes from Bryobacteraceae bacterium, assembly GCA_045807925.1. Taxonomy (GTDB): domain Bacteria; phylum Acidobacteriota; class Terriglobia; order Bryobacterales; family Bryobacteraceae; genus Bog-105. Next base: position 48,523 of record JBJMGK010000252.1, on the reverse strand, counting down.
CCGCATAGCTAGCGAGTGCAGAAAGATGACCGTTGATCACGTTTTGGTTCTGATAGAAGTTGTCCGCGTATAGGCCGCCGGCGCTGGAGAAATACGAAGCCGTATAAATGGTATTCGCCTGAATTGCAACGGGAGCTGCGAATACGGCGGTCTGCCAGCCCTGCCCACTCTCAGTTACGGTGGTCGCCGAAGCAATCTTGTGCCCCGTGCTATCCCAAAGGCTAATCGCGTGAGTCAGATTGCTGTCGCGAGAGTCCTTGTAAAAGCGGATGCCCGAGATGTATCCATTCACGTCAGACTGGAAACGGACGCCAAGTTCAACAGCTTGTGGGTACCATACCGGTGCCGCAGTAAGGTCCGCTCGCGACGGATCCATCACGTTCGCAAGAAGGCTGATCGCCCCCGTTTGTGAGCTCGTCGTGTTGAAGAGAGGATCGACCCAATACAGGCTATAGCCGCCAATCGTGTTCGGGTATGCGCTGGTACCACCATTGTCGAAGACGCCGTTACCCATTCCGCTTGGTCGATCGTATGAGGTGAAGATGTTGCACGGGCCGCCGGTACAACTACCGCTGACACCGGGCGGCAGAGAAACGTTAAGCTTCGTTCCATCGAGCGAAGCGTAAACCATCACCGAGCCGCCATTCGTACCGGCAGTCATATTGACGGTGATGTCTCCGGGTTGTGAATAAAGGTGGAGACCGTTCAAGCCGTGCGTTCCAGAGCTGATTTTGAAGGACGTCGAACTCAGCTGCTGAATTGCCAACCCCTGCATATCGCTTTGGAACATGTCGAGATCGCTGATATGGGAATTGATCAGCGCCATGTTATGTCCGTCGAAACTGCTGATGGGTCTCCACGTCCGATGTGGAGCACCAAGGCCGTGTATATAGACCTGGTCAAAGACGATGTCCTTACTGTTCTGCGACGTATTCAGCTGGGACCGATACCAGAGCGGATCAGTCGATGTGTCGGAGTCGAGGTCGTCTCCTTCCGTAAACTCCCAACGGCGGATCCAGACATTCGAGATCGTCCTCTGCTCGTTTCCATCGTTCGACTGTAGATTGAGCTGGATGGGAACCACGCCACCACTTCCGGGGACGTTACCGACGCCGGACGGGGTTCCGACACCTTTGTAAATGTGTGTCATGCGCGGCATCTTCGAAGCCCATTGGGGACTCACTCGAGTTCCCACGGGCGCGAACTGAGAATCAGGAATGTCCGTATCGAGAACAATCCAGTTCAGTGTTGTCGGATAGCGTTGGACTTTGAAATAGCTGCCCCCGCCTGGGTTGGCAAACACCATCAACTTCGAGGCGGTGCCATCTGCGGAGCTTTGCCCGAACGGAGCGGCGCACGATATCTGAATTTTCGTGTGGTCGGCCGGGTTCGGAAGGTGAGCGTAGTAGACCACGCCGGGAATCAGCCCGGTGCAGCTCGCCGGTGGATCAATCGTCGGCCACTGGGAGGCAGAACCCGGAAGACCTCCGTAATAAGCCGAGAACGTGAATTGCTGTCCTTCGTTGATCTGATCAGAGCCCATCATCTGCGATATTTGCGAAGGTGTGAATGTGATGGAGTTGTCGGCCATATTGACTTGGCTCGGATTGAAGTGTGTGACGTTTTCGGAGTCGGTATTCACTTGCGCCAACTGCGTGCAGTTCGCACCGTGGGGAGCGATGATGTGGGTCCCGTACTCTGCCTGGCGATTCGCAGCATCGCCGATCGCGTCGCCGAGGTACTGCCCAACGGGTCCGCCACTCGCAACGTAACAGGCGGAATCGAGCGTCACGACATGGTAATTGGTCATGTCGGGCAGAACTGGTTTATACTCGACCGCCGCCACGGGAAGCGCGGGGTGAACGGCTGGAAGCGGTAGGGTGCGCACGGTAAAACCTATACCGCTTGACCACGCACCACTGCCGTCGTAACTGGCACCGATGTTGGCGACTTCGGGACAAATTTGATATTGCGTATCTGCCGTCAATCCACTCAGGATGATCTGGAAGTTTAAGGGTCGGTAGGTTGCCCCGCCGTAGCCGGGATATGCGCTCGGTTGAACGGTTCCACCGGTTCCGCTTGTGCATGAGCCTTGGGCCGTCGGAATGTAACGGATGCGAACGTTCTGCCATGCGCTCGAAATCTGCATGTGCACGAGCATCGAGGAGTGGCTGAGATCCGAATATGTGGCGCTGTTCACTACCGGGTTCTGCGCAAATGCCGAGATTGCGCCGGCAATGACCAGCAGAGTAAGCTTTTTGATCATCGTCTGGTACCCAACCTAGTAGAGACTTGTCCAGAGGAAAGCCGCGCCCGTATAGACGCACACCTGAACCGCGTCTTTCCCCGAGCCGTTGTTTTGGAACCAGAACAAACCCCGAGCGTTCGTATCGCAGCTCGGCTGGGTGCCTCCGCCCATTCGCACACCACTGGGGAAAGTGTTCAGTCCTGTGAAGGTATTCGCAGCCGCAAGGCGCGGTACAACGCTGGTGACCATATCTAGAGCGCCGTTCGTAAACGCCAGCGCACCGGAGCCCCCCAAAGAGATGTATTGTGTCCAGGTATTTGTAGAAGAACAGGTGTAGATCTGCTGGCTGGTCGGCTGATCAGTCGCAACATACAGGGCGCCTGCCGAGCACGTAGCCGGCATCGCCGAAAGCGCGCCCGCCGCTGTGCCCGTCCCGCTACCTCCAGCAGCAGGCACAGTCGACACAGACGTAATCTGACCGTACCCATTGACCGTGATAACCGGAATCTGACTGGAGCTTCCAAAAACCCCGGTGTTCGTATTGACTGCTGCCAGGTCTATGTCGGTCCGGCCGTTCGCTGAATTGTCGGCTACGGTAAATGCATTCGACAGATTGAGGATCGGCCGTTGCGCCGTCGTAGCTCCGTTCCTGCTGAGTTGCTGATAGTAGGAACTGCTGGAGCCGACTCCGGTGATCGCTACCTGGCTCACTCCGGTAACTCGACCTTTCGCATCCACCGTGAGTTGAACGGCGTGACTCGCATCACCGAAAGAACCTGGCGTCGAGTTCACTGAGCTGAGTACCGTGCTTGCAGTTCCAGCCGCTGCCGTCACATCGCCGGTAAACGCCGGCATCCGTGCAGTGGAGATCGTTCCAGAATTGATCTCAGATGCGTCGATGCTCTTGTTCGTGAGCGTCTGGGCATCCGTGGTACCGACGATGGCGCCGGACGGTGCCGCAACAGCAATGGTCGTGTTGAGAGCCGTTCTCTTGACGATTCCGTTGCTGCCAGGATCACCCAGGCTCGCAGTCTGCCCAACAATGCTCCAGCTATTCGAAAGACAGCTGAATAAGTTCTGGCCAGCGGTTGCGGTCGTGTTCAAGAAGAAGTCGCCTGTCGAGCAGCTCGTCGGCAGGCTCGATCCCGTCTTGATCGGACGAGTCCATTGAGCTCCTGTAAAATCGACGTTCCTCCCCTGAGTTCCCAGATTGATTAAGGTTTGAGCATGGCTGTCGCCTAACGCCGCCAGCAACACGCCACAACAGAGAGCGGCGTCTACAAGGAGACGGTTGTATTGATTCATGTTTTCTCCGTAGTCGAGTGCACTACTTTCGCCACAGAAAGTAGCAGCCCGGAGAAGTATCTAAGCGGTCTGAATGTGTCTTATGTTGTTGTTTCTATTAAGCGCAAAGAAACCTGCGAAACCTGTGACTAATTTTTGGAAGTAGGCACAGCGGCCAGTTCTTGGTAGAGCTGTGCCCACTGGTCCCGAACTGGTTCCCAGTGGTATTTTTGTACCTCGCGGAGCCCGCCTTCAGTAATCGCCTCGACCAGCGCAGCGTGTTCGAGTAGCTCAATCGCTCTTGACGCCACGGCGCGGTGATCGTCGATGTCGACAAGCAGCGCGGAATCGCGGTCTGTCGCAATGTACGGAATCCCGCCAGCCTTGGTCGCAACAACGGGCAGACCTGACGCGAAGCATTCAAGCAGCGAACCAGGCATGCAGTCGATGTTCGGGGTTGTAAGATAGACATCCGCTGAATCGTAGAGGCCGGGAACCTGGCTGTGTGGCACCCTTCCGATAAATTCGGTGTTCTTCAACTTCAGATCTTTAGCAAGTTGCTCAAGCGCCGGCCTGCAGCAGCCGTCGTGCGCAACGGTCAAGCTTGCGTCAGGGTATCGCTCCTGAATTAAAGCGAACGCCTTCAAGATGCAATCCACGTTGTAGAGCGGTTCGAGGATGCGATTCGTCATGAACTTGGGACGCAAGGTCCGCCGCTTGCGGTAGATAAAGCGATCGACATCGATGATGTTGAAGATGGATTGCGCCTTAATCCCGTGTTTTGCGAACACGTCCACAAGGAAGCCGGACGGTGTCACGATCCGGTCGGCCAACGCGAGGGTGGGCCGAGCCGTTCGCCAGGTCGTGACATGCTCTTCCGCTTGCCCGTCGCGATAGTTCAGAACCAACTTCTTGCCGTATAAGCGCCCGATGAGTAGGGCCGGTATCGTCCAGAGCGTATAGGACGAAAGCCCCGCGGAAAAGATATGCAGGATCTCGTGCCTGCGTGCCTCTAGCAGCAGCCGGCCGTTATAAAGCGCGAATGTCAACAGCGTGCGCAGATAGGGAACCTTCCGCACCCAACCAAGCCCTTTGGGCGGACGCGGGTTGATGGGAAAAAACGTCATCGCCAACTGAGGCAGTTGGTCCAGTACGGACATCAGCCGTGTCGCCTGAACCGCCTGCCCTCCGAGAATGTCGAGCGACGGCCCAATCAAAAGAACTTTAATCGGCTTCCGTCGCGATTTCTCCCGTCCAGCGTTATGCGGCGAAGAGACGTCTGCTGTTGCGTCTACGCTAGTTTCCGGCACGTTCCCAATCAATCGATTTCGGGCTCAGGTCCTTCGCTGATTCCAGCATCCGGAGGCATCCGATGGTTGACCGCGCTCCGTCACGCACCGTTACCTGCGGTGCCTTACCCGCTCTCAAATCGCGGACTAGGTCCGCAATCTGCTTGTCGTAGCCCTTATCCGCAAACATCAGTTTCTTCCCTTGACGCATGGGACCGTTCGCAGCAAATCGCTTGAAGTTTTCGGTTTCGAGTCCCAACCCCTGCATGTAAGCCTCTACCCTCTCGCCGCCGGAGGTTTTGCTGCCAACCGTGCAGTACGTCAGATTTCCGATCGAACCGTCAGCGAATCGGAAACACGCGACCATGTTGTTTTCCCCAATCGGGTCCTGTTTACCGGTCGGCAGACTGTAGGCGGAAACACTCACCGGTTCGGAGTCGAGCAACCAGTACATCAAATCAACGAAGTGGCATGCCTCGCCCAAAATCGCTCCACCGATCGCCGGATCCGCCATCCAATAGCTCCCCGAAATCCCGGGCGAGTTGATTCGGCATTGCAGAACCGCGGGAGCACTTCGCTTCGCAAGCTTCTTTTTCAGATCGAGGTAAAACGGAGCAAATCTTCGATTGAATCCAACCGTCAACTGGCATCCGCTTTCATTGACGGCCCGCGTCAATTCGGCGCATTCGTTCTCGGTCAGCGCCATCGGCTTTTCCACAAACACATGCTTACCCGCCTGTAAAGCCTCCAGCGCCTGACTGGCATGGTATTGATTGCGGCTCGCGATAAAGACGAGATGCACATCGGGATCAGCGAGGATCTGCTTGTAATCAGTCGTGCAGTAATCGGACTTGAAGCGAGTTCCGTAACTCTTGCCGCGAACGCCGCTATTCGAATGAATAGCTCGAAGATGTACTTCGGGAACTCTCTGCAGATTCGGCAGGTGCTCCCAGCGCGCCAGATTGCCTGCGCCAATCAACGCCACGCCCATCTTCCCGGCCGGTGCTTTTGCTTTGGATCCACCGATGTAAACCGTCCGTTTGGGCTCAAACACGACCGGCCCGCCACTCTCGGGAGTTTGGTACTTCAACAACACGGCAAGGCTGTTAGAAGCCGGATCCATGATGGTCGAATATGCCTGGGGTCCGTCGCTCAACGGAAAACGGTGGGTGATGAGCGCATCGAGTTTGACATCGCCCCGCCCGACGAGCCGCAGAAATTCTTCCATGTTGCGGTTTTCTGTCCAGCGGACGTACGCGAAGGGATAATCACGCCCTTGCTTTTCGTAAGAAGGATCGTAGCTCCCCGGACCGTACGCGCGAGCCATAAACAGCTGAATCTCCTTGAGATACATGTCGTTCCAGGGAAATTCCATTTGTACAGCACCGATCACAACGATGCGGCCGCGGTCCCGGCAAATATCCAACGCCAACTTACAAGGTGCCGACGACTTCGCTGCCGCCGCGATAATCACACAGTCGGCGCCCTTGCCATCGGTGGCCGCCATCACCTGTTCGGCGAGAGAACTGCCACCATAGATTGGCTGCTGAACGCCGAGCGACTTCGCCAAATCGACCCGCTCCGGCCGCAAATCCGTGGCAATGACAACGGCGCCCTGTAGCCGCGCCAATTGAGCAACAAGCTGACCCACCAGCCCCAGGCCGATGACGGCAACGCGATCACCCAAGCCGACGCCCGAAATGCGCACGCCGTTCAAAGCGATGCTGCCAAGGGTTGCGAAGCACGCGTGATCGAACGCTACTTCATCCGGGACTCGTGCAACAAGATTTCGGCCTGTCACAATCGTTTCAGCGTGACCCGTACCTTCGCCGCCGTAAGCAACACGGTCGCCAATTTCCAGGTCTTTGACCGTCGAATGCTTTTCCACAACGATCCCAGCACCCGAGTAGCCGAGCGCGGCGAATTCGCTGAATTTAGCGCGGACCTCCCGAATCGTGGGAAGCGGTCCATTCGCTTTCATCACCGCTAACACCTTGCCGATGTGCGAAGGGTTATCTGCGACTTCCTTCAGGACACCTTCCTGGTGAATGCTTGCCGTTTCCGTCCCGCTGCTGATCAGGGAGAAAACGGGTCGGATTAGTACATGATGCGGGCCCGCAATCGGATCGGGAACCTCCTCCACAATCATGTCCTTAATGCCCTTACGGATAACTTGTTGCATTCTCTCCCTCTATTTTCCCAGTAGCCTGAACGGCTTTCAAATACGAAAACGCTGTTTCGTTCTAAAATCCGGGGAGCAACCCTGTGCGTGGAGTTTGGGGTAATCTTACTCCCATTTACTGAATTGGTGCCTCATTTCAAAGACTTTCGAACACGAACAAGGCAAAATAGAATGGGATGAGGATTCACTACGATGCACCGGCGGATGTTCACAAGTACATCGGTACTCACCGGAACATCGCTCTCGAACAGAAGATCCCTCAATTCGAAAGCCTTCTGCGGCCGGTACGCCGTTTTAAGCAGATCACTCCGGAAACACGGATTCTTGAAGTAGGAACGGGATCCGGCTGGTTTCCGATACTCTGCCAGCTTCGGGGTTTGCAATGCAAGGGTCTGGAGATCAGCCCGCAGCTGATTGAAATGGCTAAAGAGATTGGTCGCGGGCAAGGAATCGAACCAGATATTGAGCTTGGAAATCTCGAAGACTACCCGTTACCCGAGAACTATTACGACGTTGTCATGGCCTCTTCCGTCTTCGAACACGTCGAGGATTGGCGGACGGGCGTACACAAAGTGTACAGAACGTTAAAGCCTGGCGGCATTCTCTACTTCGAGTCAACCAATAAGTTCAGCTTCACATCAGGTGAATATTCCCGGATACCCCTGTACGGGTGGATGCCAAACCGGCTGCGATACTCGCTTCGCAAGATGATCCACGGGAAGGACATCATGAAGCTGGGAATTGATTTTCATCAGTTCACTCATCCTGGGCTGCGCAAAGAGTTCGAAAAGGCCGGATTCAGCCGCGTTCTCGATCGTATTCAGATGGCGGATGAGTCACAGGTGAGCACCGGGTTCCGTCGCAGGGTAGTACGGGCCGCAAAACGCTCCCGGTTGGCTCGGGCGCTCGCGCTTACCTTTGCGGAAGCGACACGTTTTATCTGCATTAAGTAGCGCAATCCTCATTTCTGGGGTCGTGCTGTTCGTTTTCAGCTCTCATCCAATGCTTGATGGAAAGATATGTTACGGTGTCCCAGGCGTTGTGGATACCAAGGAACAGGAAAATCAAACAGACTGCGCCAACCGCGAATAATGAATTCCTCACGTTCCACCAAAACAGAAGCGCGATCGTAACGAGAGCCACGTAGGCCACCACTGGTACAGCCACGTACCAGATCCAATCACCCGCGTCCGGAACGTATCTGGCCTTGCGTGCATGCGAGACGATCCAGACGGAGTAGATGAGGCCGCCCACACCGCACATCCCCAGGCACAAGTCCACATCGGACAGTTCCGGCCAGGGCGCCGTCATGATGCCGGAAAGCAGGAGGGCTGCACAGAAGTGCACCACGGTCGGCGTGCCGAAAGCACGAATCTCGTGAACCGATCCGGATTGCCGCGTTGACGAGATCAGGGTCATGACAACAAACTGCAATCCAGTGAGAGCGCCAGCCGCGGACCCGACGACGACGTAGAAGTTGGCCCATGCGGCAAGGAGCCCGACTATTCCTTGTCCCATTGCTCAGCAAGAATACTACGGGTCAGGCCGCAACAGTCTCTAAAACGAAGGTGGAGTGCTTCCGGTAAAACAGGTACGTCATCACGGCCATAAAGGTGTCGAGTATGAGACCCGTGAGCGAAACAGCCAATGGCGGCCACATCAGGTAAATGCCAGGTATCAGGATAATGAAATTCAGCACCGTCATTTGCAAGACCAGACGCGAAAACGCCTTGTCGTAGCCGAAAGCCAACATGAAAAACGTTGAGTAATTATGTTGAAACGCGAGCAGGAACGGGCTCATGGCCTGGATCTGCAAAAGCAGGACTGTAGGCGCGTATTTAGGGCTGTAAAGCAGTTTTACGATGAGCGGGGCGAATACCAGCAGCACGAGCGAGACAGCAAGAAACGGCGAAGCAAGAAGCAGGCTGTACTTTCGAAGAAAAGCTACAGCGTCTTGTCTACAATTCGCGGCCATATGGCTGATATGCGGATAGATGGCCGTCTTCACCGGATCGACTAACGCGCGTATCGCGACAACGAGGCGATAAGCAGCAATGTAATAGGCAACGTCTGCCGGTCCGGAACGCAACCCTAGCAGGAAAATGCTGGTCGAAGAGGACAGCGTAAATGCCGCCATGGACAAGAACACGGGCCATCCTTCGCGCAACGCTGTCATCGTCTCTTCCATGCTGGGCCGGACCAGACGAACTTTGGCCACGATCGGGACGGTGATAAGACCGACGAGACCGGCCACGAGTGGCGATCCTGCTTGGATTCCCGCAGCGAGCAGATAGTCGCTGTCCTTCCGCACGAACGCAAAAATCAACGAAAGCGCAAGAAACTTAGTAAGCAGATCCCGCCAGACGAGGTTCTCCATCTTCTGCAGTCCCTGGAAAAGCCACAGCGGGAATAGTAAGTCGCCCACAACCGTCAGGTAGCTGAGACAAAACAGGCCGACATTCGGCCGAAGCTTAGGAGTCCCTAAAACCACGGCCATCATGATGGCGAACCCAAGCACTGTCAGGAGAGCTTTGGCTGCGTAAACGGAAGAACAGATTTGCGAGACTTTGTCCGGGTCATCCCGATGAACCGCGATTCGCCGCGTGGCCGTCAGATTAAATCCGTACTCTACTAGGGTTATGAAGTAGAAATTGAACGACGTTGCAAACGCGATGAGCCCGAAATGCTCAGTAGTTAAGACACGGGTGAGATACGGCAGCACCAACAGCGGCGCAACAAACGCGCTCATCTGCACGACGACCAGAGCACCGGCGTTTTTTACTAGCCGGTGCTTCAACAGATCGCGTGCCTGCGCGATAGAGATCATGAGCGGTATTCCGCTCTATGCCGTTTGAGCAACCTTGGCGTCCACATAGCCAAGGATCTTCTTGAAGGACGTCAGTTCGCCCAGATCGTCGAAGTCCATTTGAATGCCGAATTCTTCTTCGATCAAATTCATCAGCGTGATAGCAGCCACGGAATCCCAGTTCTGTACCGAATCCTGCGAGGCATCGGGTATTCGATCGGCGGGTAAATCCGGGAATACATTCTCGAATATCTTTACAAGGCGAGTTTCTGAGTTATCCATTTTTCTCTACTAGTTGGTGATAAAGCTTCGGTAGTTTCTCGTTCAACTTGTCACGGGTCAGCACCATGTCCGCTGCGGGCTCCTCATCCAGCAGGTCCCGCAGAAAATCAGCAATCGGTTTGTTCTTCGGCGTCGGGTTGAAATCGAACGCAATCGTCTCCGCTCCGTACCGATCAAACAGCTGGACCAGGGTTTGGTGCTCAATCCTGCGAGAGAATGCCCTGCAACTCATGACCCAGGCATTGATTCGCAACTGATTGTTCCCTCTGGTGCCTCGGACGACGGCGATTTTCCCGAGTGGTCCAAATTTGTCCCGATAGCTGATCGCAAGCGTAAACGTATTGGGATCACTGGCCTTCTCGTGCCACTCGCCGTCCGTGAATCGCAGACCATTTAGGTTGAACTGATTCGTCTTGTTCACCAGTTCGACCACTCTCTTATCGCTAGGGGGCGGATCGAACTCCAGCGTAACGTGGGCATCTGCAGTTGCTAACAGATCTTCCGTCGAGTCGCCCGTATTGGCCGCGTCCTGGAACTGCTGTCCCTGACGAATGCTCTGAAGCCGGTAGCTGTCCTCTTCGGATAAGCGCGGCTTCCCAAACAGGTCACGGAGTTTCTGGAGAAACGCAAAGCCTGCCTGGTAATCCGATTTCGGGAACAGCAGGCACTCGACATCCGGATGATGGGTCTGGACCTCTGCCAATTCCATCGGGCTGTCATCCACGAAAACGACGCTGTCAGCACCAATGTTCCAGGCCTTCAGAATCCGCGATACGGAGCCCGACTTCGGCTCCCAATGAATCTCGACCGGGAAGATCTTGTCGCCTGAAATCATCAGATCCGTACGCGCCAAGCCCTTGTGAGCAATCTCTGGGGTATTTTTGCTGGCAATGGCGATCAGTACTCCCTGATCGGCCAAGGCCCCCAGCATCTGTTGATACAGTCCATGAAACTGCCTATGGCTAGCGAGATCCCATGAGACTTGATCGTGCCCCACTTCGCCGATCAGACCGGCCCACAGCGTATCGTCCAGATCTGTGATCAGGCCCTTCTTCGGCTTGCGAGGACCGAGCAAACCCGCTAAAGCTCTCGCCAAAACCTCGGCGTGAGGCAAGGTATACGGAAAGCCAGTATGCAGGTCTGATCTGAAATCGTATCGGGCAGGTGACGGCGAGTCGGCATTCAGCCGCTGTTCACTAACGATGGACACCGACGGATGCGCAGCAAGATGACGTGCAAAGTCGAGCACCAATTCATGCAGGGCCAGCTCTGCTTCGCTTATCTGCCAGCCCGCCGTATGGAAGCCGGGCGGAAGGGGAAGAGTCGGCAGTGACACAACCAGGCTTGTGCTCGAGGGTATTTCGCTGATCAGCGCGTCAACATGCTTCAGCCTGGTTTTCACGTTTTCGAGAATGCTTGGAACAACCCGTTGGCCCCAACCTCCGAGCTGACGATAACCGAGCCTTGCATCGAGATCGGACCACTCAATGACCAAAGCGCCCGCGGGAATGCCATCGCTGGCTAACATCTTCAACGTCCCGGGGATATCCTCAAACAATCCGACTGATACTTTGACCTTGCGATCAGGATGCGCTTGCTGCAGATGAGCAGCAAAGAAATTTTGCAGATGAAGAGGTGTGAAACCGCACGCCAGAACAACTTTTAGGGGCGCACCATTGGCAGGCGCCTTTCGAACAATCGACAGAGCCTCGGCAAGTTTCACTGTTCCGCCAATCCATTCGTCATGCGCAACTCCTTCAGTGTAGCGGCGCTACATGCCTGGTGAGAAGTGTTACTCAATGTCACTCCCGTGAAACACTCGCGAAGTCCCCGGGGCAGGCGGAGCTTCGAGAGCACGACAGATCTGATTGGCAAAAGCCAGCGGTGACATCGCGTTCTGGCGGCCCATAGGCGTATTTGTCATATCGGTCGCAAGCTTGTCTGGCCTGATGATCAAACACCCCGTATGTGGATACTGCAGGGGTGCAACAATTCCCAGTCCCTCGACTGCATTCTTCGCCGCGACGTAATGAGGCCAATCCCGAACGGGCTTTTCCACTGCTACAGACGAGACGATGACAGAGCAGCCTTTGCTCTCATTCAATAACGGAAGGAACGCGCAAAGAGGTGCTAACACCAGATCAGTGGAACGGGCAAGGTAGGCGCGAATCCTTTCAGCTGCGTTTTCTTCCAGGCGAAGCGACGGAATGGCCGGAAACGCACTGCATACGAGAAAGTCCAGCCTCCCGAAGCGAGCGCGAACCTGATCACTCAAGCGGCTCAAGGCCTGTGGGTCGGAGGCATCTGCGGGTTCGGTACAGATCCTCGCCTGCACGCCATCGGGAAGACCATCGCCCGACCGCATGCTCGATCGCGAAAGCCCGATCACCTGGGCCCCTTTGGCTGCCAGAACAGCGGCGACCGCTGCGCCCAGTCCACGGCTAGCGCCGACCACGACAGCGATCTTGCCTGCGAAAGGTTCTCGCCCGTTCACGGCGACCTCGCCAAAGTTCATGGGCGGCATCTCAGGACGAACAAATGCGACCAATTGTCCGTGCGCAAATCGCTGGCCACCGCGGCTGAGTTCAGCCTCGATCTTGACTTGCGAAACCTTGCTGTTCGCGGCCGTCACTCGTAACGCATAAGTCGTGGCGCCTTCCGCGACCGGGCCGGTTTCGAACTGCATCGCCACACGAAAGAACAGTGCACTCTTGCCGGGCAGTTCCATCCCGACCGCATAACTGCTCCAGAGCAGGCCTTCCACTGCGGACTTGTTCCTCTCGTCGACACGCCAGCGCTGGCACAACGCCCTTGTTTTCGGACCATCCCCAGTCCAGGCGCCGCTTGCTTCTGTACCCACCGAGAGATCAGCGAAAGTGAACTCCTTCGGTGTCGTGCGGTCAAACTGTCCTAGGATTCCGTCGTTTTTGAAGCGTTCGCGCTCTGGACCGTACTGAACTGAAAGAGTCAATACCGGAACCGTGCCATCTTGCAATCGCACAGTCTGGGATTCACCCGCATCCGATATGCGAACCGCGTAATTCACATCGAGAAACATGGGCCGATGAAAGTCGGCAGTGAACTTCGCAATCGTGCGATCAACCGCATGCCCCAAGCGTCCGAGGGCTGCGACTGAGCCGAGCGCACCGAAGACCACTTGTTGTCCGTAGGCGGTCTTGGAGGCGTATTCGCGAGAGAGATGAAGCGGGTTCCGATCGCCCGAAGCATCCCGGAACAGTTCCAGATCCTCTTGCGAAAAGCGCACGGTCTGAGCATCAGGAGAGGTACTCATGACATGCATTTCGCGACCAGGCACAGAAATAACGTGTTACTAACCGGCGGCATTCTTACCGTACTCAGTCTGTTAAACGAGAGCCACTTGGCGCACAGAACTCGATACTCGAATCAAGTCGAGCACCGGGAGCGCTGAGTTGCGAATTTGAGCAAGAGTTGCTTCGTTTTGCTTTTGCGCAATGATCAAGTGATCAGCCCACCCAAGCAATCCATCCAAACGAGCTTCCATCAAGCGCCCGATGTGAGGAATTGATTCCAGGATGAAATTGCGATTGCTTCCGTAAATTGTGTCGAGCTGAATGTGTGGGTCGAATACGCGCACCTCTCGGCCTTTGCCAATCAACTGCTCGAGCATCGAGACTACGGGGCTCTCTCGGAGGTCGTCCGTATTCTCCTTGAACGCGAGACCGATCACTCCCAATCTTTTCGCCGGAAGGTCAAGCACAGCGGCGAGCGCTCGTGCCAGGTGGTCCTCATTGCTCGGCAGCACAGATTCGAGTAGGGGAAGCTTTAAGTCGAGGCGCCCGGCCCGATAAACAAGTGCACGCAAGTCTTTGGGCAGGCACGACCCTCCGAAGGCAAAGCCAGGTTTAAGATAAGCCGCCGATGCATTCAGCTTGACGTCCGCACACACGGTATCCATCACTTCGGTCGCATTGACGCCCAGCTTTGAGCTGAGAGCCCCAATTTCGTTGGCGAAAGCAATCTTCGTAGCATGGAACGCGTTGCAAGCGTATTTGATCATTTCCGCCGTTCGCAGCGAGACGAGCGACGCCGGTACGTTCAACGCGCTATAAAGGCCAGCAACGCGCTGTACCGCTGCTGGATCATCGCCACCCACCACTACAAGCGATGGCTCCATGAAGTCCTTAACGGCCACGCCCTCTCGCAGAAACTCGGGGTTGGAGACCACGGGAACGTCTTTGCCGAGGATCGGCATGACTAGTTCTTCGCACGTACCCGGAAATACAGTACTGCGAATCGCAACAATGAGAGGCTTGGTCCGCCCCGTTAGTGAGCCGGCGATTTCGGTAAGCACGCGCCGCAGTTGATCAAGTCCTAAGTTGCCGTTCTTTTCCGAGGGTGTGCCAACACAGATCAGCGCCACATCCGCATCAGTAATGGCTTCTGCCAGCGAAGTGGTCGCGGTATATCGCCCGGCGGCTACGTTTGTCTGAATCAGTTCTTCGAGACCGGGCTCGAAGAAGGGAGCTTGTCCCCTCAGAACCGAATTCACCTTGTGTTCGTCGCGGTCGACGCCCTTGACGCTATGCCCTAAACTACTCAGGCAAGCGCCCGTAACACACCCTACGTATCCAAGACCGACAACAGCGACTTTAGTAGACGGAAAGAAATCCTTCAAAAGCTGACAATCCTTCGCCGGGATTACGCCGGCTCTCCCTATCTTATCGGCTGCGACTGCCTGCCGATCAAGAAAGCACCCGGGCTATCGCCTCGGCAGTTTCGCTGAATGACGGTACTGCGCTCTCCGTACCAGCGGTGATAGCGGTAGCGATTCGCACCCGGGACTCGCCGGTTTCATCAACAACAACCGATCGGCCGGGCAACTTCAAGCCGTAACCCGGCGAATACCACGACTCACGCTGTCCCAGGTTGCCGGAAGACACGAACGAGACACATGAACCGGCCGGACCCAATTGCCAGGTCTGTTCGCATCCGAGTGATCCGGATCCCTCGACTTCATCGAGAATGATCAACCGGTTCTGCCTCAGCAATGCGCGCCGGCGATGAACAACGCCGTTGTACTCACACCGCGCGTCGACCGCTCCGCCCTCCGGCGTGGATCTCCACCCTTTGGTGGTGACATACGGCTTCGATGACCATCGGAAAGGGCCGGCAGCCTTACCCTGATCCATCCCGTTTACGCGGACGGTATTGTGCGCACCCGAGCCCCTGAACCAATTACGCTCAGCCGGA
Organism: Bryobacteraceae bacterium; assembly: GCA_045807925.1. Lineage (GTDB taxonomy): Bacteria > Acidobacteriota > Terriglobia > Bryobacterales > Bryobacteraceae > Bog-105. The sequence goes on along the minus strand of JBJMGK010000252.1, from coordinate 33,200 downwards.
TCGCCCATATAGGCATAAGTGCCGGGGTCAATCAAAACGTCCTCGCCCGAGCATTGTAAGAGGATGCTCAGGGTGTCTGAATGGCTATGCCCCGCCCCGCCATATCCAAATGGCCCACAATCCATCTGAAAAGCAAAATGTTCGTTCCGCAGAAATAGAGAGCCGCTATCGGGAAACAACCGCGAGGCTTCGCTTCCTCTCGGTTTCTGGGCAGCCCCCTCAAGAACGTCCGCACCAATCCACCAGGCAGCTTGCTCGGCCAGTTCCTCGTGTGTTCCGAGCCATTCTTCGCGCCCAAGCAAAACTCCACAGGTCGCAAGCGTTGCCCGCCCGAACTGATCTCGCGGGCCGTACGGGTGAAAGAGGCGCCCTCCGTCGTCGTCACCCTGGAAGCTCAATCTGCGATTCGAACCCAACAGCGCATAGAGGTACTCGGCCATAGCAGCGAGGTGGGGTCTCATATCTGCCGGACGGCCGGAAAGTAAATAAAACAGGACGAAGAAATCGACAGCGTAGGCGTGATAGTACGTGGACTGCTCAAAATGCGAGCCGTCCGGCCGCATTTGGAAAGCGAGTTGACCCCGGACAAATTCCCGTCCACGCTCTCGCCACCTGCCAGAACCGTTGAATGCCGGGAACAGCACTCCGAGCGCATGGAGCGTAACTGCCTCACCCAACAGATGCGTATTGGGGGAGAAGTAGACGGACAGGTTCTCGTACAGATGCCGCCCATGTCGGTAAAGGCCCGTCAGAAAATTCTGACGAAGGTGGTCGGGCATCTCCGGTCCCACGAAGTGATAGACCCAGATCCATGACAAGGCACGAAAAGCCACTTCGAGTGCGCTCGTCCAATTGATGCCCCGCTGAAAGGGATTTTGCTCGATCCAGCTCTCCAATTGCTGGAATAGCTCAACCAGATACTTCCTGTCTTGTCTGAGAAGGTATGCCTGTGCAAGCAGAACCAGATGCTGGTGCCGGTTCAACTCCCAGATGAACTTGTGATCGCCCACGGCCGAAAAGTTGAGGTAGGGCACGCGGCGGAAGTAGGACAGACCTGATTTTTTTTCGTGTCGATAGTCTCGCCTCCAATCAATTTCAGGCCCAGTCTCGATCTCGACCGCCAGGACGGGGAAACGGTGTTCTAGGACTTGGTCCGCGAGGGAGATCACGCTTCCGCCGTATTCAGAATTGGCTAACGCATGCGCGGTCCCCAAGGCGTCGGGAAGCGCCAGAGCCCCTGGGCCCCCACCCGAAAACCGGGGTTGCGTGCTTAAAAGGTATAGGTTTGCCGCCTCCTGGCGGGCGCGGAACGATATTTCCGCAAACGAACGCATGTTGTAAATCAGCCTACTCTTTATGACTCGGAATTTACTGGCTACGGACAAACCACGGCCTCAGCCTTAACCCGCCGATAGTAAAACTGGGGAGGAACCACGTCTGAACAGCACTCCCAATCATGCGACAATAGCTGAAACGGCTGTGTGCCTTCGTTGAGACCGAACGAGTTTGCCTACGCGTGCCCAGTCATAAGCATGGTCTGTAAGTTGTTAAGGCCAGACTTATCCGCTCGGAATTATTCATGAGTACTTTCGCCGGTCCAAAGCTCGGGACGCGACCGCTCCCCACTTCAGTTTCCACCACGCTTCCGCCAATTGCCAGCCCTGAGCCTCCGACCAGGCTGGGCGTCAAACTGCTCGCAATCTACATTTTTCTTCTGACCGGACGCGCCCTGGACGTTTCGCCTATCTGGTTTCTTCATATTCCGATGATCATGCTCATCCTGCTGATGATCATGACGGTCGCCGGAGGAGACCTCAAACGGGCGATGTCGTCGAGTATTTCTAAATACTTCGCAGCGTTCACAGTCTGGGTTGTTCTTTGTTTTCCGTTCAGCTATTGGCGTGCGGGTAGTCTTCCGTCCGTTCAGTGGCAACTGCAGTCTTTCGCGATTTTCCTGATCATCGTGCAGATGGTGAAGTCAGTCGAAGACTGGCAGAAGATTGCCGTCGCGTACGCGTACGCGACGGCGACGGCTGCGCTCTTGAGCTTCTATATGGGCGTGAGCATTCAGGGCCGGGTCGCTTTACCGGGCGGAACACTGGGTGATCCGAATGAATTCGCGCTGACGATGGTGGTAGGTTTACCGTTCTGGTGGTTTAAGGCAAGCAGAGCCACCGGGTTCAAGAAAATCGCCTTCCTGTTAGCTACCGTACCTATGTACGCTGCATTTGCGAGGGCAGGATCTCGATCAGGCCTGATCGCGTTGGCAATGCTGTTTGTCATAGCCTTTACCTTCGCCAAAGGTAACCAAAAAGTCATTATTGCGGTCGGAGCGATGATCGCGATTGCCGCTGCGTCAGTTCTCCTCCCTGATTACCTGAAAGCTCGCTACATGACGTTCTTTTCTCATAGCGGGGATTACGACAGTGCAACTAAGAGCCGCCTTGGGGCGGATATCGCCTCGAGCGAAGAGCGTAGAGAACTCCTCATTCAAAGTCTGAAGATGACGTTTAGCCATCCCATCTTTGGCGTGGGGCCCGGCGATTTCTTATATGTCAGTTGGGACGAGCGTAAAGCGGCAAGAGGAGTTGGCGGGGAAAGTCTTGTTTCTCACAACACCTATACGCAGATTTCAAGCGAAACCGGATTGCCCGGATTCTTTGTGTTCGCCGCTACCGTCGCGTTGTCACTGCGTTATGCCTATCGGACCTATCGAGAGAGTACTGAGAGCGATCCGCCGCTTATGGCCTGCGCGCGTTACCTGCTTTACTCATCGGGCGCTTTGTTCGCTGGAATCTTCTTTCTGAGTGTTGGGTATACGCACATCCTGGGCACTCTGTTCGCGCTGGCAACTTCAATCAGGCTCATCGCTGAAACGCGAGCGTTCGCGGCCACCGTGAGGAACCCAGAGCTGCAGCGCCCGGTCTCTCCCCTACCCGTGACCCGGCGTCCCGGTGTCCATTTGGGCACGCCCCCTCGCCCTCAAAGGCCGCGTCCGCGGCGATTCCGTCAGAGACTGGCGACCGGTTATCTTGCAAAGAGACCTTCTGTCTAGGAATTCGGCCAATGTGTGGAATCAGCGGGTTTGTAAAGCTTAAGCCGGTCTCTGGGTCAGCCGCCGATGTGCGGCACATGATGGATGCCATTCGGCATCGCGGGCCGGACGGCCACGGGGTTCACGAAGATGGTACGGCATTCCTCGGACACCGGCGCCTCAGCATCATCGATGTAGCCGGCGGTCACCAACCGATGTATAACGAGGACGAGTCGCAGTGGATCACGTTCAACGGCGAGATCTTCAACCATGCGTCAATCCGGCCCGAACTCGAGGGCGCCGGACACCGATATGTCAGCCGGTGCGATACGGAAACGATCATTCACGCTTACGAGCAGTATGGTCCCGCGTGTGTCGAGAAATTCCGGGGCATGTTTGCCTTTGCCATCTGGGACAACCAGCGGCAGACACTCTTCTGTGCGCGTGATCGGCTGGGCATCAAGCCGTTTTACTACTTCCAGAACGACCGCATGTTCGCGTTTGCTTCCGAGATCAAAGCGCTGCTTCGGCATCCTGAGATTAGCTCCTCGTTCGCGGAAGAGCTTCTGCCCGAGTACCTGAGTTTCGGGTATCTCAGTAGCGATGAGACGCTATACCGTGGCATTCGCAAGCTGATGCCCGGGCACACTTTGACCCTCGACGCGCGGACAGGCGCCGTCCGCATCCGGCAATACTGGGATGTACCGGCTCCAGGCTCTCCGGAACAGAAGTCCGACGAAGAGTGGATACGCGAATGCCGCCAGCGGCTGGAAGAAACCGTTAGCATGCGGCTCATGAGCGATGTGCCGCTCGGCATGTTTCTGAGCGGCGGTCTTGATTCCAGTGCCATCGCGGCGCTCATGAAGCGCATGCGATCCGAGCCTGTCAAGACGTTCGCCGTTGGCTACCGCGAAGCCGCCTATAGCGAACTGAGCTACGCACGCCACGTATCGCAAGCGATTGGCACTGATCATCACGAAATCGTGATCGGCTCAGAAGATTTTTTCAACGCATTGCCCCGCTTGATCTGGCACGAGGACGAACCGATTGCGTGGCCCTCAAGCGTTTCCCTCTATTTTGTGTCGCGGCTTGCGGCCGAGCATGTGACGGTTGTGCTGACCGGCGAAGGCAGTGATGAACTGTTTGCGGGGTACCATCGCTACCAGCACTATCTGTTCAATCGTCGATGGGCGGACATCTACAGGATGCTTCCTGCCTTCCTGCGCAATGGCCTGCGCAGTTCGATCGACTCTTCCTCGCTGATTTCTCGCGATCTGCGACGTAAGCTGCAGCATACGTTCCTCGGCAGAGACGCTTCAGTTGAATCCTTGCAGCTCGACAACTTCTACGGCGCATTTTCGGGTTCAGAGCGAAATGCGATGCTTCTGAACCAAAACGGTTCGAATCCCTACCAGTCGTATCTGAAATATTGGAACTCACGAACCGGTTCTACGCTCGCGCAGATGCTGTATGCGGACGCAAAGACTTACCTGGTCGAGTTGCTGATGAAACAAGACCAGATGAGCATGGCGTGTTCGATTGAGAGCAGGGTGCCTTTCCTGGATCACCCGTTCGTCGAATTCGCCGCTCGCGTTCCAGACAACCTGAAGATTCGGAACAAATCGGGCAAATACATCATGAAGAAGGCGGCGGAAGATCTGCTGCCGCACGATATCATCTATCGCACGAAAATGGGTTTCCCTACCCCGCTGAGACAGTGGTTCCGTGACAAAGAGAACGATTCGGTCATCTCGCTCCTCCTCCATCCGAAGTCATTCCTTTCGGAATACGTGAACCTGAACTACGTCGAGGAGCTGGTCGCCAAACAGCGCGGTGGCGTAGAGGACGCGACCGACCGACTGTGGCGCCTGTTAAACCTGCAGGTTTGGGGAGAGATGATTTTCAACGGACGGCAAGAAGAGTACTGGGACGGGCTGTTGGCCGGCGCGCCGGCACGGATATCGGCGTGAAAATCCTTTGGGTAAAAACCGATTTCCTCCATCCGACCACTCGTGGGGGCCAGATCCGAACGCTTGAAATGGTTCGGCAGCTTCATAAGAATCACGAGGTTCATTACATTGCGTTCGATGATCCCGCCACCCCCGAAGGACTGAGTCGAAGCTCTGAATACTGCTCCTACGCTTATCCGGTGCAGCACAAGATTGTCTCGAAGACTTCACCCGCCTTTGCGCTCCAGCTTGCCCAAGGACTCATCTCTCCGATTCCCGTGGCCGGCATGCGTTATCGCTCCCCGATGATGCGGGACGCAATCAGCAAAGTCACAAGCGAACATAGCTTCGACGCAAAGATCTGCGACTTCCTTTTTCCGGCGATCAATATCGACGATCTGAGTTCGTGGACTCTTTTCCAGCACAACGTTGAATCTGTGATCTGGGAGCGCCACGCCAAGGCTGGTCGGACGATTGCCCATCGCGCTTACTTCGCGGGCCAGGCAAAGCGAATGCTGAACTGGGAGCGCGACGTTTGCCGGGCGGTGGCGCATGTCGTCGCCGTTTCTGAAGTAGACGAACAGATGATGCGCTCCCGATTTGGAGTAAAGAGCATTTCGTCAGTTCCTACCGGCGTCGACGTGGACTACTTCGAAAAGCCCGAATCAGCATCGCTCTCGCACGACCTGGTGTTCGTCGGCTCCATGGACTGGATGCCCAACATCGACGGCATGCGCTGGTTTCTGAGCGAGGTCTTTCCCAAGATCCAGGCCAAAAGACCAGGCTGCACCCTGGCCATCGTGGGCCGCAATCCACCACCCGCGATCCTCGAACCAGCCAAGAGCGCGGGAATTACCGTAACTGGAACCGTTCCCGACGTCCGGCCGTACCTTTGGGAATCCACCGTATCGATTGTTCCTCTTCGGATTGGGGGTGGCACTCGGCTGAAGATTTTCGAAGCTATGGCGGCGGGTGCACCCGTCGTTTCGACCACCATTGGCGCCGAAGGGCTTCCCATTCAGGATGACGCCACCATTCGTATCGGCGACTCGACGGACGCCTTTGCCCATCACTGCCTGGAACTTCTCGAACACGAGCCGGTGCGTCGGCGCTTAGCAGATGCTGCGAAACAGCTAGTTGTCGAGAACTTCTCGTGGGAGCAAGTCACGAGGAAATTCGAGAGCGCGTTGCCATCCTCGAAAAGCCCTGCAGCCGTTCGCGCATGAGTGTAGCTGTAATCGTCTTTCTTGCCGTTCTCGCTTTTATCGCCTACGTCCTGATCGGATATCCATTTCTCCTTTCGGTGTATGCGAGATTGTTTCCCAAGCCAATCCGCAAGCAACTGCAGGCCGTGCCGATCTCGGTCCTTATTCCCGTCAAGAACGGGGAGCGCTGGATAGAAGCGAAGCTCCGCTCGCTTCTCGGGTCGGACTACCCTGGGCATCTGATCGACGTCCTCGTCGTTTCCGATGGTTCTACCGACAGAACGGAGGCGATCGTGACGAAGTTCGGAGATACCCGGGTGAGGTTGCTGGCACTTCCTCCGGGCGGCAAAGCAATCGCTGTCACCCAAGGGCTCCAGCGGTTAAACGGCGAGCTCATCATCCTAACGGACGTGCGGCAACCGTTCGCGCCCAACGCGATCTCGAAACTCGTCAGCTGCTTCGCGGACCCGAGTGTCGGTGTCGTTACGGGCGAACTTGTGATTCGAGAAGGCGAGAGCCTGGAAGAGTTCAACACTGGTTTGTATTGGAAGTACGAGAAGTGGATACGTCGCAATCTCAACCGCATTGACGCCATGTTGGGGGCCACGGGTGCTATTTATGCCATTCGGGGAAGCCTGAAACAAGCAATCCCCGCCGACATCCTGCTCGACGACGTGTACCTCCCCTTTGTTGCCGCTTTCAAGGGTTACAGGATCTTCTTTGAAGATGACGCGAAAGCGTACGACTTCCCGACATCGCTGCAATCGGAGTTCCGGCGCAAAATCAGGACGCAAGCAGGGATTTATCAAATCCTGCTTCGATTTCCGCGGCTGTTCTGGCCTGGGAATCGCCGCTTCATTCATTTTCTGTCTCACAAGCTTGGCCGGCTGTTGCTGCCCTTCGGCATGCTGGCCGCCCTGGTCTCGACGTTCTTCCTGCCGCAACCACTGATCACTTTGGCCGCAGTAGGCCAGGTTTGCTTCTACGGAGCCGGACTAGTCGATCCGATTGTCCCGGAACGAAGTGGACTTAAGCGGATTACCGGCGTGATCCGTGCATTCCTGGTCCTTGTAGCCGCCGCACTCTGCGCCACCGCGGTCTTTTTCCTGCCCGCCCAACGGCTCTGGAAGGAAACTCGCGTCAGCGTTGCTGGCGTGACAGCCGGAGCGAAAGAAAACTAGCGGCTCCTACTGAACGATTCTTTGGGACTCAGAGCTGACTGGTCCACCGGTCGCGACCGGAAGCTGATGTTGCGTGAACGCGCAAATGCAATCAGGCCCCACAAGGTGATGTAGACATACTGCAGGGCTTGCGCAAGAAGAATATAGGCAATGGCGTTCGTCTTGGAAAACCCGAACGGCACCAGCACGCCGACCGCAACGAACTGGTAGATTCCCACGTACCCTGGCGTGGATGGGAGAGCGCTCCCTAAGCCCAGACCGGTAATGAGCAGCAGGGCCACAGGCAGCGTGGTACTCATTCCCAGCGCGTGCATACCGATCAAAGTGCTGAACGCGTCCGAAAACCAGATCACAACCGTTAGCGAGAGGAATCCAAGCAGACGGGCCCAATCGTGGAATGCCCGTAGGCCTACGTGGACATGGGTCAAGATGTCCGCTAATCTGTCGCCGATCGCCCTCGGAATGGGCAACCGCATGACGATGGCGTGCCAGACCTTCTCGAGCTTTGGAACAATCAGGATCGCCAGCGCTCCGCCGAAGCCCAAAATCGCAAAAGGGCGCGCCGCGTTGTCAAACCAACCCGGCCGGAAGGGTAGCGTTAACAGCACGACGGAACTGATCAGCACGAGCGCGATCGCGTCTGCAAGTCGTTCCGTGAGGGCAGTCGTCAATACGAACGTTTTGCTCAGCCCTGTTGCCGAACTCACCATCATGGTCCGAACAAGTTCTCCGGCGCGCGCCGGAAGAAAGTTGTTCCCGAAATAGCCGGCCGACGTTGCCCAAAAGGCGGTGTTGACTGGCACGGGGGCTTGCGCCTGCAACAGTATACGCCACCGAAATGCACGCAGAAACAGCGAAAACGTCGAAATGAACAGCGCCAGGAATACGTACGCAATCTTGGCTCGCGAGACGATCTGCCAGACCTCAGCCCAGTCGATTCCTCGTAGTGAGAAATACAGAAGAACGGCCGCAAGGACCAGCGCAATCAGCCAGTACAAGCCCTTCTTACTCGAGGATGTTTTCGTCTCTTGCAGTTCACTCATGCGGGTGCTCAAACAAAACCAACCCTCATAGTCGCATTTGTAATGAAAAAGCTAAATCCCCCGTAAGGGTTCGCCGGGGGGGTACTCGAAATTGACCCTCTCTTTTTCAATCACCAAGGGCCGTTTCATCACCTGCGTGTGGATGGCTCCGATGTACTCTCCCAAGATTCCCATCGATACAAGTTGCACCGAGCCCAGAAAAAACAGCCCAATCACGAGCGGAGCAACGCCCAACGAGAAATTGCTCCAGAACACAAGCTTATAAACGAGATACGCCAAGGCTGCCAGCATGGAAAAAGCACTGCTGATGAAACCGAGGAATGTCACAAGCCGCAGAGGTACTTTCGACAAGTTGGTAATGCCCAGCATTGCCACGTCGTAGAGCGTGTAGAAGTTGTTCTTCGTGATCCCGCGGCTTCTACGCGGCTGCTCGAAGCTCAACGTGTAATACGGCAGGCCGATTTCCGCAATCATGCCGCGGAAATAAGGGTAGGCGTCACCGAACGAGCGCGCGGCCTCGACAACCGCACGATCATACAAGCCGAAACCCGTGAAATTCTCAAACGTGTCAATGGATGACAAGCGCTGGACAAGGCGGTAATACTGCGTGCGAATCCAGAACATGAGCTTATGTTCCTGGCTTGCCGTTTTGAGACAGAGAACCATGGAATAGCCCTCTTCCCATTTCTCGATCATCTGCGGGATCATGTCGGGCGGGTCTTGCAGGTCGGCGACAATGCCGATCACAGCGTCGCCGGTGGTTTGGAGAAACGCATGAAACGGCGACCGTATGTGGCCGAAGTTCCGGGCGTTCACGATGACTTTAACGTTCTGGTCTTCCCGCGCTACTTCCTTCAGAACGGCTACCGTTCGATCTTGAGAAGAATTATCAATGAAGATGTGCTCATACCGGTAGCGGCCCACGCTGATCATCGCTGCCCGTACACGGTTGTATAACTCGCGGACGTTACCTTCTTCGTTGTAACAGGGAGTGATGATGCTGATCGTCTTCATCAATGCTCGCTGCGGTCGAGAAGCCGGCCGTATGGCACGCCGTACGTCACCAGATCTTCCACCTTCTGGATGTGTTGGCGCTGAAGAATCGCAAGCTCCGGGCTGGTTTCAAACAGCAGCAATGGAATGGTCCAGAGGTGATCCTGGCGGTGGTAACTGCAGGCCGCTACCACGGGCTGGTTTTCTTTGATCAATTTCTTCGCTCCGCGGATCGCAGCGGGTTCCGCGGCCTCGATATCCATCTTGATGTACGTCGGAGCTTCGTGCCGAAGCGCTTCGTCGAGTGAAATGCATTCTACTGTAAAGCTTCCTTCGGCAAACGAAGCACCGACCGTCCCGGTGGCCGCAAAAGACGCGATTACCTTTTGCTCGCCAATGGCATATCGTGATGTCTCGATCCGCTCACGGAGTTCCTTTGGCAAACGAGCGACATTTTCCTGTAGCGCGCGGAAGTTGTCGGGATCGGGCTCGAACGCAAATATCTTTTTGACTTGATAGTCGTTGCGAGCGAGAAAACGCAGGGCTGTGTCTCCGTCGTACGCTCCGCAATCGACAAACGTTTCGAGTGCCTGCAGCGAGTCAACGAATTCCGGGAAATAAATCTCGTCTTCCACGGGGTCAGAAAGGGCGTCGAAGTCGCCCCGAACTCGCCACGCCACCTGTTCGACCAAACCCGACTTTGATTGCTCGTCCGAAAGTATGTCGAAACAACGCTTCACTTGGTCCGCGCTCTCGATCACACGATGCGGAAGATCTAAAGCCCCGTGAGGCAGAAACGTACTCGAGTATTTCCAGAAGAGTGGTACAAACGAGATCACTCGATCGCATCCTAATGCCTCGAGATTCTGACGGCGTTGCGCCATCGAATCGGAAGAACCACGCCCCCAAATTGTGATGACAAATACAGCATCCGTTCCGAACCGCTTGGCGGCGTCTTCGGGTGAATAGACCGCAACTCCATCGATGATTGTGCCCCAAGTCTGGGGGTCGTTGTCGCTGAACGCGAAGGGCTCGATTCCGACACCGCGTAAACCAGTCAGGATCTTGCGGCCAAGTCTACGGGCACCGAACAGAACGATCCGGTTCCGGCGTGGGCCTGCGAACTCGTCGAACGCAGATTGCTCTCGCTCGATTGCTTCCAAGGCCGTCTCACTCAGCAGTTGATCCAGTTGCTCGCGAAGGCGGCGAATTCGCTCAGATGTCATGCAGCTTCGATATCACTCCGGTAATGGCTCAATAATCATGTTCGCGTAGAACTCTTCCCGCGGCAGGAACGGCCATAGATCTTCTAGCGGTTTCGAAACAAACGAACCATCGGGCTTTTGGAAGCTGGATAGACGAGGCGCGCGACTCTCGTCCGGGATCACGTGAACGTCACAAACTACCGGGCCCTGTGTGGCCAGCACGTTTCGCACCTGTTCACGGAGATTTGTTTGATCTTCGATTACCGCGGTCTTGATGCCGTAGGCCGCAGCGACTTTCGAGATATCGGGAACAGTAAGGCCTGTGCGCGAATCACACCCGATGCTGGCTTTGCCGAAGTAGTTGGATTGTGACGCTCGGATCGATGCATACCCATCGTTGTTCAAAACGAAAAACTTGATGGGTAGATTCAGCCGCGCCACCGTTTCAAGCTCCTGGATGTTGAATTGGAATCCGCCGTCGCCGTCCACACAAATCGTTCTCTTGCGCCCGCCCGCAAGGCATACGCCAATGCTGCCCGGTAGTCCAAATCCCATGGACCCGAGCCCGGCAGTGTGAAAAATTCGCTGTCCGGTACGAGTGGGACAAGCCAGGAGAAAGATCTCGATGCCAGCACCCGAGCTGCCGCTGATCAGGAGATCGTCGGGCTTCGACTCCGTGCCGATTGCCTCCGCCAGATTGTAGATACTTACCTGACCTTCCGGCTTGCGATGCTCTTCCGTCACAACTGGATAACGGGTCTTCCAGTCGGCGCAGCGCCGGTCCCAATCGGGTCGTTTTCGTTGCTGGACGGCGCACTTCTGCCGCAGAAGCTCACGAAGAAACAAGCCGGCGTCCGATTGAATCGGCTGCTGCACAAAGCCCTTCAGCTTGCCGAGTTCAGCAGCGTCGATGTCGACCATGACTTTGTGCGCTGCGCGTGCCAGCTTATCCGGAGCATAGCCGGTAATGGCGAAATCGAGGCGTACTCCGATCGCGAGCAGAAGGTCGCAGTTTTGCAGCGCGAAGTTCGCCCCGCGTGCCGCAACGGACCCGGGCCGCCCGACGTACAGAGGATTGTCGCTTGCGATCAGGTCGGCAGCGCACCAGGTGGCAACAACCGGCACACCGAGCAGTTCCACAAGCTCCGCGAATTCCTTCTCGGCGCGCGCGAGTCGAATACCGTTGCCGGCGAACAATAAGGGTCGTTCAGCCGCGTTCAGGCATTGAACAACAGATCGAACCTGCGCGGCGAGATCCGGAGGAGCAACGACTGCCTCTTGTTCCGGATTGAACCCCGGAAGTTGGTCCACTTCGATCGGCGACGCCTGCACATCGAGCGGAATGTCCAGCCAGACGGGTCCGGGACGGCCAGTCGTGGCAATGTGCACCGCCTTCTCCATCTCGTAACGGATGCGCGAAGGGTCCAAGACTGTGACGGCATACTTGGTCACAGGCTTAACGATGGAGACGATATCGACTTCCTGAACGCCCAGCTGACGCATTCCGAGCGGATGGCCTTCAGCGTCGAACATCCGGTCGGGACGTTTCACCTGTCCGGAAATGAAGAGCGTCGGCGTCGAGTCGAGCCATGCGCCTGCAACACCGGTGACCGCGTTTGTTCCGCCGGGACCCGTGGTGACGAGACACACGCCAAGCCGGTTCGTGGCCTTGCCGTAATTTTCAGCCGCGATGGCGCTGGCTTGTTCGTGCGAATTACAAACCGGCTCAAGTTCGGGTTGCCGCGCCAGCGATTCATTCAGGTGCATGGCGCCACCCCCGGTTACGAGAAAAACATGCTTTACGCCTTGTTTGGCGACAAAATCGAAAACGTAATCAGAAAGTTTTGGCATGAAGGAAAGCCCCGGCTATGCGCCAGGGGCCTTGGACGCTAGAAGCGCTTCAACGAGCTCGCGAACAGCGCCGTTTCCCCCGTTCTGAGTCGATACAAAGGACGCCTTTTCGCGAACGGCGGGCTGGGCGTTTGCGGGGACGGCGGACAAGCCCGCGATCATCATCGCACCGCTATCGTTCACGTCGTCGCCCATGAAGCAGATTTCGCTCAGCGGCACGGCAGCGGATTCGGAGAACCGGCGCAGAGCAGTTTCCTTGTCCTTACAGTTCTTTTCGATGTAGGTGATACCGAGCTTTTGCGCGAACCGGTCTACGAGCGGGCTGTCTTCACCTGAAATCAGCGCGATCACGTAACCGGCTTTTCGAGCCCGCGACACGCCCATGATGTCCGCAAAACTAAAACGCTTCCACTCTTCGCCATTCGGGCCCCACCAGACGCCGCCGTCGGTCAACACGCCGTCAACGTCTAGAGCAATCGCTTTGATTCCGGTCATGCCGGAACAGGAGAGGCAGAAACGCGACGCAGTTTCTTCATGACGGGGTATTCGCTTTGGTAAACTCGCTTCACTCCGTCTCCGAGCGATTGTTCGATGAGGCGAATGTCACGCACCAGACGCGAGATGCCGTTAGGCTCCAGGGAGGCCGCTTGATCGCTGCCCCACATCGCCCGATCCATCGTGATGTGCCGTTCAACACAGCAGGCGCCAAGAACAACAGCCGCCACGCTCGAGGGTATGCCGGTCTCGTGGCCTGAATAGCCGACGGGAACGCCGTAGCGCTCGCGCAAGGTGGGGATGGCGCGCAGGTTCAATTCTTGATAAGCCGCAGGGTAAGTACTGCAGGCATGAAGAAGCAAGAGGTCGTCGGTGCCGAGAACTTCCACAGCGCGATCGATCTCTTCGAGGGTGCTCATTCCTGTGGAAAGAATGATGGGCTTACCGGTCGCACGGGTATGTTTCAGCAGGTGATCATCTGTCAGCGAGGCCGAAGCGATCTTGTAACAAGGCAGATGAAACTGCTCGGCGAAGTCTACCGAGGCCTCGTCCCAACAGGAGAAGAACCATGGAATCTTCACGGCCTTACAATACGCGTCGATGTCCCGGTATTCGTCCAGACCGAATTCAAGACCTCGCTTCAGATCTCCATTCGTCATTCCGAATGGACTTTCTCTGGGTTTCGCAAGCTCTTCCGCCGTGTAGACGACGTCAATGGTTCGCTTCTGAAACTTAACAGCATCACAACCAGCAGCAACGGCGACGGAAATCAGGCGCTTTGCCAAATCCAGATCGCCGTTATGGTTGATACCGATTTCCGCGACAATGAAGCATGGCTGGTCATCGCCGATTTCCCTGTTACCGATGTTTAACGTTCGATTAGCCATTCCCGTCCGACTCTGCGATTATTTCACAAGGACAGGGCCGTCCAGACCTCGATTTTGGTCAAATAAAGGTAAATATATGAGCACACAAACGATTAACCCGACGTCCTCTGCCGAATTTGCGCAGGACTACAGAAGCAAGCTTGTACAGGCGGTCGGCGAGGTGGACCTGGAAGCGGTGGGCCGGGTTATCGACCTGCTCAAAGACGCCCGGGACAAACAGCGCCACGTCTTCACGTGCGGAAACGGCGGTAGCGCTTCGACCGCATCTCACTTTGTTACGGACATGGTGAAAGGCGCCAGTTACAACCGAGACGCTCGTTTTCGCATCATGGCGTTGACGGATTCGCTGCCGACCATTACGGCCTATTCGAACGACGTCTCGTATGACTGCATCTTCACCGAACAGCTCAAGAATTTTGCGGAGCCAGGCGACATCCTGATTGCTATCAGCGGGTCCGGCAATTCGCCTAACGTTGTACAAGCAGTGGAATACGCGAACTCGGTCGGCTGCAAAACGGTCGCATTGACGGGCCGCGACGGCGGGAAACTCGGGTCCATCGCGCAGGTTGAAGTGCGGGTGAAAGAACCGCACATGGGACGTATCGAAGACGCCCACCTGATCGTCTGCCACATGATGTGTTACTACTTCATGGAAAAGTAAGCTGCGCTTACCGGACTCGATGCCAGTCGAACATCCGCCGGATTGCCGCATCCAGTGGGATCTTCACTTCGAGCCCCAGCTCTTTGCGTGCGCGTTCTATTGACGGAACGTAGCGGGCGGGCGGGACGCCGGAACTCGGCGATTGCGCGACCTCGACGGCCGCTGCGGGCGCGCCGATCTCGACTACACATCGCGCGAGTTCCCCGACGCTGATCTCCCGGTCTGAGCCCACGTTATACGGCCGGAAGGGCTGGGCCATGAAAAGGAGCGTCCAAAGCCAGACAGCCATATCAGCGGCGTACAGATAGGACCTGATCGGAGTGCCGTCGCCTGAGATCCGAATGGGTCCTCCTCGTAGCGCGTCCCGAACGAAATTTCCGATCGCAAAATTACGATCCAGCGGCAGGTGGGGTCCGACGAACGCGAATAAGCGTGCAATCACGGGCTCGAACCCGTACTGCTGCCCGTGTAACGTGCACAGAAACTCCGAGGCACGCTTGGCCAGTCCGTACCCTGAGCGGACGTCCATGGTGTCTGGGGCGCCTGCGTAATCCTCGCTTACGTTAGGGATCTCGGGCGGCTGCTCCCCGTAGACTGCACCCGAACTCGTGCACAACAGCCGCCTGGTCTTCGCCCGCCGGGCAAGCTCGAGAACTCGTCGCGTGCCGGCCAGTTCACGATCGAATGTGCCACCCGGTTCTTCTTGCGAGGGTGCCCCCAATTGATCGGTCGCCGCGTGGATCACGAATGGGTACTCGCGGGTCGGGATCTCTAAGTCCGATAACGAGCCCTGGACGAAGGTGACGGACTCATCTGCGGCCGCTTGTGGAGCTTTGTCGCGGAAGGCTCGCGGATTCCGAGACAAAACGGCCATGTGCGCGTCCAGATGGAGATGGCGATTGGCCCAGACGAAACTTTCGACCAGCCAGGTTCCGACGAACCCTGTTCCGCCCGTCACGAATAGACTCTGGCCCCGCAAACCCTCCCAGAGGTCTTTTGTTTCCTCCAGAACGTACGCCAGATCTCGTTCGAGCGGATGGCGCGCCATCGCTACGAGACTGCCGCGAGATGTTCTTTCGGCAGTTTGTGGAAGGTGTCGACCATGTACTCGAGCATTGCCGCATGGATCCCGGGGTAGACACCCACCCAGAACACCTGCGTCATAACGAAATCGGTGTTCTCAAGCGACCCGATAATCCGGTGGGGAATGCCCCGGTAGGCTGGCTGTCGCAAGAGGTTTCCGCCAAACAGCAGCCGGGTAGCGATCTTTCGGCCCTCAAGGAAAGCAATCACCTGATTGCGGTTAAACGGCGCATCTTTCCGGACGGCGATGGGAAACCCAAACCAGCTGGGCTCGGAATTCGGAGTTGCCTCCGGCAAAATAAAGAACTCTTCGAGGTCCTTCAGCCCGGTGTAGAGCGCGGCGAAATTAATCCGGCGCCGCTCGATAAAGCCCGCCAGCTTCTTGAGTTGCGATACCCCGACCGCTGCCTGCATATCGGTCATTTTCAGGTTGTAGCCGATATGCGAGTACGTGTACTTGTGGTCGTAACCACAAGGAAGTTCTCCCAGTTGCCAGTCGAAGCGTTTGCCGCAGGTATTCTCTTTGCCGGGTTCGCACCAGCAGTCGCGGCCCCAGTCGCGGAATGATTCGACCACGGTCTTGAGGAGCGGTTTCTCCGTCAGCACGCAACCGCCTTCGCCCATGGTGATGTGGTGGGCCGGATAGAAACTGACTGTTGCAAGATCCCCAAACGTACCCACCTTGTGGCCGCCGTAAGTTGCTCCCACGGCGTCGCAGCAATCCTCGATCATCCAGAGATCATATTTGCGACAAAACTCCGTAACGGTTTTCAGATCGAAAGGATTGCCTAACGTGTGAGCAATCACGACAGCACGCGTTCGTTCCGATCTTGCTTCCTCGAGTTTGCTTGCGTCGATGTTGTAGGTCGGTATCAGTTCGTCCACAAAAACCGGGACAAGTCTGTTTTGGATGATCGGATTGACCGTGGTTGGGAATCCACCCGCGACGGTAATCACCTCGTCGCCGGGCACCAGCCGACGATCTCCCAACTTTGGCGAAGTCAGGGCGGTAACGGCAAGAAGATCAGCCGATGATCCGGAATTCACGAGCATTGCAGTCCGGATACCGAACCAGCGAGCAAATTGTTTCTCGAATTGCGCAGCGAACCGGCCGGTCGTCAACCAAAAATCAAGCGACGAGTCCACGAGTGAGCGCATATCGTTTTCATCGAAGACTCTTCCCGAAACAGGCACGGGACTTTGACCGGGAACGAATGGCCGCTCCGCGAATGC
This sequence comes from Bryobacteraceae bacterium, assembly GCA_045807925.1. Lineage (GTDB taxonomy): Bacteria > Acidobacteriota > Terriglobia > Bryobacterales > Bryobacteraceae > Bog-105. Next base: position 16,380 of record JBJMGK010000252.1, on the reverse strand, counting down.
CGTTCCGTGATACTCGCTAACGAGATCGAGAATACGTGCCCGCAAGCTGTCCGCTTGTGAACTCATTGTTCGATCCTCCAATGAAGTTGCGATACCACTGAATGGTTCGCGAAAGTCCCTCTTGCAGGGTAAAGAGCGGCTTCCATCCCAGTTCAGTTCGGGCTCGTTCCGCGCTGAGATATTGATGTCTGATTTCGTTCGAAGCTTCGTTCCGTATGTCCGGCCGGAGTGAAGATTCCATCTTCTCGAGAATCAGATTCACCAACTCGGTGACGGTCACCTGAATCTCGTTCGAGAAGTTGTAGGCTTGGCCACGTAGGCGCGCGGGGTCACGTAGCAGCTGCTCCGCGACGAGCATATAGACGGCCGCGCCATCCTCCACGTAAAAGTAATCGCGGACGAATTGCCCATCAGAGCGGATTACCGGGGCTTCTCCACGCAGGACGGAACGAATCGTTCCCGGCACGATCCGGTTCCAGTTCAGATCACCTCCACCGTAGAAGTTCCCGCAGCGAGTGATGGCAACTGGCGATCCGTACGTCTTCCCATAAGCCTGGGCAATTAAGTCGGCGCACGACTTGCTCGCGTCGTACGGATGCCTGCCCTCCAAGGGCGTGCTTTCGGAATAGGGCAGCGTCGTCTGATCGCCGTATGCCTTATCGGAAGAAGCGACGACGATGGCTTTCACGGACGGAGAGCGGCGGCTTGCTTCGAGAACATTCCACGTGCCCTCGATGTTTGCCTCAAATGTGGACACCGGGTTGCGATTTGCTATCCCGACAATGGTCTGCGCAGCCAGGTGGAATACCGTGTTGATCTCGTACTCGCCGATTGTCCGCTCCAGGCAATCGCGATCGCAGATGTCTCCGCGAACAACCTTTACGCGCTCAATCGTGCCACTTCGGACCAGTTCGCTTTGCGGCACCCAATCGCGAACGAGACAAACCACATCCGAACCCGCTTCCACGAGGCTGCGTGTCAGCCAGCTACCGACCAGGCCCGTGCCGCCTGTGACCAGCGTTGGCCTGTCCTGCCAGATGAGTGACATCAGGCCCAAACCTTCCAGGGAGCCTCGCCCGATTTCCAGATGTCATTCAGAAACTGATACTCGCGAAAGGTGTCCATGGCCTGGAAGAAGCCCTGATGGTGGTAGGCCATCAGTTGACCCTCAGACGCAAGGCGCTCCAGGGGCTCCCGTTCGAGGACACACTCATCGCCGTCGAGGTAATCGAAGATCTCTTTTCGGAAAACAAAATAGCCAGCGCTCGCCCAGGCATCGGACTTGGGTTTCTCGATGAAGTTCATGACCTGATGCGCCTGGTTGATGTCGAGGATTCCGAATCGCGAGACTGGACGGAAGGTGGTTACCGTCGCGATTTTTCCATGACTCTGGTGGAATTTGAGTAGTTCCTGGACATTTACGTCGCTGACGCCGTCTCCGTACGTGACCATCACACAATCGTCGCTCTGCACATAGCGTTGAATACGCTTCAAACGACCGCCGGTCATCGATTCGGCTCCGGTTTCGGCGAGCGTGACAGCGAAATCCTGTTCTTCGTGATTGTCGTTGTAGTGGATTTGCGCATTCCTGCCGAGGTGGATGGTGAAATCGTTGTTCATCGCCTCGTAATTCAGGAAGTACTCTTTGATCATATTGCCGCGATATCCGAGGCAAAGAACGAAATCGCGGAAGCCGTAGTGAGCGTACAGCTTCATGATGTGCCAGAGTATCGGCCGACCTCCGACGTCCACCAACGGCTTGGGTCGAAACTCAGTTTCTTCTCGTAGGCGAGTACCCAATCCCCCGCACAGAATAACTACTCTCACTTCTGAGGATTATACTTGCGGTTATCATTTAATTGCGGCAGGAGTTCGCTCGAATACTGTCCGTATCAACTCCGCGGGCGATGCTCCGCAACACGTGCGTTGAGCTCGTCAGACTACTCAGCTTTGACTACTTTTAACAACTATACCCTTGCCGATCTCGCCGAATCGCTCCTGGCAATCGTCATGTTCTTCCCCGTACTGTTTGTTCCGGGGTATGTAATCGGATGGGTTACAAGTTGTTTTCGGTTCCGTGAATTGTCGCCCCGCTGGCGCAGCCTTCTCTCCATTCCGCTGTCGATGGCCGTTTGTCCCGCAACTATCTACTGGCTTGCCAGTTTCGCTGGCTGGCCGGGTGTTTCGGTTCTGTTCCTCGCATTCTTCGCTTATTGGCTGTGGATGCTCTGGGGGAATGCCGGTCACGAACGATGGAGCATCTGGCTGGAAGACATCAAAGCGGTGAACCGAGGTGTCTGGCTCATTGGCCTTGCCTGGGCAGTGATCGTATTGGCCTCGCTGCTCGAGATTCAGTTGAAGGGCCGCCTTTATTTCTCGGTCACAAGTTTTGATCACGCTGTCAGGACAGCTATCACGGAGACTATTGCCAAGGTTGGATCCCACCCGAACAACCCTTTCTATTACCTGACCGGGCCGGTACCGCTTCGATACCACTTCTTCTGGTTTCTGCCTTGCGGGTTTATAGCCTATGTCATGGACGGGCTCACTCCTGCGAAGACATGTATTTACGGCAGCGCCGTGTGGTGTGGATGGGGATTCCTGGCGCTCATCGCGGCGACATTTCGTTTTCTTCTGGGATTCGCCGGTGAAGCGCTCCGCCGCCGAATTTATCTCGCCATCGCTTTCACGGCCGTCACTGGTCTTGATCTCCTCCCAACGGCGTACGCCTATCACCGGGGAACTGTTTACCCGGACATGGAGTGGTGGAACATCAACCAGATCACATCCTGGTGGGACACGGCGCTTTGGGTTCCACATCATTTCGCGGCACTGGTGATTGGAGTGACGGGGGTTCTGGTCTGTTGGGATGCGCGTACAGCAACCACGCGCAAGAGTCTCATTACGCATGGACTCCTGGCGGGACTTGTTTTCGGCAGCCTGGTGGGGACGTCCGTTTACGTGGGCTTTGTCACGGCAGCGTTTCTGGCCGTTTGGACGGGCTTAGCGGCCCTCAAGCGAGAAGCGAGGCAGTTTGTAGCACTGGCTATTTCCGGTTGCCTTTCCATCGTCATTGCTGTTCCTTATCTGCACTCGCTCTCGGGAAAGGGCGACGGCGGCGCTTTCATGACCTTCTCGGTCCGCCATTTCTGGCTGGCAGACGAGTTCGTTGCCGCGCATGATCTAGGTCAAGCGTGGTCGCTGGTTCTACGCCTCGTCGGGGCTCCCGTCAATTACTTTGTGGAGCTGGGTTTCTTCTTCGTGGTGGGCCTCGTTTTCCTGTGGAAGGCGAAGGTCAGACGTAATCTGTCCCCCGCCCTGCAATTGACCGTTCTGCTCGCAGGGATCTCGGTTTTCATCGCGACGTTCTTCAGGTCGGGAGTTATTTGGATGAACGATCTGGGAGTTCGCGGGTTGTTACCTGCTCAGTTTGTGCTCCTCCTTTGGGCGGCCGACCTGTTTGGCGATTCGAGTTTCCGCACACCTCAGGTGAGCGCGCACACGCCCAGATCTATTTGGAAATGGGGATGGGCTCTGCTCTTGGTCTTCGGCGTCGGAGGGACGATCTACCAGGTCAGTATACTCCGAATCCATGGGATGCTGGCTGACCGAGGACTCATCCGACCCTGGTTCGTTCCCGATCGTCATCTGGGAGAACGGACCTTCGCACTTCGGCAGGCTTACGATGCGGCCAAGATTGTATTACCGGCCGATGCTGTCATTCAAAACAATCCGAAATGGACATACGATGACATTTACTTCGGGCTGTACTCGGACCGACAGACTGCGGCCTACGATCCCTCATGTGGCGCCCAGTTCGGAGGGGATCCGAAAGCGTGTGCCCAGATGTTCCCCGCGCTTGCCGATCTGTTCGCCGACTCGACTGCCCTCGACCTCAAAGGCGTGACCGAGCTATGCAACACGCTGAGCATTCGAGCGCTCGTTATCAAAGATAAAGACGGCATCTGGAACCGCGAGCCCACCTGGCTTCGAAGTCTGCCAGTCATTGTCGAGAATGCTTACGCCCGGATCGTTAAGATACCAGCCGATCAACGGGTACAAGCGTCTAGCGCGCGAGCCATCCATCGTAGTCCCGTAACTGGGAGCATGCGCGCCCGAGCCAATTAGGTGCGTTCCGCTCATTTTGCTAGATCGAGCGGTAGAAGAAGTCGTGGGCAAAGTTCGCCTCCCGAGTTTTTTGGCCTTTAAACTGATGCGTGTTACAGTTCGCCACCTATCCTCGGATCCCTTCGGTTTCGAAATTTGCGCTCATGCCATCACGTTCGACTCAGGGTGGTAGGACGCAGGTTTTCGAGGTGAATACACGTCCTGGATAGTAACGGTATCGGACGCCCAAGACACACATGGCGCTTATCAGGTGGAATTGCGATACTGAAAAGACCTCGAATGGTGAATGCTAACGCACGATCCGGCGACAGTTATGACTGCCATTAATGCCCATTCTCCTGTAAACAGGTGCGTTTGCTTCTTCCCAGGAGGCGATCGAAACGCCTGATGCCTGAGCTCTCAATCATCGTTCCGACCTATAAAGAACGCGGTAATCTTGTTCCTCTTCTGGATTGCCTCGAGGCCGCTCTCGGCGTCATCGATTACGAGGTCGTTATTGTTGATGACGATTCGCCGGATGGTACCTCAGCACTGGCGCGGTCCTTGTCGCAACAACGTAGCAACGTGCGCGTCATACAGCGGATTGGAAGGAAAGGGCTCGCCTCAGCGACTGTGGAAGGGATGCTCTCGACGAGTTCGCCCTACCTGGCCGTGATGGACGCAGATCTGCAACACGACGAGACAATCCTGCCCAAAATGCTGGAACGGCTGAAGCAGGAAGGTCTGGACCTGGTTATCGCTAGCAGGAAAGTCGACGGGGGAAGCGTGGGCGAATTTGCAGCGCACCGCCGGAAGCTAAGCGATCTTGGAACTCGGCTGAGCCGGATGATCTGCCGCGCAGATGTTTCCGATCCCATGAGCGGGTACTTCATCCTGACGCGTGCATATTTCCACGAGGTAGCCCATTCCCTGAGTTCGACGGGGTTCAAAATACTGCTTGATCTCATTGCGTCGTCCAGCAGACCAGTCCGTTTCGCAGAAGTCGGGTACACCTTCCGGTCTCGGCTGCATGGCAGTTCGAAGCTGGACATATTAGTCGGCCTGGAATATCTGCAACTCCTCCTGGACAAGTTGGTAGGGGACTGGATCCCTGTGAGCTATCTAGTCTTCTCCATGGTGGGGGCGGTGGGACTAGCGGTCAACCTGATCCTCATCTTCGCTGTGAAGAGCCTGTTTCCCGTGTCCTTCTACATGGCCCAGGCCATCGGCAGCATGTTGGTCATTGCCCTCAATTTTTTCCTCAACAATCGACTTACCTTTCGATCCGCTCGGCTCAGAGGCTGGCGTGCCGTTTACGGCCTGTTGCTCTTCTACCTCGCTTGCAGCATTGGTTTGGCCTTCAATCTCACTGCAGCGCACGGGTGCCGGGACTACAACATCCCTTGGTTTTGGGCGTCACTCATCGGCGTGGTCATCGGATCGGTTTGGAACTACTGGGTCACTTCCCTATTGATCTGGCAAATAACTCGACGTCGCACCGCTGCTATTCAGGACGCATACGAGTCTGAGATTGCGGCCGCCGCTATGGCCGGCGCTCGGAAGTAGACTCCTCCTCCGGCGGCAGGGGCTGACTTCGGGGGCGCTGCGGAATCGAGGCGCGCTTCGAAAAGTAGACTGCGCGGATCTTAAGAATATCGACGAACGCTCGGAAGAAATCAATTGGCTTGACCTTTGAGCCCGCTACGTCAGACCAAGCTTCAAGTGGGTACTCGTAGATCTTTGCTTCTAACTGCCGTATCCCATACTGCCGGCTGCTTCTGGCAAGGATCTCCACATCGAACACCCACTTGCTGATAAAAGGCTGGTCAAATAGCGCAGTCGTGTCATCTCGGACACGAAAAAGTTTTGCTCCACATTGAGTGTCATAAATCGGCAGCTGCAGGATCACAGACACCGCTGTCGCGAACACCCGTCCTAAGTAGTGTCGCAAGGGCTTGCGTTCTATGTGTCGCCCGCAAAGTTTCACGCGTGAACCAAAAACAAAGTCGATGTGTTCGTGAGTCGCGAGCACATTCTGTAATTGGTTTACGGCCGCGAGCGGTGTCGCAAGGTCAGCATCCCAGTAGCCGACCGTTGATGGATGCACCTTAGACAGCGCATATACAATTCCGTGACGGACCGCTTCCGCTTTGCCACTGTTGCGCGACAGCTTCAGCAGTTCCACCACGTCCGGAAAACGGGCCTGGAACTCTGACAATACGAGAGCTGTCCCATCGTCGCTGCCGTCGTCTACGAAGATGATGCTGACACGTTCCGTTGTGGTGAGAAATCGTGCGAACGCGACTAGGTCAAGCCGGTGAGCTTCGTTGTAGCACGGAACTACTAGGCAGACTGTCTCAGCGTTACGCACCTCTCTGCACAGTGTAGAACCTCAGCCTAATGTCCTTTTTATCGCAGTGAATGAAGCGGTAGATCGCAAGTCCGAAAACCGCTACGCAAACCGCAGGCCAGAGTCTAATCAGCCTGCGCCGCTCACGCGCAGCCCTGACTTGAGCGTAAAACCGGCACCGATTTACGATGCGACTCGGTAGATTCGAATCTCGCCGGGTATTGAACGCTGAGCGGACGGGAAGATTCTTACCAATTTGAACATATTTCCGTCCTTAATCGTCTGCTTCAGCAGTGTATCGTGCGCGAACTTAACCTGGGGAGTGAAGTTATCCACGACGACGTATTTCACCTTCTTGTCACGAATGAAATGCAACAACTCAGCCGGATTCGAGTAGTGGCACTGGTACCCGGCGCCGTTCCAATCAACGCTGGCGAGTGATTTCGTTCCGCGAAGAATCGTCTCTGCCGGATGAGGTTGAATCATGGCCATCTCAGAAATCAGCATTCCTTCACCACCTGAGTTCGACGAGATAAGAACCGTGCCATCCGTTGAGTTCGCAAGCCCGGCTAGAAAGCTCGCAGCCTCTGTAAATCCGTAATGCTCAACCCGTGGAATCTGGAACGTGCCAACAACAAAACTCAGTGCAGCAAAGCAGCCGACCGCAAAATAGCGCCACCTGTAGAGGGGTGCGTTTGATGGAACTTGAGCGCCAATCCAAACAGCGCCTCCTAAAACAAACAGCACCATAGCTGGAACAGCGATGATCAGTTTTCGATCTTCGACTCCCGCCGGGATGACGGAGTGAAACACCCAAACTGCAAGCAGAAGAGCGAATAGCACGGCCCATTCAGAGCGAATGCTGCGGCGGATGTATGGGACGACGACAAAGGCCGCAATGCCGAGAACCATGAGGCTCAGCAACACCGGACCGAGAATCTGCGGGAACAAGCGGAGAAACTCGAGCAACGCGCTTGCCGTGTAGCTCACGTTCGGATGTGAACCGCCCTCCCAGCCTCGCTCAGCCATTCGCATCGTGAGGACCTGCCAGGGAAGACACACGGCGGCGATGAACGCTACCGGAACCAAGAACGATTTCCGAACCAGCAGTCTCAGATGGCGCGTTAGTACAAGCGCAATCGGCGGCACGGCCGCGAGAAGCCATCCGTTGCCTTTGGTGAGAACGGCAAGAGAAAAGAACAGCGCAAAGAGAAAGCTGTCTCGAAGTCTCTCGGAACGTATGTAGCGTGCCAAGTAAATCACGCTCCAGAAACACATGAGAGTCAGCAACGTCTCCGACATCTCCTCGTCGCTGTATGTCTGAACGAGAGGCAAACAGACAGTCAGTAACGCCCCGGCAATCGCAAGTCGCGCACTGAAAAGCTTGCGTCCTTCGCGGAAGACTCCAAAGGCGAGAAACGCTGTAGTGCAGGCGATCTGTAATCGGACCGAAATCCGCGCAGCGGAGAACAGCCCCATCCAAATCGCTTGCACGATGTAGAAGAACGGAGGCCAATGGCCAAACGCCACTTTCGGATAATGGCGATAGTACGCTTGGGCAAAGCGCAGCGGCGATTCCGTGTGCAAATGGACCACGTAATCTCGCACCATGACCGCAGTCACGTAGTGGGCGGGCTCGTCCGGATACCCGCCAAACTCACCCCGGTAAGCCCCACTGAGAAGTTGTAAACAGACGACGGCCGCGAGAAGCAGCAGCCAGACCGCAATATCCCGTCGCAAGGATGTTTCCTTGCGCGCCTGAGCAGGCCTTTGAGACGGAAACTCATTGGCCACAGGCAACTCTAACTGCCTGTCCAGAATCATCGAATCAAGTGGCGTGGAATTGAGCAGTCAGTCTCTATAATACCGGTGATCGCACCCAAATGTCCCAAGTCAAATTCGGGCATAGGCCTGTAGAACCGTACTCAAATTATTGATGAAACACATAAGCCGAATCTGCTCGGAAGGCAGCTGTCTGAGTCTTTGGAAGAGCAGTTTCCTCATTTTTATTATTACCTTGGCAATAAGGCTAGCCTTCATCGTGGTTGCGCATCCTTACCGGGATCTCTCGCGTTACGAGCTCGAGCGAACGGCGTTGTCGCTTTCCCGTACGGGAGTATTTGGTAACCCGTACGCCATTCCCACTGGCCCCACCGCGCACGTTTCTCCGGGCTACACACTCGTTCTCGCAACGGTTTTTCATGTGTTTGGAGAAGGCTTCAAGGCAGAGATCGTTAAAGAAATCATCTCGTCAGTCGTTACCTCGCTTGGCTTCGCACTTCTGCCTTTTGCGGCAGATCGCATGTTCGGCAGTTCAAGTCCGGGCGTTATAGCCGGCCTGATCTGTGCCGCGTTCCCTTGGAAGCCCATGGTTCAGATTGACGGAGATTGGGAAACTCCTTATACAGCTTTGTTCTTGACTGTTCTCGTACCGATGACCGTCGGCGCTTGGAGACGCAAGAAATTAGATTGGCCCATCGCTGCGGTCCACGGCTTGATCTGGGGCTTCGCTCTTCTGTTTTCGTCTGTTCTGCTGGCCCTTCTATTTGTCTTGGCTGCTGTAGGCCTCTGGTTTACGAGAGGTATCACTTTCGGACGCTCTGTCCGCTTCGTCGCGATCGAGATCCTTGTGGCGGCGCTGTGTCTAACACCATGGATCGTACGCAATGAGAGAGCGCTTGGCTCGCCAATTGCCACGCGTAGCAATCTCGGTCTGGAACTCAGAGTTTCGAACAATAGCGACGCAACTGCAGACCAGAGGGCCAACTTGCTTCTGGGTGTGTACGACAAATATCATCCGCTTCAAAACGTTGCAGAGGCCGAGCGGGTGCGGCAGTTAGGTGAAGTTGCTTACAACAAGTGGGCCAGCGGTGAGGCGACCAGCTGGATTCGCGCTCATCCAGAACGTTTCTTCGTTCTGACGATCGGCCGTATCAAGGATTTTTGGTTTTATCCTGATCCTTCGAAACTGAAGGCCGTGTTTGGTGATGTGACGGCGATCCTGGGCTTCGCGGGCCTGATTCAAGTTTGGAGGCGAGACAGAATGAACGGGGCAGTCGTGACCAGCGCCCTGCTGGTTTACTCTGCCCCGTCGTACCTTATCCACGTAGGCGCCCGTCAAAGGTTCCCAGTGGATTGGTTGTTAATACTGCTCAGCGTTGTCGCGGTGACTCGCTATCTTCGCCTGCAGTCTGCCGGCAAAACGCCCCCGGCTTAGACCGCCACTTCCTCCGGCTGTTCCGTTTTGATCGAAGCCGGTTCCTGCTTCTCCTCGTGGTAATCCTGTTCGGTATTCAGGGCCCACAAATTATCCCGGCTGCTGATGCCCGCGATGATGTTGTCCACTGCTGTCATCGCGGTTAACATCGAGTGGTCCTGGTTGTTGTACTTATGCATGCCGTTCCGGCCCACCAGGTACAGGTTCTCGAAGCCATTGACCCAGGAAATCACTTCGGGGAAGCGGTCATAGGTTCCGAAATACGCCGGATAGGTTTTCGCAACGCGGATGACAGTCGCGTCAAGGACATGCGACGCATCCAGGATGTTCATGGAAGCAAGCTCTTCCTTAGCCAACTGGATCATCTCTTCGTCCGTACGCTGCCACAGGGAGTCGCCTTCATTGCAGAAGTACTCGAGACCAATCCAGATATGCTTTGGATCGGCAACCAGAGCCGGGCTCCAGTTGTTGAAGATCTGCAGACGGCCGACGAGAACGTCAGGCTCCTGGATGTAGATCCAGTTGTCCTTCACGAGTTCCCCGTTGGCTTCGAGCAGCTTGATTTTGTCGCAGAGCACACCGACGGTGATGAAGTCGCGATACATCAAACCGTCGGAAACTTTTCGGATCTCGGCAGGTGCCGGCGGATTGAATTCAGCCACCAGTTCTTTCACTGGCATGGTCGAGAAGAAGTAATCTCCACCGAACTCCCGCGTTTCGCCGGTCTGGGTGTTGTGCGCAAGCACCGAAGTCACTCGGCCTGTGCCGTTGTGCCTGATTTCGTCGACCGACCAGTGCATCAGGATTTCGCCGCCGTTCCGCTTTACGAGTTCGGCAACCTCTTCCCACATCTGCCCCGGCCCGTATTTAGGATAAAGGAACTGCTCGATGAGGGAGGTCTCGACGTCTTTCTGAGAGATGTCAGTGCGCTTTTTCGGCAGCATCTTCTTCAGAATGTGAGTAATAGTCTTCGTGATCGAAAGCCCCTTGATGCGCTGAGCGCCCCATTCGGCACTGATCTGTTGACACTCTATTCCCCATACCTTTTCGGTATAAGACTTGAAGAAAGTAAGATATAGTTCCCTGCCGAAGCGATTAATGAAGAACTCTTCGAGATTCGTCTCAGGCTTAATCGGGAACATCACGGCCCGCAGATAACTGAGGCCGATCTTGATGGTCTTCCAGAAGCCCAGCTTCGAAAGAGTGTCTCCGCTCAGCGTGATCGGATAGGAAAAAAACTTGCGCATGAAGTAGATGCGCGACTTACGATTCCGAACGAGCATGACGTTGTCGTCTGCATGCGGATCTGCCGGCGTGAGATGAGCGGGAACTCTGGTGCTTTGCCGCTGATAAGTGATGTGAGCGTGCTGGCCTTCGATTACTTGCATCGGCAAGATGTTGAGCCACCACTGCATCACGCGGTCAGACTTCGAAAAGAATCGATGTCCTCCGATATCGATGCGATTGCCTTTGTATCGAACAGTTCTGGAAATACCGCCGATGTAGTCGCTCTTTTCTAAAACCAGAGGAACTATATCAGTGCGCGTTAGCAACTCATGCGCGGCGGTGAGGCCGGCCGGTCCGGCCCCGATAATAAGGGCACGTTTACGATGATCGGGCGAAATCGTCATTTTCTCCTTCAATGTCCAGTCTAACGAAAAGACGGCTCCTTTATCGAGCCAATCGATGAAGGCCTGGTTTCAAACTGGCCGATTGGAACTATTCCGCACTGTGAGATCTACATAGTTACTCGTAGCCCGACAAGCTATTACAATTTCGTGACAATCAGCTACTTTGTTGACCACACGGCGGCTCCGCCTGGCACAACGGCGCGGTTCCCTACCAGAACCGTTCCGTTCGCAGGAACTGGAATCGACTGAATTGTATTGGTGAAATTGGTCGCCACCCAGAAGCCGTCTCGCCAGTCGATGACGAAATCCGGTGGTAACGAGGCGGGTTTCGCACCGGCACTCGAAAAGATCTGATACAAGATATCTCTTTCGAGATCACCAGTTTCCGTGTCCACGCCCACATATGTGACCGTTCCTTTCCCGACTTTCCTCGTCACCGCTGCTGCCGAACTTTTGTAGAACTGATCGACATACCTGGCAAGCACTTCGGTCCCGTTTGCCGGCTGTAATATGTCCGCCCAACTTCCCCAGGAATAATTCTTCCCGAGAAACTGCACGTGACCATTAATGTTCGGAGGAAGCACATCATAACGCTCGACTTTCGCGCCGATCAGGTCGACGATGGGCTGGGCCCAAGGACCTTCCCATAAGTGTCCGCGCATATCCTTCTGACCGGTACGGGCAGTTAGGATGAGATGGCCTCCGTTCTGCGCATACTGTCTCCATCTGTTGACCAGGTCCTCGCTGACGAGCTGGTACGCCGGGGCGACAAGAAAGGGGTAACCGTCAAACGCCTTCTCCTCCGTAATGACATCGACAGCAGCCATCACGCTCTTGAGCCCACGGTAGTAGCGCATCCAGTGTGCCTCGGTATTCCAGCGCTTCGTCTGAAGATGATTCTCGATATCCCACCGATTGTCGAAGCTGATGAGAAATGCCGTGCGGCGCGAAGCGTAAGACTGGGGCTCGCGGGCATTCGGATTGTAGTGTTGACGAAGCTTCAAAATGTCGCTCATGGCCTGCGCATATTCCCGGCCGCCCGGAGACGGAGTGACCCCATCGGTCTCGGCCAAACCTTTGTGGTACAGCTCCGAACCGTATAGCGGTTGTCGGTAGCGGTACGTACAGACGAAATTTGCGCCTGCGCCGAATGCACGGAGGATCCACATGTGGATAGCCCCGGGCAGAGGCCACGGATTGTAGTCGCCCCAATTCACTTGCCCGGGCTGCAGTTCCATGATCCCTGAAATACCAGTGAGGGAACGCATGAAATCATGCATGAACGACATCACGGACGCGCTCCCCAAACGGTAGCCCAGCTCGCCTTCATTGAGGTTTCCATGTACGGGGTAGTGGGTCCAACTGAACACATCGAGAGTGGACCGCGAAAGCACTGGATTCACGTCGCCATGCATCGCCATAAAATTCGTGGTAATCCACTGATTTTCCGAGTATCGGCGGAGGATCGACGCTTGCATTTCGAGGTAACTCGCGGCTTCGTGGGCAAACCAGCGACGGAAATCGAGCACTGCGTGGGGGCTGGGATCCGCCACCAATACTTCCTGATTTGGGATTTCGATCTGGTCAAAATTCTGGTACATCTGCGACCAGAAAGCACCGCCCCAATCTAAATTCAGCTTGTCGATCGACCCGTACTTCTCCTTTAGCCAACCGCGGAACCGCTGGGTAGCGGCAGGCGAGTAAGAGAACCGCTTACCGTAGTGACTCAGCTCATTGTCGATCTGCCATCCCCAAACCCGTCGGTCATGTCCGTAGCGCTTTGCGAGTTCCGTATCGATCTTTGTGACATAGTCGCGGTAGAGTTGTGAGCTCCAGTCGGCGTGCTCGCGGCTGCCGTGTTCCATCCTGCGCCCTGCGGCGTCCACCATCAGCACGTCCGGATGGTTGCGCGTCAGCCAGATCGGTGGTGTAGCGCTCGGCGTGCACAGGATCACCTTCAGTCCGTTCCTGGCGGCAAGCTCTACGTTTTTGTCGAGCCACTCGAAATTAAATTTGCCTTCCTGCGGCTCCATGAAGTACCAGGCGAATTCGCCCATGTGCACGAATTCCATTCCGAGCTTCCGGATGTTGGTCATATCTCGCGCCCATTGCCCTTCAGGCCAAGCTTCGGGGTAATAGTAAACCCCGATCGTTGTCAGGTCCTTCTTTGGGAACCAATCGGGATTCGAGGCGCACAGGGCAACACTGGTCGACAGAAGACAAACGATGGCTGCCGCGGGGAACCGCTTAGTTTTCGGCACGATGGAAGTCATTACACCACCATTCACCGCTTCGAGAACCCCTCGTACAATCGAAGGCAATGCGACACGCAACGTTTGCGGCGATCTGCCTGTTGGGGACGGGCACTCTCCTGCACGCCCAAGACATTCAGTATTCCTCTGAGAAGAAGATTTGGCTGATAACAGCGGGGCAAAGTTCGTATGCGATTGGCGTCAGCCCCACCGGCGAGTTGCAGAATCTGTACTGGGGAGCACCGTTATGGCGGATAGAGGATCTCCCGCCCGCTTCCGAACGGAAAGACTTGTCATCCTTCGATCCTCACCAGATGCTCGAGAACGAAGAATATCCGGGTTGGGGCGGTTCTCGTTTTTATGAGCCTGCGGTGAAAATCACTCGGGCCGATGGAAATCGCGACCTGGTCCTGCACTATCAGTCGCACCAGATCCGGGAACACCAGCTTGACGTAGTTCTTAAGGACATCCGGGACAACATCGATGTCACACTGCACTACCGCGTTTTCTCACAAGGGGTGGTGGCGCGATGGTCGACGATACGAAATGGCACGGGTCAAAATTTGACGATCGAAAGCGCCCAGTCCGCCTCATGGTATCTGCCGCGAGGCACCGGCTATCAGCTGTCGTATCTTAGCGGCCGATGGGCAGCGGAGACACAGCTGAATCACGAGCCTATCAACGAAGGCACCAAGGTGCTCGAAAGCCGTCTCGGACACACGGGCCACAATTTCAATCCCTGGTTCGCGATAGACAACGGCGACGCGGACGAGACACACGGCCGGATCTGGTTCGGTGCGCTCGCCTGGAGTGGCAACTGGCGTATTTCGGTCGAAGAAACACCTTACGGGCAGGTTCGCGTAACTGGGGGGTTGAATCAGTTCGACTTCTCCTACCCGCTGAAACCCGGTGAATCGTTGGACACGCCTGAGTTCTATGGCGGATTCTCAGGCGAAGGCTTCGGAGGCGCTTCCAGGCTCCTACACCGATTCGAACGCGACGAAATCGAGCCGCATGGAGACAAGGCGAGAAGTCGGCCGGTTCTGTATAACTCGTGGGAAGCGACCGAATTCAACGTCACCGAAGCTGGACAAAAAGAACTGGCAGACAAAGCCGCCAAGCTTGGAGTCGAACTGTTTGTCATGGACGATGGCTGGTTTGGCAAGCGCAACGACGACCATGCCGGGCTCGGCGATTGGTTTGTAAACAAAGCCAAATTCCCGAACGGGTTGAAGCCACTGATCACGTATGTCAATGGGCTTGGCATGGACTTCGGCTTGTGGGTGGAACCGGAGATGGTCAATCCGGATAGTGACCTCTATCGTGCCCATCCCGACTGGGTGATGAATTTCCCCGGCCGACCAAGAAGTGAACTCCGCAGCCAACTAGTGTTGAATCTCGCCCGCGACGATGTCCGCGACTACATCCTCTCGGTTCTGGACAAGCTCGCAAGCGAGAACAACATCCGTCACTTCAAGTGGGATATGAACCGCATTTTCGCTGAACCGGGTTGGCCGGAACAACCGCCTGCCGATCAACGAAAGCTATGGGTTCAGTACGTTCGAAATCTGTACGACATCTTCGATCGTCTTCGCGCGAAACATCCCAACCTTGAGATTGAATCCTGCTCTGGCGGAGGGGGCCGGATTGACCTCGGCATTTTGAAGCGCGTCGAGGAAGTCTGGACATCGGACAACACCGAGGCGTTTGACCGCCTGCGGATTCAGGAAGGCTTCTCCGAGGCGTACGCCGCGAAGTTCATGTCCGCCTGGGTGACGGACGTACCGAATATGAATGGTAGAAGCACGCCGTTGAAGTATCGGTTTCTTGTGGCGATGCAGGGCGCTCTCGGAATTGGCGCGAATCTGAGCAAATGGGCCACGGAAGACACGACGCTTGGAACCGAGATGGTCGCGCTCGACAAACGCATTCGGGATATGGTCCAGAACGGGAATCTGTTCCGGTTGCTCTCGCCGAAAGTTAGCGATGTCACCGCAAATCAATACGTCTCAAACGACGGAAAAGAATCCGTGCTCTTTGCTTTTCGGCACTCCCAGCAATATCGGACCGATGCCCCACTTATCTATCCGCAAGGGCTGGATCCCAAAGGCCTGTACCGTCCGGAATCGCCCGACGGTAAGTTTTCCGCCCAAGGACCCGAGCTTAGCGGGGCTTACCTGATGGCCCAGGGCGTTCGATTTACCCTCACGGGAGATTACGACAGCACGGTTCTTCTGCTCCACAAGACCCGCTGAAGCATATGTCGCAGCAAGCTATCGCGCTCAGCCCGTTCCGGTTTGCTGCCGTGCGGCTTCGAACGGAGTGTTCAGCAGACGGACGTCCACCCACGACCGGAGCCGCGCAGCGGAGCTGTGCGGCTCTTGTGGATCCCTATCAGAACAACAGCTTCAACGCAAACTGGATCTGGCGCGGTGGATATGTCGTGCGAATCGTGCCAAACGAGCCCGACGTGATATCAGACGTCGGGTATCCGAAGTTCGTGTGATTCAGAACGTTGAAGAACTCCGAGCGGAACTGCAATGCCATTCCTTCACGAACGGGGATGCGGCGCGTTGACTCGCGATATTTGTTACCAGCGGAAGGTCGTTGCCTCATGAAAATGTTACCCGTCGAAGTTCGAGATGACGGGCAGCAGAAACGGGAGGCAAATGAGCTTGGCTACCAAGCGGGAACTAATCAAGGCGATAGCGGACCGGTATCGGATAGCGTCGCGTGTCGAGAAGAAAAGAATCCTCGACGAATTCATCGAAGTAACTGGCTTTCATCGCAAGCACGCCATTCGTGCTCTGGGAAAAAGCGGTG
>JBJMGK010000251.1:0-5244 GCA_045807925.1 Bryobacteraceae bacterium | reverse complement strand
TTCATCAGCACGAACTTGCCGCGCTGCGCCGTCATTCGTCCCACCAGTCCAGGCCAGATAGATGCGGTAGGCGCTGCCAATTTCCTCATTGGACAAGGGCTGTTCATCGGACAGCCGAAGGCGTTTACCGAGATGCTGATCAGTCTGGCGAAAGCAGCGGACGCGGCCACACGTGAGAGTTAGGCCCTCTTCCGCACGCGTTGCGGTGTGTGCGGGGAGGTGCGTATGCACTTCCCCCCCACATAGGACATGAGTCCCGATACTGAGCCGGCCACGAGCGCGTGCCCAGAACCTGCCCTGATTCTCCTGGACCTCTGAGCTTCCCGTCAGCGTCTCGCCGTTGAGCTTCCGGATTCTTTCAGACAGAACCACAAGGGGAAATGCCGTCCAGTGCTGCACCTGATCTGGTTCCCGTAGCGTTGGTTACAAGCTCCGGTTCTGCAGCCGCCGAACGCAGGTAGAGCAGAAAAATGTGTGAATCCTATCTGTGCTTTGCGCATGCCAGCTCTGATTCGGCGCATTGAATGTCGGAGGGAGCGGTGTGTCATTACCGGCGCTGTTGATGACCTCCGCCGATTCGCTCGAGAGCTGACAAATACATTTTGCTCGGGCTAACACGGCTGTAATCAGAGGAGCAGAGGTTTTTGAAATGCTCGAGAGCACCAGACGAGAATTGGAAGGCGACATGCAGAACATCCTTCGGGGCGTGCTAAGGCGTGCCGATGTTCCGGCGTCGCTTTCGCGCTTCGATCAGAAGTAGCTCCACATCCCTTTTGATTAAGAAGGGAGATAGAAAGAAGGGAAAACTTATGGGTTTCATCCAAAGGGTCCCAACCTCGAAAACCGATGCTATACCAGCGCCAATTCCAAACACCAAAGGGACTAGAACCAGACAAGAAGAGACAGAGCCTCAATAGGAGCGTCGCAATGGGTTTGTCGTGTCCAATCCGAATCTTGATTGTTGAAGACCATCCAGTCTTCCGGGAGGGTTTGAACATGATCCTCTCATCCCAATCGGATATGGCTGTCGTGGGGCAAGCTGCGACATCTCCGGAGGCCATTGCAGAATTCCGGCTCCACCAGCCCGACGTCATGCTTATTGATCAGAGGCTTCCGGGAGCACCCGGCACAGAGGCGCTCATCACCATCCGCGAAGAGTTTCCACTCGCTCGCATCATCATGCTAACGACGTGCGATGGTGATTTGATTATTCAGCGGGCGCTCCGTGCTGGAGCGGCGGCTTATGTACTAAAAAGCACTCCGAAAAGCGAGCTGCTCAAAATCATCCGTTCAGTACACAGTGGGCAAAAACACATTCCTGCAGAAATTGCCCGCCGTCTTGCTGAGCATTTGAGTGAAGATAATCTCACCCCGCGCGAGATCGACGTTTTGAAACTGATTCGAGACGGCCATCGCAATAAGCAAATAGCACATCTACTCTCAATTGCCGAAACAACGGTCAACTTCCATGTCAAGAACTTCGTGGATAAGCTGAGAGCCAACGACAGAACGCACGCCATAGCCATCGCCATACGCAGAGGACTGCTGGACATCTGACGCACAGTTGTTCTTTGAAGTCCGCTTGCTTCTGAAAGGCTCCAACCCTTAGAAGAATGGAATATTCCGCCTGCCGATTCAAAGCGTGCCAGTAGTAGGCATCTGAAGCAAAATGAAACTGAGCTTTTTAATAACGAAAACACGAACGGATTGACGCACCGTGCGGTACTAAGTGTGACGCGCGCCGGAGCAGCACGATCGACGGAGTGGGCCCTGCGAATGTGGGCACGCTCAGAGAAGTCCTCGGACGGGAGGAGTGTGCAGCCCTATCGATTTCAAGGAGGTCACTCTCGTGGATCACGAGGTTGTGAAACTCCTTGCCGTCTGCGAAACCAACGGAACAGAAGTTAGGAACTGTCCGGCTTATATACGTGAGTGGGTGTCTCGAGAGAGGGCTCAAAGAAGTGCGGAGTTGTCGGACCTCGATGCAGGAACAAGCGAGGATGTCCAGGATGTTTGATAGGAGTCGTAACAACGCTGCAAGAGAGCTCGAAAACACAGCCGGACCTCACAAACATTCATCTTGGGCACAAGCAAATCTCCAAATGGTACGCGAGAAGCTATGGGGACTAATCTGGCCCGAAATCACTACTGGATCAAACTGGCGTAGAAGTTACCGGAGCCGTTCATGAAAGGAGTAAAACGATGCTTATCTCGGATTTGATGGGATCTAGCCCGAAGTTCCAGGCCATACTTGAAGACGTAGAAACAGTGCGTCCACGGATGCGCTGTGCTTCTACAAGGCGAGACGGGCACAGGCAGGGAAGTAATCGCACAAGCGATTCACGAGGTCAGCCCCCGTCGGCGGCACCGGTTCGTGGCGATTAACTGTGCAGCGATTCCTGCCGCACTGTTAAAAAGCGAGGTTTTCCGGTATGAGCGTGGCGCTTTCACTGGAGCAGTTGCTTCAAGAATGGGAGGCTTTCAAGCCGCTGATCGAGGTACGCTATTTCTCGACGAATTGGAGAATTGCCGATTGAGCTTCAGCCTAAGCTCTTTCCTGTGCTTCAACAACGGCAATTCGAACCACTCGGGAATTCGCAAAGCACTCGAGTCGACGCGCGGATCCTGACGGCAACTACTCAGGATCTCAGGACGATGGTCAGGCAACGCAGGTTTCGCGCCGATCTTTATTATCGATTTGAACTGTTTGGTCAATAGACATTATTTCCAGTTACCCTGTATCGAATGGGTACGGAGATCAGGAAGCGATCCCGATGGGTACAGCTGGTTGAACAGGGCAAGAACTGCTCACAAGTTTGTTTGCATTGCGGCATCTCTCGACCAACGCTACGGAGGTGGGTTGAGCGATATCCTGCGAACGGGCCTCATGGCCTACTGAACAAGAGCCGGCGACCGCATCGTTCGCCGGCCAGCAAGGTATCCGAGCAGGAGCGCGCTCAGATAGCGGAGCTCAGGAAGTGTCAATACCAGTCGAAAAGTAGCGCGGTCTCGGCTCTCGTCGGATCCAAAGCGAGTTGAAGCGAAGTTACGACCTAGCAGGTTGCTGAAAAGCGCTGGTTAGAGGGGCGTTTACAGTGCAAAGTAGTTCGACAGGGGGCGCAGGTTAGCCCAGTGGAGGTTGTAAGTGCCGAGCCCGGGTATCCATCAGTGTCGCCGAAAGGGCGATTGTTGGGTTTTCGGACACACTTCTCCTTAGGCGCTTGCGGGTTGAAGATTCCGCATTCTCACCAGGTTGTAAGCGGCAGCAGCTAAGGTGAACATCCAGCCGGTACGGTCGGGCCCCCGGAAGCGAGTCTTGCGTTGCAGTGCGATCGTTTTCATCCAGCCAAACACTTCCTCCACGCGTTTACGCGTCCGCTGGCTGATAGCGTAGCCTGCATGTCGCGTCGTACGTGCGTCCACCGCGCTGCGGCGGTTAGTGTTGCTCTGCGCCACATGCGGCGTAACCTTCATCTCGCGCAGCCGGTTCACAAAACCGGCCGTATCGTAACCGCGGTCTGCGCCCAAGTTCGATCGCCTCGTGGTCGGCTTCCCGCTCAGCATCTCCACCGCAGCCTCGCGCTCTGCCGTTCCGGTGGCTTGCGTGACACGTACGTCCACCACCATGCCGTTGCGGTTTTCCGTCAATACGTGGCCCATGTAGGCAAGCTTGGCCTCTGCTCCGTGTGTCTTCTTAAACAGCCGCGCCCATGGATCGCTGAGCGACTGATGGGTATCGTTCCGGCGCTTCTGCCTGTGCCAGTTGACCGTCGGATTGTTTCCCCGATCGTTCGCCGGCGGCTTCTGAATGTCCTCATCGCTCTTTTTGCGCTGGAAACTCTTCTGCCCAGCCCAGGCTTCGATGAGTGTGCCATCTACGGTGAAGTGTTCATCGGAAAGCAATTTCTTGGCCCGCGCCTGCTCCACGATGAGCGAGAAGAACTCTTCGGCAACTGCGCCTTCCAGCAACCGGTCGCGGTTCTTTGTGAATACCGTGGCATGCCAAACGGCTTCATTCGCGGAGAGGCCGACAAACCAGCGAAACAGCAGATTGTATTCCAACTGCTCCATCAGCATGCGCTCACTACGCACCGAATACAGCAACTGCAACAACAGCGCGCGCAACAGGCGTTCGGGCGGAATCGACTTGCGCCCATCTTCACCGTAAATGGCATCGAAACGCCGGCTCATCTCCTTGAGTGCGATATCCACCATCGCCCGGATGGGCCACAACCGGTGATCCGATGGAACCCTCTCTTCTACTGATCCATAGCTGAACAGTTCGGGCTGTTGAAGGTCTTCTCCCCGCATCTTTAACAGACGCTTCCTACCCTCCTTCGGTCACTCATGCGGCCTCAGAATTTCAGCATCCTGCTAGGCTAGAGCTATCTCGCCCAACCATCGAGAACGTTTTTCAGAGCTTGGAACCCCGGCCTCGCCTGGTGACGAGGGTACAGGTCGTCACTGCCCTCATGTAACGGGGTGGCGCGTGTCCACCGTTGTCATTCCGCCGGACCGCCCTCGCAGGCACCCTTTGCTTTGCTAACGTGACAGTGCCTCCGCCGGGCATCTCGTAGTGCCACATTCGGCGCACCGTCCCCTGCAGTCGTCATATCGATGGCAAATACTTTGCTCACTTCGCAGGAGGCAGCATTGCCGTCGAGGTAACCGTATTTAGAGGGGAACTCATGTCCGACCTCCTGTCGGGCCAAAACGCTCGGTCCTGATCTTGTCGGGGCGGTTGCTGCAACTGATAAGCATGGCGGCAGTACCTTCTACGAACGATGTGGGACCGCACACGTAACAAGTCGGGATTAGCTTAGAGGGCCAGGTCACTTCGGCGATAAAGGACGTATCGACGCGGCCAGGCGGTCTCGGCCAGTCCTTCGGAGTGGCCCGTGTATATGCGTACGTAAGCGTTACAGAATCGCCCCGACTCGATATGGCCTGCAGTTCATCACGGTAGAAGACGGCTCCGGGTTCCCGCACCGAATACAGTAATCGAAAGGGTACAGTGCTACCTGCTGATGCACGAGAGCGAATCATTGCCATAAGCGGAACGATGCCCGAACCGCCTGCAATTAATTGGATCGGTTCCGTTTGCCGCGATCGCCACACGAACCAACCACCGATCGGCCCTCTTAATTCCACACGGTCCCCCACTGCAAGTTCTTGCGTGAGATAGGGTGAGACTTCGCCGTCAGGCAGCCGCTCGATAGTCAGCTCAACTCGCCCTTCCGCGTT
>JBJMGK010000250.1:0-21866 GCA_045807925.1 Bryobacteraceae bacterium | reverse complement strand
TCCGAGATCGTGAAAAGGAACTGCTGAACGTTCCCTATGTGCACGTGGTCTTCACGTTGCCGCATCAGCTTTCCCCACTCACACTCGCGAACAAGAGAGTCCTCTATGATCGGCTGCTCCGTGCCAGTGCGGCAACACTCTTAGAAATCGCTGCCGATCCCAAGCATCTGGGCGCTGAGTTCGGCTTCATGAGCGTGCTGCATACGTGAGGTCAGAACGTCCTGCACCACCCACATGCCCATTGCGTGATTCCGGCTGGGGGGCTTTCGCTCGATCATCAGCACTGGGTTCATCCACGCTACGCATTCTTCTTGCCCGTGAAAGTGCTCAGCCGGGTGTTCCGCGGCAAGTTCACGGCTGGGTTGAAGAAAGCCTTTCGGAGAAGACAGTTAACTTTTCCAGGCAATCTTCAACCGCTTGCGCAGGAAGCGGCATTCCGCTCCTTCCTTCGTTCGCTTTTCCGTCAAGATTGGGTCGTGTATGCCAAACCGCCGTTCGGCGGCCCGCAGCACGTTCTTCATTACCTGGCCCGCTACACCCATCGTGTCGCCATCTCCAATCATCGAATCGTTCACTTCGCCGATGACCTCGTGACGTTCCGCTGGAAGGATTACGCCCACCGCAGCAAACAAAAACTGATGACGGTGACGGCCGATGAGTTCCTGCGCCGCTTCCTTTTGCATGTGCTTCCGCATGGCTTTGTGCGCATCCGCTTCTTCGGCTTCTTAAGCAATCGACGACGTAAGTCCCTGTTGCCCTCTGCCGACGACTGCTACAGATGGTTCTTCCGCCCGATGTTGGTTCCATCCAACCTAAAGCGTGTTCTCGGGCTGTATGGCAGTGCCCTCATTGTGGCGGCTCGATGCTCTTGATGCAGCGGTTTACCGCCGCGGAACTCCAATCGCAATCGGCGCAACGGACGATTCATATTGATAGCTCTTAGCAAATCTCAAGTTGCGGCAAATTCAACTGATGCGCCGGCCCCTGCGCTCTCCGTGTGTTCGGATTCCAGCGTTCACGATTTTTCCAGCGTTCTCAGGCGCATTGTCGTGGCTGGGAACCGGGCATCTGAGCTTCCGCGCATGTCTCCAGCTCATCAGATCGGACACGCCGCCTCTTATAAGCTTTATCCGAAGCTTCGAAAACGAATTCAAATTCCATAGCGACTCCTTACCAAAATGGCCGCGTCCGCCGCAAACGCGCTCGCCTTCCTTCAAACGGCTCAATCTAAACTGATCCGCCGGTCTGCTTTACACCGCCACCCGGCTTTTCGCGCCGGATCACTTCAGTTTGAGTCCTAACGTTACTGGCGATCTGTTCGATTCATTATGGGGCTAGAATCCAGATCGGTGTGAATTCGATCACGCTGCATTTGAACCTCACCTCGGCGACTCCGCCATCGCGAGCGCTGTCCTTGGATAGCGATCAAACAGCGAATAGGCGATACCATTCATGGTCCGTGCTGGGGATTGTCACACTGGTGCACCTGTTCTCGTTTCTCAATCGCCGGGTTGAATCCCCGATCAGAGAAGCGGTCCATAGGAGAATGTGGGATGCCTGGGAACGTTCTGGTGTCAGGAGCTGGGGTTGCAGGCTCTTGTCTGGCCTGGTGGCTCGATCGATACGGATATGTGGTGACCCTGGTGGAACAGGCGCCCGAACCGCGCACCGGCGGCTACGTCATCGACTTTTGGGGCCTCGGCTATGACGTGGCCGAAAAGATGGGCGTGCTGGACGAACTCCGCCGGCATGACCTCAAGGTTCAGGAATTCCGGATCGTCAATCGCGTGGGCCGGCCAATCAGCGGCTTCAACCAGGGCGCGGTGCAAAAGCTCATCAAGGGCCGGGGCATGAGCCTTCCGCGTTCGGCGCTGGCTTCTGCGCTCTACGAAGCGGTCAAGGACCGAGTCGACGTGCGGTTCGGGAATAGCGTGACCAGCCTCGAAGACAGCCCGTGCGGCGTGCAGGTGACGTTTCGCGAAGGTGAGGCTCAGACGTTCGATCTGGTCATCGGTGCCGACGGCCTCCACTCCGCCGTGCGACGACTCTGGTTTGGTGAAGAAACGCGATTCGAACGCTTTCTCGGATACTACGTTGCCGCGTTCACCGCCCAAGGCTACCGGTTCCGTGATCCGGACGCATACGTGACTTACGGCGAACCCGGCCGGCAGATTTGGCGAATTACTGTCGACGAGGACACGACGGTCTTCATGCTGGTGTTTGCCGAATCCGATTCCCACGCAGCTCCCGTCCACGATGCCTCGCGTCAGAAAGAGGTCCTGACCCGCCTCTATGCTGGCGGTGGCTGGGAAACCGACGAGATGCTCCACGCGCTTCAGGCAAGCACCGATCTCTATTTCGACCGGGTCAGTCAGATCGTCATGCCGAGTTGGACCAAGGGCCGCGTCGCCCTGATCGGCGACGCGTGCGCGTGTCCGAGCCTGCTCGCCGGCGAAGGGTCAGCGATGGCGATGGCCGAAGCCTACACGCTCGCTGGGGAATTGGTTGTCGCGCAGGGAGGCCACGCGTCCGCATTCGAAATCTATGAACAGCGCCTGCGGACCTATGTGGAGCGCAAGCAGAAGGGCGCGCGCGATTTCGCTGCGAGCTTCGTCCCCAGGAGTGCTTACGGGCTGTGGCTGCGAAACGCGACCATCAACGCCGCGGACCGCCTCGGGCTCATTCAGCTGCTGTTCAGAGCCCAAATGCGCACTGGCATCGAACTGCAGGACTATCGGTAAGACTTCACCGGGCCTACCCATCCCTGGTCTTTGCTCCACGCGCCGCGGACTCGCTCCCGCGGCGCGTGTCTCGGACCGCAGTCTCCCTGTCCGCGGACCTCGACCATTTCACTACGAGCGGTCGTGCAAACCAGCCCAAAAAAAAATCACTGCCCAGATGTGCTTCACGCCTGCAATGCTGTCGCTCAACTAACAACCTTTCGTTGCAGTTCAGCGAGCAAGTACTGCCTTGTCGTTAGCGTTGTTCGGGAGTGACTCGGCGATAAGAGTCGAGGCACGGGCCGAAGTAACTGGCGAGTCACTTTCGAAAACGAGACTAGAAGGAAGCCGCTGGCGGGGCGTGACGAGTATGGAGGTTCAAACGTCTTTTGGTACCGTTCCAGCTTGCAGGAAGCTTCGGTGTACGCCGGAGCGCGGCTGGAGAGGGCCGCACGGGCTTCAGAATCACCGACAGGAGGCGACGGGAAGTGGCATATGGTCGGTTCAACGAGTCGAGATGATTACAACAGACACACGACCGCGAGCGCGCGTGAACGCACGGTATGAAGCGGATTGTGACGGACTGCTTTATGAAGTATCGAGTCGTTGGCATAGTGAGTAGAGCTCGCGGGCAGTCAATCTGCAGCCGATCTGCATGAAGTGGCCGCAACGAGGACATTGCCACTTCGCCTCGCAAGAAGCGGCCAGAGGCAGTTCCTGCGAGTGTGAGGCGGAAGCAAGCAACTGGCGAATCAGAGTAATGCTCTCGGAACGGTGCCGATTGGCCAGGAATCCAAACTGGCGAATGCGCACGAAGCGGTGGGGAAGAACATGTTGCACGTAGCGCCGCAAGAACTCCGAAGCGGAGAGTGTCATGAGGCGCTGCTTGCTTCCGTGTGCGTAGTCCTTCCAGCGGAAAGTGACTTGTTCCCCATCGAAGGAAATGAGCCGGTGATTGCTGATGGCAACGCGATGGGTATAGCGGCCCAGATAGCGAAGCACAGGGACGGGACCCGCCATCGCTTGTTTGATATAGACGACCCAGGCTTTCCGCTTCAGAGATTGAAGAAGGGCCTGGAATGCCTTGGGATCTTTCAGCGGTCCGGTGGCGCCGCCGAGGCTGAGCTTGTTTCTGCGATAGGCACGCTTTAACCCATCGAGAAACTTACCGCGAAAGACTTTCTTCAGAACACCGAGCGGAAGAAAGAAGCGGTACCGCGGCTGCACCCAACGGTTGCGATCAGGTGCAAGTCCGCCGACCGGCACGAGACAGTGGATGTGTGGATGGAGAAGCAGATTCTGGCCCCAGCTGTGCAGGATGGCGAGGAACCCGATCTCTGCGCCGAGATGCTGCGGGTCGGCTGCTACTTCTAGCAGCGTTTCCGAAACGCAACGAAATAGCAAGTTGTACAGTAACGCGGGATTGCGTTGACACAGCCTGTTCAACTCGTGAGGCAAGGTGAACACCACATGAAAGTAAGACAGACCCAGCAACTCTTGTTCCCGGCAAGCGAGCCATCGCTGGCGTGCTTGCGCCTGGCACTTGGGGCAGTGCCTATTCCGGCAGGAGTTGAACGAGATGGCCGAATGACCGCACCCGGAACAGTGATCGAGATGTCCGCCTAAAGCCGGCGTGCGGCAGCGCTGAATGGCGCGCAACACTTTTAGCTGCTGATAGCTGAGCCAAGAGCGGTTCTCTCGAACGAAGCGATCACCGTGCGTGCGAAGTAAGTCGGCCACCTCTACGGTGGGCTGACTCATTCCGGTTTATGTAACTTCCGCGAGCGCTGTAACCGTGCTGGGCCGGAGACAGGAATCCGCTCCAGAGGATGGGTAGCTGCCTGCAAACGCTTGGGGGACACATGCAGATAACGAGTCGTTGCCTCAATGTCCTTGTGGCCCATCAGCACCTGAATGGTTCGCAGATCCGCTCCCTCTTCGAGCATGTGGGTAGCAAAACAATGCCGGAGGGTGTGAGGTGTAACGTGTTTCTGGATTCCGGCTTTGCGTGCGGCGGCTTGCACGGCTTCCCAGATCACCTTGGGCGTGATCGGTTTGTCGGCACGCCAGCCGTTGCGGGTGCCGGGGAACAGATAAGTCTTGGGATGCATCCAACGCCAGTACTCGCGCAAGGTGGTGAGCAGCTTTGGGTTCAGAGGAACTTCGCGGTCCACACCGCCTTTGCCACGCTCGATGCGAATGACCATGCGGCCGCTATCGATGTTGCTCACCTTCAGCTTGCACAACTCGCTTCGTCGCAATCCCGCCGAATACATCGTCAACAGCATGGCGTAATGGAACAGGTTGCGCGCTGAGTCGATCAGCTTGGAAACTTCTTCCGGTGTCAGGATCGTCGGGAGCCGAAGTCTCTTCCGGTTCGGATACGGAAGGTCCTCCTTCATCGCCGGGCGTTTCAGTGTCTTTACGTAGAAAAACCGCAGCGCCGCGATGTAGCTTACGACGGTGTCCACGCCGAGCTTCCGTTCTTCCAACAAGTGGACCTGGTAGCGGCGGATATCATCCGGCCCGCGTTGGTCCAACCGCGTCGGCAAGTAGCGCCTGAAATCTTCAACCACTTGCAGATAGGTACGCATGGTCGATTCGGCAAAGTTGCGTCGCACAAGTTCTTCGCGCATCCGCTGAATGAGTTTCGTCACAGAGACTCCTTTCTCTGTGACCGAAGCTAGCTCACGGACACCGACGCCTCTTTGCTCCAAATGCGATCACGCCTCGGGCGTCCGCCGCGCCAGCGGCTTCGTTCTAGTCCGGAAGGGTAGAGCGATGTTTCGGCTTTCACTTGAACGTAGAACACGCATTCCTGTGATGTGCGTTTTTCCGAAGAGTCGGTCGGCGGCTTTGAAGGTGGAATCGCACCGGCTTTCAGTCGGCGCATCATTCGGGCGCAAGCCGCTAACCGCAGTTAGGCAATCGCGACTGCACCACAATCGTCCAGCGCACGTCGGGCTGTTGCCAATGCACCGTCAGTTCCCGCTTCAGTCTGATCCAAGCTTATGGCAAGTTCTGGTTCAATACCTTTTCCCTCGAAACGGCGTCCCTGCCACGTAATGTATTGGGCTCGAGGCATTATCAGCATATAGCCCTCGCCCACCTTTGTACCGGAACCGGGGATGAGCCGCCCGGCAGTTTCGGTTCCCACGATCACTGCAAGCTTATTCTCCGCTGCAAAGGCAGCGACCATTTCGCCTGCACTGACTGTGTGCTCATTGACGAGGATTGCAATCCGACCGTGCCACCTCTGCGGTCCCAAACCCTCGGACACGAGTACGACAGACGAATCGCGACCCCCGAATCTGAATGCCAGAGACGCGACCCCAAATGGATTCGGCAAATGCGTCGGTAGTCGGTCCAACCGTGGCAATTTTTCCTTTTCGTAGCCTAATTCGGCGCGTTTCCGCGAGAGCGTAAACCCGATAGGAATGTTCTCGGGGGTGAGATAACTCATGAGCCGAAGTACGCCCAGGCCGCCGCCTAGGTGCCCGCGCAAGTCGAGAACGAGACGATCGCATGAAGACAACTCAGCGACAGCCGCGTCGATTTCCCGTGCCACATCCAAACCAAGCAATCCGGGAAGAATGCTTACCTTCAAATACCCGGTGTTTTGGTCCAGCTGTGATGATTCAACAGCTCTCGGCTCGCAGTATGGCTGCTTTCTGGAGCGAGGCAACGGAACGACAACTCGGAGCGTATGTTGTTCGTCTGCGCGCCGGATAGCGAGCGCAAATTCGGCACCCATAGCAAACATCGGCTGCTCCGGCGGAAGTAGGGGCCTGTCATTGACAGAGACAAGGACATCACCCGGCTTCAGCCCCGCCAGCTCGGCGGGGCCGCCGCCGTGAACGTCGGACGCGACCCAGTGCGCGCCTCCATCGGTTGCGTTGCGGCTGAATGATGCGCCGACAGCCAGCCGCGCAGGGACGCGCCGGACCGATTGATGAAAAAACCCGGTATGACTTGTTCCGAGACGGCGGACTAACCCGTGCATTGCCGTCTCAAACGCCTCCGGCTCATCAACCCCCACGATTTCTTGCCGACACGACTGAGCTATTGTCGGCCAGTCCGTACCGTTAAACTTCGGGTCGAAGTAATGCTTTATTACGAGCTTGTAGACCTTATCGAAGATGCGTTCGCGCTGCTTGTAGTTGAGCTTGTCTCGTGTTTGTGGCAATTGTTCTTGTCCCATCTCCAATTACTTCGAAGCCGGCCCATAGACTCGGGTTCGCCTTCTCGCCATAGGTCTTAATGAACTCCACCTGTGAAGACCTTAGCGCTGTTGCTATCGATTGGCCTTTGGCCAGATGCTGATAAAAACCCTCCATTAGCGTCGCCGTGGACCGGTCTTGCACGTCCCACAGGCTTGCCACAATACTCTTTGCTCCGGCGGTAAGGAACGCCCTGGCAAGATTCATAATTCCTTCTTCTCCCTGCAATCGACCTGTTCCGGTCTCACAAGCTGACAGTACGACAGCGTCGGCGTTCAATCTAGTGCGGCGAATCTCCCGAGCTTGCCAGAGCCCGTCTTCAGTCGCATTGCCCGGATGGAGGACGATCGCGGCGCGATCGGGCTCCAACTCGTCTCCCACGCCGTGCGCGGCGAGGGTAATGACTCGGAACTGAGCAAGCGGCTCAGACTTAAGTTTCCATTCCGATGCATCAGTCCCTGCGAGGATCACGCCGTTGTTTCCCAGCGCTACCTTAGCTTCCGTTACCTCTTCTTTGCTGAACTGCAACGGTTTTATATCGGCCCCGCGAATTTCCGAAATACCGCGGCTTTTCGCAGTTCCGCTGGTCTCCTGGACGGTTTCACTGAACGCTACACCTAAAAACAGTCTGGCGGTCTGGACTTCCGGCTCTCGCCTGAGGGCGCCAAACACGGTCGCCGAGGGCGCAACAGATAATACAGCTCGTTGGACGAGATAGGTGCCACTCTCATTTTGCAATGCTCCCCAGGGCAGCAGGTGCAAACTGCCGTCCGGCACCAAAATGAACGAATCCCATTCCCGAGAAGTGATCGGGGCGATAAGCGCGGAATACAGCGCCCGAGCACCGGTCCCGGCTTCGGTGCCGCCCTTGACGGCAGCCAAATAGCTCTTCGTAAGCAGTCCAAGTTCTTTGGCGGACGGAAGAGTGTGGACCTCCATGCCTGCATCGGACACTTCCAGTGCATACGAGGCGTTACCATCCAACACATATTCGACAAAGACCTGATGAGGGCCGAGTAAGTGCATCAGCGTTGACAGGGTTATCGGTGCACGACGTAGAACGGCGACTTCTTTCCGCTCTTGTGCGAATTGGGATGCACCCAGTTGATCGTAGGCGTCATCAAGTTTAGCCAGCACTTGCCTCGCCTGTGCAGTGGTCAATTTTTGTTGAATCAAAGTACGCTGAAGTTGCGCAATCCTGATTTCCGCCGGCACCGTGCTGGCGGTGGATACCAACCCTTGCGAGTAGCGAATAGAATCCAGCAGCACGCGGCCGCGTGCGCTTTCGATAATTTGGAATGCCTTGGCTTTATCATGCTGCTGTTCCCAGGCCAACCGGAAATGCGCCACGTAGATGCGGCTGAACGCCGCAATCATGGAACTTTTCACCTGCGAGCAAGGAGCATTGACAAGTAAGCCCTCCAGCAGAGTCGTGGCACGATCATAAAGCCTATCTGCGTTCGCGATGTGATTAAGCGCTGCTTCCGTATCTGCCTCAGCCGCTACAAAAAGGGGCAAGTCGTACCCATCTTGGGTGCGCTCCACATCTCCCATGTCCTGCCTTATACAAGCGGCGGCCTTCTCGGGCTGCTTGGTTTGCAGGTAGACGCGAACAAGCTGAAGATCTGCGTTGGCTTCTAACCCAGGCAATTCAGCTGTCTTAGCAACATCTGCCGCTTGGACAAACGCCTCTTCCGCCTCGCCCATATTCCCAGATTCGTAGGCGAATTGGCCGCGTTGAATAAATAGCTCAATCTCAGCCCCATATACCTTCTCTTCCTCGGCAACGCGCAGGGTACGCGTGAACAGGCGCTTCGCTTCATCGACTCTCGCTGAACGTGCGGGTTCGGGCAGCATAGCGATCGCCCGAATCTTAGCGATTGACAACTGAAAAGGCATCTGGCGAAATCCGCTGCTTTGGGCAAGGTCGCTGGCCTTTTCTAACTGTTTGAGCGCGCCATCAGCCATGCCGTTAACGGTCATTCCGTTCGCGAGCCAGGTCCTGAAGTTGATTGCACCTCCGACATCACCGATCTGCTCTGCCGTGGCGATCGCCTTAAACAGGGCGATTCCCGCCGCGCCGATGTCGCCCTTCATCCCGGCAACGATGCCTAGCTCGCCGCGCGCCCTGTTCTGCCATTTCGGATCGTTCGCGGCTGTCGCGGTTTCGAGAACTTGCTTCCAATCGGAGCCAGCGGCCGCCGTATCAATATTTAGATCAATGACGCCCAGCAGTGCTAAAGCCTGAATCTTCAGCTTTGGATCGTTCTGAACCAGGGGAGTCTTTAGATCACGCTCCACTTCCACTTTGACGGCCTTATAGTTTCCGTGATCCGCATCGGTATGCAGACGACCGAATTTAGCGGCAAGTTCATCACGTTTGTCGCCCATCGCACGGAACTGCTCCTCCGCTCCTGCGAACAAGGGGCTGGCGCGATACCGGTCACCTTCCTCGTAGAGCTTCTGTGCCTGTGAGAACAGATCAGCGGCGCTTTGGCCGCTCATAGTCGCACAAACGCCTAAGAAGGCGGCGATTGTTCGGACTACGTGCGGGCTCGGAACGCAGGCAAAAAGGGGATGGCGGGCCTTGAATAGCGTCATCTACTCCGTAAGCCCCGAGCGGAGCCCTTCGTGACAGATATTTTCAACTTTTCTCGCCATTAATCCAAATTATTTCAGGTGTTAAAAGGCTTGGGGCGACACGGTGGCCCGGTTTCATGTTTTCTCGGGTTTGTTTCATTTTCTAACTGCCGGGGGCGTGCCTTCACGTGTCACAACCGGCGCCATCCATCGCTTACGGGGCAGGAGTCAGCCGCAGAGGTGGCGTACAAGCGATTGGACAAAACCATCGAAGTTGTGTCTCGACAGATTGCCGCAATGGGTAGTAAGACCTTCGAAGTTGGGCTATTCAGGCCCGACGCAACGGCCGGTGCTGGTCTCTTGATGATTCCTCGCACCTGGGACGTGGATTGTGTAATCCGATCGATACCTTGGATGAAGCTTCAGAACCTGCAAGGCCGGAACCTATACGTGCGTCCCCACGGCGAACACGACCTCACCATGGTTGACGATTTGAAGCGGGAGTCCATTGACCGCATGTTCGCCTCCGGATTTAAGCCTGCCGTTGTCGTTGAGACCTCACCCGGTAATTTCCAGGCGTGGCTGAAGCACTCACGAACATTGAGCAAAGAGATCAGTACAGCTGCAGCACGGACCTTGGCCGAAGAATTCGGCGGCGACAAGGGAGCTGCTGACTGGCGGCACTTCGGAAGACTAGCCGGCTTCACGAACCGAAAGCTGAAATACCAGAGTGCCGAGGGCTTATTCCCGTTCGTCCGTCTCCATGACGCAAATGGCGCAATTTATCGGGAGTCGGAGCGGTTTATACAAGGAGTAGAAAACAGGCTCGCTCGTGAGAAAGAACGCGCGGCCCAGACCCGCATACAATATCCGAGTCGGCGCGCGGTTCAGCGCAGGACCATCGAGGATTTTCGCGCGAATTCTTTGTACGGCGGTGACGGAAACCGTATTGATCTGGCCTACGCCATTTACGCGCTAGCGCACGGATCATTGGGCGAACAGGTGAAAACAGCAATCAGGAGCCGCGATCTGTCACACAAGGGAGATGAGAAGCGGCAGACCGAGTACGTCGAGCGAACGGTCAGCAAAGCGTTTTCGATGGTTGAGCGAAATGCTACTGGTCGGGAGCGGTGAGCGAAAACTGCTGGATTACCGGAGAGCGCACCAAAGCAGGAAAACGAATATCAACCCGAACACAAGGCGAGCGCGTGGGCTCAGGCTGAGAAAGAAAATAGCAAAGGCTCGCATACCGGCTATAGTCGGCTCCCTCCACCTTAGCGCAGGAACATGCCCGCGAACACGCCAGCGGCAAAGAGACCAGCACCGGCCGAGAGCCCGAATATGAGCCCCCACCAAGGCCGAGATTGCAATTGGGTCTGATGCAGCTCATCGATCAATTCGCGGGCGTTGAGCCGGGCGCTCTCAATGTCCTTTTGTAATTCCGTCCGTATGGACGCGACCGCTTCACGTACTTCCTGTGCGACAACCGAACCGGCTCGAATTTGCACGCGCTCTGTAGCGCGATTGAACTCTTGTGTTGCATCGCCGATCAGGTTTGCTGCATTGGCCATTACATGCTCGAGCATTAGGCGATTCAAAGTCGCAACGGCCATGATCGGGTCATCGGGATCAACACGAATGCCGTGCTGGACCGATACTTCGGCCGCGAGTCGTTTGATTTCGCTGGAATCCACCATCTCGCAACTAGAACGGAAGTGCCTCGAGTTGTTCGAAGAGATCGCGCTGCACTAATTTGAGCCGCTGCTTCGCCATCGTCGACAGCTTTCCCTCAGCTATCGCTTCGCCGAAGGTAAGTTTGGCCGAAATCATGTCTTCCACATCGCGCCCAAAGGTGTCCTGGTTCCTCCTTGAAAAGATGACAGCCCCACATACCTTGTCGGCGTTCTCGCGGAAAGCCGCCATTTCAGAGAACTTCTTGCCTCCAGCCTCCACACGGCCAAAAAATTCATTCACCCACACGACAATGTTGCGGCTCTGACTTGTCTGCGCGAGTTCATGGAATCCGTTCAACGTATCGACCAAGGCTTGGCCGCCGGTAATCACTGTGTGGACATAGACTCTGCGTCCGTTGTCGCGCAGGTAATCCAGAGCATTGTTCTCTAAAAGGTAATGCCAGAGCGGAAGGAACGTAGAAGCTCCATTGTCCACGACAAAAGTCGCGCCGTCCTCAACCAGGAATCTCTCCATCAATAGATCGAATGAGCGCTGGTCAATTCGGTTGTGCTCATCCCGGAGTTGCAGGCGATCCGCACAGAGAGCCCCGTATTGAGCGAATGTGCGATTTACCGGGTCGGTGTCAATGCACCGGACATCCCGACCTGCGCTCTTAAGATACTGCGCCAGAACTGCGGCCACGAGACTCTTCCCCACGCCACCTTTCCCTTGCAGTGTCAGGTGAATGGCTCCTTCGCTATTTGATGTTGCTTTTGGCATACGCTTCCTTTCGGGTCAGATCAGTTTCTTAGGATCAGGTTCGGAGTTGTAATCAAAACCGACGCGCTTCTTTTCCCGCTCCAGGATGTGGGCGAGCGGATGCGGGGCAGCCTCCTCGATAAGAGTTGACTGCGATCGAACCGTAACCTCCGCGGGTGCCACCATGACCGTCTCCCGGCGGCGAAGTTGAGAAACATAATCGGACAAGCGCGCGTAGCCGATCTGGAGCCCTATCTCATTCAGCCACTGGCAAACGTCTTTTAGGCTGTGACCGGCATGCAGTAGTTGTTTGATATCCGGCCAAGCCTGTCGCACCTGCCCGGCTTTGGTGCGCGGTTTTTCTCGCAAGTGTGCGCGGAGTTGGGCGAGATTCAGTTTGTCTGTTGCGTTCTTGTCCACTCTGTCTCAAACGGTAAGCGGCGAATGAGGATGTTCGTGACACACGCGCACAGAAATTCCTGCAACCTTCCGCAAGATTTCAGATCGCACCGCTTGTGTAAGCCGGTTTCAGATTGTTCCAGATCTTCACGCATTTCTCCCGAAGGGCCGAGACAGCCAAACCCGATAAGGCCAAAACAAAAGCGTAGTGGAACATAAAGGGTCGTAGTTTGTTGTGGGCTGTTTTCTGATTCAACTGCTAGTCAAGATGGAGACTTAGACGGTTTACAAGTCGGCACCGGCGTCATACATCTGTACACTGCGTTGTCACGCGTGCCGTTCCTCGGGGCTTACAGTTCAGGAGGGCGGATTGGCAAGGCAGAAGCTTATCGTCCGATCGGTTCGGTTGGATGCCGATCTGAATGACCGCCTCGAACTGGCCGCAAGAGAACATGGTTTTGCCAACGCGAGTGCGTTCATCCGCGAAGCCATTCAACGTTCGATATCTGATCAGGTGAGTGCGGCTGAAGCAGCAGAGCAACGGATTGCCGCCAGTATCGACCGCACGCTGGGCGAAATTCGGAACGTCAGACGAGTGCAGCAGGCAAGCTTTGCGTTCGCGGATGCTCAGATCAAGATGCTGCTCACCTGCATATCGGAACCGCCCAAAGATGTCTACGACCAGGCGATTGCAAGGGGCAAGTTACGATACGACCGCTTTCTCAAGAGTGTCGGCATGGGTCTGGTGGGCGACTCCGCCGATGCCATTCGGAAGCTAATCAGCCGTGACGACGAAGAATGATCGCGAACCGGAATTCCGCCTTCGGCCACGCCGCCCGCCAAAGAGCGGAAAAAGTGAAGCAATTGCCTGGTCCGTTGCGTTGAAAACCGTCTTTCGGTACGCGTCCATGTCGGCCCGGAATCGCGGCGGGAACGCGGCGGGATCAGCCAAACCTCGGAGACAGTTCAATCAGAGATGTGCAGTAAGGATTACGTACACGAAAAACAAGATCGCCGGCCAATGGCGCGCTCATGGCCGATACATCTCTCGGGAAAGCGCCGTTCAGGACGGTGCAGCAGGGTTCAGCGCGGAATCCACTTCTGTTCAGCCGGCTCAGATTCTAGATAGATGGCAGAAGGAGGGAGACGCTCGACTCTGGAAATTCATCGTGTCGCCGGAGTTTGGTGATCGTACCGACCTCCAGGAGTTAACGCGTGAGCTACTGAAGACCATGGAACGGGATATCGGTACTCGTCTGGAGTGGATTGCAGTGAGCCACTTCAACACCGAGCATGCGCACACGCATGTGGCTCTGCGAAGCGTCCGAGATGACGGGTCGGTTCTGGACCTACCCCGCGAGTACATCAAGACCGGCATTAGGATGATCGCCGAGGATCTATGTACCCGCCAACTTGGCTATCGCACGGAGCTCGACGCCCGCGAAGCGGAACGCCGGGAAGTTGACCAGTGCCGAGTGACGTCACTGGACCGAATCATCGAGCGCGCCAATCCAGCACACTCCAATTCAGAGGCAAAGCGAAACTTCCGATTCGAACCGGGCTCATCATCACCCAAACGTGATCAGGCGACACTCGTCGCCGCCAGGCTGATTACGTTGCAGAAGATGGGTTTGGCTTCTGGAGCTACCCCAGGATCATGGGATGTTCGATCCGACTTTCTGACCGTGCTTAGGGCTATGCAGCAGGTTGCCGACCGGCAGAAGACGATTTCCGCACATCGACCGTTGGCATCTGATGAACGCTTGCCACTCGTCGTCACCGACACACGCAGCATCAAGAACTTGGAAGGTCGCGTTCTCGGGCACGGTGAGGACGAGACCGGAAAGAACTTCGGCCGGCATTACATGCTCTTGGAAGGAATTGATGCGAAGATTCATCTGATCTACTACACGCCTGAATTGGAAGAGGCACGGACCCGCGGCCAACTCGGAGCGAATGCGTTCGTAAGCCTTGTTCGACTCCGGAACGATCGTTCTCGCGTCCTTGTTCGGCATCTCGGAGACGCCGAGCAATTGCTGGACAACGAGGCGCATTTTCGTTCCCGGAACCCTACCTCCAGAAGTCTTGGCGGCGACACGCCCGACACGCCATGGACTGGATGGCTTGGTCGTTATCTCGAACGAGCGGCGTCAGTTCCTGTTGAACCCCAATCTAGACCAAATCGTATTGAGCGATGACTTGGAATGGAGGCCGACCGCTACTTTGTTGTCGGCGTTCGACGTTTTTTTAATTCAGAAATGTAGACTCTACCGATCTGTGAAACCGTGATCAAAGCTATCCCGAACTGCAGAAGGCTATAGGCACACACGCATGCAACCGCCGCGCCGCCGAGCCTTCGCATCGCCGACGCGTTAGAAGGTATCAAGGCAGTGGCTGTGCCACCAAAAAGAACCGTCACAATCAGAGAAACTATGCACAGCCAGTGAGCTAAAGCGGTCCAGGAGAATACAAAAAGTAGATCGGAATACGCGTCAGTACGTTCGCCGCGCAGCCTTGTAGATGCCAGCTTTGTAACAAATTGCTCATCCGGGAGCGTCAATGCAACGGTTAGACCCGCAATACAGAAGCCGAATGCGATAGAGGCGTACGCGAGAAGGACGCCAGAGAGCTCGCCAATCTGAGGCCGATCGTAGAAGAACTGCTTCCCGAAAAGTCCGAAGAAGGAGCCTACACACAACGCGGCGAGCGACTCGGTACTTACGAGCACGGATTTCCAGCGGGGGCTAACCTCGTGTTTAGCGAACTCCCAGAAAGCCTGAAGCATACGTTAGGCAACCCGGGAGTTTAAGAATTCGACCATCTTTGACTCGATATCATCGACATCAACGTGACCGGACGGGGTTAGCTTCACGGCGATTCGTTGGTGTTCGATATAACGCTCTAAGCTGATGGAGGTTTGCGCGCGTTCTCCGGTTCGAACTCCGCTGATCTTCGCGCCCTTGAACATAGAAACCGGGTATCTAAGCAGTTCCCGGATTTGATTTATTACGCCTGTTGATTTTTCCAGTGATCGACTGCGTCCCGCCACGACTTCGATTTGAATGAATCTTGCGCCTGATTCGGCGGCAATTCCCGTGAGCTGGTTGTAACGGTCCGTCCAATCCGCGTTAGGTCGTGCTAATTTTACGCTTGCCAGCCGGATTCTCTCGAATCTTTCAATCGCCTCCTCAAACTCTTGTCCCGCCACCGGATTCAAGTCGAGTGTCAAATCTTCGAAACCCTGCATTCTCCTGGCTACGACTTCCATCAAGAACGCAAGATCAGAGGCCTTAGCTCCCCGTTGGTTGTATTCGACAACCGCATCGCGGGTTCCTAAATCTAAAATCGCGTGCGTCTTGTGAACCAAAACTTCATTCTGCTCTAGAGATTCAGTGCGCGCTTCTACAAGTACCTGGTCGTAAATCATCGGATTCACGTTGACATCACCCTCCAGCGCGTGAATGAAGACACGATTTCCGTCCCTTCGCATCGTCGGTATCGCTATCAGGCGACCTCCGAAAAGATGCTGTCGCGCAGCGGCAGGGTAAGCCGAGAGCAAATCAAACAACTGCGTGTAGTCCGTTGGCTCCTCGCCTATGCGCGCATGGAGAGAGTACAGCTCAATCTTCTTATTTGCGAAACCTCTGGCCACTGACAGAACCTCCACTCGATTCTAGTCAACAGCCTGCTGACGCTGTCAGCGACGATGCCTTTCGCGGCTTACAGGTTAGCGTTTACGCCCAAATTCAAGGAGGCTTATGGAAAAACAGCAGCAACGCAGGCTGCTCAACAGCATCGGCGGCGAACCGCTCGAAGGATCCGGTTTTGAAAACGAACAATCTACTGTTGAAGACGAACGCGTTCTCAGAGTGCCGGCTGATCAGACAAGGGGGGAAGCACTATGAGTTCCCCCACAGCGGCAAACCAAAATCGAGATCCCGAGCAGCCGAAACGAGACCACCGTCAAGAGGTTACGGATTCGATTATCAGTCTGCTCGAACAGGGCGTCGCGCCTTGGCAGAAGCCATGGAATGGCATCGGGATTCCGATGAATCCAACCACCGACAAACCATACCGAGGAAGCAACGCTGTTCACCTGATGGCGACGGGTCTTCAGCGCGGCTTTGATGATCCGCGCTGGATGACTTACAAGCAGGCCAGCGAAAACGATTGGCAGGTTAAGAAAGGAGAAAAGGGCACCCGGATCGAGTTTTGGGAAGTGAAGGACCCGTCCGATGAAAAGAGCGAGCCTGGTCAGGTGTCCGTTGACAGTGCGGAAAAGTCAGAGCGCCGGTTCATCCACAAGATTTACACGGTCTTCAATGCTCAGCAGATCGAGGGCATCCCGCCCCATGCTCCGAAAGAGCGAGCACCCTTCGAGGCGATTGAGGCCGGTGAACGCATATTGGCGAGTTCCTGCGCAAAGATCAGTCACGATCAGGCAGACCGATGCTTCTATCACCGGGCTACCGATAGCATTCATCTCCCGCCCAAGGAGGCGTTCAACGATGCACCGGGCTATTACGGAACCGCACTCCACGAACTGTCGCATTGGACCGGCCATCCCTCGCGACTGAATCGTTCAACGCTAAACGAATCCTACCGATTTGGTGACCCTGCCTACGCGAAAGAGGAATTACGGGCCGAACTCTCGAGCGTTTTCCTTGCCGCCGAAACAGGTATTCCGCACGATCCCGCCAGCCACGCCGCGTACGTCGGGTCCTGGATCGAGGCGCTCAAAAAGGATAAGAATGAAATCTTCCGCGCGGCACATGATGCATCGGCGGCTGCTGATTTCGTGCTGTCCCTTGACCGCGAACGCGCGAACACCCCGGAAAAGGAAAGGCAATCGCAACCCGAGCGCGAAACGAGCCGCTTTGTAGCGCGCCTGGAACCGGGTTCTGGAACCGTCGGAGTCCATGACAAGCGATTCGGCAATGATCATCACACGCCGGTCGACCAGGCCACGCTCTCTTCCGGTGAGGGGCGAAGAGACCGGAACGGCAACAGAAGCGAGCTGAGCGAATCATTTCAGGAAGCACGCGCTCTCGCCATCAAGGAACTCGGCCAGGAGGCCCGGACTTACGTGCCTCAAACGCACAGCGGAATCTACTGCGGAAAGATCATCGGCGAGACTGATCATCACGTTGTGCAACGTGTCTCAGGGCAGACGGCTATCGCTCACCTAAAAAGGCTGGTAGGCGAGACGCCGGAGATGAACAGCAACGTAAACATTTCCTATCAAGCCGACAAAGCGCGCGTTCGTGATGTTCCAGAGCGTAGCAGAACGGCCGAGTTGACGCGATGAATGTTTACAGAACGCCGGCTGATCCCGGCGGATTTCCATTCGGGTATAACTGGCGAGCCACTCTCACGGGGCTCGCCTTTCTTGTTTTGTTCAATCTCGCAGCCACGCAGTACGTCGCCTTTCGTTTTGATTACCAGTTGGCACTTGGGCAGCCACTGCTGCGCACTCGCAATGCGGCGATTTACGAACCATTCGCCTGGTGCATTTGGGGCTTTCGCAATTCGACTTCTCGCGATCCACGCATCCGTAAGCCGTTATTCGAAGGAGAAATGATGGTTCTGGGCGGCTCGATGCTGTCCATGTTTGTTTTCTTTGCCGCCGCAAACCGGCGCGCTCGGCGCTTGTCCGAAAACGCGGAGGACCTTCACGGCTCTGCACGGTGGGCCACTCCGAAGGATGTCGACGCCACCGGATTGACGAGGGCAAAGGCTGGCGTCTATGTTGGGGGCTGGTACAGCGATTCCAAGCGCAAGCTGATCTATCTTCGGCATAACGGGCCGGAACACATTTTAGCGTTCGCCCCTACCCGCTCTGGCAAAGGTGTCGGCTTGGTGATCCCGACGCTGCTGTCGTGGGAAGAGAGCGCGGTCATTTACGACATCAAGGGTGAGAACTACGCCAAGACCGCGGGCTTTCGATCGAAGAATGGACACATCTGCTTCAAGTTCTCTCCCGTTGAGGATGGCTCGTCATCTCGCTTTAATCCGCTCGCAGAAATTCGTTTGTTCACGCCGCGCGACGTTTCAGATGCACAGAATATTGCCGACATGATCGTGCGTAGCGGCGAAGACAGCCCGATGGAGCGCCATTGGGAAGACACGGCTGCATCTCTGACCACCGGCATGATTCTGCACGTCTGCTACAGCGCCGCGACCGAAGGACGAGTCGCTTGTCTCGCCGATTTGGCCGGACAGTTCACGCGTCCTGGAATCGATTTCCGGGAGACCTTAAATGAAATGCTGAGTTGTCCGCACGACCCCGCACTCAAACGTGGCTGGCGCGCGACATCTGGACTCCAAACCGCAACCCATCCTGTCGTCTCGGAGAAAGCGCAGGAAATGCTCGACAAAGAAAGTAAGGAACTGTCGGGCGTGCTATCTACAGCAAAGACCGCACTCGCACTGTATAGCGATCCACTCGTTGCCCGGAATACAAGCGCGAGTGATTTCACCATTGACGATTTGGTCAACCATGAACGGCCAGTTTCTCTTTACTTGGTTGTGCCGCCTTCCGACAAGATCCGTTTGCGGCGACTAATCCGACTCATGTTCACGATGGTGGTGAACCGTCTAACCGAACGTATGGCATTCGACGGAGCCGAGCAGAAACGCAATCGGCACCGGCTTTTGTTTCTGATCGATGAGTTCCCCAGCCTAAACAGGATGGAGATTTTCGCTGACGCACTTTCCTATATGGCCGGATACGGGCTTAAGGCGTACCTGATCACGCAGGACATTCGGCAGATCGTGGATGCCTATGGGCAGAACGAAAGCATCGTTTCCAACTGCCATGTGCGCATTGCATACGCTCCTAACCAGGTTGAAACGGCGGAGCTGCTATCTAAGATGACCGGCACCACGACCGTTCAGAAAGCCAGTTTCAATTTTTCAGGTTCGCGTTTTTCGCCGATCATGTCGCATGTGAACGGAAGCGTGGATCATGTCGAGCGCCCGTTGATGACTCCCGACGAGGTGATGCGGCTGCGGCCTCCACAGAAATCGGGCGATGGTTCATCCGAACAGATCACGGCGCCTGGCGACATGCTCATCTTCGTCTCTGGTCATTTTCCGATCCTCGGCATGCAGATGCTGTACTTCTTCGATCCTGAGTTGAAGCGGCGCGCGGCCATCCCGCCTCGGACCGCCTTGCAGAGCTTGGCCGGAGGGGTGATTACTGGTCAGAAGCCGATTGATCGAACGAACAACGTCCTCAGCCAACCCGAAGCCGTCATCAACGAAGACGCCACAAGCCATCTGGAGCGAGGCTTCCTGGAGGAACTTCAGTCCGGCAACTAGCAGAGAGCAGAAGGACTGAATATGCAGAAGAACAGAATCGAGATTGCCGGTTATCTGGTCACCAAGCCAGAAGCCCGGTTCCTCCCATCCGGCACAAAGGTCGCCAATGCGCGGCTAAAAGAAAGCTACCGCTTCACCGCAACGGATGGCAAACAGCAGACGCACGCGAACTGGCACAGCGTTGTGTTCTACGGGGAGCTTGCCGATATAGCGCTTTCGTATGACAAGGACGACAACATCTTCATTGAAGGGTCACTACAACAACGGAAGTTCACGCCCGCCAACGGCGTGACCCGCACCGTTTACGAGGTGCACGCGCGAAGTTGCCACCAAATAGCCTCGCTCGCTTCAATGCGGGAAGAGCAGAGCGATCCGAAAGAGGACACCGCAGAAGGAGGAATTCACGATGATCCATCGTGGCCTGTTGGCCCCGTTTAGCACGGCGATTGTCGTTGTCGCCGGGGTTTTCGCAACCTTTCACTTCGGCGGAATTCGAGTAAATGCATCGGCGTCTTTGCCTA
Source organism: Bryobacteraceae bacterium (assembly GCA_045807925.1). GTDB lineage: Bacteria > Acidobacteriota > Terriglobia > Bryobacterales > Bryobacteraceae > Bog-105. The sequence goes on along the minus strand of JBJMGK010000250.1, from coordinate 1,670 downwards.
TTGGACTCTACAGAACCACGTCAGATTTAGCAGCAAGATTGGTCGAGTTCTGTCCCTCTGAAGCGTCCGCGAAGCTCTCTGCAAAGCGCGCCTATCGAGGAAAGGGAGACTGTCCGGATAGAGCGGAACCACTAATGAAGCCGATAGTAGCAATCGACGGTGACATAGTGACGTTCTCGCCGTCAGGCGTAGCAGTTAACGGGCGATTGCTCCGGAACAGCGCCCCGCGCAGGCTTGACACCAACAATCGTCCCCTTCAGCACTGGCCTTTCGGCACGTATCGCGTATGCCCCGACACCGCATGGGTTATCTCCTCATTTAACGCACGCAGCTTCGATTCGCGCTATTTCGGCCCGATCCAACTCTCTTCTGTCCGTTCCCACCTACAGCGCCTACTGACCGAATGATTTTCCGAAGCGCCGCGCCTCGGACGGCTGTTATCGCTCTATCAGCTGGGCGTATTCTCCGAAATCGACCTTGAAATCGTACTCCGACAGCCGTTCCCATTCGCCTCGCGGTGAAATCGAGCCCGCCCAGCGCTTCGCACGGATCCAAGACTGAATGGCGATCGGGTTATTGATGCTGATCGTTTTATCGTCTTCAATAATGCGACCGCCGCCCTCGCTCATCTGCCATTCTAAGCCGCTGCAGGTCAAATCTTCGTCGGGTGCTCCTTCCCAGACGTAGCCCCAAAAGTTCTTCTGGCCTCGGGCCCGCTCTCCAGCCTGAATTCGCCCGGCGATTGTTTCGAGATCGTCCCAGGTCTTAGGGGGTTCACGATATCCATACCGGTGCAAGAGGTCACTGCGGTAGAACAAAGCGCCCACGTAAGCATGGTGAGGAACGGCCACCAGTCTGTCAGCGACGGTGTAGCTCGCAACAACAACCGGATCTTGGGAGACGACCTCTGTAGCAAAGTCGGGCTTGAGGTTCATCAGGTACGGACCCAAAATTCCGGACCAGACAACATCAATGTTGCAAACGTCTGGATTGGCGCCGCCTTCTTGCAGTAACTGCCGCCAGAGAGCGAGTTGATTGAGAGAGCCATCCGGGCCGGGAAGCCGCTTCACTTGGATACCGGTTTCCCGCGTGAACTCCTGTAAATCCTGGGCCAGTCCTGGAAGCCGATCGTGTATATCCCACTCCAAATCCAGAAAGGTCACGGTGACCGGTTTACGAGAGGTTTCCCGGGAACAAGCCAAAGTAAACGCAAACAGTAAAGCTCCCGAAATGCAAACGGCCTTCGATAAGGTCCAGATCATAGGTGCATGTTCCGGTTCTCTCAATCCACACCAATGTGCAATATGGCAGATCCCCACAACCTCAATGCCATGCTGCTCTCCGCATGCGATGTAGAGATTACAGCGGTCCTATAACGATAACGACCAGCCTACCGCACCCTTTCTTTCTCTTCGCTTCCCGCTATAAGCATGCGGCCCTTGCGATAGCGGTAACACAGTATCGACCACGGGCCGGGGGTTACCCTGCCTCGATTTGTTTTCCGATCTTCCCGAGCTGCTCGTGAGCGTGTCCCAAGCTTAGTTGAAGGTTGAGGGCGGCGGTGGCGGTCCGGTTCGTTAGAATCGGTTCGCCAAAAACAAATTCATCGAAAGTACAACCACCGCCGTGAAAAGAACGTATCACGTCGTGCAGCGCGACGCGGCGTCGTC
>JBJMGK010000249.1:0-44406 GCA_045807925.1 Bryobacteraceae bacterium | reverse complement strand
TTTGTGGCGCTGGAGATCGGTTCGCGCCGCTTGGTTCACTTCAACGCGACCGAACATCCAACCGCGGAGTGGACTCTGCAACAACTGCGGGAAGCGCTACCGGGAGATCGGGAATACAAGTTCCTGCTTCACGATCGCCACAAGACCTTCTCTGTTGGTTTGGACCGGCATGTTGCGAACTGGGGTATCGAAGTGTTGAAATCACCGGCACATGCGCCGACGGCCAATGCTTTCTGCGAACGATTGATTGGAACGATCCGTCGAGAGTGTTTGGATTACGTGATACCGCTGAGTGAATCTCATCTGAAGTGCACGCTTCGAGAATGGGTGAACCATTACAATACCGGACGTCCTCATCAGTCCCTGGGACCGGGCATTCCTGATCAGGTTGAGCCCACGTCGCCTGCAGTCCAGGATTCCGAACGCATATCTTCAAACAGACGGGTAAGCTCGAAGTCGATCCTCGGCGGTCTGCATCACGAATATCGATGGGCTCATGCTGCCTGACTTAGCCACAACGACGCCCGATTTAACAAATTGCAGTGTTTCAGAAAGTTTTTGCGCAGCACACCACTCTTGCGGCCCCTGCCGTTCAGTTCGGCAGCTTTGCGGAACTTTTCATTGGCTTGGTCGCGTTTGCCTTGGGCGTCTAGACTAGCAGGATGCTGAAAAAGGGGTTTTCGACCCAGGTTAGTCGGTTACACCAAAAACAACTTCTTGCAGAAACGTTGTATACGCGATCGTTTGAGCTTGGGTATACATTGGAGATCCCCTGATCTGACTTTATGGAAGCCTCTCAGAACCCTTTTTCAGCATCCTGCTAGGGCCCTCAGGCCGAAGCAGTTGCGCGCTCTTGCTTTGGCGCGGCAGGGCAGCCCTCGCAGTTTGGACGAAGCCCAAGAGATCCTTGGCGAATTGTACGCGAGCGGCCAGCGTGACCCTGAAACCCTGGGAATCTACGGCGCCACCTGGATGGATCGCTACCGCCGGTCCGGCAATCTGGACGACCTGAGGCAATCCCGCGATCTCTACGCCGAAGCCTTCGATCGCGCCCCGGACGACTACTACACCGGCGTAAATGCTGCCTCGAAAAGCGTCTTGCTCGGCACAGAAGTGGATCTGAATTCAGCGGACTTGTATGCAAAGCGAGTGCAAACGATCGTGGGGACAGAACCGGTTCAGGGGGACTACTGGATGACAGCCACGGTAGCCGAGGTCTTGTTGATCCAACAGAAGTACAAGGATGCTGCAGAGGTGTACGCAGCGGCGGTGAGCATGGCAAGGTCCGAATCGGGCTCCCATCAGGCTGCCTGGATCCAAGCTTGTAATCTGATGGCCAAGCTCCAGCCAGTGCCGGAGGATCGCCTCTTGATTCGCGCCGCCTTCGCGCATTTGCCGGATTGTCAGGACCTCTTGAGCAGAACGTCACCACCGAGCGTTGGGGCAGCGAGCTAACGCCGCATTCCCTTCCGAATGGACTGCGGCGCATCAACCGTAACACGCTAATCGGTCGGGATTCTTAGCGATAACAGCACTTACCACCAACAATTGAGTTACGCGGGCCCGAAACGGGCTTCTGGCCTCGATGCCGACTTCTGGCTCAACACGCATTATAGGTTCGGACGGGCGGCCAGGGCGCCAATCTGCAAGTCGCCTCCGCCTCTCAACTCAACTTCGAGCGTGCATTTCGTTACTGGATCGGGCTGATCCTTGGTGAATGTCTCGGAATAATGAGCCCTCGAGAGCTTGAAATTACGCTTTCGACCGCCTGGAACCTGTATTTGTGCGGATCATCCGAACCAGCTCGGAGATCGTGGCATCAATATAGACTCCCTTAAGGTCCAGCAGATCGACTCCTTGGTAGTTCAAAAGCGCCTTTACGTAGGGTTCAATGGCAGTGTCAAGAGCTCGGATGTTGAAATTCTCGGAAAGGATAGGGATCATCGGCTTGCCATGTTCCCAATCTGCGCGCACTTCTCGCAGGACCCAAGCCGACTCCAACGCAGTTGGTGAAAGAAGGCAGACAAAAATATCACAATCCTGTACCGCTTTCTCCAGCCACAAAGGAAATTTTCCGACACTATCGCGACGCTCGGTATCTACGAACACAGAGATGTCCTGGCGTTGAAGCTCACGAGAAAAGAGCGATGCCCAGGCGGTACCAGCGTCCCGACGGTAGCTAAAAAAAATCGAAGGCTGTAAGGAGCGGCGATCTGTGTGGGCGGTCATCGCATGTTGAAACGCAAGGGCGAATTCCCCGACGCTCGGAAACCGCTCCTCAGGCTTCATCGCCATTCCCCGGCTTATGACAGCAGACAACGGTTCGGGGATGTCCGGAACGCCGCGCATGCGCGCCTCCCGACTAACCGGTGTGGCCCCGCGCTCATAGTTTCGATTACGCCTATCGGGGTCCTGCTGGTCCTCGTAAGGACGCGTTCCCGCCAGAGCGCAGTATGACAGTACAGCCAGCGAATATTGATCGGTAGCGTGAGAGGGCCGCAGTCCTTCCCATTGCTCTGGCGCCAACAAATCAGGGGCGCCAGAGAAACTGCTGCTGGTCCTTTCGTTGCTGTGGGTAGCGAGGGCAAAATCTGTGACATAAGGTTTGCCCTCATCATCGAAAACGATTGAACTTCCTTTCAATCCACTGTGAGTGATTCCATTACGATGGGAGTAGTCTAGCGCCGAAGAAATGGGGACAAGCCAGGCGGCGACCTCAGATGGAGGTTGGGTCTTGCCGCCGGTAAGCCGCGCCGCAAGGCTCCCCCACTCATGTACTCCATACACACGAACCTAAGTCTCAAGGGTCCCCTCAGATGGGTGGTTATGACGGTACTTCCGAAATCAAGAACCTTAGCGATATGAGGGTGGCTTAAGCACGCCGCCATCTCAGCCTCCCGACTGAATTGCTCCAAGTATCCCGGATACGTCTCGAGGTTGGGAGAGAAAAGTTTAACAGCAATGCGGCGAGGAAGACGTCTATCTGCCGCGCGGTAGACGGCCGATTTACTTCCGCTGCGGATGATCTCTATTAGCTCGTAGCGGTTTTCGAGCACCTGCCCCGTCAGATCGGATAGTTCGGATGACTGATTGAAAACGAACGTGAGAGCCGTGGAAGAACTCAACCGAATCACGGCACCGGAGAATAGAATCGCCGTACCTTTCAAAAGCCGCCCACTTAGCCAAGTCCCGTTGCTGCTCCCGAGGTCGCGGATGTGATAGGCGTTATCACGCCATTCGATTACACATTGCTCGCGAGATAGATTTGAATCCGAGAGTATTGCGAGGTCGCAACTAGTCAACCGTCCGATCTTAAACGGAGTCTTTAACATGGGTATTGAACGCCCGACCGTGCCTGAGTCGGCGGAGGCCGTAAAGGTAAGGTTGACCAGAGGTCGAGCATCCTCCTGATCGGTACCAGCAGCACTTGGTGGAGGACCAGGGGGTACCGTCTCGCGCGCTTCTGATTGGGGTCGCGCGTCGAAAATGCCGGTAAACTCGCCCGCGGTGGGATGCGCCGCCAAGTCAGAGCGCAGAACCGCAGTGGGAAGCCGACCAATGATGACGGTGCCTTCGCCTTGTTCGCCCTCCGCGAAGGGAACGATTGGCTGCTTTGAAGCGACAGGCAAAGTTTGTGGAGGCGGCACCGGCCCTTCTGGAACCAATGGAGGCAGTGCGGCTGCGTCCGGCCCCCGCAAAACTGCGCGCGACTCCTCCATTCCTGGTGGCACCGGCGGAATCGGGTGCTCGTCGGAGCGCATGACTGGAGCGGCGGGCGTCAGTTCGTCGATCAGTTCGCTTCGAGATTCCTGAAATTCCTGGCCTTCTTTCGGGGAAGGGAGATCCTTTGAGGGCTTAGCACTGATGCCGAGAAAACTCGTCAAATGGCTTGCTATCACTGCAAATGCACTTTTGAAGCTGCGAAAGCGCATAGCAAATCTCGGCGCCATGAAAGTTTCAGTCGTTTCTTTGGCGAGCCGGTCGAGGGCCTCACGAATCGGCGCAAATCCTTCGTAGCGCCGTTCTGGTTTTTTCTCCAGGCATCGCCTTATGATCAGCACCAGAGTTTCCGGCTGAACTGACGCAAGGCCGGATGACTTACCACCTACGGCGCCTGCGGCTTCACGGCATCATCCAACGTATTCCCAACAGTCACCGCTACCGCTTGACCGACTTCGGATTGCGTACGGCATGCTTTTTCACGCGCACCTACTCTCGCACCCTTCGGCCAGGGCTCGGCAATATTACCCGAGCTTTCCGCCCCCAACGGCTAACTCCGCCGCTGCTTCGATAAACTCGATCAGGAAGTGAAGTCTTGGGTTGCAGAAGCAAAACTGGCCGCTTGAAAAAACTTGACTCATTTACCACAAGTTCTTCACTTCAAGACCACTAGAAACGGATGTTTACTGTCAAATCCCGAGGTGGTAGCGGCGTTCCCTGGAAACCATCTATTGGCTGCAGGAAGATGTTGATTCTCAGAGAGGAAAGCTTCCTTAGTGCTGCGAGACCAACGCCGTCCAATACGAGTGACGCAAGTTCATTTGCGGCAATCTGAAGCGAGCAATAGCTCTGGGTATCTTGTAGAACCTCAACTCGGACGCTGTAGCCCTGAGCTGCTCGTCCTAGAACTGCTCGCACGTCTCGAACTGCGTGATCAGCCTCGATTATCAATGGTGGTGCCACGTTCTGCTGGGTCGTGATCGAACCATTCGTCTGCAGTGACAACTGACCGCCGGAAAGAGTTCGCAAGCCGAAACTCGGTAGCCCAGTGTAGCATTGCTGCTGCGTCTGGCTGTCCCCGAACGAGTTCGTAACGAAAAATTCGGAGGCGGCAACTCGCGAATCGGGTAGGGCAAACGGATGTATATAGTTTATCGATGCTCGGTTCTCAAAGAAGTTAGACGCAAACGGAACGATGATGACCGACCTTTGCACGGGCCATACACGGTCGCTAACCGAATGAGCAGCTATTTTCGAGCCCAAAACGCCTCGCAACACGGTGTACGCATTCATGGAAGAATCGAAGCTTACTATGGAAAGCAGTTCTGTTCCTATCTGGACGATCGAGCCCACGAGCTGCATCGAGCCGCCGGCTATTAACACCGTCCGCGAGCCGGGGTCAAGAGCCGCTCTAAGGGCGAGAGTGCTTGGTCCTGCCAACTCGTCTACGAAGTAGATGCTCAACGTGCCACTCGCGACAGAACCAACGTTTGTCGCATCTGCGAAACCAATAGCTGACAAAGTAAGCTCGCCCGCGCCAGGAGCGTTCAACATGAAAGTGGGCGTTCCTGGGGCTCCACCATCTGGATGCTGCCGCCCGAGAGGCACTCGCGTGAGCGGGCATAAATCCGGAGAGCTCTCCTGATTGAGGACGTTTGCTCCCCGGCCGGATATTTGCAACACAGTCCCAGCTCGAAATGGGATCTGAAATTTAGCGGGACTTGTACTTGAAACCGCTGCAAAGTTCCAAGAGCCTTCCGCTATGACGAACTTACTTGTACTATCCGGAATGATAGTCCACCTTGATGAAGTTGTTATCACAGTCGCATCGTTGGCGGCAATTTGTCGTTCTTGGCCCGCACCCGCACCGGCTATGATTCTGACCGTCATATTGAAGTATGCTTGATCCACTGCCCCCATATCCTGACAGCTTATGGTCGTAGTCGACGCACCTGTCGCGCTGAAGGGTCCGGCGTATTCATAGCGGTAATAGAAGTTAGCGTGGTCGAAGCTACTGTCCGGCAGGCCTCGAGCCAAAGCTGTCAAACCGATATCTGTAAAGCTGTCTGAGAGCTCCACGCCGGACGCGATTCGGTACAGCGACTGTGGATTTCCTCCTCGATACACATTGAAACTCTGTGCCGTCCGAGGAAAGCTCAATTGCGTTATCGACACCGCATTTGAGCTGCTTCCATTGGGAATTTGCGCTCGAACTACAAAGGATGAACTTCCCTCAGTGCCTGCGCTGTCGTTAGCCGTAACCGCGTAATAGTAAGTTTGGCCCCCAGGTAAAGACCCTCCTGCCACCTGTACGCCCGGCGCTAGACTCAGGAGTGGTAAGCTAATCGTCTGATTCCCTGGTTTGCTCGGCTCTGCAAATGCCACGGCGATTGTGTCCGTTGCTGACCCATCCCGATTCGCTTGTATCACTTCATCGACTTCGAAGTCGAACGTGTCCGCTAGGCCAGTCGAATTCAAACGAGCTTTTAGCCCGATTAGAGGCCGGGGGATCTGGATTTGGCTGGAAGGCTGCCTTCCGGCCGCCTCTAATGTATCCAAGCTGTCGCTATACCAATCGTCGTTATGGATTTGAGCGAGAATTGTTACGACTTGATAGTTCAACGAGGGTGCCACTTTAGTAACGCGGAACGGAACTCGATCGAAACCATCTTTGACGTAGGTAATAGTGACTATATCACCTGGTCTGATCTTGATGGCTTGAAAGCTGGCTTGGAATTCTACGAACAGGTTTCCTTTTGTCAACTTGTCTAGCTGACGAAGGAGCACGCGACTCGCTTGGTTATAATTGGGAAGACCGACTGCTGTCGACTGACTACTCACTTCGTAACCAATGAGGCTGAGGTCTTCTTGGCTAACAACTGAGAGGGAGTCCTGCTGATACTCGTTGGCTTCGTCTTGGAATTCGACGCTCAAACGGTTTGAGATCTCCGCGATATTTCGCGAGGTGATTTTCAATGATGAGCTCCCGTCAGGTCTCCTCACAATCCCGGAGAATGAAGCCGAGCTGTCGCTGAACTCATAGGTCGGCCAACCACGATTTATTGGATCGACACTGTTACTTCCGTCCGGCAATGTAGGCCGTTGGGCCGCAATGGTCGTCTCAGGGAGGAGCTGTAGCAATCCATTCGCGCCGTAACGCAGCATCAGGCTCGACGCCACGCGAATGCCTCGGATCACGCTGGAAGCACTCTGTCGCTTGGTCAATACGATGTTGCACCCATATCTTGGGACCAGCAACGTATTTCCGTTTGAATCTGTTGTGCTGATTAGCTCTTCACAATACGCGGCTGCCGAAGCAAAAGAAGCAACATCCAAATCGCCCGTCGCCCAACCGCATCTCTGAAGCAGATCCAGCACAACCCACGCCGGGTTGTTGGAGAAGCTGGTCTCGTGGTATTCACCGTTCCCGCCGAAAATATCGACGAGAAGTCCTTGCATGAGCACCTGGATAGTCGGTAGCGATGTTGCGGTGCAGATCCGGTTTGGAACTACGACGGACAGCATGGCGATACTTCCGTAGGGATCCCCAAGCGGCTTCGCGCGGTCATCCACAAACGTGAGGTTGAATGAGCCCACTCGGGAACCAGAAGCGAAGGGCGAATACCAACCAGTAGCGGTCATATCGCCCCCGTCAACAGCGTGTGGGATCTCAACGTCATTGACAATAACCTTGAGGACGTCAAGTATGTTTCCGGACGCGAGGACCACTTCCATGTGCGTCAGATTGCCATCATTGCGGGCAAAAATCAGCGGTGCCTTCAACCAACCTGTCCCATACACAAGCGGTACCGGGTCATTATATTTGGCCGAATTGCTGAGCAGAGGTGAGAGGTGATAAGTCTTGTCACCCGCGCTTCTGACGTTTGTCACTGACGGTACAAATTCAAATCCCCCGAACCGGCGCGTTGCATTACCCGACGCGTCAACATCAAACATCCCGCGTTCGATGCATTGCGTTCGACTCTTGTCGCAGCTAACAAACGGCACTCCACCATTCAAGCTTCCTGCACCACCCGGAAGGTCGGCTGAGTAGCCACATCGATAAAAACGGGAAAACCGACCTGCCTTTCCGCCGTTGACCGCCTCTGATCTCTGCTGAATGCTAGTGGGAAACATCCACGGGCAATTCCGTTGAATTCGTACTTCAGGAACGGGCACCTTCTGTAAACTGAGCTTGTTGAGGAAGCTAAGCGTCAGTGACGCTTCGGTAATCTCATCAGGATCACCGGCGATCCCCCTGAACAGTACGATCCTCTCGCTACTAAGGATCGAGGCACGGAGATCTGCGAAGCCGAAGTAAACAGTGAGTTGGGCCCCTTTGAACCCGATCGCGGCATTGAGCTCGGACAGTACGGAGTCTGCATTTGCCAGCGTTAACGACAATTGAGTTATTCCGTCCATAGCGTCATCGGCGGAGAGCTGCATTTCGAATAGGTCATGTCGAAGGACACGCGGAGCGTAATGCTCGCTGACGACCATAACGTCGTGCGTACTCCAGCGCTCAACGTGTCCGCCAGCCATCAGACACTCGAAAAGTACGAGAGGAGTATCTGACACCCCTTGTTGCTTCAGTTGGTTAATCGTTGGCACTACGCCTTCCTCACTAAGCTTCGATTGAAACGCTGATCGAACAATTGTTGGGCCCAAAATGTCTCACGGCTAGTTCCTCCATTGCCCAGTGCGCGTTAGGATAGAGGTCTCCCGTTTCTGGTCGATCGCGGTACGGTGAAATGCCGGGTTGTACTTCAAGCTGCGCTGCGGAGATAGAAAGTTGCTGGCCTGCCGAGAGTTTGAGCCCGACTGAGAAACCGGTGGCGTCGTCGTTTAAGCTGCCCGAAGTCCAGATGCGTTTCCACTTTGGGCCGGCATCAAAGGAGGCCGCCTGCTCCGAATGCACGCTGCGGCGAAACAGGGTTACCGATTGCGGCGTCGCGCTGCCGACATATATGGAAAAGCAGTACGTGTAGTCGCTTGGTATCGCCAACGTCTGGCTCAGTTCCTGTGAGGCCTGCCCCTCATTTACAACTGTGACAGCGGGTGTGTCTGAAAAAGGGCGAACCGACTTGCCGGCAACTTTGAGCGCGCTCGACACCTGCCAGGCAGGCGCTGCAAAGTTTGAGCTGGCCGACAGAAGATTTCCCGTCGGATCCAGAAATGTGAAAGGCCGCAGCGGTCCGTTGCAGGAACTGAAGAAGTTCTGAACAGTGCCTACCTCGGCTAACGTGAGGCCTACGTAATCCCAGCTCCAACTTATCCTCCTCGCCGGATCATCTGGATACATCAACACGGATCCGCCCGGCACCACGTTTGCCACTGTTCTTGTAAGCGAAGTTTTCCGGATGGGGTAATGAGCTATAGCGCCCGTTCTAAGCTGGGGGTAGAACAGATCAGCCATTTGTCTCCATGATCCAGAAGGAAGTCGAATTAGCATTCATACTCAGGTACTCTGTGACCATTTCGGATGTAGCAAGTCTACAGTTCGGTATTTGGGTGTTGCTGGCGGGATCCAAAAATGTGAACGAGGAAAACATGCCTTTTTGAGCACTGAAAAAACCTTCGAGAGCGGCTGCTTCCTCATCCGATAGCAGATTGAGTTGAATCTGCCACCGTCGAAGTGCCCGACCGATGCGCAGGAACCTCTGATCGGAGCCATCCATGAATCGGATTACGCCAATGCTTTGCCGAGTGGAACTCTCAACCGGGTACTGAGTAACGGCTCCAGAGCTCAACGGTGGAAACGAAGCCACTACAGTTCTCCTATGACATCATTCAAGCTGCTTGACGTGAGAAGAGCCGTTTTGATCGTCTGAACGATATCTGCTTTGGATATCTGATTCAGACGAATTGATTGCGAGTTGTCGTATGTGCCAGACGAGCCACCTGAGCTGCTGGTTTGTACTTGCGTACCGTTCACGTATATGGTCTGGTCTTGAACCTCAGGAAGCGCGAACCTCTTAAGAGACTCTTGGGATTCAGTCGTCCCGCCGAAAATGCTTTGGAGCCCGCCGCTCAAATAATCTAGGCCAGCGCCAATCCCCCCCCCGCCCCCGAACAGATCGGAGAGACCACCGGTTGAGAGACTTTCGAGGAGCCCCGTCCAGCTGCTTCCCGTCTTCTTGCTGGAGGAGGTCTTGTTCCCCTTATCTGATGGGGATCCAAACTGGATGGGCTTCGCACTAGCTTGGCTACCCTGCTGCAACCTGACTAAGTCTCCCGACGCCGCCAATCTAGGTCTCCGATTGCTTGACCCTTGATTGCTGGCTTTTAGAAGATCAATGGGCGGGCTAGTAGCTCCCGGTGTGCCGTAATTACCGCTTTTGCGCTTCGCCATATTGATCCTCTACCTTCGACTCTTGGTTTAATACAGAAAATGCGTCAGCCATTTTGGCTGGAATTCCCGTGGGAACGTCTCCGCCGAGTCGCTTCCACGCTCTGAACTGTTCCAGGAAGTAGGCACTTTGTGTCGTAATGGTGCTTTTCGGACATTCAAAAGCAACGACGTTGCGTCTTGCCCAGACTGGGTTCAAAGGCCGCGTGCCTCTACCGCACCACCCGCAGTTACGCACAACCACCAGACCGCTTGTTCTGCAGACATCGCATTTCCACGCGGCCGGTGAGGAAAACTGGAAATGGAATGCGATTAGGAGTTTTTTCGTTCTTCTTCTGAGAGATTGAGTTCACTCTGGATCGCGTTTGCGATCTCCTCGCACAAACCCTCGGGACCACGCTCAATTAGATCCTGTATCGACGCCGGAGAGCCGTCGATTGTGAGACCATCAAGATCCGCGATACCCCACTCAAGATAAACTTTCCGCGCAAGAAGATCGGCTAGCGTAGCTTGTGATTGCTCCAGTGCATCTCCAGCTCGCAAAAATTCGTTCTTGAATATAAGATCTTGGATTTTCCTTGTCAGCTCGATACGGCCATACAACGAAATCTGCCTGGTCGCGAATCGTACACCTGTATAAGCTGTACTCTCGTGCCAAACTTGGCTGGCATGATTGAAGGCGTTAGGCGAACGCGATATAAAGTTCATCATCAGAGGTCCCTTGCACCACATTATTTTTGAACCGCCAGCGCAGGCGTGTTTCGGCATCGTCAAAAACAGGAACTACGGGTATAACGCTGGGGAGGTAAGCACCCATGAGTTGACCCTTCTGCGCACCCATCTGGAGCATCATTGAGGTTGCTGCCTGGTTCTTCGCTGCTGAATAGAGCCCGAGAGTTTGACTGTCATCTCGAGCAAACAACGAAAAGGCCGTGTTCACCTGCCTTTGTCCCGCAATTGCGGCGCGAGGGTAAGAGAAGCCAAATTCTTTGTTTCTTAAATCGATGTTGTTCTGAAGCTGGATGCTCGCTTCGGTAATCGTGAAGAATTCGCTGGCTGTGCCCCCCAACCACGCTTGACCTAAATGTCCGGGTACGGCGCGGGTTTTCACTACTTCTAAGGCAGGCTCGCTGGGAAAAGAACCAAGGCCTGCGGTCCCGACTGAGAAACTGGCCGAGTCGACCAAATCCGCTGCCGGGCCACTGAACGTGAATTCATGCCGATCACCGTTGACGGAAAGGTCCATGATGTTTACCGCCGCTCCGGTGATGATTCTGCTTATCGCGGTAAGCGGTTCCCAATAGTCGTATATAGTAAGGCTCGGCAGATCCGTAGCCAATCTGTAACTGACGGTCGGATTCAGCTGAGTTCCCGCCGCGAGAGGCCGCGAAAAGGGAACATTGACCGTCAAATGGAAGGAATCCGCAACAGCACTTACGAATCTTATCTCGCGCCCATCAGAGACACCGGATCCGATTACCCGGCCGTGCGGCGTGGTCGTGCTGATGCTGACCGGAGTGGGAGCCCATGCGACCACTAACTCTTGACCAATTTCCGGTTCAGCGCCCATTGCCGCTTGAAACAGCGGGCCGTACGGCACTTGCCCCGTATTCGCCCAACCCGAGAGGTACGTGCGAACCTCAAAGCCAGTTCGACGCCTACCTTCTGAACTCACCGCCAGCAACGTCCGAGTTCCTGTTTTGTCGAGTCTGCGAGTACTCTCTACAACCTGCTGTGCCCGGACTGATGATGCAGGAAACCGATTAGCAGAAGTTATTTGTGCGGCTTCGCCATATGAAGACTCGATGCCGGCGTAGAAGCGATTACAATTAGAGCGTATGTAGCTTGGCACTGTCTACTCCTGGGTCATTATCAAATCGAATCTGAGCTTTGCAAGTTGTACAAATCCGATCCCGCCGGCTTTCGCAGGCTGGAATTGAACGTCGTAAATACCTGGGAAATAGATTCCGTCGCCCCAGTCCCCCGCGCTTCTCCGAACCAACGCGGTGACCGCCTCGACGTAATAGTGAATCCACCGGTCCGTGTCATCGACCAGGTTTGCACTGGTCCAGATGTCGGCCACTGCGCTTACCACTCCAGAGAATGAACAGAACTTCTCAAGCTGCGAGTTTCTGTAGCCAGAACTATAGAGGCATACTCTTGGATATCCTAGCCGCGCATCGGTGTCTCCCAAATCGCTAGCGACTGAGCTCAACACAACGTGCGCCGAGTCGATAACAGGGATGCTTGTCGCAATCGAGTTGGTGAGACTTGTCAGTTCCTGTGTTAGTGCGGAATTCGACGTTAAGAGATCCGACACCTTCTGAATTGCCAAAAGCGTTAAGGGCAACATTCTAGCCTCTCTGCAGTCGCTTAGAAAACACGATTGTAAGATCTGCGCTTTGACCAAGCCTCGGCTTTCGCCCACTCACGAGACCAGAAGGGGGGATCTGCCAAAATTGATCTAACCTCTGGGGTGTCTCCGTTTGCAATGTGAGCCGTTCCTGAGCGGTGCCTGCGTAAACGTTCCACCCGGTGGCACTTTCAGGTATATCGGTCGATATTTCCGAAAGCGCGATCTTAATCTCGGCCGCCCCATTGAGGACTGCTCCCGCAATAGCGCTCGGAGCGCTCTCCTGCATCTGATTGCCCGTCCAAGCGACTTGAACAAAAATCGCCGGTACGGCAATCGTCCCTTGGCACATTGAAATGGTGGGCAGCCCTGGCTTTGGAAGCGGATGAGTAACTACTCCGATCCCAGAAGCCATGACCAAATTAGCGGCTTGGTTCGCCTGCTGCTGATACTCTGTCCACTTACCCTGAAATCGTGTGTTTAGCTGGACGTTGTATGCCTCTGCATAAACCCGAGCCAACGAGTTGAAGCAGATCCAACGATACAAGGGTGAGCTGACCAGGACATTACACAATCCGAGCTCTGTCGTGCCCATCCACTGGCTTGGTGCTCCTGCTTGCAGCAAGCACAACAGGATCTTGTCCCCGATTTCGTCAACGGCTAGCCGGATCTTGGTCTCGACGTCGATGCCGTGAGTAGAGGAGACCTGGATCAGTGAGCTCTCGAACTGCAGAAGGTCGTCAAGGGTCACGACATCGGAATCAGTGAAGAGCGCCATCCTTATTTCGCCGAAGGGGAGCTTGTGCTCTTCTTTCCGATCGCTTGGGCTTGAAACTCTGGATCAGCTATGATTGCCACCTGAACACGCTTTGCCATGTCCGCCTTCTCCGCGGCCCGCTTCGTCGCTTCCTGGTGCTCGTAGTAGGCAGTCTTCTGTTCTGCACTTGCCAGGACAGCTCGGCCTTCCACAATCATCTTGGCCGCAACGGTCCGCGAGGTTTCCGCGATTAGTCCGGCCTTGCCTCCATCCGGAGTCTCCAGGCTGATCACAACTGGGTATTTATCTACAAAGCTCTCTTCGATCTCACGAAGGCGGCGAAAATATTGCTTTACGTCCATAGGTCGGCTCCTAAACTTAAAAAAGGAGCTACGTCTCGTAGCTCCCGTACCTGCGCTGACTGCTTTTGTTAGCTATTCACCTGGACGGCGAAATTGTTGCGGAGTACGCCACAGCCGTACAACATGTCGACGGTGAACTGCTGGGACAGAGTATTCGGCTGATAACTCATGACTACGCGAATACCAAAGTTGCCCATTTCGGCATACTCGGCTACTGCTCCCGTACCGGGAAGTGGTTGGGGCAGCCGGCGAACCACGAGGCCGAGAGCGTCACGTGTAAAAGCGAGGTTGTGAGTATTTGTGGTGGTCGTTCCAGTGCTCTGCACGAACTGTGAACGGAAGATGAAAAAATCCTTCATCTTTCCAACGTTGCCCTCGACAAGAGCCTTCAGACCGGCTTCTCCGGATGAATAGTATTCGCTGAATCGCGGGATCTGCCGGATCTGAGAATACGTATTGGAGTCAACGACAAGATACTTCGGAACCGTTGATGGAACTTTAGCGGCGAACAGAGCCGTTTCCGCACCGTCGATCGTGGCCTCGGTGATTGGGCTGCCCGGAGTTCCGACCGGCGTGTTCGCCGTAAACTGACCGTAAAGGCTCAAGAGATCACGTTCGACGCGTTCAGCTAGCGCAATCACGGCCGGCTGCATGTAGGCCTTGAGAAGCTCTGGATAAGCAATGGCCTTTGTAACATCCGGGAGTTGGAAGGTCGCTTCCGCATGTGTGTTGAGCACAATCTGTGCATTTCCCAGGCTCGGGTTCTGAGGCGTAACTGTGCCGCCTTCCGCGATGTTGTTTGCCACGAGAACCGGAGGAATCGGCACGTTGACCGTGTCGCCAGCATGGGCGAGAACCGGCTCGTAGTCCCGGTTCACCAAGTTACCCATTACCAGATTTCCAGTGAGGGCTGGCAATGCATCGGCGGCAACCAGCTTAACAATCGCGTTTGCCAGATTGGCAGATGTTATTAATGACATAGGTCTCCTAGTTTGAAAGTGCGACGTACCTTCCCGCCGCAGGAACGTCCCTTCTCCTCGATCCGGCTGTCCGAGGAGTAGGGAACAGATCTAGTGTTTGCGGAAGTGAGAAGTGCTAGATTCCACGCATCGCTTGTGAAGCCAGCCGCGAAATTTCCTGGCGCACTTGATCGAGTTCGTCTTTGTTCATGCCGGGGCGGATCGAGTTGATATCCACGACCGAAACACCGCTCGCCGGCTTCAAGCCTGCTTGTGCTCCACTTCCTCCGGCGATGCGGGCGGGCAAGAGTTCAGGATTTTCTTGCACGAAGTTTTTGAGGTACTCCTGCATCGTGTTGTCCTGGCCTCGCGCGAGTAATCGACCATCGTCGGTTCGCACGATCTCGTCTTTCACCGCACGGAATGCAAGATCCACTTTGGCAACGCCGAGTTTCTGAAGCTCACTCCGTATCTGTGAGCTCCTGTCAGCTTCTTCAGCTTGAGCACGCGCCTTCCGGTTCTCTTCCACCAACTGGTTGAGACGAGTCTCAAGAGATTCTCGCCTCCTCCGTTCGTCCTCGAGTTCGGCCTTGTAAGCAGGCTCCGATTTCTGATGCTCACCGCGGACAAACTCTTCTAGGGCCTGCCGAACAACGTCACGAACGTCGACCGTCTTTGTTGGTTGAGTTTCTTGTTGCCCTTGATCTAACATTCAAGTCCTTTCCTATATGCTGAACTGCGCATTGATCTCCCGCGCAATTTCATCTTTCATCTCTTGCCGCGCATCATTCAGATATTTAAGCGCCAAGCGCTGATAGATCTGGCGCTTAAGTGTCGGCGAGTCTATACCCATTTGCAAGAGGCCCTTCGCGTCCTCCAAATCTGTTGCGAAGTCCCCGATATCAACTTCGTCAAGTCCTGATACTGCGATAAGAACTCCGTCCTGCCGTGCGCTGCCAATTGCGTTCAGAACTTGGCGGATCGATTCTTTTATGACCGCGCCGTATGTTCGAAGAACTTCCTGGGTAATCGCGAAGTCCATCTGCTTGCTGAGCGCGGATTGCGCATGACCGCTCACCATTTCGCCTGAAGCTTGGGTTAAATAGCAGACGCGGTAGATTTCTTCCTTCAGCGACTCGAGGTTGCTCGCGGCGATCTGGTAAACCTTGCCATCCGGTTCGGTCCACCCAAACCGGTCAGTTGGGCCAAGCTGTATGTAGTAACTTTCGCCAACGATCTGGTTCCATTCGCGATCCGAGTAAATAACCGGCATCGCGAAAAGGCCCATAGTAATAGCCCAGCTCAGGGCGTTAGACTTGTTGAAGTGTTCTAGCTGCAGATTTGCTGCTTTGTTCGTCAACCACAGCCCTTCGCTCACCTGCATCGTTATGAGCGGAACTCGCTGATCGCGGCTAAACGCGTGCGGTCCGCCGTCGATTAGAACGATTCCGGTTGAGTTCTTACCTTCAATTCGCCGGTAAACTCGAAACTCTGAACGGTCGTAGTAGCGCCAATACGTCTCCTCGAGTACTTCGGGAGAGTCTACGCTTGGTTGGCGTCTTAACTTCTGCCGAAGAACAATCCATTCGTAATCGCCGCACTCGTCGACGCACCAGTTGATCAGGTCTTCAGATTGATACTGAACAATATAGGCACGTGATAACCCTGTAGCATCTTCTTCGGCTCTATTGTGCGGAATATTCGAGATTCTCGGAAAGTCCACCAGTATGTGAGTCTGGCCTGCGATCAGCGTATCGATCAGGCACTGACGAAAAAAGTCCGATAGCCTTGTCCCTCGGCGGTCGCAATTGTCAACAAACTCGGACAAAAAGCGCTTGCCATTCTCCATGCCACCCTCGAACTGGATACTCGGTTCGCGGCGAAATAAAGTGGATGCATACCAGTCCACGATCGAACCGATATAGTTCTGGTAGAAGACTCGTTGAAGTCGCTCCCCGTAAACGTCCAGGGGCTCCTTCTGGCGTCGCAGGAGATACTCGCTTGCGCGCTGCTTGAAGTCCAGACCGCCCGAATACAGATCCCGGTATGTACGCAGCATGTGCTGCCGCCGCTTGTGATCCGGATGCTCTCGATCTATTTCAATCATTCAGCTCTTCCGCTCGCTGCGATGCCGCACTTTTCCAATCTGCTCCCTGCACGCCAACGACTGTAAATCGGGATCTGCGCAGCGCATCGGATCTTCAACAGCTATGTCTCTGATATGAAAGTAGATATTTTTTTCAAGAGAGTTGTGATCCGCTCAAAAAGTGCTCCGAAAGGGCTTGAACATACGTTCTGGAAGCATTCGTCTAGCGGAATCCGCGAGTGGACGGGAATCACCTAACCGGTATTGGTCCTGTGCGACTTGTCGAGCGCTGGAAGGATTCGGTGGAAGAACCAGTAAATGTTGTTATTGCCTAGGCTCGCAATGCGTCTAAAAATTGATGCGTCGCACCGTGATCGTCTCCGCTCTGGCAGTTGTTGCTCTACTCGTAATCGGGATCGCGATCCTCAGCAGCACAGTGGATAGGTTCCGTCCCCGCATCCAATCCGAGTTGCAGAAAAAGCTGAACCGACAGGTCACTTTAGGGCATCTCGGACTTCGTATTTTCCCGCTCTCGGTCAAAATCGACTCCTTCCTGATCGGAGAGGATCCGACGTTTTCTACCGGCAGGCCTTTTGCTCAAGCGCAACAGGTCTTCGTGAGTGTTGGTCTCTTCTCGCTAATCACGGGAAACCCTGAAGTCAAAAGCTTGGTGCTCGACAGACCGCAAATCGAACTGGTCAAGAACACCAAGGGTGTCTGGAATTTCTCAACTCTCGGAACGAACCGCGCCAAAACCAACGACTCGGATCAGTTCTCGTTAGACAATCTCAGAATCAGGAATGGAAATGTAGGCTTGACGGACCAACTCGCGGGTGAGCCTCGAGTCGTCTACAACGGAATCAACCTGGACGTCGACGGATACGGCCCTGGGAAGCGCTTCGGCGTGGAACTTGGGCTCAATCTGCCAGGTCAAGCTCAGCAGGAGCTCGCATTTAAGGGTAAGGTCGGCCCCATTCAGCCCGAAAACGCGGCTTCCACTCCCGTAAGTGGTCACCTAACCGCCAAAGAGGTTTCACTAGCATCATTCAATCGCCTCTCGCCGGGACTTCTCCCCCCAAAAACTGACGGGATCCTTACTGCCGATGCGGACGTGTCAACCGAGAAGGAGGTTGCGAGCGTAAAGGGTGATTTCAAGCTCGACAATTCACAATTGCGGGGAAACAAGCTTCCGTTTCCGATGGCTGCTCAATTCGATGCAACTGCAAACCGCGCCACAGACCAGATTCAGATTCGGTCAGGATCCTTCAATTTGGGAGGGACGGCGTTCACTGCTACCGGGCAGATTGATACCGGGAAAAAACCCGCAAACTTGAACCTTCATGTGCGAACGTCAAACTCTTCACTGACCGAATTGGCCAAGCTCTCCGGGGCACTCGGCGTTGCTTTCAACCCCGCTTACCAGATCAAGGGAACAGTCTCGGCTGACATCACCGCCACTGGAACCGCAGCTGCACCCCAATTGAACGGTTCGTTTAGCGCAAGAAATTTAGATGTCAGCGGCGGGGAAATTAAGCAGCCCGTCAAAGTGGCTGCGATAAATGTCACCCTTTCCCCGGATCTAATCCAGGCTCAGCCCTTCACAGCACAGAGCGGATCCACATCCTTACAGATTGCTGGTTCGCTTGCCCACTACAATTCCCCAAGCCGATCCGTTGATGCGACGGTGAATACGGCGAATGCCAACATTGCGGAACTTTTGAACATGGCGAAAGCGTACGGAATCAACGGCACGAATGGTGCGTCCGGGGCCGGCTCTCTATCGATGAACATCCACGTACAAGGCCCCACGGCGAACATGTCCAACCTGGTGCTCTCCGGAAGTGGTACCATCTCTGGCGCAACGCTGAAAACGCCGGCACTCACGAAGCCAGTTAGCGTCACGTCCGCCTCGATGCAGTTCGCTCAAAATAGTGCATCGATTTCCTCCTTAAATGCTGCCGTTGGAAGCACGACGCTGCATGGAAACGTGTCGGCAAAGAACTTTTCTGCACCCCAGCTGAATTTTGCTTTAACCGCAGACAACATCGACACCGCCGAACTGGAGAGTCTTACTTCCACTTCAAGTCAAGGCAAGGGACCGGCTCCGAAGGCTCAAAAGCAATCAAGCCTCATAAATGAGATCACAGGATCCGGTACTCTCGCCGCCGGTCGGATAAAGTCTGAAGATATCATTCTGACGAACGTTCACACGACATGCAGGCTTGATCATGGACTTGTACAGTTGTCTCCGTTAACTGCCGATCTCTTTGGAGGGAAGCAGGAAGGGGCGCTCACGCTCGACCTTCGTCCGGAAAAGCCCCTGTGTTCGGTGCATTCGAAACTCTCGGGAGTCGATTCGAATGCGCTTCTCTCGGCGGTCAGTTCTCTTCGCGATACTTTATACGGACCCCTGAGCGCAAACACCGCCCTGGGATTTACACTCGGCTCTTCTGCCGAAATGGCTAAAACGCTGAACGGTAATCTCGAATTTCAGATTGTTAACGGTCAGCTCAAAAACATAAACATCCTCAACGAAGTAGCCAAAATCGGTAAGTTTCTAAACAGTGCGCCCGTGCAATCCGGATCCGGAACCGCGTTGCGCAAACTTTCCGGAACTCTGCTCATTCAGAATGGCGTAGCCTCAACGAATAACTTATCCGCCGTTCTGGACACTGGCTCGCTAGCCGCCAAAGGGCAGCTCAACTTGGTGAACCAAGGCCTGAACATGCACGTGAATGCGGTGTTGGGGAGCCAGGTTAGCCAAAGCGTTGGCGGGTCCGGAATCGGTGGCTTTTTGAATACTGCGCTATCGAACTCTAAAGGTGAGCTCGTGATCCCGGTCAACGTTACGGGGACCACAACTCATCCGGTCTTTACTCCCGACATGCAGGCGCTCGCACAAATGAAGCTCAATAATCTTCTGCCCACATCGGGCGATCCGAGCAAACTAACGTCTGGCGTAGTTGGCGCAATTAGCGGGAAGAAGGGAGTTGGTGGGGCGATCAACCAAGTTCTCGGTGGACAGCAGTCCCAAAATCCGAATGGCCAGGGGAAGCAGGAGCAAAACCCCCTGAATTCCATCTTCAAACAGTTGGGTAAGAAACCGCAGAAGTAAAATCCGCGCGACCGATTCTCAGCATCGTCGGTTTGACTCAAGACCTGCAATCTCAATCAGGGCTGTGCTGTGAGAACTGGGAATTCCCCATTGATACGGGTCCTGGTCGTCCAGGATCAAGTGCGCCTCACTCGTGACGAATGCTGAACCGCGGATGCGAGGAAACACGATGCCATCCCTCACGGTAATTGATCCTTCGAACACGCTGCCAATTAAGCTCTCCTGACGCCAGATTTGGCCTTCACTCATTTTGCCCGAAGCATACAGACACGCAAGCTTTGCGCTGGTTCCGGTCCCGCAAGGTGACCGATCATAGCTCTTTCCCGGACACAAAACAAAGTTCTTGCTGTCTGCGCCTTGTACTATTGACGGACCATATAGCTCGATGTGATCGATCTGTTCGCCATTATCTCCGGTTATGCCATTCGCGGCGAGAGCTTTCCGGATCTTCCAGGAGTAATCGGTCAGCCGTTCTAAGTTATTCAGTGAAAGCTCAAACGGGCAGTCATCCGTCAGAAAGAACCAGTTCCCTCCCCAAGCCACCTCGCCGGTAACCATGCCAAACCCTTCCACATCGACTGAGAGGTTGGCTTGCGTGCGATAGCTCGCCACGTTGCTGACCGTTACCTCGCCATGTGGATGTAAATGCGTATCGACAACGCCTACAGGCGTTTCGATACGGTGAGTACCAATGCCGATCCTGCCGAGGTAGGCCAGTGTGACAATCAGCCCGATCGTGCCGTGCCCGCACATACCTAGATACCCGGCGTTATTGAAGAAGATGACTCCGGCCGAGCAGGATTGGTCCACAGGTTCGCACAACAGCGCTCCGACTACCGCGTCCGAGCCGCGAGGCTCGTTCACGATTGCACAGCGGAAATGGTCGAATTCGGCCCTGAACAAAGCCAACCGGTCGGTGAGTGGTCCTTCGCCCAGTGATGGACCACCCTCAATCACAACGCGCGTAGGCTCGCCGCCTGTGTGGGAGTCAACGATGTGAATGCGACGTACTGGTCTCACGAGCTAGAATACGTCATTGTATACACCGAGCAAGCCCTCGTTCGATGCCCTGATTGTCGGAGCTGGTATCGTGGGCGCGGCGTGCGCAAGAGAGCTTTCTCAAGCGGGTATGCGAGTAGCCGTTTGCGAACGCCATGACTACTGCGGCGGAGAGGCTACTGCCGCTGGCATGGGCCACATCGCGGTCATGGACGATTCCGATGCCCAGTTTGCGCTCACCTCGTACTCGCAGGAACTCTGGATTCAACTTTCGACAGAGTTGCCGGCTGACTCGGAGTATCTTTCATGTGGATCGTTGTGGGTCGCGGCGGATGAGCAGGAATTTGCCGAAGTGGAACGGAAAAATCGGTTCTATGTGGAGCGTTCAGTTCCAGTCGAGATACTTGACGGCAAGCAGTTGGCGGAAGCTGAACCTCATCTCAGGCCGGGGTTTGCCGGCGCGCTATTGTTGCCTCGAGACGGCGTCTGCTACCCGCCATGTGCCGCTCGTTATCTCGTTGACCAAACGATCGGGCGAGAAGGCGAAGTGTTCTACAACTCACCGGTCGCGGAAGTCACCGACTCCGGAGTTCGAACAGCGGATGGAGCTTTCATCTCCGCAGGATTTACGATTCTAGCTGGCGGGGTGGATACCGTCCGGCTTGTTCCCGATCTCCCGCTGAAACCGCGTAAGGGTCACTTACTAATCACAGACCGCAGCCCCGGCTTTTTGCGCCACCAATTGATTGAGCTAGGGTATTTGAAGAGCGCTCACCCTTCTACGTCCGATTCAGTAGCATTCAATGCGCAACCGAGATCGACTGGCCAGATACTCATCGGATCTTCTCGTCAGTTCGGCGTCGAAGACCCATCTCCGGAACGGCATATGCTCCGTCGCATGCTGAATCGCGCGATAGAGTACATGCCCGGTCTCGAGAGTCTTTCGGCCATCCGTGCTTGGACTGGCTTTCGGGCTGCCACGCCGGACAAATTACCTTTGATCGGCGTTTGTCCTGGTTTTCAGAAGGTCTATTTGGCAACGGGCCACGAGGGGCTCGGCATTTCGACATCACTCGCAACCGCTCGTCTGCTGGCGGACGAAATTCTGGGAAGACCGTCGAAGATCGATCGTAACGCCTACGTGCCCGACAGGACCTACGTCGCCCATGCCTGAATATGTGCAAATCAACCTAAATGGCCGTGAGCTTAGCGTACCCACAAACACGACTGTAGCCGGCGCGATACTGCTCAGCGGAGCCTCTACGTTTCGAACTTCGGTTTCGGGACAGCCGCGGGCGGCGCTTTGCGGTATGGGAATCTGTTTTGAGTGCCGCGTGACAATCGATGGCCGCTCCGACTCTCGGAGTTGCCAAATACTTGTGAAAAGCGGCATGGAAATCTCGACATCATGACCGGCACTCTCCGCCTGAAATGACGAAGTCCGATATT
The DNA here is from genome assembly GCA_045807925.1 of Bryobacteraceae bacterium. Classification (GTDB taxonomy): domain Bacteria; phylum Acidobacteriota; class Terriglobia; order Bryobacterales; family Bryobacteraceae; genus Bog-105. The sequence continues at coordinate 22,257 of JBJMGK010000249.1, read as the reverse complement.
GTCGTTATCGGCGCTGGTCCGGCTGGTATGGCAGCGAGCATTCGCGCGCGTGAGAGTGGCGCGAACGTGCTCGTGATCGATGACAATCCTGCCTCGGGGGGTCAAATCTGGCGTGGAGGGCAGCGGGCGCATAAAGAAAGCGAGCCGGCCTCGTGGTTTGAACAATTTCGCAGGACCGGCGTGCCGGTGATAGCGGGCGCGCAGGTTATTTCGGCATGTGCTTCTTCGAAGACTCTCGTCGTTGAAACATGGGAAGCAAGCCTGGAGATCCGCTACAACAAGCTGATCATTGCTTCGGGCGCGAGAGAGATCTTTCTTCCCTTCCCGGGATGGACGCTTCCAGGGATTGCGGGCGTCGGCGGACTCCAGGCTTTGGCCAACTCAGGACTGCCAATACCCGGCAAGTCTGTCGTCATTGCCGGAAGCGGTCCCCTGCTCTTAGCTGTAGCCGCGAATCTTCGCAAGCTCGGTGCACGGGTGAAGTTGATCGCCGAACAGGCCAGCAGGCAATCAGTGATGCGCTTCGCGCTCGGCCTGCTGCGGCATCCGGCGAAAATGAACCAGGCTGCGGCTTTGAAATATTCTTTGCTTCGCGTTCCCTATCGCTACAACTGCTGGGTCGAAGCCGCTGAAGGAAATGGGCGTCTCGAACGCCTTGTTTTGCGCCACGCAAATCGTCGATGGAGCGAAAAGTGCGATTATGCCGCGATTGCCTTTGGTCTCTGTCCCAACATCGAGTTACCATTGCTTCTCAACTGCCGCATTCAGAACCATGCAGTCGAGGTGGACGAATTCGCAAGAACATCGGTACCGGATATCTACTGCGCCGGCGAATGTACAGGTATTGGGGGAGTAGATCTTGCTCTGGTTGGAGGAGAAATAGCCGGATACTCGGCCACCGGGCGTGATGATTTCGCACGCCATCTCTTCGCAAAACGGAATACCGCACGTCATTTTGCCGATCGACTGAACGCCGCGTTTTCTCTTGGCGACGAGCTAAAGGAGCTTCCCAAAGACGACACGCTGGTCTGCCGGTGCGAAGACGTCAGCTACGGTCGACTGAAGAATTTCTCATCTTTCCGGGCGGCGAAATTGCACACCCGTTGCGGCATGGGGCCCTGTCAGGGACGTGTCTGCGGGCCCGCAACTCACTTCCTTTTTGGATGGCGTGTGGAATCAGTCCGCCCGCCCATCTTCCCGGCGAGGATAGGAAGCCTCGTCGTCGACGAAGCCGTTCCCGAGGAGGCGGCGCCCACACCACAATGAAGCAAATGAACTGGCGGGGGGTTCTTCCCGCAATCACAACGCCTTTCAACGCCGATCTCAGCGTAGATCACGGCTTCCTGGCGACTCACTGCAAATGGCTCGTGGATAACGGATGCAAAGGAGTGGTCGCTCTAGGCTCTTTGGGAGAAGGCGCAACGCTTTCGCCGGCAGAGAAGAATGAGGTTCTCGAAACCTGCGTGAGAGCGATTGGCGACCGCGCCCCCGTCGTAGCGGGGATTTCCTCTTTGAGCACTGCGGAAGCCGTGCACATTGCAAAATCCGCCGAGGAACGTGGCTGTAGCGGACTGATGGTGCTGCCCCCGTACGTCTATATTGGCGACTGGCGAGAGATGAAAGCTCACGTCAGTGCGATCCTTTCGAGCACGACACTGTCGTGTATGCTTTACAACAATCCGATCGCATACACGACCGATTTTCAACCCGAGCACGTGAGTGAATTACTCGGCGAGTTCCCTCATCTGCATGCCATTAAGGAATCGAGTGCCGATGTCCGCCGGGTCTCCGCCCTACGCGCCATCGCTGGCGATCGCCTGGAAATAGCAATCGGTGTCGATGATGCCGTGGTGGAAGCTGTATATGCCGGTGCAATCGGCTGGATTGCCGGTCTTGTGAATGCCTTTCCCCAAGAGTCCGTGCGCCTCTTCGAACTCGCCCGCGACGCAAAGAAGCAGGAGGCGTTCGAGCTCTATCGCTGGTTCCTTCCCTTACTTCGGCTCGATACCGTTCCCAAATTTGTTCAGCTGATCAAGCTCGTTCAGGAAGAAGTTGGCATGGGTAACCAGCGCGTCCGGCCGCCTCGTCTTACTCTGACCAGCGACGAACTTGCACAAACGAAGAAACTGGTCACCGACAGCCTGGCTACACGTCCCCAACTCGAGGGCGCACCTTGAGCAACAGCGTTGTGGGCCGCCCGAAGATCGGACTACTGTTCCGAGTTGGACGTTTAGTGTTGTTGCCGCAAGCTGTGCGGAAAGGCCGTGCTCTCCAACCAGAACTCAACGTCCTTGCCAACCTGATTGCGGACGGTGCAAACGTTTCTGAAGTCCTATACGCGTCTCGGCTAGATGCACTTTATTGTGAAGCCGTTTTGTTCAGTAGCCACTCCCGTCTGCGGCTTCGCGCCGTGCTCGTTCCTCTTCAGATCTTTCCACGCGCCTCTTGCGACATGACGTACGTCGGGTCTTGGTAGATGGGATCGGCTGGCAGAGAGACATCGAACCTTCCTCGTGCGTCGGTTGTCACTTTCCCCCGCGCAGAGCCCGAATATTGAATTGTCAATTTCTCCAGGCCCGGCTCATCGCTGTCGCGGCGGCTATCGTGAGTGAGGTGGTAATAAGCACTCGCGGAAACACTTACACTGCAAGCACCCAGGCATGCGAAAACTCCCCATCCGAGTGGAGTAAGTGTCCGCTCCGGAGCAATCTGTGGGTGGTCGGATGATTTTCAGGGGCCTTGGCGTAAGACGTCCAACCACTTTCGTAAGTAAGCTTCAGGCCGCCCGCGCGTAGCTGCAATACTCCCCAGTTCAGCGCTCGTACACAAGCTTTCCTCCCACGATCGTAGTTAGTGCTTGTATGTCCTTGATTTTTTCTTCTGGGACCGTCAGAAGATCATCAGAAAGCACGACCAAATCGGCGAGCTTACCCGGTTCGATGGAACCCTTCTTTGCTTCTTCGAAGTTGAACCTCGCAGCAGACGACGTGTACAGTCGCACGGCTTCTTCCCTGCTGATGGCTTGGCCTTTCCCATAGACAGTCCCGTCGGGGGCCTTGCGAGTGATCATAATGTAGAAATTAATGAAGGGATTGAGCATATTAACGGGAAAATCCGTGCCCGCCCCGACATTGCCGATTCCGAGAGTGTCGATCATGAGCCGGGTGGGGAGGGCACGATCAGCCCGACCGTTGCCGATGAACCTCGCCACACTCGCAGCCTTGTCCCACATGAAGACGTTCTGCATATCCACGCGAACTCCCAATTTGGCTGCACGCCTCAACTGATCAGCCTGAATCAGGCTTCCATGAAGGATGATAAAGCGCTTGTCAAGGATGGGGTTCTGCGCGTTCGCGAATGCATACGCATTCAGAACTTTGTCGATGCCCGCATCGCCGACGGCGTGAACTGCCACTCTCCAGCCATAACGATTGCAAACCGCCACAAGCCGGTTCAGTTTGTCACCAGAGATAGGCTCAAATCCTCGATTATTCGGCTGGCCAGGATAAGGATCCCGAAGAAACGCGGTCCCAAGCGTCATCCCACCATCTGAAATAATCTCGCCGATTGCTGCAAAGCTGAGCCACTCATCACCGAAGCCGGATGAGACGCCGAGAGTTCGGAACGTCTTCTCCCAGTCTTCAACGGAAGTAGTCATGCCTGAGCCCGCCGGCATGTACATGATGCCTGTGCGCAAAGTGATTTCGTGATTTGTCCAGAGTTGCTGATAGGCGCGAAACTCGTCGGGTTCAACAAGGCCATCGACGACGCTGGTTATTCCGCAGGAATTGAACACGCGCATGGCGGCTTTTAGCCAGTCTGCCCATTGCGCGACGGTGGGAGCTGGGATCTTGGCGGTAAGCAACTCGACCGCGGATTCCTCGAGAATGCCGCTGGGCTCTCCGTTCCCGTCACGTTCCACAATCCCGCCGACTGGGTCGGCTGTTGACTTGTTTATGCCTGCCAATGCCAGAGCCATGCTGTTCGCCATCGCGAAGTGCCCCACCGGAAGGAATACAGGATTGTTCGGCGCCACTTGATCGATCTCGTGGCGGGTGAGATATCTTTTTTCCTGGAGTTGCGAAATTGGATGCCAGGGGCCTCCGATGATCCAGTCGCCTGGTTTTGCTTTCGCTGCCCAAGCGCGGATCTGTTCCAGCGCCTGAGCGACCACGGTGACTTTCGCTAGAGATACCGTTACGTCTTGGATTCCAGCACCGGCGACGTGCGCATGGGTATCCATGAGTCCCGGCAGCACAGTGCGTCCGGATAGATCAATGCGAACCGTGTTCCGTCCGGTTAATGCTTCGATCTGCTTATTGGAACCCACAGCGAGGAACTGCCCGTCACGAATCGCAATCGCTTCTGCGATCGAAAACTGCCGATCGACCGTTACGACTTTTCCATTCATCAGAACAGTGTCAGCGCCCACTCCGGATTGGGCCTGCATCGCATTTTGGAATGCCAGCACCAGGAGCGCAGTCCGAAACGGCATGAGACGCCCACCCGCCACACGTAGACACAACGCTCCCACGATGATCTGCTTCCACCTGGCGAGAGTGCTCGCAGCCGGGTTGAAAGTATCACTCCGCATAGGTTGAGATCTATCATTTCACTCTTTTCCACGCCGTTTCTGGGGCGGCCAGTCAGAAGCAACTAACGCACGCGTTCACGATACGCCCAGGGCATCCACTTGCCGGATTGGCGCGGCCTCGGCTCCATCTCCTTCGCCTCCTCTCTCGTATGACAACGCTATCAGCTAACGCGATCCGGACTCAGGCACTCCTGCCGAAAGCACACGAACTTTGCCTCTTTGCTTCAGGAATGTATCGAGCCCGCTCAGGCGTCAGGACGTCGTGTTGTCGATGACAAATCTTCGCTGCACGTTCGCAAGAACAACTGCTCTCGATGTCGAGTACGGAGGAGATCCTGCTAATGCGTACGTGGCTCCGGAAAAGTGTTGATGAAGAATGTACTTTCCCAGAGCCAGGGATACGGCTGAAGACGACGCTCCCATACTGGATCCGCTACCAGAATGACGCAGCGTGACACGCCAGAAGGGGAGTCGCATTCCCTTCCCGCATTGTGCCTTTGACTCTCGGAAATTCTGATTACAAGTCCAATAATGCCCAAGCCGGCGCATGATCACTCGCGTTCTCTTCACCACGCACCCAGCGATCGACACCGCTATCAATAAGGCGGTCGGCAATGTTCGGCGAAAGCAGGATGTGATCCAGCCGCATGCCTTTGTCAGCACTCCAACGCTCGAATTTGTAATCCCAAAACGTCCAGAGAGGTCCTTGCGGCTGTACCTTCCGTAATCCGTCCGTCCACCCTTGTGCCAGGAGCCGCGTGAAAGCTTGGCGGCTGGCCGGTTGTATCAATGCATTCTTGTCGAGAGAGCGGGTCGGGTAAATATCTTCCGGTGTTGGAACGACGTTGTAGTCGCCCGCAAGTATCACCGGTACGCCCGTGGCAAGCAGCTCAGCAGCGTGGGTGATCAGCCGCTCGAACCAGGTCAATTTATAAGCGAACTTCGGACCGGGTTGCGGATTCCCGTTCGGCAGGTATATCGAGGCGATCAGAATGCCGTTCACCGCCGCCTCGATATACCTCGCCTGCTTGTCCTGAGCGTCCCCAGGAAGGCTCATGCGCGTCAATATTGGATCTCGTCCGCACGCGAGAATTGCCACACCGTTCCAGGAACGCTCGCCTTGCCAGACGCAGTGATACCCCAGCGCTTGAAGCGCTCGCGCGGGGAATGCCCGATCTTCGGCCTTGAGCTCCTGCAGACAGACAACATCCGGTTTGCTTCTTGTAAGCCAGCCAAGCAGGTTTTCCAGCCGCTTATTGATGTTGTTGATATTGAAACTGGCGATCTTCACGCTTCGGGTACCTGAAGGTCGCTACGCCGAATCCGCGGCCTAAACGAGAGCCGGTTCGGTCTCCTCTGCGGCACTGAAGTAGACGCAATCCGGGTGATGGAAGACGATGGCCGATACGCTGGCTTCCGGCTCCATCATGAAGCCTTCAGTTAGCTTCACACCGATTTCTTCCGGGCGCAGCAAACGCCAGAGCTTGGTTTGGTCTTCGAGGTTCGGGCAAGCCGGATATCCGAAGCTATACCGCTTTCCGCGGTACCGCGACGTAAATCGCTCATGCATTGTCATGGTCGGCGAATCCGGGAAACCCCAGTCTTCACGGATGCGGCGATGCAGATATTCCGCGCAAGCTTCCGCTGTTTCGATGCCAAGCGCCTGGATCGCATGCGCCTTCAAGTATTCGCCGCGAGCTTTCGCGGTCTCCGAATGTTCGATCAGACCTTCACCAGCAGTGACGACGAACATGGCGATGTGATCCCGGCGGTCATCCTGAGGATCAAGCGCGTAGTCGCTTAAACAGAGACCGTCGGATTTCGCCTGACGCCCGAAGTAGAACGTCTCCACCGGCGACGTCCCTCCGGGGCTATAAACATTCAGATTATTGCCGTCTCGCTCCACCTCGAACAATTGCCACAAAGCTCGAACCTTCATGAAGGTGGCCGCTTCGCGCTTCACATCCTCAACGGCGTGGAACAGTTCCAGGGCTTTCGGATCGCGTTCGGCCAGCAACTTTTCAAAATTCCCCTTGAATCCCAGGTGCCGGCCGTAAAGCATGAACGGATTGATGTAACTCCAAACCTCCGTCAAATTCGGCACAGTCCGAATCCGGCGATCGAGATAGGGCGCCGGAGGGATCGGTACGTCCGTGTGAACCTTCGGGCTCCGTCGTTCGCCCGAGGGCACTGGTACCGATTCGCGCTCCACAGTCGTCGTCGGCACGTCTCGGAAGATATGTTTCGACAGCACTTCTTCGCGCAGATCGGGATCCATGATCTCGTTCATGAGGCGAAGTCCTGTCATGGCATCTTTTGCATAGAAGGTCGGCGCCGAATAGTTGGGGCCGATCTTCGTCTTTGTGAACTTTTCGGATAACGCCGCCCCCCCCACGAGTAACGGGACATGGATACCGGCGTCCTTCAGGTCACCGGCCGTGGTCACCATCTGCTGTGCGCTCTTTACGAGCAGTCCCGAAAGGCCGATCGCATCGGGCTTGTGTGCCCGGAACGCCTTAATGAGATCCTCGGCGGGCACCTTAATTCCAAGATTCACTACCTCGTAACCGTTGTTGCTCAAAATGATTTCGACGAGGTTTTTTCCGATGTCATGGACATCGCCCTTCACCGTCGCCAGAACAATTTTCCCGCGCGCTGCCGCATCCGACTTTTCCATGAACTGCTCCAGGTGGCTCACCGCAGCTTTCATGGCCTCTGCCGATTGAAGCACTTCCGCAACGATGAGTTCGTTGTTGTTGAACAGCCGTCCCACTTCGGACATTCCGGCCATCAACGGACCATTCACAACATCGAGCGGCGCGGCACCCTCTTTGAGCTTCAGGTCGAGGTCGGGGATCAAGCCGTCCTTCGTCCCTTCAATGATGTAGTTCGCCAGCCGTTCATCAAGCGGAAGGTCGGCAGTCTTTTTCTTCTGTCTTCCGGTCGCCCCGCGGAAGTGCTCACTGATCTTCGCAATGTGGAATTGGTTGATCGCCACTTTCTGGTCGCGCGATTGCAAACGCCAATCCTCAGGTGCCGTCTCAAATAGGGCGAAGTCTTTATGATCTGGTGTCGCAGTTACGGGAGGAGTGTTGAAGAGGAGCGCTTCAGCAAGGCGCCGCTCTTCTTCGGGGATGCTCGCGAAACGTTCCAGCTTTTCCGCGTTGACGATCGCGAGATCAAGGCCGGCCTTTGTGCAGTAGTAGAGGAAGACGGAGTTGACGACCTCTCGAGCGGCGGCGGGGAGGCCGAAAGAGATATTCGAGATGCCAAGGACCGTTTTGACATACGGGATCTGCTCTTTGATGAGACGGATTGATTCGATGGTCTCCACCGCGCCCCCGATGTAGTTTTCATCGCCGGTGGCGCAAGGAAATACAAGCGGATCGATGATGATGTCTTCGGGTGCAATGCCGTACTTGTCAGTCAGTAAGTGCACGGACCGCCGCGCGACAGCCAGCTTTCGCTCCCGGGTGAAGGCCTGCGCTTGCACCGGATCTTCATCGATGCAACCGACGACCAGCGATGCACCGTACTGCTTTGCGAGCGGGCAAATGCATTCAAACTTCTCTTCCCCGTCCTCTAAATTCACCGAGTTGATGATGCTCTTCCCCTGGCAAAACGTGAGAGAGAGCTCGACAGAGCGCGGATCTGTCGTGTCAATCATGATGGGAGCTTTAATCTTGCGGATCAGCTTCTCGTAGAACGGCGGAATGTCGTTGAACTCATCGCGATCACTCGACTGAAGACAGACATCGATAATGTGGGCGCCGTTCCGAATCTGCCAGCGGGCGATATCGGTGGCCTCTTCCCACTTCTCGTCCGAGATCATCTTCTTGAACAATCGGGAGCCGATGACATTTGTGCGTTCTCCGACGATCAGGGGACGATTACTGTCCTCGGCCTCCACTGTCTCGATGCCGGAGAAAAAGCTGCGGTGACTCGACGACTTTTGCTGACGAGGCGTCTTCCCTTCCACCATCTGAGCGATCGCCCTGATGTGATCGGGTCTGGTTCCGCAGCAGCCGCCGACGATGTTCAACCATCCGTGGTCAACGAACTTTTCGAGCTGAGAAGCAAGACTCGTCGGAGTCTCCAGGTATTTGCCTTCTTCATCCGGCAGACCGGCGTTGGGATAGCAGGAGATACGAGTGGTCGCGAGTTCGTTCAACGACCGGATGTGGTCGGTCATGAACTCCGGTCCCGTTGCGCAGTTCAATCCGACGGATAACAGCTTGGCGTGGGAAACGGAAGCGTAGAGGGCATCCGCAGTCTGTCCCGCAAGCATCGTACCCATCGGCTCGATGGTTCCCGAGACCATGGTTGGAATCTGGAAATTCATTTCCTTTCCAAGACGGTCGATCGCCAGGAGTCCTGCCTTGATGTTGCGGGTGTCTTGGCACGTCTCCAGGAGCAGGACGTCAGCGCCGCCCTCGATCAGGGCCTTCGCTTGTTCGTAGTAACTTGCGATCAGATCCGGAAACGTGATCCCGCCCGTGACCGTTATCGCTTTGGTTGTCGGTCCCATAGAACCCGCAACAAAGCGCAACCGACCCGGTTTCGAGTATTCTGCCGCCGCCTTCCGCGCAATCCGAGCGGCCTCGAAACTCAGTTCGTATGCGCGATCTTGGAGACCGTACTCGGCAAGCACAGTCTTCATGCTTCCGAAGCTATTGGTTTCGACGATATCTGCGTTCGCTTCGTAATACGCGCGATGGACGTCCAGAATGACGTCCGGTCGCGTCGCAACTAAAACTTCGTTGCAGCCCTCAAGCGCAGGCCCGCCGAAGTCCTCCGCCGTAAGCGTGCGCTGCTGGAGCATAGTGCCCATGGCGCCGTCGAGCACCAAGATGCGTGAGGAAAGAGCATCTTCTAACGCCTCTCTGCGCGCAAGCCGATCCTTAGCGAAAGCGTCTTTGTCTTGTAATTCCATGGAGATGCGAGTTATCTCCAGTGTAGCGGGACAGGCGGATTGTTACCAAACAAGCTGTATCCAACGGACGAGAGGCGGCCCCGAATGTCGGAAACCGCTAGCCGTGCGGGTTTACTTCTTGCTGGAATCCTGATTTTCGATGCTGAAGGTAACCTCAGACTGAGCAGGCGCGGTATAGACAGCGCTCACGAGCACGAAGGTCTTCGATTTCGTCGCACGGCTCAGTTCTTTCTGCTGAGCCGCAGTAAAAGGGAGGATTTGCTTTGTGCCCGGATTGACTTTTGCCTCTTTCCGGACCGGCACGTCACCGTCGAACATCGAATCGCCTTTGCGATAAACACTGACATGGATCGATTCGATAGTCACCGGTCCGCGATTTCTGTCCGGAGAAAAGACGCAAACCGAGAAATCCGTCTGTTTTGAGAGCTTCGCCTGAAGAGACACGTTGAATCGTAATCTCCGGGCCATCGCTGCGTCCGTTAGCTTTCCCGCTCCGTTCTTGCTGCGTGATTTGGCGGCTGCGGATGCCGGCGCCGGCGAATCGACTATGTCGCCGCCCACTGTGACAGCAGCCTGCTCGTGGGGGCCTATCGGTCCACTGCCGTGCGCTACAGGCGGTTGTGTCGCCTGCTCATTTGGGACGATGATTTCCGTGCGGTTTGCCGTACCATTCATTACCTGGATGCTACCGCTTCGTTTCTTCAATTGCTCGTTGGGGTGAATCGGGCCACTTGCCATATATGTGCTCCTTACAGGAATACTTAGCGTTGCAATTCAGCATCCAGCCTATTGCCGTTGCATGTAAAGCGCAACATCTGAATTTTGGCTCGTACGTATGCAGGCCAAGCGATCGCCGCGGGATGACCACGAGAAAACAACAATCGCTTGTTCCTCGAAATTGGTCAGCTTGGAAGCCGGCGTCCCATCCAACGGAACGCTCCATACGTTCGATACTCCCAGGCCGTCGGTGCGAACCGTCGTGAGAGCCTGCCCCCCGGGTGCCCAGCGAACCGGAAGCTGAATCTCGGGGAAGTATTGCGGATGATGCGAGTCACTCAAGGTGACCACTGCTACGGTCCACTTCCCGTTGGCTTCGTCTTGCATTTGGCAGACGATCTTCTGCCCATCGGGCGAGAATTCGGCGTTTCTGGCGAGAAAGGTTCCAATTCGCGCAGTCGGTCCGCCGTTCGCGGGAACGACGTACAGTGACGGCCTTGTGGAGTTCCAGGAAGTGTAGAGTATGCGGTTTCCATCCGGAGACACCGCTGGGGACTCGTCGTAAGAAGTGCCCGAAGTGAGTTGCGTAAATTCGTTGGTCTCCGGAGTGAAGCGCCAGATATGGAACTGGCCCGAGCGATTGGATGCGAATACCAGAGATCTGGTACCCGGAATCACCGCCGCACCTTGTTCAACATAGGGCTCGTTCGTTAATGCGGAACGAGTTTGGGTCTCACTGTCAAAGGCCCACAGATTGGGGTAGCCACTCTGACGTGAATTCACGATCACTTGCTGATCGTCTTGCCACGCCAAGGTAGAGGATGCGAGCGTGAAGTACTCTTCGGCCTCCGCAACGGAACTTTGTCCGCGGAAAAAGTTGTTTTTCTCGGAGATCCAAAGCATGGCCTTTGATTCGACTTTCACTGCCGCGAGTTCCCGCCCGTCGCGCGTCATCGTGACACTTCGAAAGCTGGCAAGGTCCTTAGTGACGTCCCGCCATAGCCCACCTGATACAGCAATCTGCCTGATCTGAGCCTGATTGTTGCCCTCCGTCCGGGTCGCAGCCGAAAGGACAATCACCCGCCCGTCTCTCGTCCAAGACGGCTGACCAACGAGCCGCCAGTGCCGAAGGTGGATTCGGGTTTGCTGGCCGCTCAGCTTCACGAGGTCAAGCAAGCCCGAATCATCGTGAAACAAGAACGCGGCGATCTGGCTGCCATCAGGTGACCACGCCACATGGCGCAGCATCGTGTAATCTTGCGCGTTGGCACTTCTGACGGTCAACAACGAGTGACGCTCGGAGCCGTCGCTGTTCGCGATCTCAAGCCGGCTTTCTCCCTTTTCCACGGGCCTGTTGACGAATGCCAGCTTGGTTCCGTCGGGAGAAGGCGAAACAGATCCATCGATACCCACCAGCAAAGGGCCGGACGGACGCCCACCCAGGAGAGGGACGGCGTACAGCTTCCCGACCAGAGTCTCGTCCTCCTCAACTTCATACAGGAACTGGCTGTCGGAGGAGAATGACATTCCCAAATACGAGACCGCGCGGCCGGGTATCTTGACGTGTTCGGAGGAGCCCGCTTCGATCTGCTTTAACATGAGCGTTTCGATTCCTCCCGGATCTCCAACCACATAGGCCAGGTACCGTCCATCGGGAGAAATCGCGGACAGCCGCGTTCGGCCGTTGAACGTTAACTGACGCACGCTCTCGACCTCAAACCAGTGCGGGCGCGATAGGTACCAAAATGCGGCAACAATGGACAGAACGACCGCACTCACAGCGATTGCAAGGGCGATTCTCCGGGGCCGTTTGGGAGTCTCAAATGAGTGCAGCGGCCGGACATTCCGCCGTTCTGAACCCGTTTCAAGCTGTTGCAGGTCATGGAGCAATTCGCGAGCGGACTGGTATCGGTCACACGGGTTTTTAGCCAATGCGCGCTCGACGATCTCGGGCAATCCCGCGGGAAGTGCACTGCGGTTCGGCAAGGGCGGGATCTTTGCATCAAGGATGCCGACGATGAGATGATTTTCCGTCTCGCCTTCAAACGGCTTGCGTTCCGTGAGTAGCTCGTACAGGATCACACCGAGGCTCCAGATGTCGCTTCGATGGTCTACAGAATCCCCGCGCGCCTGTTCGGGCGACATATAATCCACGGTTCCGACGATCGTCCCCGGTCGCGTTACGGTGTATGAGCGGCCCGCGGTCGCCGCCCTGACTCGGACCGACTTCGCGAGACCGAAATCGATAACTTTGACATAACCGTCAGGCCGGATCATGATGTTGCCCGGCTTTAGATCGCGGTGGACAACTCCAGCCTCGTGCGCAGCTATCAGGGCGGAGGCAACCTGGCAAGCTATCTCGACCGCGAGAGTTACGGTGACGGCTTTACGCTCGATCGCAACGCGCAGGGTAGCTCCATCAACGTACTCGCTCGCAATGAAGTGGCGGCCTCCCATCTCCGCGATCTCGTAGATCGTCAGGATGTTCGGGTGATTGAGCGAAGAGGCTGTGCGTGCCTCCCTTCGAAGCCGTTCCAGCATCTCGGGCTCCTCGAGAAGCTCGGGCGAGAGAAACTTAAGCGCGGTATGGCGGCCCAGGCGCATATCCAGGGCAAGATAAACCTGACCCATTCCGCCTGCACCTAATCTGCGGAGAATGCGATACGAACCCAACTCTCGACCTTCCAGATGGAGAGTTGAGGATCCGGCTGCGTTAGGAACGCGCGGGTGTACGATCCTGCTTAGTCGCAGAATCGTTTTGGTAATGTCCTCTCGGAGGCTGGACATAAGGGAGCTGCCAATTCAGTTGTTAGTTGTTAGTTGTTCTTCGATTGTCGCTCAGACTGAAGCCCCCTGAAATGACAGCCTTGCGAACGCTCGGATGTAGATAATCCGAGAGGGATGACGAGTTACGCCTTCACATGAAGGCTGTTGTGGATCGCGTACAGGGCAAGCTCCAGGCGGTCCGAAACACCCAATTTGTCGAAAACGTTGTGAAGATGGTTCTTGACCGTCTGTTCGGTGATGAACATTTTTTCCGCGATCTCTTTGTTCTTGTACCCCTGCGCAATCAGCACGATAATTTCGCGTTCGCGCTGGCTGAGTTGCGCACGCTCCCGGGGCGCCTTTCCATTCCCGGAGCTGTGAGTCGGAGTGTGAGCCGCCGGGAAGTCTTTCGGAGATGCGAAATGGCGAATGACTGCGGCGGTTGTCGTGGAATCGAGCCAGATTTCACCCGCTTGTACACGGTGAATGCTCTTTTCGATCAGGGCGGTTGACGTTTCTTTCAGCAGTATACCGGAGCAACCCAGTTTCATGGCTTCCACGAATTCGTCCTTGTTATCAGCGGACGCAAAGAGAATCACCTTTGAGCGCGGCGCCCTGGTTTGTATGCTCCTGAGCACAGTGAGACCGTCTACGCGCGGCATCCGGAGATCCAGCAGCACGATGTCAGGTTCCAGGTGAACAGTTTTGTCGATTGTCTCGACACCATCCGCGGCATCCGCCACTACCTCAATGTCGGGATAATGGCTCAATACGCTGCGAAGCCCCTCCAATACGATTGGTTGGGGATCGGCTATCAATACGCGAATAGGGTTTGTAGACATGTTGTTCCTCGAACACTTCATCAGCCGGTACTTTCGTACTACGAAATCCGTATCGTTCTCGGATTATAGTCCTTATTCGTCTGCACTTTATCGCCCGCCCGGGTTTAGTAGGTGCCAGTGTACCGCTCTGAAGTACTATTCGACAGGAAACCAAAGTTTCTTCACCTCTTTTTTTTTGACTTCCTAAAGTCTTAGGCGCTTACCCTGCGGGGAGGGACCTCGACTTGCCTAAGATGGTGTTCATGGCCAAACTGTCGATTCGCGATTTGGATCTCAAAAACAAGACGGTCTTCATTCGCGTAGACTTCAACGTTCCGCTGGAAGCCAGCGGCAAAGAAATCACGAGCGACAAGAGAATTCGGGCTTCCCTACCTACCATTCAATACGCCATCGAACACGGCGCCGCTGTCATTCTGGGTAGTCATTTAGGCCGGCCAAAGGGCAAGAAGAACCCCGCCATGAGCATGGCGCCCGTTGCTGCCCGATTGAGTGAATTGCTCGGGAAAAACGTTGTATTGGCGCCAGACTCTGTAGGACCGGAAGTAGCAAAGTTAAAGCCAAACGCGGGAGAAGTTCTCCTGCTCGAGAATTTGCGATTCCACCCGGAGGAAGAAGCCAATGATCCGGAATTTTCCAAGCAGTTGGCGAGTCTTGCCGACGTGTATATAAATGACGCTTTCGGGTCCGCCCATCGGGCTCACGGCTCGACCGTTGGGATGGTGGCTTTCGTGCCTGTCGCGGCAGCCGGCATCCTGATGGATCGCGAAATCGAGTGGCTCACCAAAGTCACTCGGAACCCGGAGAGGCCTTGCATGGCCCTCCTCGGAGGCGCGAAGGTCTCGGACAAAATCGAAGTGATTGAAAACCTGAGCCTGGTTGTCGATCACTTGCTTATCGGCGGAGCCATGGCTTATACGTTTCTTCAAGCTCAGGGCAAGCCGATCGGACGCTCCCTGGTGGAGGCGGACAAGGTAGACCTCGCTAAGCGGCTCCTCGCCTCGACCGGAGATAAGATTCTTCTACCCGTCGATCACGTGGTAGTTCGCGAAATAAAGGCTGGCGCGCCGAGCGAAGTCGTAGAGGAGATAGGCCCTGATCAGATCGGCGTCGATATCGGTCCGGCTACGATTGAGCGGTACTCCAAGGTGCTGGGAAAGGCAGCAACGATCATCTGGAATGGCCCGATGGGCATTTTCGAGATGCCTCCCTTCGACAAAGGAACGGTGGAACTCGCAAAGGCAGTCGCAAGTTCCGGAGCTATTTCGGTGGTCGGCGGTGGTGACTCCGAAAAAGCGATCAAAAGCGCTGGTGTTTCAGACTCCATCACTCACGTGTCGACGGGTGGAGGAGCGTCGCTCGAATTCCTGGGCGGCACTGAGCTTCCTGGCATCGTCGCCCTCACGGATCGCGCAGAAACTGCTGCGCACGCACCGGCTTAATCGTCAAACAGATCGGTAGGCTATACCCAACTCTGAAGCAAGGGCGTGGAGCCGGGAATCAGCGGTCCAGAGCCGAAATCGGGAGACTAAGGCGGAAGCGAGCAGGTGAACGTCAATCCAGCGAATTCCGCGGCCATTCAGTTTTCGATGTCGCACGAACTCGATCACTTCGCTGTGGGGAACGGACCAGGCGCGGTAGATGCGATCGTAAGCCGTCAACAGTTCATGACGGCCTCCCCGGTCTCCCACGAGCAACTCGCCCGCTACGAGTTCGTGCGCCGCAACCTCGTCAACAGAAAGCAAGTTACTCAGCTCTTGTGCGTATGGCGCCCGATCGGCGAGAAATCGAATCCAAATGGACGTGTCGACCAGAACCATTTACGCCGTTGGCGCCGTGACAGCCGCATCTTCGCGCCGCCTGGGCACGTCTTCGGCATCGGCTTCGCTTCCACGGAGACTTCGAAGGCGGTCGTAAGCGGCGCGTCTGACGAGAGCTTCCAGGCCCAAACGAACAGTCTCGGTGTCGGTGGATGCTCCACACGCAGCTTTGGCAGAGTCGAAGAGTTGATCGTCAACGTTCAGCGTCTTCTTCATGCGGCTATTTTGCCATACTTTCACGCCTTATAGATATGGTGATTCAGTACTACTCACGAGGAAGGGTCATGCTTCAGACACGTCCCGGAACGCGCACGCTCCATATTGTGGTTCATCGGCTAAAAGACCCGATGTATAGTACTGCGGTCTTTACAGCGCGGACATGCCCCCGCTATCATAGGGAACAGTTCCGAGACCGTCGGAAAAGGCAGGTCTTTGCTTAAGCTAAAGCGAGTCGAGATTCAAGGTTTCAAGTCGTTCTACGACCGCACCGAAATGAAATTCAACGGCAGCGGCATTGCTGCCGTTGTGGGTCCGAATGGTTGCGGCAAGTCGAATCTGAGCGACGCAATCAGCTGGGTGCTCGGAGAGCAGTCGGCAAAAAGCCTTCGCGGAGCCCGCATGGAAGACGTCATCTTCGCGGGCACGCGCGACAAGAAGGCGCTGGGCATGGCTCATGTGACCATGACCCTGGTTCCGGACGAAGCCGTATTCGCGCGGGAGGCCGCGCCCAAGACTCCGGACTCAGAGGCGGACAAAACCGCCACGCGCACGGGCGAGATCACCATCACACGCCGGCTTTACCGGTCGGGCGAAAGCGAATACCTGATCAATGGCAAACTCGCACGGCTCAGGGACATTCAGGATCTATTTCTGGGCACGGGGTTGGGGCCCGAAAGCTACGCGATTATCGAGCAGGGCCGTATCGGCCAGATTCTAAGCAACCGTCCGCAAGACCGGCGCAACGTCATCGAAGAAGCCGCCGGGATTACCCGTTTTAAAGCTCGGAAGCGCCTTGCGGAAGCGAAACTGGAGAGCGCAAAACAAAACCTGGCGCGCGTTTTCGACATTCTCGAGGAAGTCAACAGACAGGTCAACTCGCTTCGGAGGCAGGCAGCAAAGACGAAGCGTTACGGCGAACTAAACGTAGAGGCAACCGGCTTCCTGCGCCAGCTCCTGTCGGCGAAGTTCCACATGCTCGAGCGGCAGATGGCTCAAATCGTGATCGAGCTGAATCTTGCCTCGAATGAGATTCAGTCGGTTCACGCTGCCATCGCTGAAAAGGAAACGGAGCAGACAGGCGCGCTTGAGAAGTCGTACGCAAACGAGAATGAGCTGACGCGGGAGCGAAAGCAGCTCGCGGATCTGAAGGTGGAACTGGAGCGGGCCCGGGGTCGGCTCGAGTATCAGTCAAAACAGATTGACCAGATCGAGCGCCGGCTCGGGTCGGGTGAAGGCGAAGTGCAGTCGCTCGACGCTCAAGTAGCCGAGCGCGCTCGCGAATTCGAAGCTCATGGAGCGGAACTCGAGGGGCTTGACGGAGAGTGCGGCCGGCTGCGTGAAGAACTCGACGCCAAATCCGCAGAAAGGCAATCCGCTCAGAGTCATCTGGCAGAACGCGACAGGGCTCTCGAGGGCTTGCGGCAGGGAGTTCTACGCATCCTCGGGGAAGCGTCCGGGCTCAAGAATAGAATCACTCAGCTGGAGGCGCACCTTGCCTCGGCGGAGCGTGAGAAACTCCGGGCGGAAAACGAGGAGAAACAATCGGAATCCGATCTGGGCCGGATTCAGCGTTTAAAAGCGGAAATATCAGACCGGCTTCAGCTGCGGCAAACCGATCTGATCTCGGTGAAGGACCAGCGGACGGCGATCGAAGAAGAGCTGGCAGCAACCCGCGCCTCGCTCCGCGAGAACCGACAGGGGCTCGATCACCAGAAGAGCGAGTTTTCCCGGATCAAGGCGCGCAAGGACTCTCTCGAAGAGCTGATCCAGCACCGAAGTTACACGACCGAAACCGTCAAACGCCTGTTTACGGCCGTCGAAAGGGGGAAAGCTCACAACCTGCAGCCCGTCGGGGTGCTGGCTGACTTCCTCGAGGTGGATCGGCAGCTCGAGAAAGCGGCGGAAGAATTTCTGCATGACGAACTCGAGTTTGTGGTTGTTCGCGACTGGTCGGAAGCGGAACGCGGGGTCGAATACATGCGGGCGGAACTCGGCGGACGAGCCACTTTCCTTCCCGAGCAAGGCGATGAAATTCCTGCGGAGCTCGACCTGCCTCAACCCCAGCTCGAGGGAGGGCAGGTTCAAAAGCTTACAGACTCGCTCCGACTCACGAACGGCCTAACCGGCCTGCCCATCGCGCAAGTCCCCCGTATTGCGCAGTGCTACATCGTGGAACAGCCAGAACTCGCCCGGGAACTCGCCACGCACTTTCCCCATTGCTGGTTTCTGCTGCGTGATGGTGTCAGCTACCACGGTCGAACGGTTGCAGGCGGTAAAAAGTCAGGTGCCGGACCCTTAGCACTAAAGCGCGAATTGCGTGAAGTGTCGGAACTTGAGGCGCGCAAACGGGCGGAACTCGAAACCCTTCAGACAACCGTTGCCGATCTGGACGCTGCCGGTTCACGGCTCTCCGAAGAGCTCGAGACATTACGGAGCAGGCAGCAGGCACAAGAGAAGGACGTGCTGGCGCTTGATCACGAGAGCCGCAAGTTGGCGGAAGAATTCCAACGCGTTCAGACGCGGCTTTCCAATGCGCGGCTTGAACTCGAACGGCTGAGTCGAGAACGTATCAAAGCGCAGGAGACCCTGGCGAAGGATCAGGAAGCGCTGGGCGTGGTTGAGGGATCTCGCGCGGCCCAGGAAGAAATGCTCGCAGAAGCACGCGAACAACTCGTCGTGCTGCAACAAGCGGTGGCCCGAGCCGGCGAGGAGCATGCGTCCATGCGCGCCGCGCTCGCAAGTGCGGAAGAGCGGAGGAGATCCGTGGCGGCACAGCGCGGGCGGCTCGAA
Source organism: Bryobacteraceae bacterium (assembly GCA_045807925.1). Taxonomy (GTDB): domain Bacteria; phylum Acidobacteriota; class Terriglobia; order Bryobacterales; family Bryobacteraceae; genus Bog-105. Next base: position 3,579 of record JBJMGK010000249.1, on the reverse strand, counting down.
ACTCAGATCCGCGACTTGACGAGTCGCCGGAATGACCTGATCAGCGAGGCTGAACGGCTGACGGGAGAGAGAGCAAATCTGATCGCAAGCAACGCCGAGCTCCAAACTGCCACAGTCACTCTGAACGAAGCGCAGACCTCCGCCGAGGCGGGTATCGCAATTCTGGTCGAGCGCGAAACCGAGTTGCGCGCGAGCTTGAATTCGCTTGAAGAAGAGCTGAAGCGGCTTCGCGCGCATGCGCAAGTCTTAGGCGAGAAGCGGTCCGCCCTTCAGGTCGACCTCGCACGTGCGGAATCCGAGCTGAAACACCTGGAAGAGACCAGCCAAAAAGAACTGGAGGCGCCCTTGGCTTCTCTCGCGAGCGAGGGCGAAACCATCCCGGATGAGGCGGCTCTCGAGGGAATCGAGGCGAAATACGGCGAAGTGCGGAAGAAGATCGAGGCACTGGGCCCTGTCAACCCACAAGCCCTGGAAGAATTCGAAGACGCGCAACAGCGCCAGGAGTTCCTGCAGGCGCAGCGCCAGGACCTGCTCGATTCGATCCGCGATACAGAAGGAGCGATCGGCGAGATCGACGCAGAGTCTCGCAAGCGATTCGGTGAGGCGTTCACTGCGATCAATGCGAATTTCCGGGAGATGTTCAAGGTCCTCTTTGGAGGCGGTACTGGCGAAATGCGCTTGACCGATGAGGAAAACCTGGCAGAATCGGGAATCGACATCGTCGCGTCGCCTCCAGGGAAGCGGCTCCAAAGCGTGCTCCTGCTTTCGGGCGGTGAGAAGTCGTTGACGGCTATGGCGCTGCTCATGGGCATTTTCCAGTACACGCCCAGCCCGTTCTGCATCCTTGACGAGGTCGATGCGCCACTGGATGAGCCAAACATCGAGCGGCTCACAAAGATGCTGAAGGGCATGGCGGAACAGACTCAGTTCATCGTTATCACCCACTCGAAGAGAACGATGGAAGCGGCGCAATCGCTCTACGGGGTCACGATGCAAGAGCCTGGTGTTTCGAAGCTGGTCTCGGTTCGGTTCAATGAACCCGAGAAGGCAAGAGCGCAGGCGGCAGGGGCATCGGAACCGGCAGAACAGCAGGAACTCGAGCCCGTCCTAGCTTGAACTTATCTAAACGCCGTAATCGGATGCATTACGGTTGAAAGATGAAGTCTCCGGCAGTTTGCGCCTGCTATCTGAGTGTTTTCCTACCCTCTATTATTTCGGCGGCTCTTCCTCCCAAGTCGCCGAATCCGCAGATTCAATCGATCGTCTCGCAGATCTCCGCCGATCGGATCGCGGAAATCCAGCAAAAGCTGGAGAGCTTCGGTACGCGGAATATTTATTCGGCGAACGACGATCCGAACCATGGAATCGGGGCGGCGAGGCAGTGGATCGCAGCGCAGTTTAAGATCTACAGTCCCAGGCTCCAGGTTTCGTTCGATAAGCATGGACTGGTGGGCTCGCCGGAGAAGCGGCTTTTTCGCAACGTAGAGATCTGGAACGTTGTGGCGGTGCTTCCCGGAACGAGTGAACCGGAGCGCCGCGTAATGGTCAGCGGTCACTACGACAGCCTGAACATGGTGTACAAGACCGGGCCGGACGGCAAGCGAACGCTCGATCCGGAAGGTACCGTCGCGGCGGTGGCGCCGGGTGTTACAGATGATGGCAGCGGTACGGCGGCGGTAATGGAACTGGCCCGGGTGATGAGCCAATACCAATTCAGGAAAACCATCGTCTTCGTGACGTTTGCGGCGGAAGAATACGGATTATTCGGCAGTGGACTTTATGCTCAGGATGCAGTCGCGCGCCACGAAATCATCGACGGCCTCTTTAACAACGACATCATCGGCTCGGATGTGACGGGCAACGGTGAGACCAGCAACCGATATGTGAACGTGTACTCGGCCGGCCCCGAAGATTCGCCCATGAGGGCCTTAGCGCGATACCTGAAAGAAATGAACGAGCGGTATCAACCGGGATTCAACGTGAATCTTGTGTTCCGCCACGATCGGTTCCGTCGCGGCGGAGATCACAGCCCGTTTGCTGCCGCCGGATTCCCGGCCATCCGGATTACCACTCCGATGGAGAACTTCAGCAACCAACACACCGCAACTGACACCTTCCAGAACACTTCTCCCAAGTACACGACGCTGGTCGTAAAAGCCAACGCCGCCGCGATTGCCTCACTGGCGTTCGCTCCCAAGGCGCCGGAAATGCCAGGCTCAGAACCGTCTGCTCCAGAGTTGCCGGCCCCTTCTCCTCTCGAACGAGGTAAAGGATATGACGCGGTGATGAAGTGGAAGAACGATAAGCCCGAACCCGATCTGCTTGGATACGCAGTGGTGATGCGAAGAACGACCTCACCCGTTTGGGAGAGCGAAATCTTCGTCGGGAAAACGAATACATACACCCTTCCAAACGTAAACATCGACGAGGTAGTCCTGGGTGTGAAGGCGATCGATCGGGACGGCAATGAAAGCCCCGTGGCGGCCTATGTTGCTCCGCCGTATCGTCAGCCCAAGATCCCGACCTACTAGAAAAAATGCGCATCACGGCTGCGAGAGTTCAACCGTGATGCGCAGTGCTTTAGGAGCGATGTGCAGTGCTTCAGGAGCAATGCCGGCCGGTCGAAGAAGGCTGGGAATCCCCGTCTCCGACCCGCCGGCACAACATCTTTTTATGCACTTTGGCGACCACTTCGTTTGCGGCGAAATGTGCCGAAATTCCCGGCGCGCGTTCGCGGTTTGGATAACCGGATTATCCGATCGGACGTATGATGGGAGAACCGCGTGCCGGAGAAAGAGCGCACAGTCCAAGGCCACGAGACAGGACAGCTGGTTGTTAGCGGCTTGGCGCCGGAGGTAAGTTGCCCTTATCTGTAACCAATCGAATCGAGGACGGTTTCGCGATCTTTGAGCTATCGGGATCGCTGACGCTAGGCCCATCTCTTAGTCAGCTTCGAGAAAGCGCGCGGCAGGCTTTCAACACGAACAAGATCTCGGGCGTTATCCTCCGGGTTGCCGACGTAACCGTCACGGATAGCGCAGGACTGGGTGAGTTGACCGTGGTCTACACAATGGCGACTAACCGGAAGTGCGGCATCAGACTCGTCGACGTAAGCGCCAGCCTCAAGAGGATGCTCGAAATGACTCGGATTGACGAACTCCTGCCCACTTCGAATAGCCTGGCAGAGGCAAAAGAGGAACTCCGCGGAAAAGCCGCGCGAGTCTAACAGCCCGTGGCAGTAGTAGCTGTTCTTGAATGACAGCGGGGCGGCAGGGTGCGGTGGCTATCTGGAAGGGATCTCTCAAGAGTCAGTCGCAGAATCGTTGGTTTGGATGGAAGAGCGCGCTGGCCGTCTCAGACTCCGCCATGGCCCCTGAAAACTCAGCCAGGATTAGAAAATAGAACGCGAAGAACTCCCGGGAGAGCCCTTGGAACTGTCGAGGTTTCCCCATGCCCAGTTGTTTCCGCAAAATGAGCGAGATGTTGAAGGCCGCCGCGTGTATCAGCAGCCGTTTGAGAATGTTGTCGCGGCCTCGCAGATGAAGCCGCCTCATGCCACCGGTTTCGTACAGGTGAGCA
>JBJMGK010000248.1:0-16666 GCA_045807925.1 Bryobacteraceae bacterium | reverse complement strand
GAGTACGGTATGCCCTTCCTCGGGACCTGTGCGGGATTTCAACACGCCATCTTGGAATTTGGCCGGAACGTCCTGGACATTCGTGATGCTGCGAGCGAAGAATATACAATCGCGGGCGCGCCGTTGTTTATCTCGCGCCTTTCGTGTTCTCTTATCGGCAACTTGATGCCGGTCAGGTTAGAAGCAGGTTCACGGGCCCGCGACGCGTATGGGTCGGACCATGCGGTCGAGAGATACTACTGCAACTTCGGTCTGAATTCGCGGTGGGAACCTCAGCTCACGTCCGCGGGTCTGCTGATAAAGGGCCGCGACAGCGACGGCGACGCACGAATCATTGAGCTGCGGTCTCATCCGTTCTTCGTAGCGACTTTGTTCGTGGCGCAGACTTCGTCAGCTATCAACTCACCGCATCCGCTCATTCGCACATTTGCCGTTACGGCTGAGGAGCGGGCCGCCACTTGAGAGCAGGATTTCCTTCGTCGATAATCTAATTTATGTCCGGCTCATAATGCGTTCGTGGATCTCTTTCGGCATCGCGGTAAATCGCCTCATGAAACGACGATTTGCGCTTTGGGATTGATCTGGTTAGGGGTTTGCCGTGCTGTCGAGCATAGTCGACGATATCGGCCGTTCCACCGAGTCCAGCAGCAGTCTCGCCCCGGCAGCTGCGATTGGAGCTCGTTTGAGGAAGGACACCGTCATCGTTCAGGCACTCGTAGCAAGTAAATATGTCCAAGGCACCGGCCAGCTGTTGACGATCACTGTCGGCGACGTTAATCGAATTGATGGCCTCCGGAACATGCGCCCGGGGGTTTTTGAGGCCAATGGCGACATCCAATCAGAACGCTGAACAGCGCGCCCGTGATCAAATTGATGCGAAACTCGTCGAAGCCGGTTGGGTCTTGCAGCATCGCACGGCGATCGATTTCAATGCCGGTCCTGGCATTGCCGCGCGGGAATATCAGACCGATGTTGGCCCAGCCGACTATGTGTTTTTCTCGACAAGCGCGCTATCGGTGTCGTCGAGGCGAAGCCGGAGGGGTGGGGCCATGAGATCAACGCGGTCGAGGATCAATCCGCGGGCTACGCGACGGCCAAACTGAAATGGGTCAATAACAAGGAACCGCTGCCATTCGTTTACGAAAGCACAGGCGGCGTCACCCGCTTTACGGACGGACGCGATCCGAAGCCGCGGTTGCGCGAGTTCTTCACCTTTCATCGGCCCGAGACGATGGCGAGTGGTTATCCAAACCGAAGTCGTTACGAGCGCGATTGCACGACATTCCGGCGCTGAACCCTGCCGGGCTTCGCGACTGTCAGATCAAGGCCATCACTAAACTTGAACAGTCGTTCCGAGAAGATCGGCCGAGGACGCTCGTTCAGATGGCGACTGGGTCCGGCGAAACATACACGGCGATCACGTTACGCGCATCCCGTCGCTTTACTTGCCAGCGGCGGGCTGCGTACCGAGTTTTCCGCTTAAAGACCTGGCCCAAAGGTCTTTCCGCAGCCAGAGCATTTCGATGCGAGACTGATACTGTCCCCGTGGTTTCTGGGGATCATCAGCCTGATCGGAGTCATCGTTAGTCACATCATCGTCCTGTTTGAGTTTATTGAAGAACGCAGAGAAGAAGGAGAAGATCTGAAAACGGCACTGGCCGATGCCGGCATTCTACGGTTGCGACCGGTCATGATCACCGTGGCCGCCACTGTTATAGCGCTCTTTCCGTTAGCCGCGCACGGCGGTCCGCTTTGGGAGCCGCTTTGCTATGCCCAGATCGGCGGCCTGACCATCGCCACCTTCATCACGCTTGGCCTGGTGCCTGTCCTTTACTCGTTCGTTGTGTTGGATCTGAAGCTGATCCGCTGGCAACTCGAGCATCAACCCACTCCTGCCATGTCCGATGTCCAGACCACGGCGCAGGAAACCTATAGCGGAGTTGCTTGAACAATGAACCCTTCAGCGATCCTTCAGTTCGCCGGTTTGTTCTCCGCTTTCGTGGGATCACTCGGCTGGTAGTCGCGTTTTTCATTCACCGCGAACAAGTCAAGACTCAAATCTTTCTGGCGCTGTCAGCACGAACGATGAACTGCTACTCACCTCATCGACGGGTGTGTGGCTTCAAGTTCGACCCGAAACCGCTGCCGTTTCGGAGCGCAACCACGAGTTCACGACCTTCGCACTGCGATTCTGCACTCTGGTTTCGCTCACGTATTTCCTGTTTCTAGACCACCGTATTCCAAAGCGAATGTGGCACCTGATGCTCCGCTCAGCCGAGCAGCGAATGCGGAGCCCCCTCTTTATTCGTGAATGGGAGCGTCTGAGATCCGAATTCGAATCTTTCCCGGAGTTTGTCGACCTTGTGACTTCGGTGCAATGTGGAAAGCGTAACTAAGGGAATCGATTAATGACGGCCTTAGCTGACCAGGGCGCATAGATCGCCGGTAACGACGTATCTCTAACAACCACTACGCTTGTCAAGCGATTTGTGAACACAGTTCTCCTGTGTGGACTCCGCGGAGTCCACTGCGTGCCGCTGCCGATTCAAACTCACGCGCCATACGACCCAAAGGCTCGTCAATTAATCTACCGGGCGGAACTCAGTCCGACCCAAGCATCTCTCCGGTCACAACATCGACCATGATTACTACTTCGAACTCCCTCGTAAGGGAGCGGGACGCTCAATCAGTGTTGCGGTGATCGACTTCACACCATACGCCGTTACGAACTATCCCGCGTACGAACCGACTTCTCCTGACGGCTGAAAACCTTTCTGCTTACGCCACATCCAATACAGATTGACGGCGAGCTTGCGTGCCATGGCTACTTTTGCGATCCGTCGCTCGCGCCGCATCGCCAGGTGTAGGAACATGCTTCGCCATTCTGGGTTGAAGCGAACTGCCGCTTGCGCTGCCTCGACCAATAGGAATCGCAGCAGAGAACTGCCTTGCTTGCTGATGTGACCCAGTCGTCGATGGACGCCACTCGAAGCTTCCTGCGGAATCAGCCCGACATAACTGCCGATCTGCTTTCCACATCGAAACCGTTCCGGGTATCCAACGATGAGCACAAAGGCGAGAGCCGTGATCGGCCCGACTCCAGGATGGGTCATGAGAAGCCGAACCTCAGGTCGCTTCTCCGCCTCCTGCTGAATCGCTGCACTGAGTTCTTCTACACTTCCATTCAGTTGATCTAGCAAGCCGAACAAATCCTGCCGGCGTTTTGCCGCCCAAGGGGCGAGCGGCAACTGCTCCAATCGCTTTCGGCCTTGCTCACTCCGCAGTCCACCGCGGCGCTGTATTCCCTCATTCATTGCGACGGACTGCAACTGGTTCATGATTCGCGTCCGCATCTGTACCAGTCGATGCCGATGCCAAAGTAGCTGCCGAAGATCCCGATTCTCGAGACTCGGGACCCATACTCTGGGAAAACGATCCTCCATTAAGAGCTTCAACAAAAACTGCGCATCCTGTCGGTCCGTCTTCTGCTTCCGGACACGCATGGCCGTGATCTGGGCCGCATCTCCAATCCACAACTCATAACCCAACTCTGCCAGTAGTCGTTCGAACCATCGAGTATGTCCCGTGGCCTCCAGCCCAACCCTCACACTTGCTCCGCTCAGTTTCAGATCACGATAAAACTTCTCCGCACCTCCATCACTGTGCTTCAATCTGTGTTCGCCGTAATCTCCTGTCTCGGTGTCTACAAATGCGATTTGCTGCACGCTCGGGTGATAATCACAACCTATAATCAGCATCTTCGGCTCCTTTCTCCCGAGCCTTCGTTCGTTGCCTGCTACAAGTCTAAATTCGCCGTTGTTATGGAATCAGCGTTTACCGATGACAGCTCACCCGTCGTAAAGTGGCGACGAAATCTGGGTTAGAATTTTCGTGTCTCGCGACGTAGATCCTCGTCATCAAGCTCATTTAAGCTTCTCTTCGGCATATAGCGACAATTCGATCATTCGCTCAAGCAGCTGCTCTTGGGAAATCCCCGCGAAGTTCCTCAGCACGAGCTCCTTGACATAGAGGCGCACTAAATAACGCAGTTGCAGCGCGCGATTTTTTGTCGCGAACACGAAGTCACGGTGCCCACTGTTGACGATGATGAGGTTGCGGTCAACATCGAACCGGGATCTCCACAGCTCGCCGGCCGCCCGTTCAAAGGTGTAACCCGGTAGGCCACGCGCGTTCACTATCGCCTCGCTCATTGAGGTCTCGAGACTGGCGGTGACCGTTATCAATGCCTCCGCGGTGCAGGTAACCTCGTGCTGCCTGATCGACACCTTCAAACGCGTAAGACCCGGCGCAGACGGTGCCAAGTACTCGATTTCCTGGTCGTTCGTGCTGGTGAGAGAGCCACCACCCGAGGCGATCTCCCAGAAGAACTGCAGGTCCTGGTCAACCCGCCGGCGGGATCGATCTCGCGGCAGCGCACGAAAGCGCCTGCGGTCGTTCACGGGTGTGGTGCTACTGGCCGGCGAGATGAGCACACTGAATAGCGGTCCCGCGTAATCGAAGAACTGTCTTTGTACTTCAGGGCCGAAACTTGGTTCTGCTACGCCGAGATCGCCGATCTCCTCCTCTTCTGTTGGCGGACCGATCTCGCCGCCGCTCGGTCGCGCCGGCACGCTCTCACCGCGGGCGCGCGCCTGGATGTCGAACCAGTCGTACTCCTCGGGCGGAAGAGCGAGAAGCGCCTCGCGAAAAGCGCGCTGAATGGCACGCAGCGATTGTTGACTCGCCTGTTCTTCCTCCGCCCGCTCTTGCGCCTCGATAAGCGCATTCAGATGCGACTCCAGGGGTTGTAGCGCTTCGCATAGAGCTGCATAGCGTTCATCGTGGATGATGCCACTACGCGTGCTGGGTGTCAGGTTCAGAAATGGTACGTCGATGAGCCCTTGCAAATATCTGGAGGACCAAGGTGCGTGCTCTAGCCCGGGGAGTGTCGCCAGATCCTCAATAACTCGAGTCCCTGTACGAGTGAGGGCCACCCGACAACTATCAGCGGGCTCCGCGAGATAGAGTTCGGCGTAGGCATCGCCGAACGCAGTGCGGACGGCTGGTAATTGATGAAGCAGGCGACCTTCGTATGCGCGCGGCTCGACTTCGTACTGTTTGCGCGCAAGCTTATCGATGACCGTCACGCGAACCTTCGTGCTTCGGATCCGGTCGCGGAGTTCCGAGGCCAAATACCACTGGATCTTCTCGCCGGATAATATCCGGATCCCCTCAAGCAGGGGGCTAATGCGAAGTTCCGTGCCGCTTTCCGCGAACAAAACCCGCCGCGGGATCACGCTGTAGCCGGAGTTGCCCTTCCTCATCGTCATTTGATAAGAGCGTTGGTCGGTACCTGCCGAGATCATCGTGAGCTGGTCGCCCACCGTCCAGAAGGACAGCAGTCCAATGCCGAACTCTCCCTGCAGGCTATTCCCAGCGCCTTCTGCCTTCAGCTGCCGCTTGATCGAGTCGCAAATGTGCGTCGCAACGTACTTGAAGTTGGGTCGGCCCTCTTCATCATGCGGTACGCCGTCGCCGTCATCTTTGATTGAGAGATAGTGCTCCCCACGCTCCCGGCCGCGCGTGATGGTGATGGTTTTTGCGTGGGCATCGATGCTGTTTTCGACGAACTCGGCGATCGCCTTCAACGGATTGTTCTGCGAGAGCGCGATGATGCGGATCGCGTTCCAGTCATCGCCGATCTTGAGCTTGCCGCGACCAGCGACCTGCCCCTGCCGAGAGGCGTTCGACTTCGATCCGCGTACGACGGCACCAGTATCGGAGTTGCGAGACACGGATAGATCCTCTTCCCTCACAACGTCATCCCGTCGGACGACGACGCGGTGGTGATTTGAGAGGTGGCCGCCACTCACCGAGTGCTATGACCGATCCCGCCTCCCTAACTCGGTTGACATACCGCCTATCGGCGGTGACGAACATCCCTTTGTGTATGAGGGCGAGCGCGTGATATGCCGCATCGTAGAAGGACACTTCATAGAGTTCGGTCAACTCAAGGGTTTTCGCGAGCCAAACTTGAGATGGCGAGGCTTCCTCAAGCCCAAACTTCATCAGCGCAGACAGCCAGTTCGAAGCATGCATAGGGAAGCGTCGCGCGACCGTATTGCCGACTTCATAAAGCCACAGTGCCGGCAAGAGTGCGTCGACCGCCTCATCCTGGATCGCGGCCCGTAGGAGTAGCGCTTTGTCCGCGTCCGGCTCGTCATCGGATGGCAGCACCCATTTGAGCAGGACGGACGCATCAGGCACTACTAAGGGTGCTGGCATCTAGTGGCCGTGCTCCCGGTCTTCGCGGATCCACCTCGTCACTTCATCCGTGCTGATTTTGGGTAATTGTGTCCGCAGAGCCTGCATTTCACGTACTGCATCACTCCGCCTGCGGCGCGTGATCCAGGCGCGTAATGCGTCATTGATAGCCCGGCTGCGCTCGCCCAGCGGGACTCTGCCGAGGAATGTCCAAGTATCCTCATCAATCATTACATTGATACGTTTGCTCATTGCACGCGTGCTCCGAGAGGAACATCGGTGTGTATATGATTACACACTGCGGCTCTGACGTCATCCTGTGTCCGTAATCTCCTGACCGCGTGGTGCGTGGCCTCGTTTCGCAGGCTCTGCGCGTTGGGTCGTGCACGGTGAATAACCTGACGCGAGTCGAGGAGTTTAACTCTTTGCTCGTCGAACGCTTCATGCACTTGCGGGTCCTCCTCGCATTCACGAACCGGCTAAGGGATGCCATTGCTGGTGCCGGTAAATACTGCCTGACTACTCGCGTTTTGACGACCATCACCGGCCATCGTCGAAGTGATTCGATGAGAATGCGGCTGCGCTAGTCAGTTTGCGACAACCCGACCTGACGGTCAGTGTGGGGCGTGAAGATGCCTCGGCTCACTCCGATGTGAATCATCCGAGCCTGCTTTCGGACTTATCGTTACGATTCACCGGATTTCCGGCTCCACTTCCGGTAATTCGGCGGGATGGTAAGCGGGTGCATGCGGGTCTTGGTAGCTGACGGAGAAGGCCAGCGCGCGACGCCATCTCCAAGAGCCTTCCCAGTGTGCACTGCCTTGCGGGGAATCCTGATGAAGTCGCCGGCCCGGCAAATCCGCGCTTCCTTTTCGATCTGAATCACCGCTGAACCCTCCAAGATGTAGAAGAATTCGTGCGTGTCGTGATAGTGCGGCTCGGCTCGCACTCCTGGGGCAAGCGTAAATTCCTCAACCGCTTCGAGATACGTTCCCTTCGTTTCCTCGTATATCGAAAATTTTGGGATGAAGCTCCAGACCCTTACCGTTTGATGCATGACTACTGGGTCCAACTTCCGCGTCGACAGGATGTCCATCCGTTCTATCCTCCTGCCCTAGCGTAAAGCTTGACACCTATGTGAAGGTCAAGGGAAGATTTTCAGATGCGCATAGGTCAGCTCGCGCAAGCAACTGGCGTCAGCTCGCGCTCTCTTCGCCACTATGAGAAGCAAGGGCTGCTTAAGCCGCACCGGTCTCAGAACGGCTATCGCGACTACTCGGAAGCTGCCCTCTTGCAGGTTAAGAGAATACGTTGGCTGCTGTCTGCAGGACTGACCACCAAAGTGATCAAGCGCATGTTGCCGTGCGTGTTGGAAGAAGGACCTGCGGTCATTCAATGTCCCTCCTTACGGCGCGATCTCGCGAAAGAAGTTGCCCGATTGGACGAGCGGATCGAAATGCTTAGACAGAGCCGGACTCTGCTCCGAAGGGCCCTACGGCGCCGCCCTGCGGCCGATTAACGAGCGAGGAACAGTTCCTGGCGCAGCAAACCTCGCGATAGATACGGCGACTTATCGGCATCCAAAAGGTATTTCTGCTTGCCCCGTGACGAAATACCTGGTCGTCGGAAAGCGAACTCGGGATCGCCTTGGGCCCGCAGATTACCGCAAGATAGAAGACTCAAGCCACGGCCCCACCTAAAACGCGCAAACGGCGAAGTATGGAGTATGCGGGCATTCTGACTGAAGGCGGCGCAGGAGGCCGCCCAGAATGCCCAAACACCGGAGAAAGAGGAAACCGCCGAAGCGATCTCTTGCCATTCCCGATCTCGAACAGACGAAGTCTGCCGTACTGAACACCCTGACTTCCAAAAGTGGGCAGCGAACGTACGATCACGCGATAAACGAATTTGTCGACTGGTATTGCTCAGAACCACGCCTCGCTTTCAATCGCACCGTTGTTCTACGATACCGAATCCACTTGGAACAACGACACCTCGCTCCAACAACGATCAACCTACGGTTGGCTGCGGTCAGGCGCGTGGCATACGAGGCCGCCGATTCCGGATTGCTCAGTCCGGAACTTGCCGCTGGCATCCGCCGGGTCAAAGGCGTGCGACGAATCGGCGTCCGACTAGGGAACTGGCTCACCGCGGAGCAAGGCCGTTCGCTGCTGTTGAAGTCCCAGGGCGACAGTCTGAGGAGCAAGCGCAACCATGCCATCCTTGCTTTTTTGATTGGTTGCGGCTTGAGGCGCGGCGAACTTCTCGCGCTTACGGTCGATTCCATCCAACTCCGGGAAGAGCATTGGGTGATTGCCGACCTCCACGGCAAGGCCGGGCATATTCGGACGGTTCCGATTCCACTCTGGGTGAAGGAGGCGATGGACCGCTGGACTGAAGCAAGTGGAATTAAAGGAGCCTGCCTCTTTAGGGCGATCAACAAGTCAGGACAGATCTGGGGCGACGGTATGACTCCGAAAGTGCTCTGGGAGATCGTCAAGAAAGCGGCTGAGGCTGCCGGAATCGATAAGCTGGCGCCTCACGATCTGCGGCGCACATGTGCCCGCCTCTGTCATCTGGCCGGCGGTGAGCTCGACCAGATCCAGTTCCTGCTCGGGCATGTGTCCATCCAGACGACCGAGCATTACCTCGGCTGTAAGCAGAAGTTGCGAGTCGCCGTGAACGACAAGCTCGGAATCGAACCGTGACGCAAAGGGACGGATTACCCGTCCCTTCCCGACTACAAGTGGTGATGAAAGCAATGAGCTTCTCCGACATGTTCACGTTTCGTCAACTGGCTAAACCGATGGTTCCATCCTGTTTCACGGCAAAGTCACTGCAAACCAATCGGCTGCGCGAACATTTCTTCCATCTCGGAGCGCAATTGAAACGCTGAACTTCGTTCCGGCATAACCTGGTCGAACGTAACTGTCTGCCCCTGCGCTACCGGACTTGTCAGCTTCAGATTGTGAGCGAGCCCGAGTGGCAAGGCCCGGATATCAAGTGAATGCTTTGCGGGCAGTAACTTGCCGTAAACGGTGTAGCCGCCCTCACCATCAAGTACCTCGCCTGCCTTCAGATCGCGCTTCGCCGCCGCCGCAACATCCGCTCGGAAACCTGTTGCACATCCTGTCGGCTCGTGTCGCAGAGCAACCGACGCAACAGAGATTCCAACTTCTAGGCCGATCAAATGCCACGGCCGGTATAAACATCCATATCGCCCACTTGGATCCGTACGCATTCCATATTCGACAAAGCAGCGACGAATATACTCCGTCTCTGCCTCAACTACAACCCAGACTCCTTTGCGAATGTCTTGCGGAACGGTCCGGCCGTCTCGCTCCAACGAGGAGACAACTTCGACTTGTCCCTTGTGGTGTAAATGACCGCCCTCCTCTTTCGGACGCATTACGTGAGGCAAGTCATCAGTGGACGCCGGTGGAAAAGTCAGTCCAGTGGGCGGCGGTGTAAGCCCCGTGGCGTTGCAGATAGCGGCGCTCTCGATGGCCGGTTTCGAACCATCCAGGAAGGAATTGAACATCTTGGGATTTAGTCCTCCCAGCCGGGCTTGTTCCGCCGTTAAGCCCCAGTAATCCCAGACCGTCTCCGGCGTAGACTGCGCATAATGCTCCAGCCATTTGTGCCCGCGTCCGGCTGCAACAACCGGGAACCCCGACGCACGCGCCCAGTCCACCAGTTCGCACACCATCGCTGGCTGGTCGCCATAAGCGAGGCTGTATATGACGCCTGCCTTGGCTGCGCGCGCACTTAAAATCGGACCGCAGAAAGCGTCTGCTTCCACCGTGACATTTACAACGCTCTTTCCCAGCTCGAAGCACTTCAATATGTGGTCGACAGCCGCGGGCGGATTTCCCGTAGACTCTACGACAACCTCAATCGCAGGATGTGCAATCAGGCTCTGCCAATCATCGGACACATGCGTCTTGCCCTCCACCTGCGCTGCGTCCAGCGAAGCGGCTGCGTACTGTGATCGGTCCCAACCCACTCGCTCCAAATTTGCCAGAGCATTTCGTACGGACGAATCCGCGATTCCGATCAGATGAACGCCGGGGATTCGTGGAACTTGCGCCAGGTACATGGCGCCAAATTTACCCGCGCCGATTAGTCCGACTCCGACAGGGCGACCCTGTGCTCGCCGCTGTTCAAGAAGAGCGTGTAGATTCATAAACTGTTCTGTTTAACACAAACCGTGTTTGGGCGCACAATTCTCATACCAAGATGCCGAGTTTCTCCTCACGCAAGTACTGGATCACCGTGTGCCACGAACACACATTCAACAAGTACTGAGGAAGCAATTCGATGATCGACAGTGCGCTTCAATGATGATCAACGCGCTAGGGCTTAGCCGTCCGGGTAGGAGGCGTTGGGGGGCGAGTTGCTCGCGCAAGCCAGCCTGATCGCCCGGACACCTTAGTGGCTTACGCAGGTTCGTAAACCCTTCCGGACCACAGCGGACCTAAAGTTCCGGTGTCCACTTTCCGAGTGCGCGACAACACACCCGGAACGATTGAAAGCAGGATATCGCGTTCAAATGAGCGCATTGCCTCTGTATGCGCCAATCTGAGCAGAACGAAGGACCTTAGTATCCTCTAGGAGGTGCGCCCCCACGCCTGCGCATCTATCTTCCACTGCTGGCCATGCTTTGAAAATGTATATGCGAGGGTGCCAGTCCGAACGACGTCTTGGCCCTTAATCGTGACCGCAAGAGTCCCCGCTACGACAGCGTACGCATAAGATCCCTCCACGTTCCAGAACCCCATCTCGTACGACAAATGCTCGTGCGAAACCCCAAGGTTCTCACGCCACTTCTCTACATCAGCAAGCCAGTTGACCGCAGCATTTGGGTTCAACCATCTATAGGGTGCGATGCCATCAATGATGATCGCGGTGTCTCCAAAAACACGGAGGAAAAGCTCGGTACTCTGGGTGTTGAAACCGTTGATATGGTCCTCGATGAGGGTCTGGATTTCACTCGGTAGCTTGCTACTCACGGTCACGGGATCTTGCGTCGGTGTCGGTTGTGCGGCCATGCGGTGTCGCCTTTCTGCCTGCGCGTGATGCTTTTAGGTGCATGATGGATGTATTTTCACCTTCACTCCAGGGGAAACACGCCGCTGATTGCAAATATGTTACCCCTTCTTAAGCGCTTTTGATCCCGTTCAATGGAACGGGCAAATCGGAAACTGAACGCAACCGCCGCTTAGATCGCCGGTGACGGCCATGTATAGATCAACCTCCGTGCCCTGCCATTACGACTGAAGGCAAAATCCAACTCCGTTCCCGCAACAACACGACGGACGCCACTCCAATCTTGTGAAGGCACTGGCACTGATGCAGGACGGAGATTCCGCGCCGTAATCAAGCCTCAACCATCCCTTTCAATGTCAGTGCATTCCGCACCGCATTCCCGGCGCCGTCGTTGTTAAAGTACACGAACACGTCCCTGCCAATGCCCTGCCACTCCCGGACGCGGTCCGCCCACCAGCGCAGATCGTCATCGCTGTACGAGCCCGCGTACAGATGATGGTGGTCCGGCCCGTGAAGCCGGACGTAGACGAACGGCCCTGTCGCCCGCAGAACACAAGGGAGCCAGCGCCGCTCATCACGCAGTACGCCGCCCCGTGCTCCTCGAGCAACGTGAACGTGCTGTCTTGTAGCCAGGTCGGGTTGCGGAACTCCATGCAGACGCGGAGCCCACTGGGCACGCGCTCAAGAAAATAGGCGAGCCTTAGGTGATCGAAGGTCGCCGAGGGCGGGAGCTGTATCAGTAGCACTCCGCGCTTAGGACCAAGACGGTCAAGCCCCTGACCCATCCGCGCGAGCCAGCTTTCGGGTCCGTAAAGGCGCTTGGCGTGAGTCAACGCCCCTGGAGCCTTCACGGTGACCACGAACCCGTCCGGCAGCCGCCACTGCCAACTCGCGAACGCGGAATCGGAGGGCCAGCGGTAGTAGCTCGCGTTCAACTCCACGGTCTGAAATTGCCGGGCGTAGTGATCAAGGCGGCGCTCGGCCGGCAGGCCTTCGGGGTAGAGGACATTCGTCCAGTGCGCGTAACTCCAGCCGGAAGTCCCGATGTGGACCGCCACAACGGCTATTCTGTCATTCGCGAACAATTCGCATTGAGCTGCGCGGTCCGGCGTGTCACGCTGAGGGTTCCGCAGGCCGGTTTCTTCATCGCTGCAATGGCTGTGGTGAGGTATTACCGCCAGTGGCCCGCACACGCCAGGGCGGACCTATCTATGGCGAGACGAGTTGTGTCCGAGTCGCCGATAATGCGAGACTTGAACCCGCAGCTCGACTGGGCTGCACGCCGGATTCATCTTGACGCTTGCGCGCTTACACACGTGCGAAGCGAAGCACACCTGTTGGGTCGCCGGGCGGAAACGGCAATCGAGGCGGTGTCGTGCCGCCGGTCATGCGCCGCACGCGTTCTTGCGCGAATCCGACGTCGGTGATATAGCTTCGCCTCGAGGAAATCGTCCAGCCGTGACATAGGATCGTCTCAAGGATCTGTTCGCCTTCCAAGTGGTCAGGGGCTTGCACATGCCGAATGGATGCGGTCGTGTCGGCTCCTCCCCCAAGCACCCGACTAAATTTGCTGGTTGTGATATCGCTGATCCAATGCCGGATAACGCTCCGGTTGAATGCTTCAGCAGCAAGAGCCTCTACCGTTGCCGCGGGCAGGTACATGAGTAAGCCTTCGGTGATCATCAACGCGGATTCGGAACCAGTGCTCTGGTACACGAGCTGACGTTGTAGCTTATCGTTGACGTCGACGCTGAGGCGCTCACGGCGGCACCGTGGTGCCTCTCCTTGCATCAGCCCGTCCTTGTAGTCCAAAATATCTGCGAAATCGACCTCGATCCAGCGTAAGTTCTTGTCGAGATCGAGCCTCCACGGTCGCGTGTCAAGACCGCAGCCGACGCTAACCACGGCAGTAATCGACTGACTCTCAAGGGCTTCCAGCAGCAATTCATCCACGAAGCGCGTGCGAATGGCGAGCCCGATCCGCATCACGTTGGCATACGGCAACTCACGAAGGATCGCAAATCCACGCTCACCAGACAGCCGTGCTGCAAACGGATCGCGCACGAATGCGTCCTCCAACTCGGCTTCATGTGCGCGACAGGCGGCGACCATAAGTGCCGTGTCACTGACGTGTGTGATCGCGCCTTCACTTGATGGCATCCGACTAATTATGCACCAACGCATGGTGTCCGAAGGCCCGGCTACTCAAAATGGACGAGCGCGCCGGATAGATCCGCCCTGACGGCGCAGGCGTACGGATCGTCCGCACGATCGATCGCGCAACGTGTTGGTTAGATACAGAACGATAGTCTGCTGGCCTGCCCGGGGAACCGTCGAGTCGGGCGCTTGGTTCAGTCCTACGTGATCATGCGAACTTCGCATTCCCGTCGACAGAGTTTCCGAGTGAGGGCCGATTTGTATTGCTCTTGCGTCAAAGAGGAAGCCCGTACAAGACATGTTTCGCAATCAGTACTAATATTGAAGACGCCCGTCGCTTCGCCTATCGTCAACAAGATTACCTGTCGCGCGGTGATGCTGGACGCGAGATATTGCCGAGGTGTCATCATGATCGAATCTTCTGAGTTTCGGAGTACGAGAATGCCGCTCAACCACGGAGCCGGCCATATGCCCGTACTCGGGTTTGGCACCCTGATCCCCGATGCAGCCATCACGATAAGCGCTACCAGTGGCGCGCTGGAGGCGGGATTTCGACACTTCGACTGTGCGGAGCGATACCGGAACGAGCGCGAGGTAGGCGAGGCGTTGCAAGCAGAACTTGCCGCTGGGAGAATCGCGCGCGAAGACATTTTCGTTACCACGAAGCTGTGGAACTCCAATCATCGGCCCGAGCGCGTAGAGCCGGCTTTCGCGGCGAGTCTGGACAGACTCGGGCTCCAGTATCTAGATCTGTACCTGGTTCATACTCCGTTTGCATTTCAACCCGGGGACGAGCAGGACCCGCGGGATCAAAACGGCAATGTCCTCTACGACAACGGAGTGACTTTGCTCGATACGTGGAGAGCGATGGAAAGTTTGGTGGATCACGGCAGATGCCGGGCTATCGGACTGTCTGACATCAGCTTAAACGAACTGTTGCCCGTCTACGAAGCTGCGCGAATCAAGCCAGCAGTGGTGCAAGTCGAGTCACATCCGTATCTGCCCGAAACGGAGCTTCTGGAATTCTGCAAGGAAAAGGGCGTTGTGTTTTTGGCGTTCGCGCCATTGGGTCACGGTATAAGGCCGGGGCCGCTCGAAGATCCAGTCATTTTGGCAATCGCCGCACAAGTTGGAAAGACGCCGGCCCAGGTGTTGCTGGGATGGGCAGTGCAGCGCGGCACGGCTTTGCTTACCACACCCAGAACTGCGGCTCGCGCGAGAGAGAATTTTGACATTTCCGCCCTACCGGAAGACGCATTTGACCAAATCAATCGCATCCAGACTAGGCAGAGGCTGAATGAAGTGGTAAAAACAGGCGTCCCGGGTTTCATCTCACAAGGTGGATAAATATGGAAGACAACAGCAAGGGGCGCAGTATGGGTTCAGTCGAACTAACGGTTTCGGCTGAGGCGTGAAAAAGCGGGAGAGCTCGAGCCGGCCGTGGCCATCCGGCGTGCGCATCATGGCAATCTCGACGCGCTGATCGCCCAGTCCAGTGACACGTCCGGCCCATTCTCCTTCGGTCAAGGCCGCCCTTCAAGCTCGAGGCCGAGCTCGCGAAAGAAATCAATCGTCCCTCCGAGATCATCGACGACGATTCCTACGTTGTCCATCCGTTTGAGCGCCATGTGTCCAATCTACAAGGAGTCGTCGAGTGTAACACCGGACCCTTTTTGCAACGCCGAAGCACGACGCGACGTGGAGCGAGAGATCGCTCCCAAATAGCGCTTACTCAGGGCGGATCTCGGACAATCCGCAACTAAGCGCCCCAAGCACGATAGATCGCCGGTGACGGCGTACTGTTTGGTAATCCACCAAGCCCCAGTTCCGGCCCTTTCTCTACACTGCCCGACCACAGTGGATTTACCGGCATTGCAGAAATCGCGTGTCCCATGCTAGCGACAGGGCGTAAACGTGCAGTTGTGCCTGCAATCAAAAGCTGAATCGAGCCTGTAGCTCCAATCTGCGATTGTTGGCGGACTCGGAGAATCCCGTTCCACCAAGAGTGCCAACTCCATACGGCTGATTAGCCAAACCAAACAGGGGCGAGGCAATGTTACCGACGATTGGTCCCGGGTTGTTGTGGTTGAGAATATTGCGTGTGGATAACGAGATCGTCAAGTTGTAGCGATGGCCCGTTCTAGTCGAACCACCCCCGGAACCGCCGACACTGAATGGCCCACCCTGCTGTCCTCCTCGACCACCGCCTGTCGAAACCGAACCTTCACCGGCCGGGCCGAACGCAAAAACCTTCGAAATACGAAGATTCAGCATGACGATCCCGGGGCTGCGGCCATAGTTTCGAGACAGCAGCAGCTCTCCAGTTACCGGATTTGGATCGAGCAGACCGTAGCTCGTTGCGACGAGTCCAGGCCGGTTCGGATCTGTCGCAATGGCCGGACGTCCATTGAACAGCGTATTGCCGTAAAGGTCATGTCCAACTGTAATGTTGAACGGCGCTCCCGAATCGGCGATAAAGAGCGGGCTGAACCGCAGCCCCCACTTGCTCGCGATAGATCCGCCAATCGTGACCTGGTGGCGTAAATCGGTTGACGCCGGCCCATATTCACCGACCATGCTGTAAGGATTCGCCGGAAACGTGCCGACCCCGAGCGTTCCGTTGCTGATCGCGGGATTGAAATCTGTATTTTGAGGAGGTGGCGAGTAGTCCGTGCTGCTCCGCGCGCGATTGTAAACATATGACCCGAACAACGATACGGAGTCGTTCAGCTTCGAGTTGACGTTTGCGACCAATTCGCTCTGGTTATAAAGCCCAGACGACTGAACCAGGAAAACCGGGTTGGCATTGCCGAGCGGGTAAACTCCGCTTGCAGGAACTTGAGGATTATAGGATCCAGGCAGAGGTGCGTTCACGTCATTCGTAAAATACTGATGCAAGCCATGCGCGTTCACGTACGTGAGCGCAACCGTCGTATGGCCTGGGAACTGTCGCTCGACAGCTACGGCGGATTCCATTACGTACGGTGCGCGAAGGTCGGCGCTCAGTTGCTCGACCGGTTGTGGCGAGCGCGAGTTCGCCAAAGCGGAAATGGAGGGAATTAAAGGAAAGAAATTCGGATTGGTGATTACGTATTGCTGCTGAACGATGCCGTTGTACCGTCTTGCACTTAGTAGATCTGATATATCGAAGCGCTGATAGAACATGCCGAAGCCGGCCCGGATTACAGTCTTTGGT